>JBCCEJ010000015.1:0-82642 GCA_039030335.1 Pseudomonadota bacterium | reverse complement strand
GGTAGTAAACAGTTTGAACGATCTTATTTGAATGGAGAAAAAAATGGACTACATAAAGGATGGTGGCCACAAGGGCAGTTAAAATTTAGATATCACTTTAATAATGGTATTTATAAGGGGGAATTGAAAGAATGGCATGCCAATGGGCAAACGCTAAAAGAAATGCATTATGATGATTCTGGCAATGAATTAGATCTGAAAATGTGGGATGATAAAGGTAAGATAAGAGCAAATTATGTAGTGAGAAAAGGCCGTCGGTATGGTCTGATTGGTAAAAAAGTTCAGATTGCTCAACTGGTGCGAAAGGCGAGACTCGAACTCGCACGGGTTGCCCCACTGGCACCTAAAACCAGCGCGTCTACCAATTCCGCCACTTTCGCAGATTTCGAGCCCGACGCCTCCGGCGCTCTGCAGACCGACCGGCACGTAAAGCCGCCGTGCCGGCTCCGCTTCGGACCAGCGCTTCGCAATGCGCACGCAGCTGATGCGAGTGGCCAGGGGAATGCTAAGGATGCGCGATCTGGAGCGAGCGGGGGCATTTGGGCAAGCCGCGAATTCTGCCACGCGGGGTGCGTGCAAGCAATCCAGCCGCCGTTTGCCGCTACTGACGTGCCGCGCGGACCGCGGACAAAAAAATGCCCGCGAGAAGCGGGCGAAGTACGTTGAGCGGTTACAGTTATACGCGGGGTCGCACCAGCGTGGTGCTGCCAGATCTGACAGGGTTCCACCCGGTATGCCCGTAGAGCCCGCGCTCGGCGGCCAGATTGAGACGTGTCGATGGGGCGACCCGGCCGCACCGGACGTGCTGATCGCGTTGCACGCGGCAGCTTCCGCGCCGCGGGCATTCACCAGACTGGCACGCGAACTCATCCGTCCCGGATTGCAAATCGTCGCACCGGCCCTGAATGGTTACGGCGATACCATGGTCGAGGTGGCGGGGGATCCGGTCGCACAGCACGGCGCCGTGGCCGAATGGGTGCTCGAGCGCCATCGTGGCTCGGGCCAGACCTATCTTTTCGGTCATTCCATGGGGGGGCTGGTCGCCCTGAATGCCCTGGCGGCGCGGGCGCGCGTGAATCGCGCGGCGCTCTTCGAACCGATCGTCCTCAGTTGCCTGGACTTGAGCCGCGCCGATCATCGCGCCGGCCTGGCGTGGGACCGCGATGCCGTGGATGGGCTGAATGCGGCGGTAGCCTCCGGGTCCGCGGAAGACGGCCTCGCGGGCTTCATCCGGGCGTGGAACGAGACCGAGTGGTCGACTCTTCCAGCAGAGCTGCGTGAACAGCTGTTGGGGCGCGCCGCCTCACTGGCCGCGGAGACGCAGACGGTCTCCTACTACGCGTTTCCGCTTCCATCGCTTCAACGGATCACCGTGCCGGTGACCGTTTTGCACGGCGCGAAGTCGCCGCCCGTAAGCGCTCTTATTGCCGCGGAACTGTCCGAACGACTCGACTGTGCATGCACCCAAGAGCTCGCAGACACCGGACATATGGGGCCGGTGTTCGCGGCCCGCGCCGTCGCGCATTGCCTGCGCGCGTGGTTCAACCGGCCCTGACGCCAGCTCAGCCCGGAGATCCCGCCATCATGCGGGTGGCCTTGTAGTAGATGACGGTCTCGCCGCGCTGATTGACGATGGAGTTACCGGTCGTCACGATCCCGCGCCCGCCTTTGCTGGTCTCCCGGGTTGCGAGCACCTCGACTTCGCAGTGCACCGTGTCGCCAGCCACGACGGGCTTCAATATCTTCTTTTCGACTTCCAACAGCGCAAGCCCGGTCGTTTGCATCGTCGACTGCACCAGCAATCCTTCGATGATCGTATAGGTCAGCGCCGCTGGAGCGACCCGCCCATGCATCGCCGCGCCGTGCGAAGAGTCGAACGAAAGATCGGTGAAAATGGTCTCGACCATGCCGGTCACACCGATGAAGTTGACGATATCAGCTTCGGTGATCGTGCGGTTGAGCGTCTTGAACTGCTCACCCACCGTCAACTCATCCCAGTAAAAACCTCTGCCAACCGTACGCATCGTGTTGCTGTGGTCATTTGACACCTGCGGCTTCCTCTTGATCTGTCTGTCCTCACCGCGCACCCACGAGCGAGTCCGCAGGCACCTGCATCGTGCGGAGTCTAGCCCGCCGCGTGCGCATGCTGCCAAAGTCGACCTACACACCCGTGCGCCAAGAGCATTTTCGCGCCTCGCGGCACAACGGTTGTGAGGATTAACACCGTTGGTATATTGTATACCAGACGCGTTCTGGCACCTGGCACCGCAAGCTACGAGGCCCGGCCGGCGGTTCGGAGACCGCATCGCGACACACCACTCCCGGACCCGCGATGGGGAGGGGCTCACGCCCACTTCGCGCGCAGCATCCAGATGAGTGAACTCATCTACCAGGGAGATTCGGCGGCGCCGCCCCGAACATCACGCGCGGGTGCCCGACGTCCAGGACCAGCGCGGCAAACCAGAAGCGACGGAGTACGACCCGATGAGCAGAGCATTAGAAGGTGTGCGCATTCTCGACATGACGCACGTCCAGTCCGGTCCCACCTGCACCCAGCTGCTGGCTTGGTTTGGCGCCGACGTCCTGAAGGTTGAACGCCCCGGGGTTGGTGACGCGACGCGCGGGCAGTTGCAGGACATTCCGGACGTCGACAGCCTGTACTTCACGATGCTGAACCACAACAAGCGCAGCATCACGCTGAACACCAAGAGCGACGAGGGCAAGAAGATATTCACGCGCCTCATCGAAGAGTGCGACGTGCTGGCCGAGAACTTCGCGCCGGGCGCGCTCGACCGCATGGGCTTTTCCTGGGAGCGCATTCAGGAGATTAATCCACGCATCATCTACGCATCGGTCAAAGGTTTTGGGCCCGGCCCCTATGCCGACTGCAAGGTGTATGAGAACGTCGCGCAGTGTACCGGCGGCTCCGCCAGCACTACCGGGTTCGACGATGGCCCGCCAATCGTTACCGGCGCTCAAATCGGCGACTCCGGCACCGGACTGCATCTCGCTCTCGGGATCGTAACGGCATTGTTTCAGCGCGAGCAGACCGGCAAGGGCCAGCGCGTTGAATGCGCGATGCAAGACGGCGTGCTGAACCTCTGCCGGGTAAAGCTCCGCGACCAGCAGCGCCTGACCCACGGACCGCTGAAGGAGTACCCGCAGTATCCGAACGGCGAGTTTGGCGACGCGGCGCCCCGCTC
This sequence comes from Pseudomonadota bacterium, assembly GCA_039030335.1. Lineage (GTDB taxonomy): Bacteria > Pseudomonadota > Gammaproteobacteria > HK1 > HK1 > JBCCEJ01. The sequence continues at coordinate 79,439 of JBCCEJ010000015.1, read as the reverse complement.
CGGCAATGCATCAGGCGGAGGGCAACCGGGCTGGGTCGTGAAATGCAAAGGTTTTGAAACCGATCCGAACGCCTACATCTACGTCATCGCGCAAGCGGCTGCGTTCAAAGGCCTCGCGACCGCGATCGGCCACGAAGACTGGCTCGACGATCCCGAATGGAACACGCCGGAGGCGCGTCTTCCGAAACTCGAGACGATGTTCGACGAGATCGAGAAGTGGACCATGACGAAGACCAAATTCGAGGCCATGGACATTCTCAATCCGTTGAATGTGCCATGTGGTCCAATTCTGTCGATGAAAGAGTTGGCTGAGGAACCCTCATTGCGCGAGACCGGCACGGTGGTCGAAGTACCCCACCCGACCCGCGGCGCATATCTGACGGTCGGCAACCCCATCAAGCTGTCGGACTCCCCGGCCAACGTCGAACGCTCTCCGCTCCTGGGCGAGCACACCTACGACATCATGAGCCAGGTATTAGGCTTCTCCGACGACGAGATTCGCGCCGCCCGCGAAGCTGGTGCGGTCGGCTCGGAAGACGCGAACGACGCGGCCGCCTGAACTGCGACCGCCAGCCGCCGGAATTTGATGCGATGCCCGCCCCGGGGCGGCGCCTGCGGCTGACGGCAGGGTTCCCATGGGCCAACGCCGCCGCGGCTGCCCGCGGACAGCCGCGGGCGCACTTGAGGTGCCCGATGCGTTTCCCTATACTTCGCGCCCCCGCGGGCCGTTAGCTCAGTTGGCAGAGCAGCTGACTCTTAATCAGCGGGTCGAAGGTTCGAGCCCTTCACGGCCCACCAATTCCCCCCTCCCCGCGACGTCTGCGTCTTCGCTGCCCGGCCGGGCAGCGCGCGTCCGACGCGTTCACGCCGCCAGATCGGCGCTGAGCGAGTCACGCACGCTGGAGGGCACGGCCACGACGCTGTGCTCGTAGGCGGGCAACGCACTGCCCATGGCGATGGGCGCCTGACTGCGCATCGCCTCGACCATCGCATCCGTCAGCTCGAACCGCAGAAAATGCACGGCGGAGGTTTTCTCGTCGCGCGTTCGATCCAGGTCTTCGTCAGCGATCGCAAACACGCGGTCGTGCCCGTGCACCTGCACCCAGATCTGGTCCTCGATGCCGAGCAGTGCCACCAGCGCCTCGCGGCGTTCGTCCGGGTCGTCGTATTCGATCATGAAAGTCGCTTTCCAATTGCGACCGTCCGGCACGAGCGGGTTGTACGCCGAGAGTTCCTCCTCGATGGCATCCGCTTCGAAGATGCGCTCGATCCGGAGCATTTCCTGAACCTGGTACTGGATCGTCAGGCGATCTTCGAAGTAGAGCGTGGTGTTGGGTCCTAACGACACCTGTCGGTTGCGTTTGTGAGCCAGCACGCGCGCGCGGAATTCACCGCGCCCGGCGCTGTAAGACTCCAGACTCATTAAATCGGCTCGGGTCAACTTCTGCATCGTTGCGCTACTCGGATAGTTGTGGCGGCACTCAGCGCGTCGATCGAAGTGCCAGGTGCGGCTCGCGCGCGACTAGAAATCCCGTCAGATGCCATAGGCGTGTCGCAGCAAAGTGATCGGGTGGCTCGCGTGGTCGTGCCCCGCCGCGTGTGCAACATGACTGGCGGCCATCGGGCAGTCACTGACGACGTGTTCCGCGTCGTGCGCTTTTACCTGCCGCGCTACCGGGCGCGCGATCTTCTGCGCGGCGGCGTAGGTCTCACTCTTGACTGCATAGGTCCCATCATGACCAGAGCAGCGTTCGATCATCTTGATCACCGTATCGGGGATGAGATTCATGATGTCGCGCGTGCGCGGCCCGATGTTCTGCACCCGTTGATGACAGGCGACCTGATAAGCCACGTTGCCGAGGCCCCTGGCAAATTCGGTATTGAAGTGGCCCGCCCGGTTGCGCAGGGACAGATATTCGAACGGGTCGTAGATCGCTTTGCCAACGCGTTTTACCGCTGCATCCTCCGGAAACATGAGCGGCAGTTCCTGCTTGAACATCAGCACGCACGACGGCACTGGCGCGACGATATCCCAACCGGCTTCGACCATCGCGACGAGTGCTGGAATGTTGCGGTTCTTAGCCTGTTCTACAGACTGGAGATCGCCCAACTCCAGCTTTGGCATACCGCAGCAACGCTCGCTCGGTACGATCGTGACGACAATGCCGTTGTGTTCGAACACGGCGACCAGGTCTTCACCGATATGCGGTTCGTTGTAGTTGCCGTAGCACGTCGCAAAGAGCGCCACCTTGCCGGTGGTCCGCCCGGCTGCCTGCGCGGTCACAACTTTCGTCGCGTGCTTGGCGAGCCGCGAGCGAAGCGGCGGCGACGCATACGGCGGCAGGTGGGCTTCCGGGTGGATGGCGAGCGTTGACTCGAGTGCCTTGCGCCAGGCGGGCGTCTTGTTGGCTTGGTTCACGGCGTTGACGACGACGGGGATGGACGCGAACTTGCCGACGGCATCGGTGTTCGTGATGACCCGGTCCCTGAAGCGCGTTTCGCCTTTGCGGTACCGGACCGCCTTGGCGCGAAGCATAAGGTGCGGAAAATCCACTTGCCATTCGTGCGGCGGCACGTAGGGACACTTGGTCAGGTAGCAGAGATCGCAGAGATAACAGTGGTCGACCACCTGCGCGTAATCGGATTTGGCAACCCCATCGACCTCCATGGTCTCTGACTCGTCTACGAGATCAAACAGGGTCGGAAACGATTGGCAGAGATTTACGCAGCGCCGGCAGCCATGACAGATATCGAACACCCGTTCGAGTTCTGCGTTCAGATCGGCTTCGTCGTAGAACGCCTCGGAGCGCCAGTCGAGTGGATGCCGGGTGGGAGCTTCAAGACTGCCTTCGCGTACAGCGACCATGGTCTACCTCCAATCGACTCGTAGCGCGCAGTCGCCCGCGAGGGCTCGCGCCGTACACGGCACGCCTCGCACCGCCATACGGCGGCGCGCGCACTTACCGGTGGATGGTCCAGGCATCGGCAACTGCCAGCGCTTCGCGGGGCCGCCGTGCCGGACCGTCGCGACCGGTCAGCCGTCCAGATTATCCAGCGCCTTCTGGAAACGGTTAGCGTGCGAGCGCTCGGCTTTCGCGAGCGTTTCGAACCAGTCGGCAATGTCTTCGAAACCCTCGTCCCGGGCGGTTTTCGCCATGCCGGGATACATGTCGGTGTATTCGTGGGTTTCGCCGGCGATAGCGGCCTTCAGGTTGTCAGCGGTCGAACCGATCGGCATGCCGGTCGCCGGATCGCCGACGTCTTCGAGATACTCGAGGTGACCATGCGCATGCCCGGTCTCACCTTCCGCGGTCGAACGGAACACGGTCGAAACGTCGTTGTAACCTTCGACGTCCGCTTTGGAAGCGAAGTAGAGATAACGGCGGTTAGCCTGCGATTCACCAGCGAAGGCGTCTTTCAGATTTTGCTCTGTATTGCTGCCCTTAAGACTCATCAGCATCCTCTCCTGTGCGGTTTTTCTTGCGTTACACCGGATCGGCGGCGTCCTCCGGGCGACCCGGCCGGATCCGCACAACCGATTGAATTCATGGTCGAAGTGGGTCGGCTGAATCGTCAATATCCATTTCGTCTCACTGCCCATAATGGGAGGTACGATGCGCCCGCGCTCCATGCAGACACCTCCGGGCGCTCGTCTTGAGGCGAGTGAAAGCAAGCTGGTTCCCACCGCTTATCGTCGGTCAGTTCCGTGCGCTCCTGCCGCTAACACGGGCATGGCGAACAATCGTCGCACCAGCGTTTCGCACGGCCCGGATGCGGCCGGCGGATCGCGAGGTACCCGGCGATACGAACTTCAATCCCATGGGAGCGGCGTGTGACGCGGGTCACAAACCCCAGCCCGGGCAGCAGAATGCAACGCCTATGAATCTGTTATTCTTCGCCGGGATTTGAGGATCAATGGCCGGCCAAACAGGACTTGAGATCTGCCACATGACTGACAAGAACACCGAATTTGCTGCTGATCGGCCCGCTCGCCCCGAAACGACGGATCTCTATGTCGGGATGCGAGTGGCCATGCGCCGAAGAATTCTCGGCATCACGGTCGAGGAGCTCGCCACCGCCGCCGGCCTCGATGTCGAACAGCTGCTCGCCTACGAAGCGGGTTATGAACGCGTTTCAGCGGCGCGCCTGTACAAATTCAGCCAATACCTGAACGTCCCGGTCAGTTGGTTCTTCGACGGCATGGGGCCGGAAGCCGAAGCCATGTTCGGCGGGCGCGAAGCGTCGCACGAGTCCGCGGTCGCCTCGATTCGCAACAAGGACGGCTTCGAACTCCTGCGTTTTTACTACCACAGCATTACTGACCCGGCGCGCAAGCGCGCTCTGGTAGCCGCGGCGCGTGCTCTCGCGGAAGGAGACGAAGGGAGCCAGGACCTCTAGGTCCCCCGGCGATCGCTCGTCTGAGAGTTCCGGAAAGATGACACGGTCAGCCCAACACCGGTGGTCGGACGCATGATGCGCCGGCGCTGGATGTTCGACGACGAGGGCGAGTTCTGGCCCATCGTTCGGAGCGACTTCAGGCTGTTCTACGCGAGCCATATGCCTGTGGAACAGTTCCACGATTTCGCCGTCATCAATCTGGGCTTCGTCTCGTGGGAACAAAGTGGCGATTGGACGCACATCCGCCTACGCCAAAGTAAAGTATCTCCGGTTGCGCTGACATCCCTGCTCTACAAGCTGACTGACCAACCGATCGGCCGGGCTGCGCTGTCCGTGTATGACTCGCAATGGAATCATCAGATATTTGGTGACGCGCACTCGCTGTTGACCCACATCGAACAGTTGTCCGTCGACATCTTCGACGAGGACAATCAGCGCTTCCTGTGGGAAACCGTGGACTTCGACAGCCTTGACCCCACTGACCCACAGGTCATGCTCTACCGCTACTGGAAGACGCAGAATTTCCAGGCGCACAACATGGCGGAGCTGTGCGCTGACCTGTTCAACGGGCGCTTTACGATCGCACGAGTCCAGCCGAATGACGAAATGGTCATCGAGCATATCGGCAACGGCTACAAGGTGTACAACGACAAGTACGTCGCGCACGCCCGCGGGACGCGCCACCAGGACGAGCCCGATACCGTGTACGGCCAGTGGGTTACCCGAACCCACAAACAGGTGCTGCGTACCGGCGTCCCGCTCCTGGAAGACGTCGACGCCATGATCGGCGCCTCCAGAAGCATTCGCCGCAGAGCCTGCTACCGTCGAATTGTCCTACCGTTCACCTGCCCCCTTGGCAACCCGTACCTCGTCACCGCGTCCACCAACCATCCTGTCGATCTGCGCAAGCGATTCGCCTAAGTAGGTCTGCAGATCTTCGAGCAACCGCTCCCGGGGCATCCACGCCAGCGCCCCGTAGAAGTCGCCATCGAACATTCCGTCGATATGCACGCCGTCGTCCGCGTTGCGATAACCATAGCGCTCGCTCACGCCTTTTCTGACGAGCTTCCAGTCGATGAAAGAGATGGTGTATTGGGCGTTCCACATCGCCAGCGCCAACGCACGGGAAATGCGCGGTAAGATGGTCGACAGCAGCCGACCGCGGTAGTCGGGCCGGTACCAGCCGCAACCGGAGTACGTCACGAAGCCGCTGATCTGCTCACCGGCGGCGGCCGTGACCTGGCATGTGGCGCCCGCGGGGCGCTCGGCCGAACCGTAGAACAACGACAGATCCGCTACCGCGCCATGCAGGTTAGACTCGCGCAGGTCGTAGACACGCGCAGCCTGTGACGCCACGACGTCGCCGTCGGCGTTGTAACCGAGCAGAGCCAGGGAACGGTTGGGCGAGAACGAATGCGCTTCGCAGTCGAACATCGGCATCAGGTCCCACCACGGATCCTGTACCTGCTTATTGACCGCGCGCACGGTCGGCAGGTCGGCAAACGCCAGCGTGATGCCGCGTTCGCGAACCGCCTGGTCAGCGCGAAGAAAGAAGCGGCCGAGCAGTCCCATTGGACCGTAGTCAATGCGGAGATCTTCCAGAAAGCTCTTGACGTGCCGACTGCCGCCGGTCGGTTTGGGGCGCGCTGGCCGCCAATCTTCGATAGATGGATCAGTGGGCGTAAGCGTTTGGGCGAGTGAGTTAGACATCAGTAATCCCTTAGATAGCTGTTGGAAATGACGGTGACCGAAAGCGGTCCTGCCAGGGCATACTCTACCGTCGTGGAAATGCATACGGCTCAAGTTCGGGAATGCGCGTCTATAAACCCAAAATTCGGATAGCGAAAACGTGACCCGGATATCTTGTAAATGCGCTTAACACGAGGAGTGCCGAGGGTTCATGGAATCTAGCGAGCGCTCGCAGCCGCAAGCGCCTGTCAGGGATGACGCCGCCACCGGTACGGCGCTGACGCTCGTCTACGCGGCGCTCATTCCGTTCATCGAGAGCGCGGCGAAATTCCTGGGTGGGACAACGTCGTCACCTCAGATCGTCGTGGCCCGGTTTGCCGTGCAGGTCATGTTCATCAGCCTGTTGCTGGCGTTGATGCCGAGGCTGAGGCAACCGCTCCCGTCGCCGCTCTGGCCGCTCCTCGCGCGCGGCTGCCTGCTGGCACTGGGCTCAGGGTTGCTGTTCGCGGGCCTCGCCGTCATGCCGCTGGTCGAATCCTCCGCGGTGTTTTTCATCCAACCATTGCTGCTGACCTGTCTCGCGGCATTGCTGCTCCGCGAGAACGTCGGCTGGCAGCGCCTCGCCGCCGTGGTCGTCGGCCTGGTGGGTGCACTGCTGATCATCGGGCCAAACCTCGAGAACATCGGCTGGCAGGCGTGCCTGCCAGCGCTGGCGGCGCTCTGTTTTTCTGGCTCCGCGCTGATAACGCGCCGCTGGGCGCGGCTCGCGAACGCGTTCATGTTTCAGCTCGTCGCATCGAGCGTCGCGCTGTGTCTGGCGTTGCTGGTGCTGTTGGCGGGGCACGTGTTGGACGTCGCCGCGCTGCAGGCCCACATGCCTACCCGATCGGAACTGCTACTACTGCTCGTCGTTGGCGTCGGCGCAACCGTCACGAATCTGCTGCTGACGCAGGCGTTTCGGATTACACCCGTGTCGGTGCTCGGGCCGTTTCTCTATATTGAGATCGTCGGCGCGGCGCTGGTCGGGTTCTGGTTCTTCGGCGACAAACCGGAGCTTTGGACGGCCGTCGGGGCCGTGCTGGTCGTTGGCGCGGGCAGCTACACGTGGCGCCGGGAAACCTGACGCTGGTAAGGCATTGCGCCGATGGCCGTTGACGTCTGCGCGCTGCCTTTTGGCTCATACCGCAACGCCGGAATTCGAGCAGCTGAAACGGGTCTCGCCATTGGGCCCGAGTGAGCAAAGTGTCCTTCTGGAGCAACAAACGCATCGTCATCACCGGCGCTTCCCGAGGCCTGGGGCTGGCCTTTGCGAGGGCTTTGGCCGGGCGCGGCGCGAGCGTAATCGCCACCGCGCGCAACCCATCCTCGGCGCACGCGCTCTCGCAACTTGCCGAAGGATTCGACAACCTGCGGGTCGAGCCCCTGGACACGACTGAACCCGACAGCGCACGGGTACTCTCCGCGCAGCTCGGTTCCGTTGACGTGCTCGTCAACAACGCCGGCATTTCGAGCCGCAACCACCCCTTCGACCCGATCACGGAGTCGAGCAGCGATGACCTCATGAACGTGCTGCGCAATAACGTGGCGGGAACCATCGATACGACCAATGCATTCCTGCCCGCGCTACGTGCCGGCGATACCCGGATGGTGGTCATGTTGTCTTCCGATCTCGGGTCTATCGAACAAACATTGACCGCACAGTCGGAGAAAGTGCAGGCCGGCGGCGTATCGAGCTACCGGATGTCGAAAGCGGCGCTCAACATGGCCGCGCGTACCTTTGCGGCCGAGCTTGCTGATGAGCGCTTCACGGTCGTCGCGCTCTCTCCGGGATGGGTAGCGACCGATATGGGCTCGGCTGGCGATCGCGTGCCGCCGCTCTCACCGGATGACGCCGTCGCAGGCTGTATCGCAGTCATCGAGAGCCTGACACCCGCCGACAGCGGGCGCTTCCTGCGCTACGACGGTACCGCGCTGCCATGGTGAGCCAGGTGCGTACCACACGCCGAAAACTTAGAGCTACCAAGCCGAATCGGTCTCGGAGGTGTGTCGCACCCGATTGCCAACGCGCCTAGACTCGGGTTTCAGGGAGATCGGCGCAAAGTACGCGAATTCATGCGCCAAGGCCGCGTATGGGCAGACTCGACCGGCGGGTGCCGATTCCGCGTGGGGCCGTGGTTACCGGCCTTTTGGGATATGCGCTGTACTGTGCATACTGCCGCATGGGACCATTTCCAAGGATTGCCGCGGCACCCGCGTCACCACGGCCGTGCACTTCTTTGAAGCCGCACGACAGCCTCGCGCCGTACGTTTGAGACGAACAGTGAAACTGGGGACGTAAAGAGGCGACGCCCGACCCCAAGACAATAAGCCAGACCTAGAAGAGAGGAAGTTTTATGAGCATTTCGAGACGCGAGTTCTTGCGTATTTCCAAGGCCTTCGGCGCCAAGGCGGCCGTGTTCGCAACGGCGACCGGCACGGTGTCCATGACCGCCCTGAGTCAGTTCGCCATGCGCGATGCGCACGCTGCCAAAAAGGCCAAATACAAGTTCCGCCATGGTGCGTCGGTGGTCAATCCGAAGAACGAGGCATTCCTGCAAACCCAGGTCTACAAGTTCGTCGAATGGATTGAAGAGCTCTCCGACGGCGAGATCAATATCCAACTTCTCGACAAGAACCAGGCCTGTGCTGAAACGCAGTGCGCTGAGCGCGTGGGCGCTGGCGTCATCGATATCGGCAACTCGTCGGCGCAAAACGCCGCGGCGATCGTCTATCACTCGCAGGCGCTCGACTGGCCGTTCCTGTGGCGCGACCGCACGTCGCTCGTCAACCTGCTGCACGACCCGAGCATGAACGCCGTTTACCGCGACGTCTGGCAAAAGAAGTACGGCATGGAATTCCTGTACACCGCCAACGACCCGCGCGACATCTTCATGGGCCTCAAGTACAGCGATCGCGAAGAAGTCCGCACGCCCGATCAGCTGAAGGGGGCAAAGTTGCGTATCACGAACTCGACCATGATCGAGAACTTTGCAGCATCCCTTGGTATGAGCCCGGTGCCGCTCGCCTGGACAGAAACTCTGGAAGGCATGAAATCCGGCGTCGTGGATGGCATGGAAACCTGGGGCGGCGCAGCGGCCGGCTTTGGTATGACGAAGGTCACCGCGCAGGCACTGGAACTCAATTTCTGCCCGGGTACGGCATCGGTGTTCATGAGCTCGCGTTCGATGGAGCGTATGCCGGAGAGGCTGCAGGACGTCGTGCGCGAAGCATCGCGGCGCGCAAGCGAACTCTCCGTTTCGAAGCTCGGCGAGGCGATGAACTCCGTGACCGGCAACGGTCCGAACCCAACGCCGGACAGCAACTACATCCAGCTCAAGGACACGATGCGCCACGTGCGCCTGTCCGAGCAGGAATTGGATGCGTTCCGCGAGCGTGGGTCAGTTGAGCGCAACGGCGCCATCTACGGCGACATTCGCAAGAAGCTCGACGAGCTGGCCGGCCTGGACGTGTTCGGCGCGATCGCCGAATACGAGAAGAAGGTGCGCGGCAAGCCGCTCAACGCCCAGAAGTGGTGGAGCTGAGCTCGACCTGACGGTCCGGCCCGTGGCCGGATCGTCGTTCACAACCGAGTCGATCGCCGGGTGAGGTGCGCGATGGCGGGCCTCACCCGGCGCTTTTATGTCAGCTCGAAACGAGCGTGCGGACGCATCATCAAAGCTGGTGCCCGCTAGCCGCAGACGAGCGTTGGCTGGTCGGCTGAGGTTGATTCACCGGGCTTAACGGCCTACCCCTCGAAAAACACAATGCAGGGTCGAGTCCAATGGGGCAGAAGTTCGACGCGGTAGTTTCCTGGGTCGAGAACGCGATCATGCTCGCGGCCTACCTGACCATCATTCTGGTCGTTGGGCTGGAGACCATCCGCAGAATCGTGACGGGCGCGCAGGCGTCCTGGGGGCCGGAGGTCGCGATGGGCGCGTTCGTCTGGTTGTCGTGGTTTGCGATGGCGAGCGGCGTCAAAGCGGGCACCCATCTTTCGTTTACCACCTTCAGAAGCCGGATGCCGTTTCGCATGCGCCAGATAATGGAAGGCGTCGACTGCGTGCTGTGGTTTGTAATCGGACTGGTCGTAATGTCCGCATCGTGGGATGTCGTCACCATGAACAACCGGTTCAACCAGGATATTTTCGGCACCGAAATCCCGATGGCCGCGATCAGCATCGCCGTACCGCTCGGCTGGGGCTTTACGATGATTCGCGTGGCCCAGCAGTTCGTGAATGTCTGCCAGGGCAACTTCAGGACCGTTGAAGCGGAGGACATCCGATGAGCGAAGTACTCGACGTCTGGACGCTGACAGCCATTGCGGTCGCTCTGTTTTTCCTTGGCACGCCGGTCGTGCTCGTGCTGGCGGCGTGGGTGATCGCGTCGTCGTATTTCATCGTCGACTTTCCGCTGGCGAATGTCGGCATCGCTTCCAGTGATTCGATCAAGAGCTTTATCTTCCTGGCCGTGCCGCTGTTCGTTATTACCGGCGACTTCCTGACTGAAGGGGGTGTCAGCCGTAAGCTGATTGCCTTCTCGCGAGCCATCGTCGGCTTCATGGCGGGCGCGACGGCAGCGACGACGATGTTCTCATGCGGTCTCTTCGCAGCCATCTCAGGCTCGAACGCCGCCACGGCTGCGACGATGGGTCGGCTGCTGGGTCCGGAAATGGTCAGCCGCGGCATCTCCCCCGGCCTGGCGGGCGCCATCGTGGCTTCGGGCGGCACCGTGGGAGTCATCATTCCACCCAGCGTCATCTTCCTGATCTACGGCGTGACGATGGACGTGCCGAGCGTCGACCTGTTCATCGGCGGCATGATCCCCGGTCTGATGATGGTGATCGCGCTGATCAGCTGCGCAGTTGTGTTGACCGGCAAGGTCGAACCGGGCGCGGGATTCGAGAATTTCAGCATCGCTGAGATCGGCCGCACGGCCATCAAGGCCTGGGCTGGCTTCGTCGCCATTGGCGTCATCTTCTTCGGTATCTACTTCGGGTACTTCAGCCCTACCGAAGCGGCCGGCGTGGTGGCGATTTACTGCTTCATCGTCGGTGTCATACCCGGTGGTGAGCTGAAGCTTCGCCAGGTGCCCGGCATCCTGCTGAACAGCGCGCGCCTCGCCGGTCTGCTGGTACCGCTGGTCGTGTTCTCGATCCAGTTCCAGCAGGTTTCGAGCGTCATGGGCATGCCGGAAGCGATCCAGAACTTCCTCGGGGGGCTCGGAGAGGATTACGGACCGTTTGTGCTCGTCTCGGTCATGATGGTGCTGATTCTGATGGTCGGAGCGATCACCGAATCGGTAGCCGTCGTGTTGATCCTCGGCCCGATTCTCGCGCCCGTGGCGGAGTCGATCGGTATCGACATCGTCCACTGGGGTGTCGTGTTCGTGGTCGGCACCACCATCGGGTTCGTGACGCCGCCATACGGGCTCAACCTGTTCGTCGTGAGCGGGGTGCTGAAGATCCCGTACGATCAGATCGTCAGTCAGATTTTCAAACTTCTGATCCCGCTAATGATCGTGTGGCTGATCGTGACCTGGGTGCCATCGCTGTCACTCGTACTGCTGAATTCGGGTTAGCCAGGCGTTCGGTACACGGGCGGCACCGCGCTCAGGTGCCGCCCGATGTTCCGCTACGGGCAGCCGTCGAGGCGCCGGCCCGTGCTACCCCGTTTCGAGCGAACCTCAGAGATCATCGATGAGCGAAGTAACACACCATTTCCACGAAGTGAACGGCACCCGTTGGCACTGGGCCGAGATGGGCGCGGGCGACCCCGTCGTTCTGCTCCATGGCATCCCGGAGAGCTGGCAGTGCTGGAAGCACCAGATGCCGAAGCTCGCAACACAGTTTCGGGTGCTGGCCTTCGATCTGAAGGGTTACGGTCAGTCCGGGAAAGAAGACGGCGACTACACCGGCAATGGCGTTGCCGCGGAAGTGTTGGCCTGTCTCGATGCAGCCGGCGTTGATACATTCAGACTCGCCGGGCACGACTGGGGTGTGCTGGTAAGCGATCATGTCATCAACCACGCACCGTCACGGGTGGAGCGCTACATTCGCTGCTGCCTGTCGCTACACCAATACGACGTCAGAAATTCGCTACATCATCAATGGAACGGCGAAAACCCGGAAGCGGCCGGGCGATTGATGACCAACGCGGAAGCCTATGTTCGCGTCTGGTTCGAGAGCAGCTGCAAACCGGAGTTGCGCCTCGGGGAACCGGAGATCGCCGAAATCGTCAGTGAGTTTTCGACACCGGGTACCGGCGCGGCAGTAGCCCGCTATTTTCGCGATATCCGCAAAGCCGAGGTCGTGGACTATTCAAAGTTCACGATGCCGGTGCTCTACATCCACGGCGAGCACGACCCGCGCCAGCCGGTCGACTACTGCCGTGGCATGGAAGACCATCTGCCCGGCCTGGAAGCCGTGCTGGTGCTCGACTCCGGGCACTTTGTAACGCGCGAACAACCCCAGCAGGTCACGGACGCGATGATGTGGTTCTACCATTCGATGCTGGGTTCGGGACTACGCCTGTTCGACCGCTCGCGACACTACGGTCTGCCAACGTGCCCAGTGCAGCCGCGCGCGGCCTGGGGCGTCAACGCTTTCGCCGTCGAGGCCTGATCTCCGGTCAGGAGATACATCCTCAGCTTTGGTCACGTGGCGACAATGTCGTCGCCACGATACCGACCAGAACGATCGCGAGACCGACGATGATGTTTATCTCCACGGCCTCATCAAGTGCCCAGGCCGCGAGGATCGCCGCGCTCACCGGGTTCAGCGAATAGAACACCGCCACCTGCGTCGGGCTGGCTTTGCCAAGCGCCCAGATCCAAAGCGAGAAGCCAACCGCACCCGCGGCAATGCCGAGGTAGGCAAGCGACGCCATGCCCTGCGACGTCAAGGCGCTCTCGCCTGGCCATTCGCCAGTTGCAGAACTAATCACCATCAGTAGCAAAACGCCACCGCTCATCGACCAGAACGCCGTGACCACGGTGTTGAGTTCTTTCAGCCAGATACGCGCGCCAACGTTGTAGCACGCACCGCAACAGGCGGCGGTCAGCAGCCAGATATCATGGGTGTGAAGTGTCAATGCGCTGCGCAAGCCTGACGTTGGCAGGCCGAGTACGACCGCGACGCCGACCAGGGCTATAGCCACACCGAGCAGCTTCATCACGGTGATGCGCTCGCGGCCTACGGCCGCTGCGAGGATCAGCGTCATGACCGGCATGGTCGCAACCAGGGTGCCGCCGCGTGCGGCAGTCGCGGTTTCAAGGCCGGTATTGAAGCCGTACGTGAAGACGCCGAAAAAAAGCGCGCCCAGGCCCAGGCATGCGAATTTCTGCGTCCAGGTGATGCGGCATTTACGCAGCGCCCACAGCGGTATCAGCAATACCAGCACCGCGACCGAGTAGCGCAACAACGCGAGCGGTAGCGGCGCGATGGACTCGACGATGAAGCGCGTCACCACAACCGCAGCGCCGGTCAACAGGCTCGCCATGGCCGCTGCAAACGCAGGCCAGATTCCCAAGTGTCCGTGTGCTCCGTTGTAGACTGCACGCGGCAGTCCAAAGCCGGCCCGTCGTCGTCGGCGAACGCAGACGACGACGTTGTGGCCGTGGTTCGTGCCGGACAGGACCTGCCGTGATGCGGCGTCCTTCGCTGCCAGTCATGACTCTACGGCACGCGGCAGAACAGATACAGGAGAACACGATGGCAACCGGACCGGGCGGCAACGACCGCGACGAGTTGAACCGCCAGTACCTGCCCCGCTACACACTCAGCAATGCGGATGCATTGCTGGCCGCGTCGGAGCGGCGCAGCGCGCGCGTGAGACGTGCCGTCGACGGTGTGTTGGATCTCGCCTACGGCGATTCGCCGCGTCAGCGCCTGGACATCTTTCCGGCCACGCACCCAGGCGCACCCGTGCTCGTCTTCATCCACGGTGGGTACTGGCGGGCCACGAACATTACGAAGAGCACGTACAGTCACCTGGCGCACCCATTCGTAGCGGCCGGAGCGACCGTCGTGCTGCCGGAATACGATCTGTGCCCCGACGTACGTATTGGTGACATCGTCGATCAGATGCGCAAAGCGCTGGTCTGGGTACACCGGAACATCAAGCGCTACAACGGCGATCCTGGCGCCATCACGGTATCGGGTCATTCCGCCGGCGGACATTTGACCGGCATGATGGTCGCGACCGACTGGCGAAGCTATGCCGGTGTAACCCGGCAGCTGGTTCGAGCAAGCGCGCCGCTCAGCGGGCTGTTCGACATCCGCCCGCATCGGCTGACCGACCTGCAAGACGATATCCGCCTCAGCGCGGCGAGCGCGAAGGCTCTCAGTCCGATGGGGTTGCCAGCTGTTTCACGTGGAGACGCGTTGGTCGCGGTAGGCGGCGAGGAATCCGATCTGTTTCATTGGCAATCCCTGCAATACGCAGCGAACCTGCGTGCCGCAGGGATCCGCGCCGAAGTGATGTCGACACCCAAAGACAACCATTTCACGATCACCGATCGTCTGGGAAGAAGCCGCGACCCGCTGGTGAGAGGAATCCTGCAACTGATGGGTTGAGAGCCCGACGCTGCGCGACGGTTGGAAAGCCCGATAGCCGCAACACCCGGTCCGCTGCTGAGATAAAATGGGGCAACCGCACTCAGCGCCGTGCCAGTGCGACCTGATTAGCTACTTTCCAACGCCGGAGACTCAACCTGCCGTGCCGAACCGACGTATCAGTTTCAGACAGATTCTGGCGCCCATGGACGCCTCGATGTTCATGGACCGCTTCTACGGCAAGCGCCCGGCCCACATCAAGGGTGAAGCCCGGCGGTTCGAACACCTCTATGGCTGGGAGCGGCTGAACCAGATGTTGAATGCGACGCCGCGGTGGGATGCCCCGCGCCTGCGGCTCGTGCGCGATGGAAATCCGCTGCCGCCGCAGATGTTCTCGCGTCCCGCGCACGACGAGACCGCCGGCACCGTGATGCGCGCGGTACCGGCACTGGTATCGAAGTATCTGGCCGAAGGCGCAACCATCAATCTGAACGAGGTCGAACAGCTCGACGAGGGCCTGGCAGCCATTTCCGCCGCTTTTGCGCTTGCGCTGAACTGCCGGTCGAACTGCAATCTCTACCTGTCGGGCAAGGACGTCGTCGCGTTCGCCTCGCATTTCGACCCGACGGATGTGTTCGTTCTGCACATTGCCGGGCGCAAGAAGTGGCGCATTTACGAAAACCGCTTCGAGGCACCCGCCTACCTCGACGGCTATCACCAGGGGTCATTTCCGCAGGACTATCACGAAGTGCACAAGGGTCGCGTGATACTGCAGCCCACGCTCGCGCCCGGCGATGTGCTGTACGTCCCCGGCGGCTTCTACCACGACGCCATGGCGTTAACGGATATGTCGCTGCATCTGACCTTCAGCATCGAACAGGCGCGCGGTGCCGTGCTGGGCGAATTGCTCGAATCCGTAATGGCCGACGACCCGCTGTTTCGCGGCCCCCTGCCCGATCCCGACGACGAACAGGCCCATGCCGCGCACGTGCAAACGCTCGTAGAGAACATCGCAAGGCGAATGGCGATGCCCGATGTCATCGAGCACATTCGGGCACGGCAGAAGAATCAGGCGTTCTGGGATATACCAGGCTACACGTTGCCAAGCGCGGCGCTCGAAGATGTCTATCGGGTTCGTACGATCCAGGTGAAAGTCAACAAACGCGGCGCGAGCGTGTCTCTGGAAATGGGCGGGCGAAGCGCCGACGTGCCAGATGAACTAGCGCCGTTGGTCGAATGGATACTGGACGGTGACGCATTCACCAGCGCGGAGTTCAGCGCGGCGTTTTCCGACCACTCGCCGGACAACTTGCGGGCCGCCGTGCAGCTTCTGATGACGCTCGGCGCGGTCGAGTCGATCGCGCCGTATCTAGAATGACGAGAAGGCCCGCGAGAAGGCGAAGAAGGGCTCGAGCGCATCCCCGCCAGCCGGTTTGCCCAATCGATATACATCAACAGATATTGGCCGGCGCAAGCCGCTACCCTGCGCAGGTATCGCGTCGGGTCCATTTGCTCGGGCCCCGCAATGTTGGACCCGTCTGAGGCTGCCGGCCCACAAGGCGAACTGAGGAACCGCAACATGACGACCCGCAAGCGCCGTGCCCGACCCCGCCACGCACTTTGCTACGGCATGATGCTGTATCTCGTCGCCTTCAGCGCGATAGCCAACGCATCAAATCGAGTTGCGCTCGTTATCGGCAATGCCGCCTACATCGATTCGCCACTTCGCAATCCCGTGAACGACGCGCGCGCGATGGAGGCCCGCCTGCGGGCACTGGGTTTCAAAGTGACCAAACTCGAAAACGCCACGCGCGATCAGATGTCGAACGCAGTGGCCGACTTCGAAGAGCAGCTGAGCTCGGGCAAGACCGGTCTGTTCTACTACGCCGGGCACGGCATCCAGGTGCGAGGGCAGAACTATCTGATTCCGGTGGACGCGGTGATCGAATCGGAAGCGCGGGTGCGCTCGCAGGCGGTACCGCTGAACCAGGTGACCGAGGCGATGGAGTACGCGCAAAGCCGCATCAACTTCATCCTGCTCGACGCGTGCCGCAACAATCCCTTCGAGCGCAGTATGCGTGGCGGCAGCCGCGGACTCGCAGCAGTCGATGCTGCCGCTGGCACGCTCATTTCATACGCCACGGCGCCGGGCTCGGTCGCGGCCGACGGCGACGGGAACAACGGTGTTTACACTGCCGCTCTGCTCCGTGCGCTCGACCGCCCGGGCCTGAGCGCCGAGCGGGTGTTCAAGGAGGTACGCAAGGAAGTCTCCAAAGTAACGCGCCGCAAACAAATCCCATGGGAATCGTCATCACTGACCGGCGATTTCTATTTCAACACTGACGCTCCGGCCAGCGGGACAGCCACCAGCGCCGTCGCGAGCGCCGGCTCCACTGGCCCCGCGCGCGCCGGAATTTCAGAGGAAACGGCGATCGAGCTCATGTTCTGGGAAACCGTGGTCGACTCCGGTAACCCAGCCATGTACCAGGAATATCTCGAGCAATACCCGAGCGGGCGGTTTGTGCGGCTGGCAAAGGTCAAGCTCGAAGCCGCCAGCCAGCAGCCGGCCGCGGCGCCAAAAGGCAGCGCTGACCGGGTCGTCAAGGCGTCGGCCGCGACCGACGCGGTGAGGCAACTGATCGGGCGTTGGGCGCGTGCGTGGGAAGACAACACCACTTCGATCGATGCCTACGGCCGTTTCTACGATGCGAGATTCAAAGGCCGGGGGATGGACCGTGCAGCCTGGCTCGCCGACAAGCGCAGAAAGGGGCAACGAGCTCAGTGTATCCGCGTTGCCCTCGGTGACCTCGATGTGGAGGTGACCGGCGATGCTGCCGTGGTGCGCTTCGAGCAGCGCTACATGAGTAACAGCTACTGCGATATCGGCCCGAAAACACTGCTGCTCACCAGAACCACCGCCGGCTGGCGCATTCGCTCAGAGGAGCAACGCGAGTTCAAACGCTGCGACACCCGGTGCTGACGAAGCCGATGCGGGATGCCTCGAGCGCGCGCAAGCCAGCCGCTCGCCGTACGAGCCCTCGGGTCTGGCTGTGGGCGTGGGTAATCGGGCTCTCATTGGGCGGCTCGGTGCACACGCGCGCGTCCGCCGATGGCACGGAGCCCTCACTAGACGTGGCCGGCCCCGTCGATGATGTACTCGGTTCTAGTGCCGAGGGGGCAGCGATCGTTGCAAGGCGGTGGAACGCCGGCGCCGGCCCGGCGATTCTCGTCATCGGCGCCATCCACGGCGATGAACGCGAGTCGGGTCACCTTCCGGACGTCTTGAACCGCCGCTGGCAACACCAGCCCGAACGGCTCGGGGCCCGGCACGTCATCCTGATCATGCGTCTCAATCCTGACGGATGGCATCGGAAGACTCGCAAGAGCGCACGGCGCGTCGACCTGAATCGAAACTTCCCGGCCGGTTGGCGTGCCAGCGAACGCCAATCGGCCACTCACGGTGGCCCGGCACCCCTGTCGGAACCAGAGGCGCGCATTGTGCATCGTCTGCTAACGAGCGAACCGATCGCAGCGATCGTCGCGCTGCATTCGTGCCGGCGCTGCGGCGGCGTCAATAACTACGATGGCCCCGCCCGCAAGCTCGCCGCCCGAATGTCCGAGCTGAACGGATACAAGTCAACGGGCGAATGGCCGCAGCCGACGCCCGGTTCACTCGGCACCTTCGCCGGGCGCGACCGCGGCATTCCAACCGTCACGCTGGAGATGCCGCGCGGCATGCCCGGCGCAGGGCTTGTGACCAACGCCACTGCCATCGAAGCCCTCATCCAACTCGCCGGTGAAATCCAGCTCTGAGCGGCAGCGGCGTCGAGCCCTCGCCAGCGACAGTCAGCCGTACTGGGGTGCCTCGCCTGGAACCGGTGTGTAACCCAGGTCACTGCCGCCCAATACCTGCTCCAGTCCGCCATGGCGTTCGATCAGAGCACGCTGGTCATCAAATGCCTGCCGGCTCACGCGATCCGGATCGAGTATTGAACGGAGCTTCGCCTCGCACTCCGCCAGCACCGACGCGAACGCAGGTTC
Organism: Pseudomonadota bacterium; assembly: GCA_039030335.1. Lineage (GTDB taxonomy): Bacteria > Pseudomonadota > Gammaproteobacteria > HK1 > HK1 > JBCCEJ01. The sequence continues at coordinate 60,721 of JBCCEJ010000015.1, read as the reverse complement.
GGCCGCCAGATCCGCGATCTCGTTCGGATCGTCGGCGAGGTTGAATAGCTGCGGCGGACCGTCGGCGTAGTACACATATTTGTAGTCGCCGTTTCGAATCATGAAGAAACCGGTCGGTGAGCTGGAGGCGTGGTACTCACTCAGTATGGTACGGTCCGGGCGTTCGCCGTTCGCGATCTCGAGCAGCGAGTGGCCCGGCAATTCGTCACGTTCCACGTCGTTCAGTTCGACGCCGGCGCTCTGAAGCAGGGTTTGATACAGGTCCACGAGTGACACCGGCGTATCGACGGTCTCACCTTCTGGCACCCCCGCTCCGGTCATGATCATCGGCAATGCCACCGACTCCTCATGCATGTTCGATTTACCCCAAAGGCCCCGGTTGCCGAGGTTGTCCCCGTGGTCGGTCGTGTAGATGACCCGGGTCGAATCGGCCAGTGATGACGCCTCCAGCGCGTCCAGAACCTGCCCTATGCAATGGTCCAGATACGTCACCATGCCGAAGTAGGCTTGGCGTGCCGTTCGCAGCTTCTCTGCGTCGAAGAACTTGTCGTGCGCCTGTACCCGTGCCATTTCCCGTAATACCGGATGCGTGGTGCGCTCCTCCGGCCCGTAGAGGCGCGGCGGCGGCGGGTCTGGATACATATCGAAGAACTCCGGTGGTGCAACCAGCGGGAAATGCGGCAACACGAAGCCGAGATACAGCATCCATGGCCGACCCTGATGGCGTGGCGCTTCCTCGCTCAGCCACCGCACGGCACGCTCTGCGGTAGACCCGTCATAACGGGCGTAAGACGACATGCCGCGCCCGGCGTTATCCGCCATGTAGCGCGCCGTCTTACGCTCGCGCATTTCGGTGCGCACCGAGCCCGCGACATCGCCGATGCCGTTGATCACGTGCAGCGTGTCGATTTCCTCACTCCAGCCCGTTGCGTCATCTTCACTGCGGTAGTGCAGCTTGCCGATCGCGGTCACGTGATGCCCGCGATCGATCAGGCGCTGCCCCCAGCCGCTCGGTTCTCCGGTGTACGGGTGCGCGTTGTCCCAGAGCCGCAGGTCGTGCACGTAGCGACCAGTCGCGAGCGATGCGCGGGCGGGCACGCAGATCGGACAGTTCGTGTACGCGTTCGTGAAACGGGTGCCGCGCTCTGCCATGCGGTCCATGTTCGGCGTCTTGACCATCGAATGGCCGTAGCAGCCGGTAAATTCGCGCGCATGCTCGTCAGAGAGAATGAAGATTGTGTTTTGCGGTTCGAACGACACCAGCGGGTTCCTCCTCAACGGTTGGCGCCAGCGATGCTATCGCGGTCGGAGCAAACCCCGAAGCCGGCGCCACGGCATCAGGGCGAGCGGCACCATCGGAGCCGGTGTGTATGGAGTCGCAGAAGGTATAACGCAGTTGAAATTCAGTTCTGCGGCCAGCGTCGCACGATCATTGACCGCAGCGCCCGTGCTTCATCCCCACAAACTCATGCTGTCAGCGAGTATACCCAATGCCGGCAGGTCGTCCGGGCCGGGCGCGCGGCATTACGTGCTGATGACTGTTCCGGAGGCGGCATCGGGCGGCTGAGGGGAGTGCCCCCCGCGGGCCTCGTCATCAGCCGCTTCCAAGTCATCGAATGAGCCGTGATTGAGCCTGTAGAGGCGCGCGTAGAGGCCATCTTCGCGCACCAGTTCATCATGTGCGCCCTGCTCTATCAGCCGGCCCTGGCGGAGCACCAGGATGCGGTCCGCACCGCGGATCGTGGCAAGCCGGTGCGCGATGACGATCGCGGTGCGCCCGTCGAGTAATCGCTTCAATGCCTCCTGGATCTGACGTTCGGTCTCGCTGTCCACATTGGCGGTCGCCTCATCCAGAACCAGGATGCGGGTATCGGCGGCGAGGGCCCGCGCAAATGACAACAGCTGGCGTTGCCCTTGCGACAGATTGGCCCCTCTTTGCACCAACCGCGTCGCGTAGCCCTCGGGAAGCTTCATGATGAAGTCGTGAGCACCGACCGCGCGCGCGGCTTCCATGACCTCTTCATCCGTTATGCCAGTCTGGCGGTAACGGATATTCTCAGCGATGGTACCGCTGAATAGCAGCGGTTCCTGCAGCACCATACCGACGTGTGAGCCGAGTGACTTCAGTGTCAGGTCTCGCACATCGTCGCCATCTATGCGAACGCATCCGGTTTGGGGGTCATAAAACCGGTGCAACAGCGCCGTGATGCTGGTCTTGCCGGAGCCGGTAGGTCCGACCAGCGCGACGGTCTGGCCTGGCGCTACCGTAAAGCTGACGTCATGCAGCACCGGCTGCGAGGCGTCATAGCCGAACGTGACCCGTTCGAAAGCGATGGCGGGCGTGACCGGACGCAGTTCTTTCGCCGTCGCGCTGTCATACACGGTAACCGGGACGTCGAGGACCTCGAAGATGCGCTGGCCGGACGCCATCGCCCGCTGCATCATGCTGTAGTGCACGGTCAGCGAGCGGATGGGGTCGAAGAAACGCTGTACGTAGAAAAGGAAAGCGACCATGACACCGAGTTCCAGATCGCCGTCCAGGACCATGCCGCCGCCGACCATGACGACCACCAGCATCGCAAACCCGGTCAGTGCCTCGACCACTGGCACCATCGCGTTCCCGAAGCGTGACGCGCGCATGTGGGCGCGGAGGTTGTCGTTGGCCTTGCTTGTGAACAGCTCGAAGTTCAGCGGCTCGCGCGCCATCGCCTGAATCGCCCGGATACCGTGGACGTTCTCCTCCAGCGCGCCGTTGACCGCGGAACTGGTCTCGCGGGCCTTGAGAAAAGCGCGGCGTGCGCGGGGCAACCACAGCACTCTGACCACCAGCAGCAGCGGAACGACCACCAGCGTCAGGCCACCGAGCCGCGGGTCCAACCACAGCAGCACGCCACAGATGCCGACCAGCAGCACCAGATCGCCAACGGCGAAAATCGAAGTCTCGAGAAACTCCTGCAGCGAGTTCACGTCACCTTGAAGACGCGACATCAGTCGCCCGACCTCGGTCTTGTCCATGAAACCCAGCGACACTCGCTGCAGGTGGGCATACATCGCACGTCGCAGGTCGAACAGCAGATGGCCGGCAACGCGTCCCACTGCCAGTTCCTGAGCCAGATTCGAGAGAAAATTGACGAGCACTACAGCCATGAAGCCAATCGCCAGTGTCTGCAGCAGCGCGAGGCCATCCGCTCCGGCAGCGATGGCACGATCGATGGCGTAGCGAATCAGTAATGGCATTGCGATCTGAGTCGCCGTGAACACGAGCACGCCCGCGATGCCGATCCAAAGCGCGCGTCGGTACGGTCTCACGAAGGCCCAGAAGCGGCGCAGCACCACGCCGTCGAAAACCGCGCCGAACAGTTCCTCCTCGACCTGATCCTGTGAGCCGACCAGGGCGAGCGGGCGTCGGCGCGCGCGCCGGTAGGCGGTTGCGTCGGGCGAGGTTGTCTCTGAAACCACTTCGTTCATGCGGTCGCCATCGTCTGCAGGCGGTACAGCGCCGCGTAACGGCCATCCAGCGCCAGCAGTTCATCGTGGGTCCCGTGCTCGGCGACTTCGCCGTCCAACAGAAACACGATCTGATCCGCGCCCCGAAGCGTCGAGAGTCGGTGGGCGATGATGACGGTAGCCGGTTGCGCCGCGGTCTGCGCGAGCGCCTTCAGGATCGCCTGTTCGGTGCCCGCGTCGACCGCTGCCATCGCGTCATCCAACACCCGCACCCGGCTCTCCGGCAGTACGGCGCGGGCGATCGCAAGGCGCTGGCGCTGTCCGCCCGACAGCGACACGCCGCGCTCGCCGACCAACGTTCGGTAGCCGCGCGGCAAAGTGCGGATATGGTCGTGCAACTGCGCGGTCTGTGCCGCCGACCGGAGCGCGTCGTCGTCGAACCACGGTTCGGCGTAGGCGATGTTGCTGTCTAGCGGCGCGGTAAACAAATACGCGTCCTGCTGAACGCTCGCCACCGCGCGCCTCAGCGCTGCGAGCTTGAGGTCACGCAAGTCTACGCCGCAAAGTGTCACGCGCCCGGCGTCCGGATCGTAGAAGCGTGAAATCAGGTGTGCGAGCGTCGACTTTCCAGACCCCGGCGGACCGACGATTCCGAGCACTTCTCCAGGGCCAACCTCGAGCGAAACGTTCTTTAGTAGCGGCACTTTACGTCCCTCGGTTTCATAGCCGAAGGAAACGTTCTCGAAGCGCAGAATACCGTCACCGGGATCAGGTATATCCACGGCCGACGGGGCGTCTGCAATCGCCGGCTCCATATCCAGGATCTCGAACAGCCGCGCGCCGCAGGTCGACGCGCGGGCGATCGAGTTGACCATCCACGAAATCTGCCGGACAGGCTGCTGCAAAATCGCCATGAACGTCAGGAAGGTCGCCAGTTCACCAACTGTCAGGCGACCTTCGATTACCCGCTCACCACCGATCCAAAGCACGAGCCCCATCGACAGGAAGAACGCGAGCGTCATGCCGGTTGTACTGCCGACGAAGAACGCTATGCGCCGGTGCGTGATGGCACGCGCCCGTGCTGACACGTGGTCGAACCGGGCTAGCTCGAACGCTTCGGCGGCATAGGCGCGAACGAGACGCAGCGCCCCCAGATTCTCCTCCATGATCCGGGTCAGAATTCCGAGCTCGCGCTGAAGCTGGTACCAGAGACTGCGTAGCTTGAGTCGGGTCAGGCTGGCACCAATGGCGACGAACGGTACGAATGCGAGCGCCACCCAGGTGAGCGGCCCATCGATACGCGCCAGGATGAGTGCGCCGCCGCCGAGCAGTACGACCAGAAGGAACAGCCGCAGGATGCCGGTATGCACCCACATGCGCGTGCCTTCGATATCGAGAATGCCACGCGTCATCAACTCGCCGGTGTGCGCGGTATCGTGATACGTGAACGACAGGCTCTGCAGCCGTGCGTAGTAGGCGAGCCGTAGCTCATTGGCCATCTTGTGGCCAACCACTTCTCCCTGGTAGCTCTGCAGCATCGTGACGGTGCCGCGAAAGGCGGCAACGAGGAACAACCCTGCCGCGATCACCACGAGGTCGCTTTCCCCGCGCCTGGTATCGGTCAGGCCAGCCTGCAGAACCGCGTGAATCCGATCGACACTCGCACCGATCAGCAGTGGTATCAGGATTTGCGCAACACCCGCCAACACCGTCGCACCGATGGCGACCGCCATGCGCCATCGGTACACGAACGCCATGCGCGTAATGCGCAACAGAGTACGGCCATCGAATCCGACCGCGGCGCGCTCATCGCCGTCCGGCCAGGGGATCAGCGGGGGTATGGGCTCACTCAATTGGCACGCGACCGCGGCGCACTCGACAACGCGTTATCGAACCACTCGATCGTACGTATCAGACCCGCTTTCAGTGAGACTGCCGGTTGCCATTCGAGATGCCGGCGCGCGAGTGCAATATCCGGGCACCGACGCACCGGGTCGTCGCTCGGCAATGGCGCGAATTCGAGCGTCGAATTCGAATCGCTCAGTTCGAGAACAAGCCGCGCGAGATCCACCATGGAGATCTCCTGTGGATTGCCGAGATTCATTGGTCCGGTGATCTCAACAGGCGATTCCATCAGCGCGATACACCCCTGCACCAGGTCGTCGACATAGCAGAACGAGCGCGTTTGCAGCCCGTCGCCGTACACCGTGAGTGGTTCGTTGCGCAGCGCCTGGACGATGAAATTCGATACTACGCGACCGTCGTCAGGCAGCATCGAAGGCCCGTAGGTGTTGAAGATTCTGGCCACTTTGATACTGAGCGCGCGCTCGCGGTGATAGTCGAAGAACAACGTTTCCGCACACCGTTTGCCTTCGTCGTAGCAGGCGCGCAGTCCGATCGGATTGACGCGCCCCCAGTAAGTCTCCCGCTGCGGGCTCTCTTCGGGGTCGCCATAGACTTCGCTGGTCGAGGCCTGAAAGATGCGCGCGCCGGTGCGTTTGGCGAGCCCCAACAGGTTGATCGCGCCGTGGACGCTGGTCTTGGTCGTCTGCACCGGGTGCTGTTGGTAGTGCACCGGTGATGCGGGGCATGCGAGATTGTAGATTTCGTCGACTTCCACATATAGCGGAAACGTCACGTCGTGACGCATCAGTTCAAAATTACCGTCTTGCATCAGCTCGAGCACGTTGGCCCGTCGCCCGGTATAGAAATTGTCGACGCAAAGCACTTCGTGGCCGAGGCCGAGCAGCGCACGACAAAGATGCGAGCCGATGAAACCAGCACCGCCGGTCACCAGAATTCGCTTGGCTTCAAAGCTCGACACTCGGGGCAGTCTCCTCAACTGGAACCCATTGCAAGGCAACAGGCAGGGTCGCCGCGAAGTCTCATCGCCCCATGCCCAACGCTTTCATGCCGAGCGAGAGCATCTTCGCACCGTAGGCATAGGGCGCCCCGACCGCTTTCATCATCTGCAGCATCTGCTGCGGGTAGGCTGCTGGCTCCTTCGCGACGATCGGGGTGCCGAGCCACTCGCCGGTGCGAGCGGCCTCGCCGCCGCGGGCAGCCTCCGCGGCCCAGAGACCCGTCAGAACAGCGCCTTCGATGGTTACGACGTCGATACACGAACGGACGTAGTCGCCCGCCATGAACAGGTTGCTTATACCGCAACGTGTCTGCGGGCGCAGGTGCCATGTACCCACTTCGTTCACGAACAGCGATTCGCCTGTGTTCGTTTGCAGATGCGTCTTCGCCCAATCGATATCCGCGTCTTCAAACGGTATGTAACGGCGCAGTTCCTGCAGGATCGCCGGCATGACGATATCGTCATTCAACCGCTGGAAACGGTGCGCGTCGTCGCCGGCCGCACCGCTGAAGTTCAGCGGATCGAAATCGGACGCCACCACGTTCAGGACTGTGAACTCCTCGTCCGGCCAGACTTGTGCGTTATCTATGAAGGTCAGGTCATAGCGGGAGTTCAGGAGAATGACGTGACCGAACGGCAAACCCTCGAGGCGCCTGTTGAAATACAGGTCGAGCGATGCCATCGGTTCACTGCGAAGCTTGCGTACGTTCGCGAGCTCGGGGGCAGCGGCGTAAACCTGCTCATCGACCATGCTGTCCACGGCTCCGGGCGGCACCGCCAGGATCACCTGTCCGTCAACCGTGAACTCAACCGGACGCTCGCCCTCGCCCGCCGTCCGTGCCATTCGCACACCTTCGAGCCCGACGATACGGCCAGCGTCGTCGAGCCGTAACCGCTCGATTCGCGTCAGACGCTGAATATCGACGCCCAGGTCGAGCAGCCGTCTTTCGAGGTGCCGGTGAAAATGGCGCTCCACATCGCCTTTGAGAACCCATGTCATCGGCTGCGGCAGTCGGTAGCCGTATTTGACAAAAGCCTGGTAGGTGCGCGCCGAAGTGTGATAACTCGGGCATGCGAATGCCTTTGCCAGCGTACGTTGATGCTGCAATGCCGCCACATCGGTCGCGTAGGGGCGGGATGCCATGAAGCCGTTGACGCTGTAGCGGTCGAGCAGGCGGTCCGGATCCAGCGGCTCCGCGAGCAGGTCGACCAGTGAATAGGCGTGCAAGAACGAGTCGATGGGCGAAACTGGTCCGCTGAACAGGTTCGACCACGCGGTCTCCATGGAACCGACGTCACGCAACTCGGTCGTCTCCGGATACCCACCTGCCTCCAGAAACCTGAGGGCCGGCTGGGGCATGAACCGATCGCGCAGACCCAGCTCGTCGACGATATCCCAGAAGTTGTGATACCAGTTCAGCAGCATGTGGTAGCTGTGTTCGTGCGCGACCGTCTCTTCACCGCGCGACGTGCGCACCACGCGGGTATGTGCGCCCCATTTGCCGCCGAGAAAGTCGTGCTGGTCGAGCAGCGTGACCGCCACACCCCGCTCGGCGAGCCGCAGCGCTGCGCTCAGACCCGCCATGCCCGCTCCGATAATGGTCACTTTAGCCACGAGTGCCGCCCCCTTGCTGAACGGGTCTTCAGCCCGTGCCCGAGTGAACGGAGCGTGGCTGTATCACGCCGATTGTAATGGGCCACAGGCAGCGACGCCCAGCCAGACCCCCGCAACGGTATGCTATCGGGTAGAGTCCAGCCGCCTTACGCCGGCCAGGCCGCGTGCAACCGGCCGGCAGATAGAACGCTGACCGCCCACTCGATCACCCCGGGGAGCCCACATGACCTACGAAGCCATCCTTTACGACGTTGCCGAACGCGTGGCAACCATCACTTTGAATCGTCCGGAGCGGCTGAATGCCCTGAATCCGGCGATGCGCATAGAACTGGGCGCAGCTGTCCGTGCGGCTGGCGCGGACGATGCCGTTCGCGCGATCGTCATCACCGGAGCCGGGCGCGGTTTCTGCTCTGGCGGAGATGTCAAAGCGATGAACGAGCGCAACGAGTCAGGGGCCGGCTCACCGCTCATGGAGCAGATGGCGCCGGCGCGCGACGAAACCGTGCTCGCCATGCGCGATTCCCCAAAGCCACTCATCGCGGCCGTCAATGGCGCCGCGGCCGGCGCCGGCATGAACGTCGCACTGGCGTGCGACATCCGCATCGCCTCCGACACAGCGAAATTCGGTCAGACCTTCGCGCGCCGCGGCCTGCATCCCGACTGGGGCGGCACCTATTTTCTGCCTCGTATCGTTGGCATGGCGAAAGCGTGCGAACTCATCTTCACGGGCAAGATGATCGATGCCGAAGAAGCTTTACGACTCGGTATCGTGACCGAGGTGACCAGCCCGGACGCGCTGCTGCCAGCGGTTATGGAATTGGCGGGCGCCATCGCAGCCGGGCCGCCCATCGCCATCCGTCTGGCGCGCCGGGCGCTCTACCGCAATGCCGATTGCGGTTTGCGCGAAGCCCTCGAATACGAGACCTTCGCACAAAATCTCTGCCGCGAGACCGATGACGCGCGCGAGGGTGTCAAAGCGTTCGTTGAAAAGCGAGCGCCGCAATTCGAGGGACGTTGACGCGCAGCGCCCGGCCGACGCTCAGCTGGCCGGGCGGACCCCGTTGTCGAAACCGAAGATAAGCTGCGCGAGCCGCCGCCAGTCGCCGTCGGAGTAAGGTTCTGCTGGCACCCGGCGGGCCGGAGCTGCTTCGACCTTGCCGTCGCGAACCGCGGCGACCGCGAAACTGAAGACGTAGTGGTCGGGTTCGAGCCCCATCCGCAGGTCCGACACGACCACTTCCGCATTGCGCTCATGTACCGCGTACAGTCCTTTGGTGAACCACTTGAGGCGCGCCACCGGCCAATGTCGGGCCACCGGTTGCAGCAGTTCCGGCCTTGAATCGTATCGTTCGAAGACGAGCGGTGCGTCGTGCAGCAGCGACAGGTAGCCGACGTGATAGTCGCGTTCATGCACTACCACCACTCGCCAGGCCGCGATGTTGAACGGCGTGGCGACGATGCCAACGGCTCTCGCCGGCTGTGGCAATGCCGCCACTGCGTCGTCGACCTGTGCACGCACATAGGTCTGGAGGCCGACCGACAATCCGAGGTAGAGCGTCGTCAGGGCCAGTGCCCAGCCGTTCCAGTGGCTCACACGACGCCGGCTGACTAGTCCGACCAGCAACGCTGCGAGCAGCGGTACGGAGTACAACGGGTCGATGATGAACATGCTGCCAACCCCGAAGGGGAATTCGGTTAGTGGCCAGAGCAGCTGCGTACCGTAAACCGTCATCGCATCGAGCAGCGGGTGTGTCAGGAGTGCCAGCATCACGACGAGCAGCCAAAGCCGGTATGAGCGCTTCGGCAACGGCATCAGCCGGTTGAATCCGGCCGCGAGCACCGGTGCGATCAGTGCGAGAACCAGCAGCGAATGCGAGGCGCCGCGATGATAAGTAAAGGTGGCAACGGCATCGGCAAATGGAAACAACACGTCCAGATCCGGTAACGTCGCCGCCACCCCGCCTACGACAGCACTGACCCGTCCAAAGCGCCGGCCAGCAACAGCCTCGCCGATGCTCGCGCCAAGGAGAAATTGGGTCAGGGAATCCATACGGTCGCGTTCCGGTCCGAACCACCTTGCGGGCGGTGCGCTTTCGACATCACTCCGACACAGCGCTGCCGGGCGAGTTCAGCGATCGACACGCGGATCTCCCCGGTATCCGCCCGCAGATGGGCCGTTCGCATTCGAAGCACTGTCATCCCAGCGCCCGCGCGGCTTGAAGACGACGCTGGCACCGCGAGTGGGAGTCAAGGTAAATTTACGGACTTTTGCCGGCTCAGAGTGAGGAACCGCCACCATGTCCGCCAGCTGTCCTGTTTGTGATGTTGACGTCGAACTCGCCGACGACACCGTAGAAGGTGAACTCATAGAGTGCGAAGACTGCGGGAGCGAACTCGAAGTCGTCAATCTCGATCCGCCGGAAATTGCCGAAGCGCCGGAAGCCGAAGAGGACTGGGGCGAATGAGGGTCGGCTTTCTGCATTCACTGATTCGCAAAGACGAGAAACTGCTGCTCGAAGCGTTCAAGGCGATTCCGAATGTAGAGCTGGTGATGCTCGACGACCGCAAACTCACGTTCGACCTTGCGGCGACACCCGACGTCGACGTGATTCTGGAGCGCTCGATCAACCATTCGCGCGCGATGCACACCCTGCATCTGTACGAAGCACTCGGGGTTCGCTGCGTCAACACCTACGACGTTTCGCGCATCTGCGGCGACAAACTGTTGACGTCGGTGGCGCTCAAGGCGCACGGAATCGCGCAGCCGGAGGTGCGCGTCGCGTTCACCGAGACGAGTGCGCTCGACGCGATCGAAGAGGTCGGCTACCCGGTCGTACTGAAACCGGCAGTGGGTTCCTGGGGCCGCCTGCTTTCGAAGGTCAACGACCGCGACGCAGCCGAATCGCTGCTCGAACACAAGACCGTGCTCGGCAGCTACCATCACAGCATCTTCTACATCCAGAAGTACGTCGACAAAGCCGGTGGGCGCGACATCCGCAGCTTTGTCGTCGGCGACGACTGCATCGCAGCGATCTACCGCACCTCACCTCACTGGATTACGAACACCGCGCGCGGCGCCGTTGCCACCGGATGCCCGGTCACGCCCGAGATAGCGGAGATAAGCCTCGCGGCAGCCGAGGCAGTCGGCGGCGGCGTGGTAGCCATCGACCTGTTCGAGACACCCGACGGTCTGCAGGTGAACGAAGTCAACTACACGATGGAGTTCAAGAACAGCATCGATACAACCGGGGTGGATATTCCCCAGCACATCGCCGCCTACGCGGCCGCGGCGACCAGCTGATGGTCCGGGTTTCCATCGCGGGCGGGTCCGGCTATACCGGTGGAGAACTACTGCGCCTGCTGCTGGCGCACCCGGAGGCCGAGGTCGCACAGGTGACCTCCGAGCGCCTTGCCGGCAAGTTTGTGCACAACGCGCACCCGAACCTGCGCAAGGCGACGCGGCTCAAATTCTGCAGTCTCGATGAGTTGCAGGACTGTGACCTCCTGTTCCTGTGCCTGCCACACGGCCACTCGATGCAAAGTATCGACGCGTGGCGCGCCAAGGCCGCACGCATCATCGATCTGAGCGGCGACTTCCGACTGGATGATGCAGCCGCCTACGACAAGTGGTACGGCCTCGCCCACCCGCGTCCGGAACTGCTCTCGGAATTCGTCTACGGGCTGCCGGAGGTGAACCGCGAGAAACTGCGCAACGCCACGCTCGTGACCGGCGCTGGATGTAATGCAACGGCGACCATACTCGCGCTGAAGCCGCTGTTCAGCCGAGGTCTGGTCGACCACGCGGTAGTGGAAGTCAAGGCCGGTTCCAGCGAGGGGGGCAACGCATCCTCAGACGCCAGTCATCACCCTGAGCGCAGCGGCGCCGTGCGCTCGTACAAGCCAACCGGACACCGGCACGTGGCTGAGATGTCGATGGTTCTGGAACCCGAGAAGATCCATTTTTCGGCCACGTCGATCGAGATGGTGCGCGGTATCCTCGCGACCTGCCATGTATTTCTCACCGACAGTTCGATCGACGAGAAAGCGGTCTGGAAAATGTACCGCGAAGACTACGGAAACGAACCTTTCATTCGCATCGTCAAGGAGCGGAGCGGCATTCATCGTTACCCCGAACCGAAACTGCTTTCGGGGACGAACTACTGCGATATCGGATTCGAACGCGACCCGCATGCGGACCGTCTCGTGGTGGTGAGCGCCATCGATAACTTGATGAAGGGCGCCGCCGGCCAAGCTATCCAGGCGTTCAACCTGATGCACGGCTTCGACGAAACCGTGGCCCTGGAATTCACCGGACTGCACCCGATCTGAGACGGTTGCCAGTCATGCACGCGGGATAACCGGAACTATGTGCCGCATCTTCTGCGCGCATGCGCCCGAGCCCTTTGCGCTCGCACCGCAGATCGAGGCCTTTGCCCACATCGCTGAGCACAGCCGCGAATACCAGGGCCATGGCTGGGGCTATTCGGCCTGGTCGGGCACGGGTTGGACGCACTATCACGATATCCGCCCGATCTGGGACGATCCGACACCGCACGCGGGGCATAGCAATCTGCTGTTGATTCACGCGCGCAGTGCATTTCGCGACGAAGGCATCGCCGTCGAAAACAACATGCCGTTTTACGACCATGACAATGTTTTTATCTTCAATGGCGAACTCCGCGGTGTGCGGATCAAAGCGGAAGGTCGCATCGGGGCCGAGAAGATCTTCAACTTCGTCAAGCGATTCGAACGTCACGGTATGAGCGCAGCGCTCGCCAAGGGCACGAATATCATCAGTAAACGCAGCCGGTACGTGCGCGCCATGAACATCATCATGGCAAGTCCCGATGGCATCCACGTGGCCTCGAGCTTCGCCGAGGACCCGGGCTATTTCCAGCTACGCGTCAACCAGCAAGACGACCGTCTGACCATTTGTTCCGACCCATTATCAGGGCGCGGGCAGTGGGATGCTGGTGAGTGGCGGGAGTTTCCCAACCACCATAACGAGAGCTTTACACGATGGTGATTTTGAAGATCGGCGGTGGCAGTGCCATCAATCTGGCCGGCATCGTCGCCGATATGGCGGAACTCGCTGACAGCGCCGGACCATTCATTATCGTGCACGGCGCCAATGCGCTGCGCGACAGCCTGGCAGAGCAGCTCGGCACGCCCAAACAGGTAGTGACGTCCACGTCCGGGTATTCGAGCGTCTTGTCAGACCAGCATGCGATCGATGTGATCCTGATGAGCTACGCCGGACTGCGGAACAAGCGCCTCGTGGAACTCTGTCAACGTGAGGGCATCAATGCGGTCGGCTTGACCGGCCTGGACGGCCGTGCCGTCAATGGCGAACGCAACAAAGGCATCCGGGTTCGGGAGAACAATAAGAACATCATCAAGCGTGACTTCTCGGGCAAGGCTCGGACCGTCAACGGACCGTTGCTGACGCTGCTCCTCGACAACGGCTACACGCCGGTGTTGACGATTCCGATCGCGGATGAACGCGGATACGCGGTCAACTCGGAAAACGACGACATCGTCAACGCGCTGCAGGCCGCGATCCAGGCAAACACGGTCGTTCAGTTCATCGAGGCCCCCGGTTTCCTCGAGGATGCCGCTGACGACGCGAGCGCGCTCGCGACCATGGAACGGGCTGAAGTCGCCATGCGCGAGCAGCAGGTAGAAGGCCGGATGAAGCGCAAGATGCTCGCACTTCGCACGCTCGTGCAGACGGGTGTCGAGCGCGTCATCATCGCGGACGGTCGTACAGAACACCCGTTGCGCGACGCGCTGAATGGCCGCGGCACACACATCAGCTGAAGCTGCGACCAGCAATACGGCGGCGCGCGCGTCCGCGCACGACCGTCCAGAACAGTACAATGCATCGCAGCAACTCGTGATGAGGGCATGGTTTCGTGGACTATCAGGCTACCGAGACTCAGTACAGCATCGACATCTACCCGCGTCGCGACATCACGATCGTACGCGGAGAGGGTGCCCGCCTCTGGGACGCAGATGGCAACGACTACATCGACTGCGCCGCCGGTATCGGAGTCGCGAGCGTCGGTCATGCCAATCCCGCTATCGCCGAAGCGCTGGCGCGGCAGGCGTCAACGCTGATCACCTGCCCCGGCATTTTCTACAACGATGTGCGCGCGACTTTGCTGGAAAAGCTCGTGTCGCTGGCCCCGGGGAGCATCACCCAGGCTTTCCTGTGCAACTCTGGTACCGAAGCGGTCGAAGGCGCGCTCAAGTTCGCTCGCCACGCGACCGGCAAATCGAACATCATCAGTGCGATGCGCGGCTACCACGGTCGCACGATGGGAGCGCTGAGCGCCACGCACAAGAAAGAATACCGTGAACCGTTTCAGCCGCTCCCCGGGGGATTCAGCTACATCCCGTACAACAAAGCAGACAAACTCGAAGCGGCGATGGACGACAACACCGCCGCCGTGCTGCTCGAAACCGTGCAGGGTGAGGGCGGGGTACGGCCTGCCGACGCCGCCTTCCTGCGCCGCGCGCGCGAACTCTGCGATGCCCACGGCGCCCTGCTCATCGTCGACGAGGTACAAACCGGCTTCTGCAGAACGGGCAAGATGTTCGCCTGCGAACACTTCGACCTGCAGCCCGATCTGCTGTGCGTCGCGAAAGCGATGGCCGGTGGCGTGCCGGCCGGTGCGGTGATGGCAAGCAGCGCGATCGGGTCGCTCCGCGGACTGCACGGCTCAACGTTCGGGGGTAATCCACTCGCCGCAGCCGCAGGTCTCGCGGCCATCGAGTACATGGAAACCCATGACCTCGCCGCCCGCGCAACAACTGCCGGAGAGCGCCTGCTCACTTCGCTCGATGCCGGCTCACTATCGAAAGTGCGCGACGTGCGTGCGCTCGGTTTGATGATCGGGATAGAACTGAAGGAACGCGCACAGCCGTTTCTGGTAGAACTGATGAGCCGGCGCATACTCGCCCTGCCCGCCGGCCCGACGGTGCTGCGCCTGCTGCCGCCTCTGGTCATTACCGACGACGAGATCGATACCGTCGCGGCCGCACTGAGGGACGTGCTCGTGTAGAGCACTTATGGGACGTTGACATTTCGGCCCTCACGGACACCGACACGCGGCACTGGACAAATCGTTGGTTGCCGGGGCAGCCTGAACGGATACGAGCCCAGGCGCGACCGCGGCTACTACGCCCTGCTCGCGACCGACGCACCACCCCATCGAACCGGAGAGAAGACCAATGAAGGCCGTAGTCGCCCACGAAATGAACCGCTTTTCTGTCGTCAACGTCGAGTTGGACGCACCGAAGACCGGCGAAGTGCTCGTCAAGATGAAAGCGACGGGCGTGTGTCACTCCGACCTGTCGATGATCAACGGCACCATCCCGACGCCGTTTCCAACGGTGCTCGGCCACGAAGGTGCCGGTATCGTGGAAGCCGTAGGCGAAGGCGTAACCAACGTCAAGCCGGGCGATCCGGTCATCCTGTCGTTCATCCCTAACTGCGGACAGTGCTATCACTGCGCAAGAAGCGAACCCTACCTTTGCACGGTCGGGAAACAGGACGGCAACCTGCTCGATGGCACCAGCCGGGCCCGACTGGACGGTGAACACATTGCCGTGATGTCGTTCCTCGGCAACATGGCGGAGTACGCCGTGGTGCCGTCGATCTGCGTGGTACCAATGTCGTCTGAGATCGATTTCAAATCGGCGGCACTGATCGGCTGCGGTATCACCACCGGCGTCGGCGCGGCCATCAAGACTGCGGAAGTCGAACCCGGTTCAACGGTCGCCGTGTTCGGATGTGGGGGTGTGGGTCTGTCGGTTATCCAGGGTTGCCGGATCGCTGGGGCCAAGCAGATTATTGCCGTCGATCTGTCGGCAGAGAAAATGGAAATGGCCCGAGAGTTCGGTGCGACCGACACGGTCACGCCTGGCGGCCATGCGGTAAAGGAAGTTCAGGCCATGACGAATGGCATTGGCGTCGACTACGCATTCGAAGTCATCGGGCGCCCGTCGACGATCGAAATGTGCGTCAAGGTCGCACGGCGTGGCGGCACGGCGGTGCTGGTCGGCGTGGGTCGGATGGAAGAACGGTTCTCTGTCAACGCACTGGTGCTGCCGCTGACTTCCAAGACCATTCAGGGATGCATGTACGGTAGCGTCAACACCAAGGTCGACTTCGAGATGTACATGGATCTCTACAAACAGGGCAAGCTCGATCTGGACCGTATGATTTCACGCACTTATTCGATCGACGAAGCCGAAGAGGCATTTTCGGACCTGGAAGCGGGTGCCAACGCACGTGGCGTCATCGTCTTCAACTGACGCCCGGGACCGGACAGTTCGCGGCAGCTGACCGGCAAGTATCGACGAGATGAGCGGCCCCTACTCGGCCGCTTCAGCGGCCGCGCGCGTATTCCACGTCTGCTGGCCGATGGTGGTCTCGAAATGCGCCAGCGCCGGCTCGTTACGTCCGAAGACGAAATGACTCTGCGCGCCTGAACGCAACCCGAACTGAATGCCGGCACCGGCCGGGAAGTCCTCTTCCAGCACCGTCTTCAGCAGGATGTCGATGTTCTTCTGCCAATGCACCATGGCCTTGTCGGACGTCACCGGCTCTGGCGTCATGAAGTCCATCGTCATCGAGCATTTGTCCGAGTCGTGCGGGTCGGCGTAAATGCGCCACAGTTCGATATGGTCGCGCTGCATGACCCAAATCGTATTCGGATAAAGCACGTAGACCATCGCAGAGTGGTTCGGGAGATCCCACTCATCCACTGGAATCTCAGGCAGTTTCGCGGTGGATTTGCGCGGCAACACCTCGCGAATGTGCGGGCCCTCCGTGTCGACGACACAGGTGTCGTGCAGAAACAGTGGGCCGATGCTGTTGCGATGCAAAATGCCGAAGTGATACGGCTCCAGAAAAGTGTCGATGCCGATCTTCCAGTTGAACGGCTGTTCGATCAGTTCCTGGGTCAGAAAATGGCTTTCAGGTAAACCGAATCCAGCGAGATCTTCGTCAAAGCTGCCGAGATACGCAGCGACGTCCAACTCGGCATCGGGTTCCAGGCGCCCCCAGATGAGACCGTGGCGTTCTTCGGTCGGCAACTCCACCAGACCATTACAACTCGGGTCGAATCCCTTGAACGAATGTTTGCCGGGAATGTGCACGAGGCGGCCGGCCAGGTCGTAGCTCCAACCGTGGTACGGACACGACAACACCTTGCGGACCTTGCCGTGGTCTGCAGCCGCAACACGCGCGCCGCGGTGCCGGCATACATTAAGAAACGCGTGGGCGTTCCCATCGATGTCGCGCGTCAACAGTAACGGCAGGCCGTAACGGTCGTTGGTCTTGTAGCAGCCGGGCTCAGGGACTTCGTGAGACATCGCGAAGACCAGCGGATGCCCTTTGAAAATATTCTTCTGTTCGAGTGCGCGCTGAGCGTCGCTGTAGTAGACCTCGACCGGAATGCGGGTAACGTCTTCGGCCATCTGCGTGGTGCCAGCCGCGCTCAATTCCAGCACCTTGTTCAGAATCTCGACTTGCAGTGCATGTCTCATCAGGTGGCGGTCTCCAGCACTTCGGGCGGCAGTTCCGGGATATTCTCGCTCAGCTCACCAAGACGCGGGATGATCTCGTCGGCAAGCCACTTCGTCTGGTCGATGATATCGTCGTCATCAGCTCCGATCGGGCGGAGCACAAACTTCGAGATACCCGCGGCCGCGTAATCCGCGATACGCGCAAGCACGACGTCCGCGTCACCGGCGACGACGGACCGGCTGGGATCGCGTTTTGGAAAGCGCTGCTTGAGACGGTCGATGTAGTCATGGAAGACCGGCTCTTCCGGCGAGCCGTGCCGGTAACCAAAGCTTGCGCCGAAATGGTCGCTCGGCACGCGGCGGCCAAGATCGCGCGCGGCCAGGCGGATGGCCATCATGGCCTTACCGGCCTGTTCCGGCGTTTCCCGACCGCCCAGCCAGCCACTGCCGTACTGCGCCGTACGGGTGACCGAAACGGGGCCGGAGCCGCCAAACCAGAGCGGAATCTTGCGTTGGACTGGCAACGGCGAGATATGCGCGCCTGCGTAATTGAAGAACTCGCCTTCAAAGTGCAGGTCTTCCCCGCTCCACAGGCGCGCGATGATCTCCAGCGCCTCGTCGGTGCGCCGGCCACGCCCCTTTTCGGTCCGGCCGGTAGCCGCCCAGTCGGGACTGGATGGCGAGCCTGAGCCGAATGCCGGCAGGAGCCGCCCCTCGCTCAGCATGTCGATAGTGGCGCATTCCTTTGCGACTACCAGAGGGTCGCGAAATCCCAGCGCGAGCACGTTCATGCCGAACTTGATCTTCCTGGTGGCACCGGACAGGGCCGCCATCGTGCTCATGCATTCGAGCACGGGCTTGCGCGAAACCAGACGATCGGTCTGCCAGATCGAATCCAGTCCGCCTTCTTCGCACACATCGACCCAACGCCAGAAGTCCCGCGCTCCGCTGAACGGGAAGTCCATCAAGCCAATGCCTACTGCAATACTCATCGCCTTCACCTCACGCGCCCGCAATAACCCGCAAGTTTGAACGGAACCAGTGCTGATGTCATGCCAGGCCCGCGGTCAGGTATGCTCTCGCGCTGATTTCTCCGCATGCAGCGGCCGAGCTCTCGAGGTGTATCTGTGAAAGTTGGCCTTTTTCTGACGTGCCAGCAACGTTGCGACCAGGACATGGTTCATGCGTTGAGTGACCAAATCGCCATGGTGCACCACGCACGCGACCGCGGCTGGGATTCGCTTTTTGCCGGCCAGCACTACCTGAACGAAGGCGACAACCAGCAGTTTCAGCTCGTGCCGTTTCTGACCCGACTAATGCCGGAGTGCGGCGAGATGACTACCGGGCTCGGCATCCTGCTAGCCAATCTGCACAACCCGGTCTATGTCGCCGAGACCGTTGCGACGCTCGACATTTTCGCCCGCGGCAACTTCATATTCGGTGTAGGGCTCGGCTATCGCGAAGTGGAATTCAATGCATTCCGCGTACCGAAAGGCCAACGTGTCGCACGCTTCGAGGAATGCCTTGAACTGGTGCAGCGTCTTTGGACCGAAGAGTCGGTCAGCCACGAAAGCGACACGTGCCTGCTCGAAAATGTGCGGATGAACATCCGCCCCGTGCAGCAACCACGGCCGCCGATCTGGGTAGCGGCCAACAACGATCCGGCGATCCGCCGAGCCGCCCGCATTGGCGACACCTGGTTCATCAACCCGCATTCGACTGCCGATACCGTACGAAAACACATGGGGGTATACCGCGACGAGCTGCGCGCACAGGGCAAGCCGGCACCGGCGGAATTGCCTCTGTTTCGCGAGATTTTCTGCGCGAAAGACCGCCAGACGGCTTTGCAGATGGCCGGACCGTATCTCGCGAGCAAGTACCGTGACTATGCGACCTGGGGACAAGACAAGGTCATGCCTGCGAACGAGTCTTTCGACAAGAGTATTGAAGACCTCGTGACCGATCGCTTCGTCATCGGTTCGCCAGAGGAGTGTTACGGACAGCTACGTCCGTTTTGGGAGGAGTTCGGCGTCAACCACATGGTGCTCCGGACCCACTGGGTTGGCATGCCGCTCACGACCTCGCTACACAGCATGCGGCTGATTTCAGATGAGCTGTTGCCGGCCCTGCGAGCGGTCGAGGTCTCGCCACACTGATGATCCAGCGCCTCAGGCCCGCCCCGCGAACAGCGCGTCACGGGCGCTGCCTCATCAGTCGCGCAGTTCGGCGCTCGCCTGCTGGATCCGTTCGCAGGCCGTGTTCAGCGATTCCTGCGCGTAGGCGTACGAGATGCGGAAATGCCACGGCAGACCAAACTCTGCTCCCGGCACCACGGCGACCCCATGGTCCTTCAAAAGGTAATCGCAGAAGTCCAGTTCAGACGCGATTACGGCACCGGCCGGCGTGCGCTTGCCTTGCAAGCCCGCGCAGGACGGAAACACGTAGAACGCCCCGTTCGGGTTGGGGCAGTGAATACCGTGCGCCTGATTGAGCATGCTCACGACGCGATCGCGGCGCTTTTCAAATTCCACCGCGCGCCGGCGCACCTCGTCCTGGGGACCGTTGAGGGCCGCGGCCGCGGCCGCCTGTCCGATCGACGACGCGCCTGAGGTCACGTGCCCCTGCACGGCAACCATGCTGGATATCAGCGACGCCGGTCCTGCGGCGTAGCCGATCCGCCAGCCGGTCATGGCATAGGCCTTTGACACGCCATTGACGATCAGGCACCGGTCGCGAAGGTCAGGCGCAATGTTCAAGACGCCGACGTGGGCGTTCCCGTCGTACGTCAGATGCTCGTAGATCTCATCGCTCAGCACCGCCACGTGCGGATGCTCGCGCACGACGGTCATCAAGGCATCCAACTGCTCGCCGCTGTAGGCCGCGCCGGATGGATTGGAAGGTGAATTCAGCATCAGCCAACGCGTGCGCGGCGAGATGGCGGCCCGGAGCTGTTCTGAGGTCAGCAGAAAACCGTTGTCCTGAGCGCATTCGATGATGACCGGAATACCACCGCAGATGCGCACGATATCGCGATACACACCCCAGAACGGCGCCGGGATGATGACCTCGTCACCAGGATTCACCGTGGCCATGAGGGCGTTGAACAGGACCTGTTTGGCGCCGGTTGAGACGATAATTTCAGAAGGCGCGAACTCAAGCCCGTTTTCGCGCGCGAACTTATCGCGAACTGCGGTTTTCAGAGCTGGCGTACCGCCCGTCAACGGATACTTCGTATCACCGCTTTGAATCGCCGCGACCGCGGCGTCTTTGATGTTCTGAGGGGTATCGAAATCTGGTTCGCCGGTTCCCAGACCAATGACATCGATACCTTTGTCACGCAGTTCTCCGGCGAGTGCCTGAATGCGCACGATGAGGGACAGTTCGATTCCGTCGAGGCGGTCAGCACGACTCAATTCCGACATGGACGACGCGTTCCTGTGAGTTTTCCGCCGGCCCGCACCCCTACGGGAGCGAACACACCGCGTGGAAGAGTGTCAGTTCTGCCAGGTCGAAAGCAACGCTTCAGCCTCGCTGCGACCGGGAAAATCCCGGCTCGAATTTACGGCTGCGCGAAGCTGCTTGACCGCAGAATCGCGGCGCCCGGCGCCGTCCAGCGCCACTGCGATGTGGTAGTTGATCTCCGGCCTGGAGCCGGCACGGGCCAGCGCCGTGCGCAACAGCTTGAGACCCCGGTCGTACTCGCCTTGTTTGACCAGTACCCACCCGAGCGTGTCGAGTACCGGTGGCATTTCGGGCTCCAGGTCGTAGGCGCGCTGAGCGAGTTCCAACGCGCGTGCCGGATCAGAATCGCGCAGCAGCGACGCCAGATTGTTCAGCGCCATGATGTTGCCGGGGCGCCGCGTCAGGACCTCCTCGTATACGCCCCGCGCCCGTTCGAGGTCCCCCGCCCTCACGTAACCCGCGCCGAGTTGCATGCGGGCGATCACATCGTCGGGGTTCGTGCGCAGCCAGTCGAGCAGGTATTGCTCGGCCGCCTGTACCTGGTCCGCCGAGCCGAGTGCCTTGTATCGCTTGATGACGACTGACGAGATGCGACGCCCTGCACGTTCCATCGACAGCTCATACGCAGCGGCCGCTTCCTCGAAACGCGACTCGGCGATGAGTATGTCGCCTCGGAGCGAATGCAGATTCGGCTGATCGGGCATCAGTTCCTCGAGCTTCGCGAAATGCTTGCGCGCTTTGGACGCCTGCCCCATTCTCAATTCGACCTTCAGCAACCCGATGAGGGGGCGAACGTCGCCTGGTTGGGACTTGGTCGCTTTCTGCAAGGACCAGCGAGCGCCGGCATAGTCTTCAACACGCATCTGAAGTTGCGCTATCTGACGGAGCAATTTGCCGTCGAACCCCGCGAGGCGCGCCATGTTCTCGAACGTCGCACGTGCCTTGTAGGACTCGCCCCGGGCGATCTCGACGCGTCCGCGCGCCTCCATGACGGCGAGGTTCTCACGCTGTTCGGCCTCGAGTTCCCGAAGCACGCTGCGCGCGCCGTCGAGGTTGCTGCGCCGCAGGTATTGATCGATGAGCCGGATCGATGGGGTGACATCCAGCCCCGCGACGCTACGGGCTTTCTGCAGAACCTGTTCCGACTCGGCGTAGCGTCCGTTCTTTTCCAAGACCGCCGCGTATTGCAGCATCGTCGACAGAGATTCGGGATGTACTTCCAGGACCTTGTCGTAAATCGCGGTAGCGGCCTCGATGTTTCCATCGATGACCAGCATCCGTGCCAGATTGCGCGACATCGATACGTGGCCAGGGGCCAGCAACAGCCCCTGCTCGAGGGCCAACCGGCCTTCTTTGGCTTTCTTGAGGGCGATGAGCGCCGTGCCTTTCAGGTTGAACGCATTGACGGACTCTGGATTGTGTTTCAGCACCTGATCCGCCATTTCCAGCGCGCGCTCCGCATCACCTACCTGCATACTCGATGTGCCGAGGGTCAGCGCGGCAAGCTCGTTCTCAGGTTCGAGTTCCAGCACGCGGTTCAGCAGTTCGAATCCAGTGCTGCGATCGCCGCTTTGTAGCAGGGCGCGTGCATAGCGCATCAGCAATTGCACATCATCCGGATCTTCCCTGTGCAGCGCCGCCAGCACGGGAACCGCCTCGCGGTTTCGCCCGAGCCCTACGAGCAGCGTGGCGCGCAGTGCCAACATGCGTGCGTCATTTCCAGACCGGGCAAACACGGGCTGCAAGACATCGAAGGCATCCCGCAGCTCCTTGCGGCGAATGTGCAATCGGGCGAGCACCTGACGAGCACCGAGGTGCGACGGAAAACGCGCGACGAAGATGCTGAAGTGTTTGAACGCCTCCTCGTACTTCTTGAGCGCGATGCTGACGTAGCCTGACAGCATCAGAGTGGGCGCGTGGTTGCGCACGTACTCGGGAGGCAGAGCCGTGATCGTGGAACTGGCCGCGGCGAGGGCAGAGAGCGCTTCTTCTGTCTTTCCGTCGTGCTCCAGTATGCGTGCGTGCAAATAGGCCGCCTGGGCGTCGTCGGGCGTATTGTTCCGCACGAACTCGACATCCTCGCGCGCAGCTTCCATGCGTCCGGCATGGATATCGAGGGTCGCCCTTGCCGCTCGGGCGGGCATATTCTGCGGATTGATGTCCAGCGACTTCGACAGGTAGTCGTGCGCGTTGGCGTTCTGTGACATGTGCGTCGCGATGATGCCGCGTACGTACCACGCCTGCGCACTGCCGGGATCAAATTCCGTCGCGGTTCTGGCGTCGCGCTCAGCTTCGGAAAGTTGCCCCTTGAACAGCCTGACCTGCGCACGCCCCAGATAGGGCGCACCTTCCGTGGGGCTGATTCGCAGCGCATCGGCAAACGCTTTCGCCGCGGCCTCCGGCTCCCTTTGTTCCAGGCGCGCCAGGCCGCGTAGCACGAGTAGTCCTGTCTGTACCTCCGGGACGTGCCCGACCGCGTGGAATTCATCGAGCAACGTGTCGAACTTCCGTTGTTCGAACAGTGCGGTAGCCAGCGGCACGACCAACGAGCTCAGATTGGCCCCACCGCGGAGGGCTTCGCGAAACTGCACTTCTGCGGCGGCCGCGAACCCGAGATTCAGATACACCTCACCCAGGAGGATGCGCGATGGCAGGTCGTTGGGATTGTCAGACAACACCTGTTTCAGTTGGCTGACGGCGATTTTTGGCCGACCGTTCTGAAAAAACTCGAGCGCCGATTCATAAGAATTGGAACCCACCGCCGTATCGAGCGCTGCCATCGCAGGGCTGCCGACGCCCAGCGCCAGTAGCAACACGGTCAAGGAGCTGGTTCGCACTTCGAGTTTCCTCCACGTCGACGAACGGACGATTCTTGCAGAACGAAATTCTTGGCAGACCGTCTATTTTACGCCATTACGGTGGTCCGGTTTCGCATACCAGGTCGCAATCTGGTGACGTCCCCCGAGCGATTGGTACCTGTTAAACTGCGCGCCGACGCCGAGCGGCTCGACCAGCGTGCCGGAGAACTGTCGGAATTCTTTACAGTTTTGCTGTATCGCTTGAATGCGCTTTCGCCAAACAGGTCACAACTCTCTGTTTCTAAAAGTAATAGTATTTATTGGCATAAGAGTTGCTTCCTCGGTGGTAGTAACGTGTATCCAGTCACCCACAGCGGTGGCCCATTCGGAGAAACAGTCGAATGATGCATAAGAATCTGGCAACAGTGCTCGGGACTGCAGCCTTACTGGGCGCCAGCCTCTCGGCACACGCCTGGACCGTCGATTTCGAATCCGACATCAACGGCAACACGATGGTGCACGGGCAGGTGCTGAACATCGAGCAGGCATCCGGCTTCCCCGACTGGTCTGCCTCTGCGCCGACGACGGGTCCGTACGCAACTGGCACGCCCGGTAATCCGATTGGCCCGGCGATGGAAATTCGGGCTTACAACAACACGTCGGGTTCCACCACTTCGGAGTTCGCCGTCGTATTTGATTCCCGCGAGCACCCGACACGCGACTCCGACCTCGAATCGCCGTTCGAAGGGCCGTTCAAAGTCTACACATACGACAATCAGACGATGGCGCAGCACGACGGCGGCGTACTGGCAGACGCACAGACGGCTGCGCAGCTACAGATGCCGGGCAACATCGCCATCGTCCAGGAAAACTTCCAGAGCGGCGGCAGCGACCTGGCGCGCTTCCCGGGCTGCTACGACGGCATCTGCACACATCCGGACGATGAGTTCGCGAGCGGTTCCAACACCATTGGTCAGATAATCTTCGAATTCGACAGCCCAGCCACGCTGTTCTCGATCGACGTCTTCGACATCGAAGACGGTTCCGAGCAGGCTGCGCGCATCGATTTCTGGGACGAAGACGGCTTCTTTGCCTGCGTGCACTTCCCTGAAACCGGCGATAACGGTGCCGCGCGCCTCGTCTTCAACGGCGGCGCGGGCTACGAAAACGTCGTGAAGGCCAAAGTGACCTTCAACGGTTCCGGCGCGATTGACAATCTGGTTGGTGATTCTCCGACCGGCGGTGGCGGTGACCCGCAGGTGTCTGCACCGGGCACGCTGGCACTGGTCGCCCTCAGCCTCTTCGGTCTGCGGATGCGTCGCCGTCGCGGCTGATAGGCAGGCTTTGCGCACGGCGAGCTCGCCGTGCCAATGATCGGTACAAACGGCCAGCGCAAGCTGGCCGTTTGCATTTTCGGGTGCGTATGGGGACACCTGCGGTCATCCGTCGCCTGAGCCCGGCGGCGATTACGACTTCGGACAGATGCGGCCAACCGGCGGTAGACTGACCTGAATTGCTCAGTTCAGAGGCGCCGCAGGCGTAGCGCATCATGTCATCGAAGCCCCGTTTGCGTTCTGTCCGTACCGAACTGATCCACGTCGATGAGAAAACGACATGGTCGTTTGTGGTACTGGAAGCCGAGGCCGGGCTGGTCGGACGCGGCGAGAACATGCTCGGCGGCGCAGAGGCGGTGGTCGCGCGTGCCGTTGAGAACGCAGCGGCTCCGTGGATTGGGCAGCCGGTTCAAGACATCGTCCTTCCCCAACCCGCGCTGGCGCACGAACGTCCTACCGGGCTACTCGAATCCACCGTGCACGCGGCACTCGACCAGGCCTTGTGGGACCTCCGCGGACAGGTGCTCAGCGCGCCGGTTTACGCGGCACTTGGCCCCACGTTGCACCGACGGCTTGCGTTGTACGCGAACATCAACCGCGGCACGCGCGAGCGCACTCCGGAAGGATTTGCCAAACGCGCCAGCGCTGCGGCCACGGACGGCTTCGAAGGGATCAAGATCGCGCCGTTCGACGGGCTTACACGTGCCAACGCCCGCACACGGGCCGGGCGCGAAGCCCTGGCGATGGCATGCGCGCGCGTGGAGGCCGTACGCGATGCCATCGGCTTCGACCGCCAATTGATGGTCGACTGCCACTGGCGACTGTCAGTACACAACGCACTCGCCTTCCTGCGTCGGGTCGAACCCTCCCGGGTCGACTGGTTCGAGGACCCGCTGCCGTATGCGGATCTCGACGGCTGGACGACGCTCCGAGCGCACGGACAGGCATCGCTGGTCGGCGGAGAAACTGCGCGCGGGACGCGCGATTTAATGCCATTTCTGGATCGCGGCCTGCTCGATGTGGTGATGCCCGATGTCCGCTACTTCGGCGGCATCACAGAGTTGCACGCACTGACCCCGCTCGCTGCGCAATACCAGGTGCGCGTAGCGCCGCACAACCCACGCGGGCCGGTGGGCACGCTCGCGAGTGCGCACGCGATGGCGGGCTCAACCGTATTCGAGCATCTCGAGTTTCAGTACCAGGAATGGCCACATAGAGCGGCGCTGACCCACGGCACGGAGGAGATTCGCGACGGTGCCCTCCACCTCAACGCGCGCCCGGGCCTCGGGCTCGCATGGAACCAACCGATCGCGGATCAGCACGCCATCGGCCTATAGCGCCGCGTTGACGGCCGGAATGACCTTCTCGCCCATCAACTCGATCGCCCGCAGGTAATCCCGCTGGTCCATGCCGCCCCAGAAAAGGCGCACACCCATCTCCGTCATCTGCATTGCGCGATGATATTCCAGTATGCGATTGGTGACCGATTCGACATCGCCAATATTGAACCGACCAGCCTGAAGCTCCTCGATCGGCAAGTCGAAGGTTTGGCCCTCGGGTAATTCGTCGTCCTGTCCCCAGCTCTTGTAGCCAGCATACTTGCGCGCCACGTGCGGAAACGCCCGCGCCTCCGCCTGTTCGCGGGTTTCCGCGACGAACGTCTCGAGTGCAAGTCGATAATGCGGGGGTGGGAAAGGCCGCCCGGCGGCTGTTACCGCTTCGCGGTAGACCTCCGCCTGGCGCGCCAGCACGTCCAGCGTGGCATGACCAACGGCGGACCAACCATCAGCCATCGTCGCGGCACGCGAGATCATCTTGTCGCCACTGGCCGCCAGCATGACCGCGGGACCTCCCGGCTGAATCGGCCGGATTCCGATGGAAGCGTCGTGCAACTTGAAGTGCACGCCGTCAAATGTAACCGACTCGTCACGCCACAACCGTCGCACGATTTCGAACGCTTCCAGAAAGCGGCCAAGCCGCCTTCCTTCCGGTATTCCAAAAGCCTGAAACTCGTCTTCCCGGTAGCCGCGTCCGAACCCTACGACGAGCCGCCCTCCGGTGATCACGTCCAGCGTGGCCAGCTCCTCGGCGATTTGAACCGGGTTGTGCAGCGTAAGCTGGATGATGTTCGTGCAAAGCTGCATGGTCGTTACATCAGCGGCCACGCGAGCCAGTAGCGGAATGCAGTGCAGATACTGAGATGGAGACGCGAGGTAATGCTGCGGCGCGTCCAGGTAGCTGAATCCTGCCTGCTCGGCCAGCCGGGCAGCTTCGAGTAGATTAGCAAAGCGCTTCTGGATATCGTCTCCAGGCACATGCTCCACGGGCAGCAGCATGCCAAAACGCAATCGTTGGCTCATCGTCACGGACCTCAAGTCACACCATCAGGGCTGCACTACCCTGATGGGTGCCGAGCCGTGCCGTCAAGCCTTCAAACCGCCGCTAATCCACGACAACCGCGGGACTGCAAAACGATGAACCTCGGACAACTGGGCGTCTGGTACGCCGCCGACAAACTTTCACCCGAACAATGGATCGACTTCATCGGCCATATCGAGCAACAGGGCTATGGCGCGCTGTGGCACTCGGAGGCGATGGGTTACGAGGCCATGTCGTTTGGTGCCTTTTTGCTGAGTCACACCACGAGCCTCACTATCGGCACGGCCATCGCCAACATCTACGCACGCGATGCCGTCGCCGCGCGCAACGGCCTCAATACCCTGTCGCGTATCTCCGGCGGACGCTATGTACTGGGTCTCGGTGTGTCGCACATCCCGATGGTCGAGCGTTTTCGTGGTCACCATTACGGCAAGCCCGTCGCGACGATGCGCCAGTACCTCGAAGCCATTCGCGAAGGGCAAGACGATCCTGCAGATTTGCAAGTGATGATCGCCGCGCTCGGGCCGCGCATGCTCGACCTGTCCGCGGAGCTTAGCCGCGGTGCCATCCCGTACAACGTGACGCCTGAACACACGGCAATGGCGCGTGAGAGAGTTGGTCCGAAAGCGATTCTGGTCGTTGAACAGAAAGTGTGTATGGAAACCGACGACAGCGTTGCCCACGAATGGGCCAAACGCGAATTATCGCGTTACATGCCGTTACCAAACTATCGCAACAACTGGCTCCGCCTCGGCTTCAGTGAGAACGAGCTGGCTGATGGAGGTAACCGCCGTTTCCTGAACGCCATGGTGGCCTGGGGCGACCGCAAGGCCATCGAAGCCCGGATCAACGCTCATCGTCAGGCTGGTGCTACGCATGTGTGCATCCAACCGGTTACAGCCGAAGGGGATCTAGAGAACGCCAAACACATGCTGTCCGAGCTGGCCGGAATCTGAGCACCACGTTCAGGAGCCGCGCGGGAGCAGGCGCTTTATCGACTTCCCGGGCATACCGTCTTCGATCGCCAGTCGAAACAGGCCTGGCAAGCTATCCGCAACGGATTCGGAGAAGTGCAGCGGATCCCAGTAGTTGGCATCCTCACTGGTCAACGGCGACCTGAACATCATGTCGAGGACAACCGTGTTAGGCCGCGAGGCAGCCAGCTGCACAATGCGCTGTTTGCAGTCATCGAGCCAGGCGAGTCGCTTGCTGCCGGGCGCCCCCAGGTGATGATGATGGTAGGGCACCAGCCAGAAGATGATCCGGGCTTTGGCCGGCACGGCAGCCAGCGCGCCCTGCATGTTGCGAAGCGCGCCGTACACCGCCTCAGTGCGTTCGGTATCGGACAGAGGACCGGACGCTCCTTCCCGTGGTCGCGGCGTGCCGTCCCCGCCATAGAGGTTTCGCCGCGCCTTGCCGAGGTCGTACTCCCCGGGTGGTGGCAGGAATGTGCGGTAACCATCGAGCCCGAATCGCGGCTCTCGCCGGCCCAGTTGAAACTGCAGTTGCCGGACGGCCTGCTCGAGTGTCGGCCCGTTCAGGACATGTAGGAGATCGTTCCAGGGATCGTCGTCGTAGAGCCATTCCGGAAACGGACGGGGGGTGTACCGAACGGGCGAAGCGTTACGCTCACACCAGACCGAATCGACGCCAAACAGAACCGTGTGAACCTCGGCACGCGAGCGCAGGAACAGATCCAACAGCCGACCTTGCTCATAGGAGGTGGCGCTGTTCATCGACAGGTTGGCAAACCGCCCACCCAGTTCAGGGTCGAGTCGTGAAGGTTTCAGTAGCCGTGCCGTCGACGTGCCGATCACAACGGAGTCGAACTGTTCCGACCGCGCGACGGCGGGATAGGAGTAGCGCTGGTTCGAATTGATCGGCGCGCGCTCGAATGTCGGGGCGATCAGCAGATGATCGTGAGGGTCGAGTACGACAATGAATACAGCGAGCGTCGCGAACGTGGCGCCAAACGCTGCAGCAGTCCACCGCAGGAAAGCGCGCCAGGGGTCCGGTGTACGGGCGCAGGCACTGGCATCTGCCGCATCTTGTACGCGGCTCGGTCTGACGGTTCCGCCGTCGCCGGCGGTGTCAGAACTGGAAGTAGATGAATTCTTCACTGCGCAGTCCACCGGCAGCCAGGATTAAAAATGTCAGCGCAACGCCAGTCGCAACGGCCTGCCAACGGCGCGGCCTGAGCCACTCGTGCGCGAGCGACTGGCTGGTTGGCCCGAGCGTCGCCAGCAGCGCACCGACGTACAGCACCCACAGGCTGTCGAGGCCAGTCACGGCCACACCCGCATGCCAGGGCCAGAGCGAAGCATAGAACCACGCTGCGCTCTCGAAGTCGGGGGCTCTGAACAAAACCCAGGCGGCCATCACGACGACGAGCGTCAACACCCATCCGAGCGCATCCGGACACTTGATTCCGGTGCGCCGCCAACCGTGAGCCGCAACGAGCGCAAGGCCGTGCAATGCGCCCCAGCCGACGAAGGTCCACGCCGCGCCATGCCACAGCCCGCCGAGCAGCATGGTCGCCAACAAGGCCAGCGCCAGGCGTGCCTGCCCATGCCGGTTGCCGCCCAACGGAATGTAGAGATAGTCGCGCAGGAACTCCGATAGCGTGATATGCCAGCGGCGCCAGAAATCACTAACCGAAACGGCGCGATAAGGCGCATTGAAGTTGACTGGCAGGCTCAGACCAAATAGCAGTGCAAGGCCGATGGCCATATCGGAATAGCCAGAGAAGTCGAAGTAGATCTGAAGAGTAAAGGCCAGCAGACCGATCCAGGCTGATTCAGGTGCCACGCTCACACCGGGCCCTACGGCTGCGAAGATAGGATCGGCAAACTCAGCCGCCTCGTCAGCGAGCAGTAGCTTCTTGGCGAGGCCGAGCACCAGCAGTAGCACGCCTTGCGCCACCCGTTGGGACGCGCCGTCGCGCCGCGGGTCCAACGCGTACTGGTCGATGATCTGATTGTGTCGGACGATCGGGCCCGCGATCAGTTGAGGAAAGAAACTCACATAGAGTGCGTATTCGCGCAGACCATACCGCGGTGCGGCGCCGCGGCTTAAGTCAGCCAGGTACGAAATCTGCTGAAACGTGAAGAAGCTGATGCCAAGCGGCAGGATTATGTTGAAGCTGCCGTGCTCGAGCGGGGTGAACGCGGCGAGCGAACTGGCGAAGAAATCCGCGTACTTGAACACGCCGAGCAGGGCAAGATTCGAAGCGATACCGACAGGTAGCAACCACCCGAAGCGCCACCGGACGAACGCGATTGCCAACAGCCAGTTGAGCAGGATCGAAGCGACCAGAAGCGGCAGCAGCCGTGGCTCCCAGTACCCGTAGAAGTACAAGGAAACGCCGATCAGCCACCAGGCCCTGAGTGCAGGTCGATCGATCAGCAGGTAAAAGCCGAATAACGCAACCGGCAGGAACGCGAGCAGGAAGACCTGGGTATTGAAGAGCAAGCGTGGCGGCTCCCCGGTTCAACACGCGCGGATTATCACGGCATCGCCGTAGCGCGTCCACGCTCCTGCCCGGTCGGTTGGCAGCAGGCACAAAAAAGCCACCTCGCCGGGTGGCTCTCCTGCATGAGTTTGGGGTGAACGATGGGACTCGAACCCACGACCACCGGTACCACAAACCGGCGCTCTACCAACTGAGCTACGCTCACCAGTGAACTTGTAGCGCCGCGCCTTCGCGCGACTTCCTCGCATGGATTGGCGCGCCCGGCAGGACTCGAACCTGCAACCCTCGGCTTAGAAGGCCGATGCTCTATCCGGTTGAGCTACAGGCGCTCGTTTGACCGGGACCGCTTTCATCCGATGGCCGCCAACATTCGAACGGCCATGCCGCCGCCCTGATCACTCGAGCTGACAGGTGCAAATGAAGTCGGCTTCGAGTTGGTCGGGGCAGAGGGATTCGAACCCCCGACCCCCTGCTCCCAAAGCAGGTGCGCTACCAAACTGCGCCATGCCCCGTAGCAGCCATCGAACGAATGGGCGCCGCTTTGACCGTCATCAGCTCGGCGGTTTCTGAGGCCGAGCCACCGACTGACAAGCTTCGCCATGCGAAGAGCGGAAATGTTAAAGGCCCACCATGGGAGCGTCAAGTTGGGGCCTGACATCATGGCTGGGTTCCTGGCATCGGACTATTGTCGCTGTTTGTACTCCCATCAGTTGGGTGCGCCGGCTCGAGAACGGCTCTCGAGCGGGGTCGTGACGCCGAAGGTCGAGGCGCATGGCGCATTCACGGCCCAGGCGATGTCTGCCGCAAGGCGGGTTTGAAAGTAGCGGCACCGCCCATGAATCGGACGGCAGTTGCGCGTATCATGCGCGGTTTGACAGATGCTTCAAGGGCCGCATTTCGTATGACCCTTTCGCGCTTTGTACCGCTCGTCTCACTGGTTCTCGCCTGCTGCCTCGGGATGCCGGCAAAGCTCGCCGCCGCGCAGCCGCAGGTGCGCGTAACCACATCGGAAGGTGTATTCGTGCTGACCCTCGACGGGAAAAGGGCGCCGGCCACGGTGGCTAACTTTCTCGGCTATGTTCAGTCCGGTCATTACGATGGGACCATCTTTCACCGCGTTATCGCCAACTTCATGGTGCAAGGCGGCGGCTTCTCATCGGACCTCCAGCGCAAGGAAGCGCTCGGGCAGCCAGTGCCGAATGAAGCCTACAACGGACTCAGAAACGCTCGGGGAACGGTCGCCATGGCGCGGACCAGCGATCCGCACTCCGCGACGGCGCAGTTCTTCATCAACGTCGTTGACAACGGGTTTTTGAACCACAAGAACAAGACTCGCCGTGGTTGGGGCTACGCGGTATTCGGGAGCGTCACTGAAGGTATGGATGTGGTCGACCGCATTCGCAGCATTCCGACCGCGCCCAGCGGATTCTTCCAGAATTTGCCAACTCGGACCGTGGTAGTCGAGAAGGCTGAGATCATCGAGCCCGAAGGAGGCTGAACGCCATGCATGTACGACTTTCGACCAACCTTGGTGACATCGATATCGAACTCGACGCCGACAAAGCGCCCGAGACGGTGCAGAACTTCGTCCAGTACGTGCAAGACGGGCACTACGACGGCACCATCTTCCATCGCGTAATCCCCGGATTCATGGTGCAAGGCGGCGGCTTCACCGCCGACATGGACCAAAAGAGCACGCGCGCGCCGGTCAAGAACGAGGCGGACAACGGCCTCAAGAACAACGTCGGCACACTCGCGATGGCGCGGACTCAGGACCCACACTCGGCCAGTGCCCAGTTCTTCATCAATGTAGAAGACAACGAGTTCCTGAACTTCAGCGCACCGACCCGCCAGGGCTGGGGTTACTGCGTGTTCGGCAAGGTGTCCGCCGGCATGGACGTGGTCGACCAGATGACCGACGTGCCGACCGGGTCGCGCGGCATGCACAACGATGTGCCAAAGGAAGATATCGTGATCAACACGGCGTCTGTCATCAGCGAGTGAGGTGACCCGACCGTCCCGGGAAGCGTAACGCGATGGCGCACGTGTTTGTCGCGGACGTGCATGCGGGCGTACGCGCGCCGCGCGCGACGATGGCATTCATCAACTTCCTCGCAGCTATGCATAGTCGCGCCGAAACGCTCTATCTGCTCGGCGACACATTCGACGCATGGCTGGGTGACGACGACGTCAGGCCGCCCCACGGCGAAGTTGTCCACGCGCTGGCCGATCTCGCCGCAGCCGGTACGCGCATATTCGCAGGGCATGGCAATCACGATTTCCTGCTCGGTGCGGCGTTCGCCGAGCAAACCGGCAGTGCGTTACTCCCCGAAGTGCATCGTATCGACCTCGGTGGACGCCGCGTCGTGCTGTGCCACGGCGATGAACTCTGCATCGACGACACCGACTATCAGGCCTTTCGCGCCTACTCCCGGTCACCGGAAAATCAGCGCGCGTTTCTGTCGCTAAGTCTGGCCGAGCGCGCACAGGAAGCACTCAGGCTTGCAGAAACCTCCCGCCAGGCGGTCGCTCACAAAGCCCATGCCATCATGGACGTCAATGACGGTGCCGTGGAGGAAATGCTGATCGCACACGATGCCGACTGGCTCATCCACGGACATACGCATCGTCCCAAGGATCACGTTCACCACATCGGTGACCGCGCCCGTCAGCGCTTTGTGTTGGGCGACTGGTTCGAACAGGAATCCGTGCTGGTCTTCGCCGACGACCGTCTGACCCGAGTAGCGGCGTCCGAAGCCGCGGGTCTGCTCGGGTAGCGGCTGTCTGTGCACAACGTTGCGAACGACTATGAGACCACCGGCTGCGTGGCGCCGGAAAACCCGTGCTGTCGATCAAATTCCCATCCGAGCGCGACCGCGTAGCAAAAGAACAGCGCCATGAAGGCATAGAACATGGCGAACTCTGAGACGCCGTACCCTGGCGCCACGAGACCTGCGATAACCCCGGTCGCGTGCAGCGCGATCACCGTTGCCGCTGCCTGTCCATGAGACCAGCCGCGCCGCTGCAGTACATGATGCAGATGCTGGCGATCGGGTTTGAAGGGACCGGTCCCATAGGCCGCGCGCCATACGAGTAGCCGGACCGTGTCCATCAATGGCACGCACAGCACCCATAATGCTTGCACCGGCAACATCGCACGCGTGCCGTCTTCCAACTGACTCAGGCTGACGACGAACCACGCCAGCACGAAGCCGACTGACAGGCTACCCGCATCGCCCATGAATACCCGTGCGCGGCGCCGTCCCGGCAGGCGCCAATTCCAGCTGAGGAATCCGGCCAGGACCGCCGCGAGCACCAGCAGCACCACACCGTCCGCGTCGCGGCCGCCAGTGAACGCAAACCACGCGAGCGCCGCTGCCGCGATCAACGCTACCGTACCCGCCAGTCCATCCAGGCCATCCAGCATGTTGAGAGCATTGATCACGCCGACGACGCAAAATACCGTCAGCGGTACCTGCCACAGGCCAGTTTCGGTAAGGCTATGGTCCCACTGCAGATATCCCATATCGCGCAGCGCAGTGTCAGCTCCCAACGTCATGACGAGACCGGCAGCCGTCTGCGCCATGAAACGCCACCGGTACGACAACTGATAACGATCGTCCAATGCCCCGACCACCACGAGCGCAGCGGCCGCGGCGACCAGGGTCCAGAGATGCTTCATCGCCGGGTTCACCAGCAACAGCGCAACGGCGAACACCAGGAACATGGCGATACCGCCGGTCACCGGGACTGCGCTGTCATGCGTCTTGTGGGCACCCGGCTCGTCGAGCCAGCCAAGCCGGCCTGCCACCGGTCGAAGCAGTGCGATCAAACCGGCCGTCGCCAGCAACGCGAGGGCTGCGATCAGGACATACGGGTGCGAATGACTCATGCGGCTCCGGGTCGTCGACGTCAAATTTGCGCGAGCAGCTGTTCCCAGGAGTCGAGACAGTGCTCGAGGCGATAGCGTTTCAGAAACAATCCACGGGCACGCTCGCCCATCTGGCGCACGCGTGGCGCATCGGCCGCCAGGGCGAGCAGCGCCGAAGCAAGTTGCGCCGGTGCACCGGCCGGCGTGGCTATGCCCGCCCCTTCGGCAACTACCTCGGCGGCGATATCCGCGTCCGCCCCACCGATGTAAGCAACAGGTCGGCCAACCGCCAGAATTCCGTAATACTTGCTCGGCGTCACCAGTCCTTCCAAGTCTGGAGTTAGCGTCACCAAATGCACGTCGGCGGACGCTAACATGTCGGGCAGGCCGGATTCGGGTACCGGGTCACGGAACCCGACGTTGGTGAGGTTCCTGGTGGCGACGGCCCGCTCCAACGAAGCCCTCTGGGCGCCATCGCCAACGAGTTCGAAACGGATCGGCGCGACCGCGGTGGACGGTGCCGCAGATAGCAGCTGCGCAGCGTCGAGAACCGTATCGAAGTCGTGTACGCGACCGAGATTACCGGCGTACATGACGCTCAGTCCGGCGGCTGGCACGGTCAACGCAACATCGTGTTCCGCTGAGCGACCCGCGCTCCCCCGTGCCCCGGACTCGAGGCGCAGGTCGCCCGACCAGTTCGGAATCACGGTTAGCCTGGCATGCGGAGCGGCCCGCTTAAGAGTTGCCAGCATGCTGTCGCCGAGCACGACGTTCCCGGCGGCGCTCAGCAGATTGCGGTTGCGCGCATCCAACAGCCACGCGTAAAGCCGTGACTCACAACGCATCACCCCTGTGCGCTGAGCCAGTTCGGGGAACACGTCCTGAACCCAGTTCATATGGGTGTACTGGCCCAGCCCGCGCTGAAGATTGACGCCGAGCAACGGCGGATCGGTCTTGGCGACCACGACGTCGCCGAACTGCGCGAGGCTCGCCACCACGCGACGGGCGGACCAGTGGAAACTCAGGTAGTCGAGTAAGCGGGTTTTGAGTGCCGCGCGCCCGAATCTCGTACTCCAGATCCGGTGTACCGAAACGCCGTTGACGACCTCCTCGGGCAGCAATTCAGCTTGCGCGTCGTCAGCCCGAAGACGCGAGGTTACGACATGTACCCGATGCCCGCGCGCGGACAGACCCTCCGCGACACCGGTCAACATACGCGCCGTCGCCGACTGGTCTGGGGCGTAGAATCGGTTGACGAAGAACAAACGCCGACCGTGCGCCGGCATGACTGGACCCAGGCTCAGCGTCGCACTTCGAAGCGCTCGCCCCGCGCCACATTCAGGTCAACGCGAATACGATCGGGGCTCCATCCGTGGACGCTGTCGTGTGCTTCCACAAATACCACCGACGCCGATGCCGGAATCGAGATGCCGGACAGGCTGCGTGTGAACGGCTGTTCGTTTTCATGGGGATGATGTAACACGCGCTTACCGAACACAGTTCCATCAACGCCGACCACGCGCCACGCATCTGCGTAGTGCTTCCAGCCGGTATCCGCATGACGCAACCGTACGCTGGCAGCCCATTTTCCGCCGCTGAGCGTAAATCTGGCATGTTCTACGGCGACATCATTGGCACCACTGGTGCTGCTCAGTCCCAGCAGGCAGCTGCCCATCAGGGCCACGAACCAATTCGACCTCAACTTCATAGAGAACCTCAACAGCGATTCCACGATAACCCTGCGCGCCTTCGCCCGGGCACTGACGCCAGGTCACGGTCTCAGCGTCGCGCCACGACCTCGCGCAGTCTCTCACAATGAGCGTCATTAGCGCGCACGGGCGCTACCGTCAGGGCGGCGCGCGACAGGCCTCCACGGTCCACGCCCCATGCGCACTCACGCTCAGCCACAGCCAGCCTGCACCGCCGAACGTGCGGGCACGTCCCGCCGCACCCGGATTCAGTAGCCAAGGTGTGCCACCGCGTTCGCAGACCTGTCGATGAGAGTGTCCGTAAACGACTGCACGGGCGTGCGGGAAGGCACGGCGCAAAACCGCGTGACGCCGCGCGGCGGGGTTGTGCAAGTGGCCGTGCACCACGACGAGATCACCGCCCGGCAGCTCGATCGACGCTTGGAGCGGCAGGCGCCCGGGGTCGCCAGCACCACGCCATTTGGACGCCACGTCGTTGTTGCCGCGGACCGCGACGTGTCGCGACGACGCGGCTTCCATCGCTGCAAGCACCGCATCGCCGCCAACATCTCCGGCATGTATCACCGCATCCGCACTCGCCAGCGCCTCGGCAACATGCGGATCCAACGCCGCGTGCGTATCGGCGATCACGACGACCCGCGCAGGAACCGACAGCGCGGACCAATCGAGCCGCATATAATCCGACATGGGAGCGCGCCTTCCCTTGAGTTTTTGGAGCTTGCCACTGAGCGACCATGATTATGCCGGTACCGCAGATGCCAACCGTCCTCCCAGTCGCGGACCGTGTGGGGCGCCGTCGCGGGCCCGGTCATGCGTTCGCGGTACCGGTGCTTTAGCACCATGCGCAGACGCGGTAGCTGTGTAGCTGAGCACGACTGGACCTTCATCGCTGCCGGCCTGGAAGCCGGCCTACGCCCGGTGCTGCCGATCGGCGCGGCGGCCAAAGAACACGGCTGGCACCTGCCCGTGTGCACCGACGCTGTCCAGGCCGACTGGCTTGGCTCGGCGCTCGCCGCACGCTGGCCCGTGTTGGTCTGGCCGACCTTGACCTATGGCCACTATCCAGCGTTCCTGGACTACCCCGGCAGTACCAGCGTGCCAGCCGAGGCGTTCACCGCATCGGTCGCGGCGATACTGGATTCGATTGCGCCTTATCACCAGATACCGGCGCTGCTTCTGAATACCGGTATATCGACCATTGCACCACTCGATGCGCTGGTGGAATCACGAGGTGACTCTACCTTGGTAGTGCACACCAATCGCGGCCCGGATGCCAGCCGGACCCGTGCAATGCTGTGCAGCCAGTGCCACGGTGGACACGCCGATGAGGCAGAAACTTCCGTCATGCTGGCCATCGCGCCGGACCGCGTCGCTCTGGAACGCGCGCAGCCGTGGGATGAATCACTCGGTAGCGGGCCACTATCGCGCACGCCAGGCCCCCGAACGTATACGCCGACAGGCGTTATGGGCCGACCCGATCTCGCGACACGGCACGTCGGTCAACAGCTTCTTGCAGCGGTCCTGATCGACGTCGCTCGCGTGCTCGGAGCGGCTCGCGCAGTCACTAACTGACCAATTGGATATGCACACCAACCACACACCGAAAGCGCCTGACGCCGGAAACCCTCAGCTCACAGAAAGTCCGGGCCCGACGGCAGTGCCCGCCGCGCGCGGGATTCACCGTCGCGCCGCCTTCGCCGAACAACACGCAACTGCCGGGAGCGCGGGGGATCGCTACCACGCCGTCGTCGCGACCTTCGTACTCCTGGTGATCGGCACGCAGCTCGGCGGCGCGAGCGGAGCGTCGGTCGCCGTTGCCGCGTGCCTGACGCTACTCGCTGCTGCCGGTCAGCAACGCAGCGTGGCGCGCATTGTGACGCCCCTGATGGCCGTCTCGGCCGGCGCCTTTGGACTCCAGGTATCAGCCGTTTGCGCCGCCGGCATGCTGATCGCATGGCTGCCCTGGGCCGCGAACCGGCGTCACGACGCTGCCCTATGGGCTGCGGGCGGCGCGGCGCCAGGCACAGTTCTGGCGCTGACTGGCACGCCTGAAGCGATCGTATGGCCGCTGCTGGGCGGGGCGCTGTGGTGGGCGGGTGAACGGCTTTGGCACGCGCGACTAAGGCGCGGCGAAGCTGTGTTCGACCATCGGGAAGCAGAAGCCGTCATCGCCGAGTTGCAGGGTCGTGTAGCCGCCGCGGCGTTAGCGCCTGATCGCCTCATGGCCGCGGCGGCAAGGCGCAGCCGCTCCCTCATCGTCGTCTGCGACACTGCCGGTACGATCCAGAGCGTCAACGCGGCAGCGGCCGACTTCGTGGGTTTGTCCGTCAGCGCGCTCACCGGCGCATCCATCGACGCGCATCTGCGCATGTACAGCGAGGATTCAGCAGCGGGTAGCGACGCGTCCTTCACCCGGCATATCGAGCGTTGTGCCGGGCGTCACCAGACGCACGATCTCCCTTCAGGCGCCGGCGTGGTGGCACAGCCTTCCGGCCTCGCCTGCCCTGTCAGTGGTTCTATCGCGCCAAACGGCGACGGCACCGTCCTGGTCTGGATCGATGACATCAGCGAGTGGCGTGATACGGAGCGGTTGGCCGAGTTCTATGCAACCCACGATCAGATCACCGGCTTGCCGGGTCTTGCCCAATTGCGTATCGCGCTCGCACGTACAGTCGACATGCCGCGGCCCATGGCCCTTTGCATCCTGGATCTCGATCATTTCAAGACCGTAGCCGACGGACTTGGCTACAACGCCGCCAGTGCGTTGCTGCGCGATATCAGCAATGCGATGCAACGCCAACTCGAACCTGAGGACGGCCTCTACAGCCTTGGCCAGGATGTATTCGCTCTCCTGCTTCATGGCGATACCGAGTCCGATCTTCGCGCAGCCGTAGAAGCCCTGCACACGATCGTCGGCGGTGTACCCAACCAACCGGCCGCCACGGAAAACGGCCATACGATTACCGCCAGTGTCGGTGCGGTGGTGCTGCCGACGCCGCCGCTCGACGGGGAAGCACTGCTGGCGCAGGCGTCGGTCGCGCGCAGCATAGCGAGGCGACGCGGTGGCAACCGGGTCAACTGGTATGCGGAAGAGGACCCGATGACCCGCCACGAAGGAACTTCGCAGCGCTGGACGGCAGAATTGAAAGACGCGCTGGCCGACGACCGCCTCCTCGTGTTCCTGCAGCCGATCGCCGCGCTGCAGGAAGGCTTGCCAGAGCGCGCAGAGTTGCTGTTACGCCTTGAAGACCAGGGCGGTCAAATCTGGGCACCGGAACATTTCCTGGGCGCGGCCGAACGCCATCATCTGATGCCGCGCGTCGACCGTTGGGTTCTCGAACATACCTTAACGGCCCTCGGCGACCCGGATTCCGAGCTACAGTCGTTTGGTGTAATCGCGCTCAACGTCTCGCCCCAGTCATTGTCCGACGCGGATTTTCGCGCGAGCCTGCTGGAGACGATCGCGCTTCACCCCACGTTCGCCGCGAGACTGTGCCTCGAGGTTACTGAATCGTCAGTCTTGGCGGAACTGGCGCCAGTCAGCCAGTTGCTGACCGACCTGCGTGCGCTTGGCTGCTCCATTGCCCTAGACGACTTTGGGGCCGGCTTCAGCACCTATGGCTATCTCAAGAATCTGCCGGCCGACGTCTTGAAGATCGATGGGAGTTTTATCGTCGAGATGCAGCGCGATGCGGTAGACCGCACCATGGTCGATTCGATCAACCGTCTCGCGCATCGCCTTGGCCTGCGCACCGTCGCCGAGTACGTGGGCGATCAGCAAACCGCGGAGACGCTGGCGCGAATGGGAGTCGACTATGCGCAGGGGGAGTATGTCGGACGGGCCCGTCGCCTGCGCGCCTGACGCTGCACTCCGGCTGGTCGAATCGACTCCGCGCACGGTGCCGCGATTGCGCAGCGCGTCTTAAGCGGCGATGCAATACGGTGGCTACGCTGCGCCGAAGTAGCGCAGCCACAGCAGGCGCGCACGCAAGCCGAGTTCGGTTGTGAATCCCACGGTGACGTTACGGATCTGGCCATTCGTGTCAATGAGGAAAGACGTGGGTACTCCACGCACGCCCCAACGCCGGCCGATTTCGCCACTATCATCCAACAGCACCGGCATCTGCAGATCCCGATCGCGCAGGTGGCTGCTGACGGGCTCCACGCCGCCCGAACTCAGCGCGACTGTGATGACCGGGTGGTCGGCGGCAACGTTGGCGATGTTGCCATCCATGAACTTGCAGATGCCGCACCACGTCGCCCAGAAGTGAACCAGTACAGGCCGGTCCGGGTTGGAGACCAGGCCGAGCGCTTCACCGTCGAGACTGAAACCGCTGAGCGGCGGTGCCGCGCCGGAGGCAGCGCCGCGGCTCATCCACGCCTGCAGTCCTGCGAACACGGCGACTACGATGATGAGTTCGTAGCCCCAACGTCGCATGAGGCTCCGACGCCTTTGGGCCGGAACTTCCGGGTCGCCTGACCGCGCCCGGTCGGCGGTCTTGCTCTCGCCATGTCCTGGCGTTCCGTCTTCAGGTGACATCGCGCAGGCTCGCCCTGGCGAACTCGCTCCGCAACTCGTCGTAGTTGCGAGTCACCGGAAACTGCGGAAACTCCCGTACGACGTTGTCGGGAGGACAGAACAGAATGCCGGCATCAGCCGCGCCGAGCATCGTCGTATCATTGTAGGAATCGCCGGCAGCGATGGTCCGGAACTCTATCTGCCTGAGCGCTTCAACGCTCGCGCGCTTCTGGTCGGGCATCCGCAGCGTGTAGTCCTTGATCTTGCCCCGCACGTCAACTTCGAGTTTGTGGCAGAACAGGGTCGGCCAACCGAGCTGGCGCATCAGCGGGCTCGCGAACTGGTAGAACGTGTCCGACAGGATCAGCACCTGGAAACGTTCACGTAGCCAATTCAGAAAGTCGGCAGCGCCGTCCAGCGGCGACAGCGTGTCGATAACTGCCTGGATCTCCGGCAGCGTGATGTTGTGCTCGTCGAGTATCTGGAGGCGATAGGTCATCAGCTCATCGTAATCAGCGATATCGCGGGTCGTGACCTTGAGGCCCTCGATACCGGTTCGCTCGGCCACGTTGATCCAGATTTCGGGGATCAGCACGCCTTCCAGATCCAGACACGCAACTTCCACTAGAACGCCTCCTCACGAAAATCCATGATGCTCCCGGCTCCCGCCATCAATGCACCGAAAGCTGCGCTGCTCCCGGGAAGAATACGCGCGGCAAAGAATCGGGCCGTCGCAAGCTTGTCCGCATAGAACCCGGTCGGGTCCTCCTGGCGGCGGCTCGCCACCAGGGCGGCGCGCGCCCAGACGTACCCGAACGCCGTCAGGCCAAATAGCTTCAGGTAATCCGTCGCAGCAGCGGCCGCTTCGTCCGGGTCGTTGAGACCACTTTCGGCCAGATAGGCCGTCGCCCGTTGCAAACGCCCAAAGCTCTTGGCAACGGGCTGGACGATGCCATCGAGCGCCTCGTTGTCAGCGTGCTCGGACAAAAACGCCTCTACCGGATGGAAGAAACCGCGCAGGTAGCGCCCCGTGTGGGCGCCGAGCTTGCGCCCGACCAGGTCGAGCGCTTGAATCCCGTTGGTACCTTCGTAGATCTGCGTGATGCGGGCATCGCGACTGAGCTGTTCCATGCCATGGTCACGCACATAGCCGTGTCCGCCCATGATCTGAATGCCGAGGTTGGCGCAGTCGAGCCCGAGATCAGTGCAGTAGGCCTTGACGATCGGCGTCATCAACTGCACGAAATCATCCGCCTCGCGACGGCGTTCGGGGTCTGGGTGATGATGGCTGATGTCGAGTTCCGTGGCGATCCACATCGCGAGTCCGCGGCCACCCTCGACCGACGCACGCATCGTCAGGAGCATACGCCTGACATCCGGGTGCACGATGATGGGATCGGCCGATTTGTCTGGATGTGCAGCCCCTTTCAGCGCACGGCCCTGCAGGCGCTCGCGCGCGTAGGCAACCGCCTTCTGATACGCCGCTTCGGTGAGTCCAATGCCCTGGTTGCCCACGCCGAGACGCGCCGCGTTCATCATCGTGAACATCTGCCGCATACCGTGATTTTCCGTGCCCACCAGATAACCGGTGGCCTCGTCGAAGTTAATGACGCAGGTCGGCGACCCGTGAATCCCCATCTTCTCTTCGATCGCACCGCAGACGACGCCATTGCGCCCGGATGGGTTGCCGTCTGAATCCAGGGCGAACTTCGGCACCACGAACAGCGAAATACCGTGCACGCCTTTCGGAGAATCCGGAAGGCGGGCCAACACCAGGTGGATGATGTTATCCGTCAGGTCATGCTCGCCGGCGGAGATGAAGATTTTTGTGCCGGTCAACTTGTAGCTGCTGTCGGCCTGCGGCTCCGCCCGGGTGCGCAACAGCCCAAGGTCGGTGCCACAGTGTGGTTCGGTCAGGCACATCGTGCCCGACCATTCGCCGGACACCATCTTCGGCAGGTAGCGGGCCTTGAGTTCATCCGAGGCGTGGGCAGCGATCGCATGGTAGGCACCAAGCGTCAGCCCCGGCGTCATGCTGAACGCCATGTTGGTAGCGATCATCATCTCGTCGACGAGTAGGCTCACGCGCGCCGGTAATCCCTGGCCACCGTGCTCGGGCGCAGCAGACAGCGTAGTCCACCCACCTTCGACCAGTCCGGCATAGGCTTCCTTGAACCCCGGCGGAGTGGTGACGACGCCGTCATTCCAGGTGCAGCCGTGCGCGTCCCCTGGCCCATTCAGCGGAGCCAGCACCTCCGCGCAGAATTTACCGGCTTCTTCGAGGATGGCGTCTTCGAGTTCGGTGTCGATCTCGGCGAATCTGTCGATCTCGGCAAGTGCATTGGTATCGACGAGTTCGCGCAGTGCAAATTTCATGTCGTCGATTGGTGCAGCATAGTGGGACATCGTTTCAGACCCTCATCAAAGTATCGTTTCGATTTGGCGCACGCCGCCCGAGCCATGCGCGCACGCGCGGTCAACCCAACATCAATTCCTGAGCGGTTTGCCCGTTTCAAGCATGTGCTCGAGCCGGGCCAGCGTGCCGCCGGTGCGTGCCAGGCGCACCAGCGCTTCGCGTTCCAGATCGTATATATCCTGCTCGGTTACGGTGGCGGTGATATCCGTCGGGCCACCGCTCAGAATGTGAGCGAGTTCTGCCGCTACCACCTGGTCGTGGGCGGTAGCCCTGCCGAGTTTGACGAAACCATCGACAGCAAGTTGCAGCGCAACCCGGGCCGTCTCACCAGGTAAGGGGATCGGGTCGGGCTCGGTGGGTGGCGTGTAGTTCTCGGCTAACGCGACCGCCCGCGACCGTGCGTCCGCCAGAACCCGTTCCCGGTTCATGGTGAT
Source organism: Pseudomonadota bacterium (assembly GCA_039030335.1). Lineage (GTDB taxonomy): Bacteria > Pseudomonadota > Gammaproteobacteria > HK1 > HK1 > JBCCEJ01. Next base: position 16,865 of record JBCCEJ010000015.1, on the reverse strand, counting down.
CGCATCTCTCGGCAACAACAGTTTCATCTCCATCGCCTCCGCGGCCGAAGTGGCCACCTTGGCAGTACTGATGAATTCAAACACCTTACTGACAGCCGGCATTGGCCCCTGCGGACGGCGTGGCTCCTGATACCAGCGCAGCAGCAGTTCTTTACACCCGCCCCATCCGGGTACGATACCGACGCCCACCTCCACGAGGCCCATATAGGTTTCCGCGTGAGCCTGCACCGCATCACAGTGCAGCAGCACCTCGCAGCCGCCACCCAGCGCCATTCCGGAGGGTGCCCCGACCACGGGGAACGGCGCGTACTTCAACGCACGGTAAGTCTGTTGGCCGCCGGCTATGGATGCATCGATTTGTTGCCAGGCGGCCATGTTCGCGGCGAATAGCAGCAGACCAACATTGGCCCCGACCGAGAAATTGTCTGCTTCGTTGTGGATGACGAGCGCCTGAAACTGCTTCGGAACCTCTTGCAGCGCGCGTTGCAACATGGCCAGCGTGCCGGGCTCAATAGCATTCATCTTGCTGTGGAACTCGGCGCAGAGCACGCCTTCACCGACATCCCAAAGTGACGCTGAACCGTTGCGCCCGACCGGCTTCGAGCCGGCCTTGATATCGCTCAGTGCCACCACCCCGGCAGGACGCTTGCGCGGCGCTTTGACACCGTCTGGCAATGTCTCGGTCGCGCAGGCCCCGGCCCCGGCGTAGACGGATGTCCCGGCCAACGACTGAATGTATTCAGCCACGGTCTGCTGACGCCTGGCAGACTCCGCGATGAACCAATCGACGCCGAGACGATCGAGCAGGGCGAACGGCCCTTCGCCCCACCCGTACCCGAGTTGCATGGCCCGGTCGACCGCGCCCGGCGTATCGGCGATCTGCCCAAGCAGCGAAGCCGCGTAGTTGATGGTCCCGGACATGACCCGCCATGCGAGCTCGCCGGCCGGGCTGTCGTGCGCCATGACCGCTTGCGGACCGCCTTTGCGCGCCGCGGCTGCGGCCGGCACCCGCGGCCGGCGAATATCGCCGTAGGCGCCGGAGTTCAGGTCCAGCACGAGGCGACGGCGCTCGCCGTCAGATCTGTCGAGTCGGTAGAACCCCCCCTTACCCTTTCGTCCGGTAAAACCATCCTCGATCAGGCGGGCAACGACTGGCGGCACGTCCTCGTCAGCGGTGCGCCCGCCGAACATCGGGTCATCAGCGGGCAGCAAAGCGCGCATGCTCGCGTTGATCTGAGGCATCAGGTCGAGTCCGACCAGGTCGATGAGGCCAAACACACCCGTTTTCGGAATACCGAACGGGCGACCGAGCACAGCGTCGGCAGACTCGATGTCGACACCGAGTTGCATGGCGCCGGACATCGCGCTCTGTAACCAGTAGGTGCCGATACGATTGGCGATGAACCCAGGCGTGTCCTTGCAGTCGACTACACCCTTGCCGAGGCGCTGATCGCAGAACAACTGCAACGCAGTCGCCGTCTCCGGAGCGGTCTCGGCACCTCGGACCAACTCCATGAGGCGCATGTAACGCGGAGGGTTGAAAAAGTGCGTGATGGCGAAACGCGACTTGAACTCGGATGAGCGCCCGTGCGTCAGGGCCGACAACGGTATCGTCGACGTATTCGACGATACGAGCGCATGCCCCGACTCTTCGAGCCGCGCGTACAGTGCCTGCTTGACGTCGAGCCGCTCGACCACCGCTTCGACCACCCAGTCACGCTGCGCCGCGGCGGCGAGGTCATCCTCCAGGTTGCCGGCTTTGATGCGCCGGGCATTACGGCGGTGCATCAGCGGCTTCGGTTCCGTCCTCACCATGCGCGCGATGGCCGCCTCGGCGCGCGCGTTGCGCGACTCGCCACTGCCCTGCGGCACGTCGAGTAACAACACGTCGACGCCGGCATTGGCGATTTGCGCGGCGATACCGGCGCCCATGACTCCGGCACCCAACACGGCAACTGACTCGATCGCCATCAGGGACGTTCCAGCAGTGTGGCGATGCCCTGCCCGCCGCCGATGCACTGGGTTGCCAGCGCGTAACGGCCCTGCTCGCGTGCCAGCAAGGCGGCCGCTTTGCCGGTGATCCGCGCCCCGGTGGCCCCGAGCGGATGTCCGAGAGCGATCGCCCCACCGTCGAGATTCACGCGCTCGGGTTCCAGCCCAAGCTCCCGCATGCAAGCGATGGCCTGGGACGCGAACGCCTCGTTCAACTCGACGATGTCCACGTCCGCCGCGCTGACACCGGCGCGCTTCAGAGCTTTATTGCTGGCGTGAACGGGCCCCATGCCCATGATCTCCGGCGCACATCCAGCCCCGGCAATCGCTATGACCCGCGCCAGCACTGGCAAGCCGTGTTGCTCGGCAAAGTCTGCCGACGTCACCAAGACGGCGGCAGCGCCATCGGTCAGCGGTGACGACGTGCCGGCCGTCACGGTGCCGGTAACACTGAAGGCGGGCTTCAACTGCCCCAGGTCATCGGTATTCGTGGCCGGACGAATGCAGCCGTCTGCGGAAACGGCCGCCGGCTGCGCGTCGATCGGTACGCGCTCCTCGGAGAGCCTGCCGGCAGCCTCCGCGGCAGCCGCCTTTTGATGGCTGGACACTGCGAATGCTTCCTGCTCCTCGCGGGACACCTGATACTGGCTGGCAACGTTCTCAGCGGTTTCGCCCATGCTGATGTAGGCGCCTGGTGCGACGTCCATCAGCGCCGCGTTCGGCATCGGGTTGAACCCCATCATCGGTACCCGGGTCATCGATTCGACCCCAGCGCAGATGAAGGCATCACCGGCCCCGGCAGCGACCGCCCCAACGGCCATGTGCACAGACTGCATCGAAGAGCCACAGAAGCGATTGACCGTGATGCCCCCGACATCGCGTGGGAGTTCGGCGAGCAGGCCGACGAGGCGGGCCACGTTCAATCCCTGCTCGCCTTCCGGGAATGCGCAACCGACGATCAGATCTTCGATGCGCTCCGGGTCTACACCCGTACGTTCAATGAGCGCACGTACGACGGCAACGGCAAGGTCGTCGGGGCGCACACGAGCCAGCGCACCGCGCGTGGCCGGTGCAAACGGCGAGCGCGCATAGCCCGCGATCACAGCTTGAGTCATGCCAAACTCCAATCAGTTCGAATTGAGCGATGCCGGTCGAAATCGCCGGCGTAGATTCGGGTCGGATTAACGCCGCACCGTGTCAGTCAAGCAGCGGCCAGAGCCGGCCGCAGGCGCTGCGAACATTGTTCAGTAGCATCGTATTGTCGCAGAAAGACCACCATTGCGCAGTGCAGCAATCGCGCTTTCGGCGGCAAGGTGTGCGTCATCGCACGTTTTGATTACGCCAACCAGTGTGTGCCCTTCAGCCACCCGGCGGACCGGCGGGGCCGCCGTATGATCTTCCCCCGCCCGCGGGACGGGAGCATGTCGTTCGACGGCCGCGTCGGACCGAATTCACGTCGGCGAGGCGCGCGCCATACGACGCGGATGCGCGGGTGTGCCGTCCTCGTCAGTCGCGCAGATGCCGGCGGAGAATCTTACCGACGTTGGACTTGGGTAGCTCGGTTCGGAACTCCACGACCTTCGGTACCTTGTAACCGGTCAACTGCTCCTTGCAATGCGCGATCAGCTGCTCCTCGGTGAGTGCGGGGTCCTTCTTGACGACGCAGATCTTGACGATTTCGCCAGAGTGCTCATCAGGTACCCCGATAGCACCCACTTCGAGCACCCCAGAATGCGCGGCCACAACGTCTTCGATCTCATTGGGATAGACGTTGAAGCCGGACACCAGAATCATGTCTTTCTTGCGATCGACGATCCGCAAGAAGCCCTGGTCGTCGATCTGTGCCATGTCGCCGGTCTTCAGCCAGCCGTCCTCGTCCAGCACTTCGGCGGTCGCTTCAGGGCGATTCCAGTACCCGCGCATCACCTGTGGGCCTTTAACACACAGCTCACCTGGCTCACCGATGCCCACTTCGTTGCCATCGTCGTCCCGGATCGACACGTCCGTCGATGGAATCGGCAAACCGATGGTGCCGTTGTACGCCGGCAGGTCGGCCGGGTTGATGCTGACGCCAGGCGACGTCTCGGTAAGGCCGTAAGCTTCCAGAAGTACGCATCCGGTCACTTCCTTCCAGCGCTCCGCCACCGCACGCTGTACAGCCATGCCGCCGCCCAAGGTGAGCGTCAGCTTCGAAAAGTCGACCTGGTCAAATCCAGGCGTGTTCAGCAATCCGTTGAACAACGTGTTCACGCCGGTGAAGGCCGTCATCTGGATTCCTGAGAGCTCTTTGACGAAACCCTTCATGTCGCGCGGATTCGTGATCAGGTAGTTCGCGACACCGAAAGACATGAACGACAGGCAGTTCGCCGTCAGCGAAAAGATGTGATAGAGCGGCAGCGCCGTGACGATGGTGCCGGTACCCGACTGAATGGTGCCGTTCACCCACGCGCGCGACTGCTCCATGTTCGCGACTACATTGGCGTTGGCGAGCACCGCACCCTTGGACACCCCGGTCGTGCCGCCGGTGTATTGCAGGAATGCGATGTCTTCCGGGCCCACGGCTTCGCGCGTGAAACTGACGCCCGAGCCGCTGGCGATGGCCTGCTTGTAGGGCACTGCGCGCGGCAGCTCGAAGGCCGGCACCATCTTCTTTACGTGCTTGACGACGAAGTTGACCAGCATGCCCTTCAGACCACCGAGTTCGTCGCCGAGTCCAGTGACGATCACGTGTTCGATGCCGGTGTTGTCGATGACCTCAGCGAGCGTGTGCGCGAAGTTCTCGACGATGATGATGGCTTTGGCACCGGAGTCGTTCAGCTGATGCTCGAGTTCCCGGGCGGTGTAAAGAGGATTGGTGTTGACGACGGTAAGGCCGGCGCGCAAGACCCCGAAGATCGCGACCGGGTTCTGCAGGATGTTCGGCATCATGACGGCGACCCGGTCGCCTTTGCTGAGTCCCAGGCGTCCGCCGAGATAGTTGGCCATGGCGGTCGACCGCTGGTCTATTTCGTTGAACGACAGCGTTTTACCCATGTTGATGAACGCCGGTTTGTCACCGTAGTTCCTGACCGCTTCTTCGAAGACTTCTGCGACCGACGCAAACGAGTCGGTCGGTACTTCGGCCGGCACGCCTTCCGGGTAATTCGAAAGCCAGATCTTTTCCACCGCTCGCTCCTCGTTTCGTTGCGGACCGCGGCTCTCCGGCCCTGCCCACTATGCGTTTCTCTCGTATTCCACCACACCGCCCCGGCACATGGTATCTACGTCTTGCTCACAGCCCGGCCAGCGGGCATCAAGCGGAAGCGTCACGAGCGGCAGTCCGACCGAGGCGCTCGCGCTCGCCCAACTCATCCAACAGCTTCTGCACCCGCTTTACCGATACCGGTACGGACGTCTTCAGCTGTTGCGCAAACATCGATACCCGCAGTTCCTCGACCATCCACCGCAGGTGCACCAGATCGGGGTCTCGTCGCCATCGCGGACCGGCAGCCCGGATGCGGCGCATCACCGGCGCCTCTACCGAAAGCACCTCTGCGAGCCGCGCCGTATCCTGCCGCGCATCCCGATCGAGGCGCTTCAGCCGCTCCGTTGCAGCCGCGACGTAGCGCGGCATATGTTCGAGCCACGCCGAGGGTGTCACCATGACGAAGCGGCGGTGGAGCAGCCGCCGCAGCTGTGCGTCAGTGTCGGTCAAACCATCGACCCGACCAGGCAAATCAACCCGGTCGCGGTACCGGATGTATTCAAGGTAGCGATTCAAGGCCTCCCGTACGTGACCGTACAGGCGTTCGAGCGTGGCCCCGACCTCACCCTCCGCAGCGATCGACGCGTGGCGGAAGGCGTCCTGGTCCCGGATTGCGCGCACATCGCCAAGAGACAGATCGATCGACCGATCCAGCAGGTCGTCGCGCAGTTCCGCCTGCGCACCTTCATCACGCACCAGGAGATCGCAGTAAGGCGCTTCAGGCCCCGCGCAGTTGCCGTAGAGCATCGCCACATCGCGCAGTCCGGGCAGACGCTTCGGCATTGCACGCAGGCCGCGACCGCCAACCAGCCGGAACAGTCGCCGTACGCCCGCCGTGTGCGCGTCGACGGAGGCCTCGGCATCCTGCAGGACGTTGACACCCACGCTGTCGCCTTCGTCGACCACCGCGGGAAATCCGCTGATCGAGATCCCGCCGGCATCGAAGTCAGCGCGCGCGGGCAACTCGCCGAAGTCCCAGGTACGGCGCCCGCTGATCGCGCCACCGTCGCGCACCAGCGCCGCAAAAATGTCTGCTGAAGTAGGCCCGAACTCTCGCTGCAGGTGAGCCAGATCCCTGCCCTCGACGATCAGCACGCTATCGCTGTCGTGAATGGCGTAGCGCATCTGGAGATGCGGGGGCAAGCCATCCACCTGCCATGCGTCGGCGGGCACTGCGATCCCCGTCATCCGCTCCAGCGCATCGGTCAGATCCACCGTCAGCGACTGTGCACCCGGCTCGAGGGCTTCAAGACACGCGCGGGCGAAGTCGGGTAACGGCACCAGCTGGCGTCGGTAGCGCTTGGGCAAGCCCCGCAGCAGCGCAACAATTTTCTCGTGCAGCATGCCAGGGACCAGCCACTCGCCGCGCCTCGGATCGAGCTGATTCAGGATGGCGAGCGGGACCTTCACAGTCACGCCGTCGCCGTCGTTGCCTGGTTCGAAACCGTACACGAGCGGCAGCCGGTGCTCGCCGAAGTCGATGACCGGCGGAAACGCATCCACCTCCCGGTCCGCCTCGGCTCGAACCAGCACCTGATCGCGCTGCATCAGCAGCGCCTCACGCTCATCGCGAGCGGCGCGTTTAAGATGCCCGCGCAACGCCCGCATGTTGCAGATATCACCCGGGAGGAGTTCGCGATAGAACGCGCACTGCCAGTCGTCGTCCACCACCAGGTCTGCGCGGCGCAGACGCCGCTCGAGCTCGCGTATTTCCTCAACCAGAGCGAGATTTTGTTCGAGAAACGGCGGCCGGTCGGCCGTGCGCCCACGCACCAGCGCTTCCTGGATGAATATCTCGTGTGCCGCGTGCGCGTCGATTCGCGCAAACGCGACGCGCCGGTCCGCGGCCAGCACCAGCCCGAGGAAGGTCACCTGCTCCGTCGCCACCACCTCGCCCCGCCGCGGGTCCCAACGAGGTTCATGGTGGCGGCGTGACACCAGATGAGCGGCCGCGTGCTCGATCCACTGTGGCTGGATGCCGGCGACACCATGCGCGTACAGGCGCCGCGTCTGCATCAAATTCGCGGCGACTACCCACTTCGGCCCCGGCATCTTGACGCCGGAGCCCGGAAAAATATGAAAACGGCTTCCGCGCGTGCCCTTGAAACCGCTCTCCTCGTGACGGACGCCGACCTGGGAGAGCAAACCGGTCAGCAGTCCGCGGTGCAGTTCGTCGTACTGCGCCGCCTGCTCACCCACCGCGATGCCGAGTTCAGCGACCATACTTTTCAACTGGCGCCGCACCTCAGCCCATTCCCGCATCCGGATGTAGCTGAGGTACTGATCCTTGCACCACTGCCGAAGCTGCGCGCGCGTGCCTTCGCGCTGCTGCTTCTGGTAGGCCTCCCACAGATTCAGCCACGTCACGAAATCGCTGCGCTTATCGGCATAGCGCCGATGCGCCTGGTCGGCGGCATCGCGCAGGTCGAGCGGGCGCTCGCGTGGGTCGACCACGCTGAGTGCGGCCGCGATCGTCAGCGTCTCGGCTACGGCACCGGTATCGGCCGCCGCCAGCAGCATGCGCCCGAGCCGCGGATCCAGGGGCAGACGCGCGAGCTGCCGGCCAACTCTGGTCAGGCGGTCTTTATCGTCGAGCGCACCCAGTTCCCGCAGCAGCCGGTAACCGTCCTTGACGAACCGCGGATCGGGTGGGTCGATGAACGGAAAGCGCGAAATATCGCCGAGCTTCAGCGCTTTCATCTGCAGGATCACCGCGGCGAGATTGGTACGCCGGATCTCCGGGTCTGTATAGGCATCGCGGGCGACGAAGTCGTCCTCGTCGTAGAGGCGTATACAAACACCCGGCCCGACCCGTCCACAACGCCCTTTACGCTGCTCCGCCGAGGCCTGAGAGATGCGCTCTACGGCCAGCCCCTGCACCTTCGACCGATAGCTGTAGCGGCTGATGCGCGCGGTGCCGGCATCGATCACGAAGCTGATACCCGGCACCGTTACCGACGTCTCGGCGACGTTGGTCGCCAGCACGATCCGGCGGGTCGCGCCAGGCGCAAAGATGCGCGCCTGCTGGGCAAGCCCCATGCGCGCATAGAACGGAACGACTTCGACGTTGTTCAGCCCCATCTGCCGCAGGAACTGGCTCGTGTCACGAATCTCGCGCTCGCCTGGGAGGAACACGAGGATGTCGCCGGGACCGTGCCGGATGGCATCGCGCACCGCCTGCCCGATATGGCCCGCGGCATCCTGCTCGCCGTCGTCCGACAGCGGCTGATAGCGCACCTCGACCGGATAACCGCGACCGCTCACCTCGACCACGGGCGCATCATTAAAGTGCCCGGCAAACCGCGCCGGGTCTATCGTCGCCGACGTGATCACGACCTTCAAATCCGGCCGTTTCGGCAACAGACGGCGCAGGTAGCCCAGGATGAAATCGATGTTCAGGCTGCGCTCATGCGCCTCATCCACGATGATCGTGTCGTACGCGTTCAGGTAGCGGTCCCGTGCGAGCTCGGCCAACAGCACGCCGTCGGTCATCAGCTTTACGAGCGCGTTCGGACCTGCTTCGTCAACGAAACGTACCTGATAGCCGACCAGATCCCCAACCCGCGACCCCAGTTCCTCCGCGATGCGCGCGGCCACGGTTCGCGCAGCGATTCTGCGCGGCTGGGTGTGGCCGATCAGCCCACCGCGTCCGCGGCCTATCTCGAGCAGAATCTTCGGCAACTGGGTGGTTTTCCCGGAGCCGGTCTCGCCACAGACGACGACGACCTGGTGCCGGTCGAGCACGTTCGCCAACTCCGCGCGGCGCGCGCTGACCGGAAGCTGCTCGTCGAATTTCAGCGCCGGTACGCTGCTCGCCCGCGCCGCGTAGCGCGCCTGCGAGCCGTTCAGCCGTTGCGCAGCGCGCACCAGGGTGTCGGCATCCGGTCGCCCGGCGAGCATGCGCCGCAACGGATGGCGGTCAACGACCATGGCCTGGTCGACCCCGGCAAGCAGGCGTGCAAGCTCCGCACGCCCAGCTCCCTGCGCGCTCTGCGCGGGTGCCGCGCTCACCGCTGACGTGCTTGCATCAGTACCGTCGTTCATTACGTAATAGCGCTGCCCGACTGACCGTGAAGAATGCGTTGACAGGTGTTTTGAACCATGTGCGGACGCTACGTGTTACGAACCTCGACTCCCGAACTTGCCGCGATCCTCGGCGCTGAACCGTCGCCCGCAGCACCGCCGCCGGGTGACGGCCCGCGCTTCAATATCGCACCCACCGTCATGGTACCGGCCGCGCGCCTTAATGATACCGGGAACCTGGAGCTCGCAGGACTGAGCTGGGGCCTCGTACCGTTCTGGTCCAAAGACCGCAAGGGCGCGGCGAAAATGATCAACGCCCGCGGCGAGACTGTCGCTACGAAACCGGCGTTTCGGGCGGCCTTCAAGCGGCGCCGCTGTTTGATCCCCGCTGACGGCTACTACGAGTGGAAACGTCTGGACGACCACAAGCAGCCCTTTTTCATCCAGCACCGCGCGGAGCGCGTGCTGTGGTTTGCAGGGCTTTGGGAGAGCTGGCGCGACGCTGATGACAGCGTATTGCAGACCTGCTCGATCGTGACGATCGATGCGAGCGCGGACGTTGCCGGGATCCACCATCGCATGCCCGTTATCCTGCATCCGGAGACCTACGACACCTGGCTCAGGGGCACCGCTGATGCCGCCAATGACCTGGTTCAGATACCTCCGACCGGTTTGCTGAGGAATTCTCCCGTCAGCACCTTCGTCAATAACTCCCGTAATGACGGAGAGCGTTGCATTACCCCATTGGCCGACCCGTGATCGATCGCGTGGACCATCGGCCTGCCAACGGGCAACGCCGGCGGGGCGCTTCGGCGCCGGCACTTGCCCCGCAGCCCGAATGGCATCGCGACGGGGCTCGGTGCGTGTTTCAACAGCCAAGTCGGTCGGGCACGGTGCAGGTGTTCGAAAATGCCGACTTTCGGTGGATGGAGTTCGGCGATCACATCGTGCAAAGTGCCATCGCGTTGGCGGCGCCAGAGCGTCTCGTCCTGGCATACACGCAGTGGCAGCTCTTCGCCCTGCTGTTCTTCGCTTTGCCGCCCCGCCACGTGCTGCTGCTCGGACTCGGCGGCGGCGCGTTGGCACGATGGTGCGCGGCGGCTGGCTTTCAGGTGACCGCGGTGGACAACGATCCAGTCGTTATCGAGGCGTGTCGGCGCTGGTTCGGCGTCGATGACGTCTGGATAGCAAACGCCGACGCCCGCGAGTATCTCCACACGTGCAACACGCAATACGACCTCGTGCTCTGCGACCTGTTCGCGCATGGCGGAGCGCCTGCCTGGCTGGCGCACCCCGCGTTCCTCGACGCCTGCAGGCTGTCGCTGCGCCCCGGCGGGTGGGCGAGTTTTAATCTGCACGCCGGCCCTCTGCCGGGCCCCGAACGATCCAAGGTGTCAGTTGAGGAGACTGACACCTTGGTCTCGGTAAACGATGCTGAGGCCGTCGTTCAGACGATGGAGGCGTGCGCGGCCGAACCGGTAGTAGAGCTGGGCGTCCCAGACCAGGACAACGCCATCGTGGTTCAGCCAGCCAGCCAGCCGCAACCGATGCTGCGAAGTACGCTGGATGCACGCGCCGCTGAGTGGGAGCGCTGGTCTGGCCTTCCCTTTGCGCAGATGGCCCGAGCCGTATACGCGCGTTATGGCAGTCGCGGACGGGTCCGTTTCGTCAGGCACGGGCAATAACTTTCCGGCGCGCCGTTCACGACCGCCGGCCGTTGCCTAAAAGACCGCGCCCAGGGGTTGGCGAAGCTCAGCGGGGGCGACATCGGTCGCGCCGGCCGGCGCCGATACGGGGCCTGAGCCCGCGGCCGCACGGCCGCTCAACTCCGCCAGCGAACGCAGTTCGCAAGCCCGCTCCGGCGGCACCATGTCCCAGCTAAAACGCCACCGCCAGTTCCCGTCGGGCTCACCCGGCACATTCATTCGATGCGCCCCATCGAGCCACAGCAAATCCTGGAACGGCACCATGCACACGCGCGCGACCGACTGGTAAGCGGCGCGCAGCATCGCATTGGCCAGCCCGAACGGCACGCAGTCGAAGTATGCGCACGCGTGCTGGACCACTTCATCAGAGCTCGTCTGTACCCATCCGACCGTGGTGTCGTTGTCGTGTGTACCCGTGTAGACGACACAGTCGGCCGTGTGCAGATGAGGCAGGTACGGATTATCCGCATCGCCGCCGAATGCGAACTGCAGCACTTTCATTCCGGGGAGCTCGAAGCGTTCACGCAGCGCGTTGACGGCTGGCGTAATGATGCCGAGGTCTTCAGCGATCAGTGGGATTCGCCCGAAGCGATCCCGCACGGCCTGCAGGAATGCATCGCCGGGTGCCGTGCGCCACTCGCCAGTCAGGGCCGTGTCGCAATCAGACGGGATTGCCCAGTACGACTCGAGTCCGCGAAAGTGATCGAGGCGCAGGCAGTCGACACGGTCAAGGTCGGCGCTCAGGCGGGCCAGCCACCAGCTGAAGCCGTCCTGGGCCATCGCGTCCCAGTTGTACAGCGGATTGCCCCAGCGCTGTCCGGTCGCTGAGAAGTAGTCTGGCGGCACGCCCGCGACGACATCCGGTGCGCCGCTCGCGTTCAGCAAGAACAAATCCCGCCGGCACCAGACTTCAGCGCTGTCGAGCGCAACGAAGATCGGGGCATCGCCCATCAATTGCACGCCGCAGCGCGCAGCGTACTCGCGCAGGCGTTGCCATTGCGTGGCAAACAGGCGCTGACCGAAAAGCTCATCCGCCATACCCTGCGCGGCATGCTCCGAAAATGTCGCGAGCGTCTGCGGGTCCCGGTCCCGCAGGCCCGCCGGCCATTCCCACCACGGCGCCTCATCGAAGCGTGCACGCGCAGCGCGGAACCTGGCGAATTCCTGTAGAAATGCCGTCTCGGCGGATTCAGCCAGGGGTTCGACGACACGGCCCGAACGCTGCCAGTGCGTCCTCGCATAGCCGAGCCAGTCGCGCACTGATAAGTCCCAACGCGGGGCCGGCAACCATCCGGCGCGCACCGGTTCTTCTCGGTCGATGAGGGCCGGGTCTGCCGCGAACACCGACTGGCACTGATAAGGCGACAGGTCGCCGTGCGTGGGACCGAGCGGCAACACTTGCCAGAGTCCGAATCCGGCGGCGGCCAGCCAGTCGACGAAACGCCGGGCTTCAGCGCCGATCGTACCGCGCGCGCCGCGGCCCGGCAGTGAGGTCGGATGCAGCACTACACCCGCGCAGCGGGCATCACCAGGAGGGGTTTGCGACAAGGCAGAAACCTCTGTGGGCAGCGGCCCGTAACAGCGACCGGAAGTCATTGAACTGTAAGCCAGGAGTTCGGGCGGAACCATGCCCTTGTGCTACGATCTTCCATCCCGTAGCAGGGATCTGAAGCATGCCCCGGCCGATCGCCACGACCGCATCCGAGCGCGTCCTGTTCGTCACGTCCGAGCTGTTTCCGTTGGTGAAGACCGGCGGTCTGGCGGACGTTAGCGCCGCGCTTCCTGCGGCGCTGAACGCACACGGCGTTGATGCACGCGTCCTGATACCGGGCTACCGCGAAGTGCTCGATGGCGACGTGCAATGGCGCACCGTCGTCCCCGGGCTGCGCCTGGTACCGGCGGTATGGCAGGCTGCGCGCCTGCTCGCCGGTGACCTGCGTGTGCCGGGCCAGGGTACTCTCACGGTCTATGCCATCGATTGCCCCGACCTCTACTCCCGCTCCGGCGGACCCTACCAGGATGCAAGCGGTCTCGACTGGGCGGACAACGACGCCCGTTTCGCGCTGCTGGGCGCTGTAGCGGCGTACCTCGCGACGACCGATACAGCACTCGACTGGAAGCCGGAGATCCTGCATCTGAACGACTGGCAGGCCTCCCTCGCAGCCGCCTACCTCGCGTTCGCGCCGGCACCGCGCCCCGCGGTGATGACGACGATCCACAACCTCAGCTTTGCCGGCGATTTCCCGGCCAGCCGGGTCGTGCAATGGGGCTTGCCGCCGCACGCCTACGACGTCAACGGACTCGAATACTACGGCCGGGCGTCCTTCTTGAAGGCCGGACTCTATTATGCCGACCACATTACGACCGTCAGCCCGACGTACGCGCTGGAAATTCAGAGCACGCCGCTCGGCTGCGGCTTCGAAGGCCTGCTGGCGAGCCGTGCCGACCGTGTGACCGGAATTCTGAACGGCATCGACACCGCTGCCTGGGACCCTTCGCGCGATGACGCGCTGGTGGCACCTTTCAGCGCGCACGACCTCTCCGGCAAGGCCAGCAACAAGCAGGCGATTCAACGCCGATTCGGCCTCGAGGCAGCGGCGCGTGCGCCGCTGCTGGGTATGGTGACCCGGCTCACATGGCAAAAAGGCGTCGATTCGGTGCTGGCCGCCGCGGACGGCTGGCTGCGTGAAGGCGCCCAGCTGGCGGTCATCGGCAGCGGCGACCCAGGCCTCGAAAGCAGTCTTTCGGATCTTGCGCGGCGTCATGCGGGCCGGATGGGCTTTCTCGCCGGGTATGACGAGCCGGCTGCGCACCTTCTCGAAGGCGGCGCGGATCTGTTCCTGATGCCATCGCGCTTTGAGCCGTGCGGTCTCAATCAGATGTACAGCATGCGGTATGGCACGGTGCCGGTGGTACGCCGGACCGGCGGCCTGGCGGATACGGTGCGCGACGCCCGGCATGGCGCACGCGCGACCGGTTTCGTGTTCAGCGGCGACGGGGACGACACGTTGCACGCCGCCGTCGAACGAGCCCTCGCCCTGTACAAAAATCGTGCGCGCTGGCAACGCCTTCAACTGAACGGCATGTCGGCCGACTTCAGCTGGCACACCGCGGCATCGATCTACCGCGACCTCTACGGGTCGCTCGTTCAACGCGATCCCGAATTTGCAAAGGCGCAAGGCGCATGACATTTGCCGATCGGCTCATGAAGTTTCCGGGCACGTGGATAGCCCTCGCTCTGGTGCTGCTGCTGGAAGCGGCAGTCCATTGGTGGTTCCCGCCCGGCCTGCTGACGACCGGTGGATTCGTCGTGCTCGGTATCGTGATGCTGGCGCTATGGCCGGCGTTCTACGCTCGCTCGCCGGCTAATCTGGCGGCCATCAAGGCCGCCCGGCAGCAGCTGGACGCAGCGACGGTCGGTCGGATTCAGTCGCTTGAAGAAGACTTACGACGGCTGGATGCCGACCAGGCCGTCTCGCAGCTGCGGGCGCTGCGAGAGAAGTTGCAGACGGTGACGCAGGTGCTGGAGCGACGCCTGAGCGCTGGCGAACTGACCTATGGCCGTTATCTCGGCACGGCCGAACAGGTTTATCTCGCGGCGGTCGACAATTTGCAGCAGGTTGCCGTGTCGCTGACCAGTGTCGGCGGCATCGACGTCGCTTACATAGACAAGCGGCTGGCGGAACTCTCGGCAACCAAGGCGGCGGAGATGAGCGAACGGGACTCTCTGCTGGAGCGACGTGCGCTGGCTCTCCAGCAACAGGACAAGGTGAGCCACCTACTGGCCCAGAACGAGGCGGCCATGACCGCGTTGGCCAACACCGCCGCAGCGCTGGCAGACGTCCGCACCGAAGCGGGTCATGCGAGTCTCGATCCGGAAACGGCGATGGCGGATCTGGCGTCGCTCGCCGATCGCGCCAAACGCCTGGATGTACGCAGCTAGCCTACGGTGTTCAGGTCCAAGCGGCAGGCACCCGGTCGACGCCCGGTAGCGTTGTGCAACCCGAATTACTGATCGGAGTCAGAAATGGAATCACATCACGGAAAACGTTTCCGTTCGAAGCACCGCCCTCCCCTGCGGCTATCCCGCGGGCGTGCCAAAGCGGCCATGATCGCGGTCGTTTCGGTCCTGTTCCTCGGCGGGTTCATCGTCTCCGCGGTGCCCGAGGCGGAATCCTGGTTGAGCGGGTTGTTCGAGACCGAATACACGTACGACGCAGCCACCGAAGCGATCCAGGATCTGAAGGATGACATCACCTGGAGCAACCAGCCGGTGACGCGACGCGCGAATCTGAGCGGTGTCAGCAAAATCGACCTGACCGAGACGCTGCCGGACATCTCGAAGTTTCCACTCGTCGTGCGTCCGCCAGGTGGAGGGGTCGTCGCGGAGCTGTTCGTGTCCAGTGAAAAGGCCGGCGCGAATACGGATGGCTGGCTGCGTGAGGCCGCACAACAGTTCAACGCGAGCGGCGCGCAGCTCGGGAGCGGGCGGGCCGCCCGCATCGCCGTGCGCAAAATAGCCTCGGGAACCGCGTATCAGTTCATCGCCTCTGGCAAGTACCAGCCAGCCGGGTATTCGCCATCGAATCATCTTTGGATCGAAATGGCGAAAGCCCATGGCGTCGGCATGCAGGCCGTCAGCGAGAAGCTCGTATCCAACGTCGCCGGCATCGTCATGAAGACCGAAGTAGCGGAACGCCTGCGGGCGCAGTATACGGACCTGACGGTGCCCAACCTCATCGACGCGGTCGTGCAAGGTGATCTGGTGATGGGCTATACCAATCCGTTTGCGAGTAGTACGGGTCTCAACTTTCTCGTGACGATCTTGAGCGAGTTCGCCGGTGGAGATGCCGCGAAGCTGCTGTCGGACGACGTTGCAAGTGCCTTCGAGAGCTTCCAGCAGGGCGTCCCGTTCGTCGCGCTGACGACCTTACAGATGCGCGATTCCGTTGCTAATGACGGTTCACTGGATGCTTTCGTCATGGAGCACCAGACTTTCGCGCGTACACCGGCCCTTGCGAGCGGCTACGAGTTCCTGCCGTTCGGCATTGTCCACGACAATCCGCTCTACGCACTGGATGCCGCGACGCCTGAGCAACGCGAAGTACTCGAGCTGTTCGCGAGGCAGCTCGAAAGCGGCGCCAGCGTCAGCAAGGCGACCCAGTACGGGTTCAACGCAGGCCCCGCGCACCAGTCGAGCTATGCGCTGCCACCTGGGCCCCAGCTCATTCAGGCCCAGAAGCTGTGGAAGGAGAAAAAAGACGCAGGCCGCCCCATCCAGGCCGTATTCCTCTGCGACATCAGCGGCTCGATGCGCGGCGCCCGGCTGGCAGGTCTCAAGGCTGCCCTGCGCGACGGTGCAGAGTTCATCGGGCGCGACAATTCGATAGGCCTCGCGGCGTTCAATAACGCTACGACGGTGTTGTTGCCGATAAAACGCTTCAATCTGAATCACAAAGCCAGCTTTCACGCCGCTGTGGACGCGCTGTCGGCTGGCGGAAATACCGCGATGTACGACGGCGTCGTCGTAGCCCTCGACATGCTCATCGAGGCACAGCGTGCCAATCCCAAAGCCAAACCGATGCTGTTCGTGCTGTCCGACGGCGAGACCAACAAGGGGCTCAAATTCAACGGTGTCAACAAGGTTGTGCAGGGTTTGCAAATCCCAATCTACACGATCGGGTACGAAGCGAATCTCGCCGAGCTGGGCCGCCTCTCATCGCTGGTCGAGGCCGCCAGTCTGAATGCCGATTCCGGCGAGATCCGGTACAAGATCGGAGCATTATTGAATGCGCAGATGTAATCGCGACGACAACGCCGGCGGCGCGCACCGGGCTTTCAGCCTGATGCTCGACGGGCTCCTGTCAGGATGCCCGTCGAGCATCAGGCTGAAAGCCCGG
>JBCCEJ010000014.1:0-83803 GCA_039030335.1 Pseudomonadota bacterium | reverse complement strand
TCGAGCCCGGATCGTCCGGGTCGTAGTCGCCGCCTTTGACATGGACGTCCGGGCGCAGTGCCTCCAGCACGGCGCGAGGGTCGTCTTCGTCAAAGAACGTCAGGTAATCCACGGACTCGCGGGATGAAACGGACACACACTTTCGCGTCCGAGACGGACACGTCCGGGGCGGACACACACCCATTGCCGGTAGGCGAGGGCGTTCATTCGTCGAGACGAGGGCGCACGCGGTTGGCCTGGCGAGGGGCGATATCAGCTGCGAATGCGGCTCACCAACCCGCTGGTCGACTGGCCTTCCAGCAGGGGTACAACGCGCACCTCCCCTCCGTAGCTGCGCACGGTGGTTGCCTCGGGCATCGAGCCCGGATCGTCCGGGTCGTAGTCGCCGCCTTTGACATGGACGTCCGGGCGCAGTGCCTCCAGCACGGCGCGAGGGTCGTCTTCGTCAAAGAACGTCAGGTAATCCACGGACTCGAGGCACGACAACATCTCGGCGCGGTGTTCGGCGCTGTTGATAGGTCGCTCCGGACCTTTCAGACGTTGCACCGAAGCGTCGCTGTTGAGCCCGAGAATCAGAACATCACCAAGTTCACCAGCAGCTCTCAACAGCTGCGCATGGCCCACGTGCAGTATGTCGAAGCACCCGTTCGTGAACACCACCCGCTTACCAGCTCTCTGCAGCTGCCGGACAATCCCGGCCAGTTCCGCACGGCTGCGGGTCTTACCCCTGACGCGCGAGAGTCCAGCCCGCAATTCCTCGAGACTGGTTGTCTCTGTACCCAGTTTGCTGACGACAATGCTGGCCGCTACGTTCGCGAAGCGCACCGCGTTGGCCAGTTCATGACCGCTCGCAACCGCCAACGCGATCGTTGCGATGACCGTATCGCCCGCCCCGGTGACGTCGAAGACTGCGCGGGCGACTGCGGGCACATGCATCGGGTTCGCACCGCCCTCGTAGAGCGACATGCCGTCTGCACCTCGCGTGATCAGGACGTTGCAGCCGTACTCCGCATGGAAGCGCGACGCACAGGAAGCTGCGCTCATGTCATCCGTGGGCGCCTCGCCCAACGCCTGGCGCGTTTCCTCGACATTCGGTTTCAGGAGATACACGTCCCGATAGAGCGCTTTGGTGATGTGTTTCGGGTCAACGAGGATCCTGGCGCCCGCCGCACGCAGCCGGTCCATCAGGGCTGGGGTAACGAAGCCTTTCGCGTAGTCTGAAACGATGACGATGTCGAAATCGCGCAAGACCCCGGCCACCGCGTCCACGTCGTACCCCGCGCGGTAGTCTCCGTCTTCCTGGTCGACGCGGAAGAGCTGTTGGTTCTGGGACAAATAGCGGGTCTTGACGATCGGGGTGTACGCCGCGTCGAACGTGAGGCGCGCGTCTATGCCCACTGAGTGCAGTAGATCGGGCAGCCTGTCGCCCGGCCCCGTCAGACCAAACAGTGTGCACCGTCCGCCTAGCGCCAGGATGTTATTGGCGACGTTGGCGGCGCCGCCAGCGCGGATGCTGTCGCCCCGCAGCTGGAAGACGGGTACTGGCGCCTCGGGGCTGACCCGCGTGACGGCACCCAGCCTGAATTCGTCGAGCATCACATCGCCGACTACCGCAATCGAGGCGGTCTGATCGAACGATATCGCCTGGTCTTCCGACTGTGACAACGCGCTTGCTCTCGACGGGCCCGCCAGCTAACCGTGGTTCTGCTTGTGCGCATCGATCGCCGCCTGGACGGCTTGAGACGCGGCACCGACGAAGACGTCCCGGTTCTTGTGGCTGTAGTCGTAGCTGGTCGCACGTTGCTCCAGCGTGTTCTGGAAGTGAGGCCGAACGTAGCGGGTCATAAGTTCGTAGTGGCGCTTCGTCGCCGGGAAGTCAGCCCAGTTGTGCGCCAGTTCGAGAAACAGACCGAAGCCGCCGGAGCCCGCCAACAGGCTCTCGATGTACGCGATGGCATCATCCGGCGTGCCGATGCAGGCGAGTTTGTTCTCGAGCAAGTACTCGTAGGCGTCGTCGATGCCGTCCGGGACGATCGGGAACGTTGCGACCTCCCGAAAGTACTTCGCCCAGAGTTCGAGACCGTGGCGGACGTTGTCACGCGCCTGTTCGCGCGTCTCGGCAATGTGCGCAAGGCTGACGACGCGCCACTTACTGCGGTCTACCCGCTGGCCGTGTTCAGCGGCTGACGCTTCACAGGTTGCCCAGTTGTTCGCATGCACTTTCATGGCCTCGTCGGAGGTACCGCCAATCGACAACATGCCAATGCCGTTCTTGCCGGCAGCGACTGCCCCTACAGGAGAGCGCGCGCAGGCCACGGCCATCTCGATATGCGGCCGCGTATAAGCCTCCAACTGCAGGCGCGCGCCACGTAATTCGAACCAGTCGGTTTTCATATCGACCCGCTCGCCTCGATACAGCGCCATGATCGCGTCGAGTGATTCATCCATCCTGCGGCGCTGGTCGGCCGGATCGATGCCCATCTGAAAAGCGTCGCCCGACAGCGCGCCAGGGCCCACTCCGAACATGGCGCGCCCGCGCGTCATGTGGTCGAGCTGTACCATGCGGTCAGCCAGCATGAAGGGATGGTGATACGGCAGCGAACAGACGCCGGTACCGAGCCGGATATGACGCGTATTCTGCGCAGCGGCGGCGATGAACACTTCCGGCGACGCAATGATTTCGAAACCGCCGGAATGATGCTCGCCAATCCAGGCTTCGTCGTAGTCCAGCATGTCGAGATGCTGGACGAGCTGCATGTCCCTTTCGAGAGCTGCAGTGGGGTCCTCGTGAAGTGCGTGAAAGGGGGCCAGGAAGATGCCGAAGCCGAGTCGATCGGGGCGCATAACGCTCGTCCGGATTGTGGCTGTCAAGGGCTCGAATCGTACCACGTGGGCGCGTTCCGGCCGTTGGCTTCAAGTCTCTTCGGACCCATATCCCTGGCACGTCGGCAACCGGGCGCGGGTGTTGCTATGCCCGGGCGTTGACCCGCCTCGTCATCAATTTGCTTCAGGGCAACTGGCAAGGAGCAGTGCGTGTCTGCGTATCGTTGGCTTCGCTGGGTCATCGCCACCATGGCTGCAACCGTGTCGCTGCTCTTACTCGCCGGTGCGTACACGGCAAACGCCGTCAGCCGCGTCGAGGCGGCCTTTCCGCCGCATGGTGACTTCATCGATACCGCACTCGGACGGCAGCACTACCTCGACACCGGCGAGCGTGATGCCCCGGTTACCCTGGTGCTGCTCCACGGTGCCAGCTCCAACCTGCGTGAGTTCGAGCGTTCGCTGGTACCCGTGTTTCAGGACCGCTACCGGTTGCTGCTCTTCGACCGCCCCGGTTATGGCTACAGCGAGCGGCTGAGCGAAGCATGGGCGTCGCCGCGCATCCAGGCTGCCGTGCTGCACGAGGCGCTTACGAAGCTCGGCGTTTCCCGACCGGTTCTCGTCGGGCACTCGTGGAGCGGCGCGCTGATACTCGCTTATGCGCTGGCCTACCCCGATGAGACGCGGGCCGTGGTGTCACTGGGAGGCGCCACGCATCCATGGAAAAGCGGCGTCGCCTGGCACATCGCGCTGTCTCACCAGCCCATCGCGGGCCCGCTCTTCACGCACACACTGTTCTATCCGGCTGCGGTCGCCGCGGCAGACGGAGCGTTGGAGTACATCTATGCACCCGAGTCCGTGCCGACCGGTCTGAAGAGCGATATCGGCATGGAACTGTCGCTTCGGCCCAATGCATACGCCAGCAGCTCCGAAGACGTCGCACGGTTGAGTGACTACTTGAAAGAACAGCGTGAGCGCTACGCTGAACTCAAGGTGCCTATGTTGATGATCACGGGCAGCGATGACCAGGTGGTGCCCGGGTGGAATCACGCCAGGCGATTCAACTCGCATCCGCGCGCCCGGGTGGTCGTGCTGGAAGGTGCCGGGCACGGCCTGCACCACACGCGGGGAGCGGACATCGCCCGTGAGGTCGAACGAACGCTCGCCAAAGCGGCTAGCAGTGGGGATTAGCGGTTACGCAGAGCCGATTTCGGCGCCGGGCTTATGCGGCGAGCCGACCCGACGGCACGATGTGCCGATCGGGCGGTAGCCGGAGCGTCGTGCGTTTCAACAGCCGGTTACCGGTTGCGTCGAACTCATCGCGCCGATGCATCAGGAAGCCGTTGTCCCACATGACCACGTCGCCGATCTGCCAATCGTGCCGGTATACGAATTGAGGTTGCGTCGCGTGGGCCGCGATGGCTTTCAAATGGGCTGCCGCACTGGCCTCATCCCATCCTTCGATTCCCGCCGCGGTCGTGGGATCCAGATACAAGGCGCGTTCGCCGCTTACCGGGTGCACATTGACCAGGGGGTGTGTGACGAGCGGTGTCTTGCGGCGCAGTTCTGCAGTCAGCTTCGGTTCGTTGTCGTACTTCGACTGGCGCACGAGATAGTCGTATACGACGTCGATGTCGTCAGCGCGCGCCGCCAGGTCCTCGGGCAGTGCGTCGTGGGCAAGGCGCATGTTGGCCCAGTACGTCGCCGGTGCCGGACTTGGCATCTCGACCATGTAGAGAACACTACCGGTCGCAGGGTCCACCATGTAGCTCTGGTCGGTATGCCAGTCGAGCTCGCCCGCGCCCAGCCCGCCGATGCTGTTGCCGAAGTAGTCTTTCATGTTCGAAATGCGAATGACTTCGGGCCGGCTTTCCGACTGCCAGTCTTCACGGACGATAATGTCCGCTTTGCCAAACGCCGCGCTGAAGTCGACGAGTTCCGATTCCGACAGCGCCTGGCGCCGGAACAGCAACAAGCCATGGCGTGACCAGAGCGAAGCGAGGTGCGCTACCGTCTCGGCGTCCAGAGTTTCCCAGAGGTTGAGGCCTGAAATCTCGGCGCCAAAGGGTGCCAGTTCCGATATCTCGAACTTCTTGCTCATCAGCTCACCCCTCGCGCAGCAGGCGGCCGCCCTCGCCGGGACGGGTGTCCAGGCGGGCCGCTTCCAGTGCTTGCCAGAAGAGCGCGGACACACTGGATATCACGGGTTTGCCGAGAGCTGTTTCGATATTGTCGATCGCATCGAGGGTCGGCATGTCGCAGCAGCTGAGTACAACCGCCTCGGCGTCTTCACGTTGACCCAGCGCGATGGCACGTGCCTGCAGTTCGTCTGTCGGCACCTTGTACATCTCTTTCAGCTCCTGTTGCGCGGGGCTCACGATAACGCTTTCGTCCGCTATGACTTCAATACCGTTGGCTGCGAAGAACACGCGTTCCTTGTCATTGATGTACTGCGGATATGGCGTGACGAGCACAACGCGCGTCACGTTCAAGTGCCGCAGCGCGGCGAGCAGTGCACCAGCAGCGGTGACGGTTTCGCGGTTGGTCATCTCCTGCAGCTTCTGCTGTTTGTCGAGCGCATTGCCGACCGCCGAACTCGCGGTACATCCGTACGCGATGACCGACGGATCAGCGGAGACGGCTTCCTCGAGTACGCGCGGCACAGCTTCCTCCATCACGGCGAACGGCTCGTCATTCACGTCCGGAAAAAACGGCATACGAGAGGTGTGCACGCTCACGCCCTTCGGTGCCAGCCGCCAGAATTCCGTTTCGGCCACGGTGTTGGTGGACGGCACGACGAGCCCGATGCGGGCGCGGTCGCCATAAACGCGGGTGGAAATGTCTGGCATATCTGACTCCGGCGATGAGGTGGAGGCGTCGAAGGCGACTGATGGCGTCGACCGGCCTTCGTGGCGGGACCCACAGTACAATGCCGTGAGGCTCATGCACGGGCAAGCGAAAAGACCACAGCATCAGCCAGTTCGCGTACGCCAGCCAAGTTGTCATCCGTTGGTCACGGCGCCAAGGCGCAACCCGGGCGTGACAAGTGCGAGGTATTGTTCACACAATCGGTCCTGGCGCAGGTAGTGCGGCGCGTCACTCTATGCGCCGCGACCTCTTGGCTACTGCGAGCGAATGTCCGTGACAGCTGACATGGACGTCCGCACTCTTGATGATCGCTTTGCGGAGGATTGTGCATGAAGGCCGTGTTCTTCACCGGGGATCGCAACGTCGAGGTTGCCGACACGCCAGACCCGACGCCCGGTCCAGGCGAAGTGGTTATCCAGATCAAGGCATCTGGTATGTGCGGTTCGGACCTGAACACGCTGCGCGCGCCGGCGGGCAGCAGACCCCGCCTTATCGCCGGGCATGAGCCATGCGGCATAGTCGCGGCTGTCGGCCCGGATGTCAGTCCGAAGCAGGCGCGGGTAGGTGACCGTGTCATGGACCATCACTACAGCGGGTGTGGGGTGTGCATTCACTGTCGTGACGGTTGGACGCAACTTTGCGAAGACGGCTCTACGGTCTACGGCAATACGGGGCATGGTTCACATGCTGAATACATGCTCGTGCCGGCGTATACCTGCATTCCCTTACCCGAAGAACTGTCGTTCTCGGCGGGCGCCGCGATCTCCTGTGGAACCGGCACGGCGTACGGCGGACTGATGAGGCTCGGGCTGTCCGGACGCGACACGATTGCCATCTTCGGACAAGGTCCCGTCGGGTTGAGTGGCACCCAGCTGGCCGCTGCCATGGGCGCCCGGGTGATATCACTGGACATCGAGTCATCACGGCGCGATGCGGCGCTCGGGTTCGGCGCCGATGCGGTGATCGATCCGCGTGCTGAAGACCCGGTCGAAGCTCTGAGGGAGCTGACTGGCGGACGCGGTGTGGACTGTGTGCTCGACTGTACGTCGTCGGCTGAGGCCCGCTTACAGGGCGCACGCGCATGCAAGGTCTGGGGGCGCATCTGTTATGTAGGCATGGGCGGCGAGGTGACGTACGACGTCAGTAACGACGTCATCAAGAAACAGCTCACCATCGTGGGCTCCTGGACGTTCAGCCAGAACGGGCAGGCGGAGTGCGCGCGCTTTTGCGTAGACCGCAACATCGACGTCGACGCGTTGTTTTCCCACCGCTGGTCACTGGACGAGGCGCCGGAGGCGTATGTCATGTTCGACCGGCAAAATACCGGCAAAGGCGTATTCGAGCTTTAACCGCGCTTCAACTCTGCGGCGCGTTACCTCTTTAGAGATAGGCGCGAGCGACGGCGCCGGCTGAAGACAGCAACGCCGTGAACGTCAACGCCATGCCGGTAACGCGAAGACGGTAGTCCTCGTTGGCGCGGCTGACCCCGATCGCGTGTATCAACCGCCCGGCGAGCAGCGCCGTGCCGAGCGCGTGAATCTGCCATGTATCAGTGCCCAATTGTTCTGCAAAGAACATCAATAGCAGCGTGATCGGCACGTATTCGGCGAAGTTCGAGTGCACACGCATCGCTCTCAACATGGCCGGATCCTGCCCGTCACCCACCGCAACCTTTAAACGTCTGCGCGCGAGAATGGTCCTGACACTCAGGGCAAAAAACACCAGCCCGAGTGCGGCAGCGTACATCGGTGTAACGGGCATCCGAGGAATCTCAATCGCGTGATCCTGCCGCTTGGATGTGCATTTCACGGTTTGGTTCCTGACGCCCTCTCCCGCTCATTTGCACCGGCTTGCGGTGTCGGTCAACATGCGGACCAGAAGGTGGTCTACCCCTGGTGGACGGCCTACTAACCAACAAACTCAGACCATTCAAATGGAGGAGCGAAATCCTATGAATGTCTCTTTAACACTCAATGGCGCGCCGATTTCGGCCGAGATCGAAGAGCGTACGCTGCTGGTGCAGATGCTGCGCGACGACCTCGGTCTTACCGGCACTCACGTGGGCTGTGATACCAGTCAGTGCGGTGCCTGCGTCGTCCATGTGAACGGGGAGTCGGTGAAATCCTGCACGATGCTCGCGTGGCAGGCCGACGGTGCGGAGGTCACGACGATCGAGGGTCTCGCAAACGGTGGCGAGCTGCATTCGATGCAGGCTGCGTTCCGTGAACATCACGCACTGCAGTGTGGCTTCTGTACGCCCGGGATGATCATGAGTGCGGTCGATCTGGTATCGCAAAATGCGGACCCTAGCGAAGACGAAGTGCGCGCCTGGCTCGAAGGCAATATCTGTCGATGCACCGGTTATCACAACATCGTCAAGGCAATCCGCGCGGGCGCGGCTGCAATGCGAGGGTAACCGGATGAACGAAAAAGGTATTGGCGCCGCAGTAAGGCGCGTAGAAGACCAACGTTTTATCACCGGCGCAGGCAATTATGTCGATGACGTGAACCTACCGGGACAACTCTTCGCTGCATTTGTTCGTTCCCCTCACGCGCATGCTGACCTCGCGAGCGTCAGCACGACCGCTGCGGCCGCAGCGCCCGGTGTACGTGCCGTCTTGACGGGCGCAGACGTCGCCGCTGATGGCGTAGGCGGAATGCCGGTCGGCTGGGGCATCACGCAGCCAGACGGTTCGCCAATGATCGAGCCGCCGTGGCCGATCATTGCGACCGACCGGGTGCGTTTCGTCGGTGAGCTGGTCGCGGTGGTGATCGCTGACTCGCGCAATGCCGCGATGGACGCGGCCGAACTCGTCGAAGTCGACTACGCATCACTCCCGGCAGTCGTCGCGACTGCTACCGCAGCCGCCGACGACGCGCCTCAGATCTGGGATGAGGCTCCAGGCAATACGTGCTTCGTCTGGGAGATTGGTGAGAGTGCACCAGTGGATGAGGCCGTTTCTCAAGCGGCTCATGTCACGCGCGTCGAGCTGGTCAACAATCGTCTGATCCCGAACGCGATGGAACCGCGCTCTGCCATCGCGAGCTTCGCGCCGGCAACCGGCGATCTGACGTTGCATTGTACCGCTCAGGCTCCCCACGCCGTGCGCTTGCTGATCGGGGCATTCGTGCTGCAACAGCCCGAGCACAAGTTCCGCGTTATCTCACCAGACGTTGGCGGCGGCTTTGGGTCGAAGATCTATCCTTACGCCGAATATGCCGTTATCTGTTGGGCAGCACGTCGAATGGGTGCAACCATCAAATGGACGGCCACGCGCAGTGAAGCGTTCGTGAGTGATGCGCACGGGCGCGATCACGTCACGACCGCCGATCTCGCAATGGATGCCGACGGCAGGTTCCTGGCCTTCCGCGTGCACACCACGGCAAACATGGGCGCGTATCTGTCTGCGTTCGCGCCGTTGATCCCCACGTACCTTTACGCAACGTTGTTTGCGGGTCAGTACACAACCCCGCAGATCTTCTGTCAGGTGCGGGCGGTCTTCACAAACACCACACCAGTGGATGCCTATCGCGGGGCGGGCCGTCCTGAAGCGACGTACCTGCTAGAGCGCATCATCGAGAAAGCTGCGTATGAAATCGGGCTCGACCCGGTGGAACTGCGGCGACGCAACTTCATTGCACCCGATGCGTTTCCGTATCAGACACCAGTTGCTTTGCTCTACGATTCGGGTGACTACGCCAAGACGATGGACAAGGCGCTCGAAGCAGCTGATGTTGCAGGCTACGCGGCCCGCAAGGCGTCCTCGCAGTCTGCCGGCAAACTGCGCGGCATCGGCTATTCGCTGCCCATCGAGGCAACTGGCGCTGCGCCGAGTGCGATCGCGGGCCAGCTTGGCGCGCGCGCGGGACTATGGGAATCGGCCGAGCTCCGGTTCAACGCAACCGGTTCTGTCACGGTCTTTTCCGGCGCGCATTCGCACGGCCAGGGTCACGCCACGACCTTTGCCCAGATCGTCTCCGACAAACTCGGCATTCCGTTTGAGAACATCGAGATCGTCGAAGGTGACACGGCTAACGGTCAGATGGGCATGGGGACGTTCGGCTCGCGCTCGCTCTCAGTTGGCGGCAGTGCCATCGTCAAAGCGGCCGACAAGATCATCGACAAGGGCAAGAAAATTGCCGCGCATCTGATGGAGGCGGCGGCTGAAGATATCGAGTTCGAGGACGGTAACTTCACCGTTGCCGGTTCGGACAAAGCCGTGAACATCGCCGAAGTCGCTTTTGCCGCTTATGTCCCGCACAACTACCCCTTGGAAGAACTGGAACCGGGCTTGAGCGAGCAGGCGTTCTTCGATCCGATGAACTTCAACTTCCCGTATGCCGCTTACGTCTGTGAGGTCGAAGTCGATCCACGCACGGGCATCACCGACGTTGTGAAGTTCACGTGCGTCGACGACGTCGGCAACATCATCAACCCGCTGATCGTCGATGGTCAGGTGCACGGGGGTGTCGTGCAGGGGATCGGTCAGGCATTGCTTGAAAATGGTGTCTACGACAATGAAGGTCAGCTGCTGAGCGGCTCGTTCATGGACTACACGATGCCGCGTGCTGACAATGTCCCGAGCTTCCTCACCGACGTGACCGAAACACCGTGTCCGTTCAATCCGTTGGGTGTGAAAGGCTGCGGAGAAATTGGTGCTATCGGTTCGCCACCGGCAGTCATCAACGCAGTCATCAACGCGTTGAGTCCGTTTGGTGTTACCGATATCGAAATGCCGGCAACACCTGAACGCGTGTGGTCTGCGATGCAGTCTGGCCAGGCTGAAGCGGCCGAATAAGGAGGGCTTGGAATAATGTATACGTTTTCGATTGCACGGCCTTCTTCTTTGGCCGAAGCTCAAAGTGCGCTCGGCGCGGGTGGCGATGTCAGTGCATTGGCCGGTGGCCAGACGCTGATTCCGACGCTCAAGTTCCGGCTCGCTAACCCGGACGGTCTGGTCGACCTCGGCGGAATTGCTGAGCTGAGGGGCATTACGGTCACGGCTGACGCGGTAACGATCGGGGCGATGACCCGGCACTCGGAAGTGGCCGCCAGCGCTGAAGTGGCAGCCGCGATCCCCGCGCTTGCCTATCTCGCTGGCTGCATTGGCGACCCGGCCGTGCGCAACCGCGGGACCATCGGCGGCTCGGTCGCCAACAACGATCCGGCGGCAGACTATCCGGCCGCCTGTCTGGGACTCGGCGCAACGATCCACACGACGACCCGGGCGATCGCCGCTGACGACTTCTTTCAGGGTATGTTCGAGACGGCTCTGAACGAAGGCGAGATCATCACATCCGTATCGTTCCCGCGTCCGAGCGCGGCCGGCTACGGCCGGTTCTCGCATCCGGCCTCGCGCTACGCCATGGTCGCCGTGATGGTTGCACAAACGGCCGGGGGTGTACGGGTTGCCGTTACCGGCGCGGGTCCGGGGGTGTTCAGAGTTCCGGAGATGGAGGCGGCACTCGCCGGCAACTGGTCAGCCGATGCGTTGGCCGGCATCGCCGTGCCGGCTGACGGCCTGAACGATGATATGCACGGTAGCGCCAGCTATCGTGCGCATCTCGTCTCGATCATGGCCGAAGACGCGGTGCGTAGCGCCGCTTAGACGTCAGTGTCAAAGCGCCAGGTGCCCGGCGGTCAGAACGGGCACCTGGCGTTCGTTCGAACTGGAGAACTCATGGCCGCCGCCCGACCTCAAGCCGTACCGACCCGCCAACTGGAAACAGACCGCATGATGGTCACCGAATGGCGCTTTGCCCCCGGCGCGGAAACCGGCTGGCACGTGCACGGGTACGACTACGCCGTGGTACCGATCACCACGGGCACGTTGCGTATCGAACTACCTGACGGCGAAACGCACGCGGAACTGACCGCCGGAGTGTCGTACGCGCGCGAAGCCGGCGTCGAGCACAACGTCATCAACGCCAACGACTACGAGTTCATCTTCATCGAGGTGGAGCTGAAGTAGTTGCCTACCGACCGGTGAACGCCGGCTTGCGTTTTTCGCTGAACGCCGTCTGGCCCTCCACGAAATCGTCTGACGCATAACATGCGGCTACCAGTTCGGCACAAAGCGCCTCATCGCGGGCCGGTGGGATCTTGTTGGCCTCGGCGATGATGGCTTTGGACGCCTTCAACGTCAGCGGGGCATTGTGCGCGATGTCGGTCGCGTACTGCGCCACGAGTGCGTCCAGTTCATCGACTGCCACTACGCGGTTGACGATGCCGAGCCGAAGTGCCTCCTCCGGAGCGAAGATGCGCCCGGTGAACAGAATCTCCCGCGCGGCGGGTGCGCCCAGGCGTTCGACGAGCAGGACCGTGTCGTCGAGGTTGTAGCCGAGACCGAGTTTGGCCGGCGTGACGCCAAACTTGGCGTCGTCGGCGGCCAGCCTGATGTCGCAGAGCAGCGCGAGTTCCATGCCGCCGCCAATGCAAGAACCCCGAATACGGCCGATCGTTGGCTTGGGAAAGTCTCTGAGCGCGGTGCAGGTGACATGCGTGATCGCGTCGTACTCTTCGGCCTTCTCGGGCGCCGTGCGTAACTCTGCGAATTCGGAGATATCGGCGCCGGCGCAAAATGCGTGTTCACCAGCACCGGTGACGACGACGACGCGCACATCGTGGTCCGCCGCGAGCCGGGCCATCGTGTCGCCGAGTTCCTGCCACATCGTGAGGCGCATGGCGTTGCGTCTGGCAGGTTGATGGAGCGTAACCGTCGCGACGTGGTCGGCGACGGATGTCTTGATGCAGGCGTCTTCGGACATGACGGGATTTCCAGGCGTTGAGGTCTTCTTTTCATGCTACGGCGCGCACCGGCCGACGTACAGGCGAGCGACGCGGGCGGGTGAGTCGGCGAGGCAATTTCAGGCGAGTGTAGCTATCACCGGAGCGTGGTCCGACGCCGTCAGGCCTTCTTTCTTTTTCCGGAAGTCGCGGTCGATCTCAACGCTCTCGACCCGGGCTGCTGCAGGCGGATTGGCGAGGATGAAGTCGATTCTCAGGCCGTGGTTACGCTGAAAACTACCGGCCCGGTAGTCCCACCACGAGAACGCCGTGCTATCGGGATGCAGCGTCCTGAACGTATCGGTGAGCTCGAGGTCGTACAGCGCCTGCATACGGCTGCGCTCGGCCGACGTGTGGAAAATCCGGTCGGCGTGTCCGGCCTCGTCCCAAGTGTCTAGCGACGACGGACAAATGTTGAAATCTCCGCAGATGACGGTTGGCTGCTCGGCGTTCCGCAGGCCCCCCATGTAGCTCGCCAACGCATCGAACCAGTCGAGTTTCCGGGGATAGTCGTCGTGCTCGACCGACTTGCCGTTCGGGCAGTAAACGGTAGTGAAGCTGATGCCTTCCACCTCAGTGGTGATGAGCCGGGAGCCAAACTCATCCTGGCCGGGCAAGCCGCGTTGCGAGGTGTTGATGTCGTGCCGGCTCAGCACGGCGACACCGTTCCACGCTTTCTGTCCGTAGACTTCGGCGCGGTAACCCTCGGCTTCGAACAGGTCGTGGGGGAACAGATCGTCTGTCATCTTGAGCTCTTGCAGTCCGACGACGTCTGGCTGCCGTTCACGCAGCCAGAGCAGCACATAGTCGAGACGTGCCCGGAGTCCGTTGACGTTCCAGGTGGCGAGCTTCATGCAGGCGATCCTCCGCGTGTTGGGTGCGGCCAATGACGGGCCAGGTGGAATCTGCTGAGCGATCAGGAGTCTACAATGATCGTGTGGCGGTTCAGATTGAATTCCGGTCGGGGCGTAGGCTGAGAGATGGGTTGCCGTGGCTAATAGCGTGTGCAGGCCCCGGCCACAGCGCCCGAACGTAGGAGTTTGCGCCGGTAGACGGCGTTTTGCGGTCGGCCGCACAAGTTGCTCAGGGCCGGCTTTGGGGTGGCTGTAGGTGAAGTTCTTGACCAGGGCGCTGACGGGGCTGGTGCTCGCCGGAGTAACGCTGGGGCTGCTCGGCGTCGGTTTGTGGCGCGTCATCGATGCGCGGCAGGACGCCGATCCGAGGAAGCGCCGTGCCAGTGCTGAGCGTGTGCACATCGTCAATGTGGCCACGCTCGATCCCACCACCGCCCGTCCAAGGCTGACTGCCTACGGCGAGATCCGAAGTTGGCGGACGCTGGAATTACGCGCTCCCGCAGCGGGCCGGCTCGTGGTGGTCGACCCCGGCGCCAGAGACGGCAAGGCAGTCTCGGCTGAGCAACTGCTCTTCGTGATCGACCCGGCCGACTCCGAAGCACGCCAGAACGACGCCGTCGCGGCCCTCGCGGAGGCGGAGGCCGAGGGAGACGAATCGCGCGAGGCCGTGCAAGCCGCCGAGCAGGAACTGGATGCAGCGCGGCGTCAGCTCGAACTGCGCCGGAAGTCACTTAGCCGCCAGCGCTCGTTACTGTCGAAGGGTTACGCGACGCGGGCTGATATCGAGTCAGCGGAGCTGGCGCTGGCGAGCGCTGATCAGACGGTGCTGAATCGTGCGCAGATGGTCATAACCGCGCGTAAGCGCGTCGAGCGCTCAGATTTCAAGCTGGACCGCGCGCGCATCACGCTGACCGACGCGGAGCGACAGGTGGGTGAGACGCGGGTTAGCGCCCCCTATGCCGGCTTGTTGACCGGCGTGGATGGCACGCTCGGCCGGCTGGTTGGTGTGAATGAGAAGCTCGCCGAGTTGATCGACCCGGGAGCGCTGGAGGTGGTCTTCCGCGTATCCAACCGGCAGTTTGCCCGGTTGTTGAACGCCGAAGGCCAGGTAGCGGCACTTTCCCTGAGCGTCGAACTGACGCTGGGTTCGCGCCTTGTCACGGTTGCGGGCCGTCTCGATCGGGCGGACGCGGTAGTTGGCGCCGGGCAATCCGGTCGCTTGATGTTCGCGCGCCTCGATGCGTCTGATGTCACGGTATTGCGGCCGGGCGACTTCGTCACGATCGTGATCGACGAAGCCCCGCTCGAGCGCGTTGCGGAGGTGCCGTCGACGGCCGTCAGCGAAGACGGGCGCGTGCTGCTGGTGGGTCCGGACAACCGACTGACCGAAGTGCAGACTGAGATCGCACGCCGGCAGGGAACGCGGGTGCTGCTCGCGAATGCACCCGAGGGCGCTCGGTACGTCACCGAGCGTCTGCCGCAACTCGGGCCAGGGGTACGTGTGCGCCCTTCGGCCAACGCGTCCGCGAGCGCGGCGCGGCAACCTGAAGACGACACGATCGAGCTCGACGACGCGCGGCGTGACGTGCTCGTAAAGGCCGTCTCCAATGCCAAGAGGTTGCCGGAAGAACGCCGGGCATGGCTGTTGGACCAGCTGACAGCGGAGCGGGTGCCCCGGCGACTGGTTGAGCGCATCGAGGCGCGCCTGGCGGCGCGGCGCGCGGGGTGACCGAACCGAATGACCGCACGCCGCGCGGTTGGCTGGCCTATTTTGTAGCGCATCGAACCGCCGCCAATTTGCTGCTGGTCTTGATGGTGGCCGGCGGGGCCATCGCCGCGACCAAGATTCGTGCCCAGTTCTTTCCCGACGTCGTCCTCGAAGGGGTGAATGTCAATATCGCCTGGCCGGGCGCGGGCGCCGAAGATGTAGACGACGGGATCATCTCGATCCTGGCGCCGGTACTGTTGTCGGTGGACGGCGTCGAGTCGTCGAGTTCTGCCGCTCGTGAAGGCA
Source organism: Pseudomonadota bacterium (assembly GCA_039030335.1). Classification (GTDB taxonomy): domain Bacteria; phylum Pseudomonadota; class Gammaproteobacteria; order HK1; family HK1; genus JBCCEJ01. Next base: position 68,460 of record JBCCEJ010000014.1, on the reverse strand, counting down.
ATGCGCATGTCTCGCTCGAATTCGAGCCGGGCTGGGACATGGCTCAGGCACTCGACGACGTCAAGGCAGCGGTAGACCGCATCGACAACCTTCCCGAGAACGCGGAAGACCCGACCATCTACAAGACGGCGTTTCGAGACCGCGTGACCGATGTTGTTATCTTCGGACCGGTCGGTATCGATCTGCTGGCCCGCTTCGGCGACGAATTGCAGGTGCGTTTGTTTCGCGAAGGCGTCACGCGTACCACGGTGCTCGGCGTACCCGAGCCCGTGCTGCGCGTCGCGGCGCCAGAGCAGGCGCTCATCCGGCACGACCTGACGCTGCAGCAAATTGCCGATGCCATCGCCGCGGAAACGAGCTCCGACCCGGCCGGGCAGGTTGCCTCGGGCGCATCCCGGGTACGCGCCGGTAACGATCGCCGGAGCGTGCAGGCGATCGGTGACATCGCCGTGCGCTCGCGCACCGATGGCTCGAAACTGCATGTGCGAGACGTCGCGACCGTCGAGGTAGAGGGGATCGAACGCGGCCGGGCCTATTTTCACGGCGACGCGCCGGCTGTGGTGCTACAGGTTCAACGCAACGCCGGCGGCGACGCGATCGTGTTGCAGTCCACCGTTCAACGCGTCGTCGAAGAGATGAATGCTGAACTCCCCGTGGCGGTTTCCATGCGCCTCACGCGCACGCGAGCTGAGGCGATCAGCGCGCGGCTGGACATTTTGCAGGACAACGCCGCATGGGGGCTCGGTCTCGTGCTCCTGGTGCTCTTTCTGTTCTTGTCAGCGCGCACCGCGTTCTGGGTTGCGGCCGGGATTCCCGTGGCACTCGCGGCGACGGTGGGGCTGATGTTCGCCTTCGGCATCACTCTCAACATGGTTTCCATGTTCGCCCTGATCATCTGCCTCGGTATCGTCGTTGATGACGCGATCGTCGTAGGCGAACACGCCGATTTTCTGCACCGTAGCGGGTTGCCGCCGGCGGATGCCGCGGCCGCCGCGGCGCGGCGCATGGGACCGCCTGTTTGTAGCGCCGCGCTGACGACGATTATCGCGTTTGCATCACTCACCGCGATCGGCGGAAGGTTCGGGGATCTGATCGCCGATGTGCCGTTTACCGTGTGCGTGGTGCTGCTGGCGAGTCTCGCCGAGTGTTTCCTGGTGTTGCCGGCACATATGCGTCACGCCTTGCAGGCACGCCGGCCCGAGGCATGGTACGAATGGCCGAGCCGTACGATGGACCGCGGCTTTCAGTGGTTTCGCCACCGCGCCTTCGTGCCGGCGATGGAGCGTCTGTTGCGCACGCGCTATCCGAACATCGCTGCCGCCCTGATGTTGTTGATGCTTTCCCTGGCGCTGTTCTTCGACGGGTCGGTGCGGTGGCGTTTCTTCAACGCGCCCGAACGCGGCACTATCAGCGCCAATATCGCGATGCTGCCCGGTTCCGAACGCGCCGACACCGTGGCGATGTTGGACGAGATGCGCCGCGCCCTCGATGTCGTGGCAACGCGCTACGAACAGCAGCACGGCCGCTCGCCTGTGGAGTTCTCGATGGCGACGGTTGGTGGCGGCGTGGGCCGCGGTTTGCGCGGCGTGCACGGCAAGGACGTCGAACTGCTGGGCGGATTCTCCATCGAGTTGTTGGATCCCGATCTGCGGCCGTACTCGGCTTTCGCGTTCATCGCCGACTGGCAACGGGAAATTCGCAAGAGTTCGCGCCTCGAACTGTTGGCTTTGCGTGGCGGGCGCTCGGGCCCCGGCGGGGATGCGATCGACGTGCAGCTGCTCGGCACCGACGCCGAGCGTCTGAAGCGCGCGGCGGAGGAACTGAAAGCGGCACTCGACGGGATGCCGGCGGTGAGCGCGCTGGAAGATACGCTCGCCTACGATAAGACTGAACTGACGCTGACTCTGACGCCGCGTGGCGAAGCCCTCGGATTCACGACCGCCGCACTCGGTAGGGAACTACATCGTCGTCTCGAAGGCATCGACGCCGCCGAGTTTCCACAAGGCCAGCGCACCGCGACGATAACGGTCAGTCTGCCACGTGACGAGCTGGGCGCCGATTTTCTTTATCGGACGCAGGTGCGGGCGCCCGAAGGCGGGTATCTGGCACTCGAAGAGGTTGTGGAGATCACACCTCGGGTCGGGTTTTCTTCGGTGCTTCGCGAGAACGGGTTGCGCACGTTGCGCGTGACCGGCGACGTATCAGAAGACGATCCCGCCGCGGCCGAGGCGGTAACCAGCGCGTTGACCGGGCAGCTGTTGCCCGAGCTTGCTGCCCGCTATGGATTCGACTGGCAGCTTCGCGGCTTGCACGAGCAGAGCCGGCGCTTCCTTGACGGGGCGCTGACTGGTCTTGCCGTGGGACTGCTCGGCATATTTCTCGTGTTGGCATGGATATTCGCTTCGTGGACGCGGCCACTGGTCGTCATGGTGGTGATTCCGCTCGGTCTCATCGGCACGGTCTGGGGGCACTACTGGCACGGAATTCCGCTCAGCATGTTCACGGTGGTCGGCTTCATCGGCATGGCTGGCATCATCATCAATGACTCGATCGTGCTGGTGACTACGATCGACCAACACGCCAGGCGCCGACCGCTTCGCGAGGCGGTGCTGCAAGCCGTGTCGGAGCGGCTGCGGCCGGTGTTCCTGACGACCGCGACCACGGTGCTCGGTCTGACGCCGCTTCTGTTCGAGCAGAGTCGTCAAGCACAGTTCCTGCTCCCGACGGTAATCACACTGGTGTACGGCCTTGGCTTTGGCATGTTCCTCGTGCTGGTGATCACGCCGTCACTGGTACTGATCCAACGCGACATCGGCATGAGTTTGCGTGCCGCCCGACGACTGCTGGCTGCACTCGCGCGAGGCAAACTGCGCGGCGCGCGCGTCTGAGCAAGGCAGTGGCGCGCCCCTGGGACGCGGGGCGCTAATCGACTGGCATTTGGAACGGCTCCGGGTCCAGGAAGCGCTTCACCACATTGCCGACCAGCACCGAGATGTCATTCTCGCAGCCGTTGGTCAACAGACTGCCGCAGAAGGTGATCGAGCCGGTCGAGAACATGGCTCCGCCGGCGGGTGTTTCGAAGAACGTCATGTCGGCCCGGATAAGCTGCTCCGGCTTTTCCCCGGGCCACGTGGTGATGTGCGTCAGCATTTCCTCCGGCACGAGTACCCACGGCGCGTCGGGCGGGTGATTTTCCGAACTCGCCACGACGAGGGCGTGCTCAGGCGTGCCCAGACGTTTATCGGTACGGTCAAGTTCGAATCCGGCAGCGCCGTGCGCCGAGAGCCCGTGGTCGCCCAGAATGTCCGCGTCGATACCTTCGAATATCCAGCTGACGCGAGGATTGGCCGCTGCCGCGCAGCGCCGGTAATACGAGCCCTGGAAGTTGCCCTGCGCGGTGAATCCAACACCGACCAGATGCTGGGGTGGCCGGCCGTTGCGGCGCCATAGCCCGCCATACTCGCCATCGAACTGGTTGTAGTATTCGCCGGGTTCCGCGGCCCAGGCGCGGATACCACCTTCGCCCCGACGAATTTCGATGACGCCGTCTTTGTTCGGGGAAGTGGCGATTTTCCAATAGAAACCGTTGCCGCCAAGGTAGGCGAGCCGGCCACCGCTGTCCCGGTAGGTCTGGAGTGCGTCGAGCATCGGGCGCGTGTGGTATTCCGGATGCGACCCCGTCAACACGGCTTGATAACGTCTCAGCAAAGAGGCGCCTTCATGGTGTAGTTCCCAATCCGTGATGACGTCGTAGTCGATGCCGCGGTCTTCGAGCCACGCAAGGAGATGTGAGTCAGCCGGGAAGTGGCGCAAACCGGAGCCGCGAATCGCCTCGCGGCAATACGTCAGGTAGCCGACCCTGACGTTCAGCATCGGCCGGTGCCACGATGCTATCGAAATACCGCTACCGTCGGGGTGGTGGTTGTAAGTCGAAAGCCCATACTCCTTGTGGTCTCCGGGATTGTGCGGGTAGCAACCCCAGGCTTTGGTTTGTGCGTGCCAGTCGGCTTTCCACCCGGTGTCGGTATCGTATTCCGGACGCGCGTGGTTGCCGTAGATCGTGTACGTGAAGGTGGATGCCAACACCGCCAGTCTGGCGTGGCTTTCGCCCTGCGGCGGAACGATATGAAACGGAACGTTCTCTTGCGCGTCACCGGCTTCGAGCATGAGCGCGTAAACGCCAGACCGGGTGTCGTCAGGCACTTGCCATTCGTAAGCCACGGGCCAACAGCAGTCATCGATGTCGTCTTCGTGAAAATGGATGGCGCCGTATTCCTGGCGCGCGTTGACGAAGTTCATCTCCTGGCCGCGCCAGACCGAGCCCGTCATCGCGCGTGCCGGAGAGTTGACCAGAAAGCCGTTCAGACCCTGGCTGCCTACATCGAACAAATCGTTCGAGTAGACCCTGATGCCGAGGTTCCAACACGCGAAGACGTCATGGAATGCTTTGTCGCGATCTTCACTCAGCAAGGCCGCGATGTCTTCGTCGGACAGGGTGCGACGCCAGAGGGCGGGCAACTCAAGCTTGCCGTTGAAGTGTTCACCGGGCGTCGCCGCGTCGCAGGCGGCCAGCATCAGGGGTGCCCGCGGGTTGGACAGGCACTTTGGCAACGGCGCAGCGCAAGTGGCGACGTCTGCGGGCTTGGCGCCCGCCAACGTATTGGGTAGCGCACGGTTGCCGAGTGTGAGGGTCTGGCCGTCAGCATCGTAGGAGAACCACACGACACTCCAGGCCCGTAAGGGCAGGGCCCGGGTACCGGGCAGCTCAAAGTCAGTGCCTGCCAGCTGCAGGGCACCATTCGGTGTGAGTCGAAGACACCATCCCGGTGCGCCAGCTTCGCCGCCCACGGATAGCAGCGTCTGGGCACGTTCGGAGCGCAAAGTCGGGAATACGCGGACCGACACGCTGAAGCTTCCATCCGCGATGTAATGGCCGACTTCCGGCACCACGCCGTAGGAGCCGCGTGGGACGTGCTGCGAAACAGGCTCACTGACACAGTGCGGTTGGCTACCGAGAGTGCGAAGCGAAACACCTGGGCCGGCCGGATTGGCATCCGCGCAAATAACCCGCACGAATCGTGCCCGTACGGGTTGCCCCGTGGCATTTGCCGCATGGAAGCGGATTGTCTCTCCGGGTCTGACGGACAGGCGGTCGGCATAAGCGGCTAGTGGCAGCATCGTTTGGTCTCCGTGGTCCTGAGGTTGTCCGGGTGGGCAACAATAGCAGCGTGCATCGACAGTACCTGTCGTGCGGACCGCATGCTACTTTGCGGACATGATGTCTGCTGCACGCCTGGTCCTCGCCACGGCTTTCGTGGTGTTGTTGTTCAACGCTGGCGTGCGTTTTTCGATCGGCCTGATGCTCAAGCCGATGGCCGATGACCTCGCCTGGACGCGCAGCGATATCTCCATCGCTGTCACGCTGTTCATGGTGTTGTCGGCATTGGCACTGCCATTTATGGGGCGGCTGGTAGATCGCTTTGGTGCCGGGCGTCTGCTCGGCGTCTCGGTTGTCGTCATGAGCGTCGGCACGGCTGCGATGGGCGCGGTGCAACAGCCCTGGGAAGCGTTGCTCATCTACGGCGTGGTGGTCGCGATCGGCAATGCCGGCACGTCTATAGCGCCGGTGGGCGTGCTGGTGAGCCGGTGGTTCCCGGAACGCATTGGCATGGCGAACAGCATCGCGATCTCGGGCATGGGTGTTGGGCAACTGGTCATTATTCTGGCCTTGTCGGCTTACCTGACCGCTTTTGACTGGCGTAGCGCGTTTCTGGCCCTGGGCGCTATCAACGTCGCTTGTGTCCTACCGTTGCTGCTGTTTACAGCGGCGCGGGCTCCGGACGTTGGATCGGTTACGCCGGCCGACGGGAATGGAACGGCTGCTTCAGGACCCGCCGGGGCGCCAGCAACGGCTGCGGTGACACTCAGCTTCCGGGACGTGCTGCGCACACGCGCGTTCTGGTGGCTTGCGCTGATGTACGCGCTTTGCGGGTTTCACGACTTTTTGATCGCCACACATTTTGTTGCTTTCGCTCTCGACCAGGGGCTGGCTGACGGGGTTGCGGGCAGTTTGTTTGCCTTCATGGGACTGGCCGGATTGGGCGGTGTTCTGCTCGGTGGCGTGGCCTCCGACCGGTGGGGTCCAACGGTGCCAACTTACGCTTGTTTTGTGCTGCGGATCCTGTTGTTTGCTGCGTTGCTGTTGAGTGCGGAAAAGTGGGTTATCGCCGCGGCCGGCCTGATCTTCGGGGCAACTTTCTGGGTGACTGCGCCACTCACGGTCGTCTTCGCGCGCGAGCATTTTGGGCTCGCGCAACTCGGAACGGTGGCAGGCACCATCACGATGGTCCATCACACGGCAGGCGGCCTGGCTGCCGTCGTTGGCGCGGCCATCTACGACCGCACGCAGAGCTACTCCGCCGCATTCGCTATCGCTCTGGTCACGTCCGTACTGGCGCTCGGCGCCACGGCGAAGCTGAAGGTCCCGCGGTAGGTGTTTTTATTCTCTCTCTCTGAAACGGACACACACTTTGGTCGCCTTCCCTCTTCTTCTGAAACGGACACACACATCGGTCGGGCGTGAGTGCGGTACCGTCGGCCCATCGCGCCTGGATTTGATGCTGGAATGGACACAGACATCCGGGTGCTTTGCAGACTTTCGCTCGCTCCAAATTGGACCGCCACTTTCGCGTGCTATCTAGTTGTTCTGGCCTGCCTGTAACTGACGCCAACTGCACGAATGTGAAACAGTTGTGCTTCCGAACATGGTTCGAGTTCTTTGTCAATTTCGCTTTTTCGCAGTTCGAATGTGCGAGCACAATGTCCCTGCGATTTGTCGGCAGCCGACTACGCAGCGGTAGGTGCGATGGTCAATTGCCAGTCGCTCACTCACTGAGCGGTTGGTGCTAAGCCCGAGCTTGCTTTCGATCGACACTTTCACGATCCCTCGAGACCCCCGCGAGGGCTCGACAGGGGACGGCAGGCGCGTCGTGCAACCGCACGACAAAGCCGGTCAGACTTCAAGATTGACGGAGCTTCGCTACATGAGTTTTCCCTGATCTGTCATGCTGGAATGTGGGCGGACGGTGTCGCTGCCACAATATCTACGCCGATCCAGAAGAACCTGAAAGCCCGACTTCCCGGATAGAACCGAGTGCACGCGTGGAGCACTGTGTTCCTCGCCAGGACATCGTAGAATTGCGATGTAGGCCTTGGTGCTTCGAGTTAAGGAGTGACACCGAATGACGCTACACGTGGCCGTATGTGGCGCCGGGGTGATCGGCGCTGCGACCGCATTTTTTCTGGCCGAGCGCGGCGCTGAGGTCACACTGGTCGAACGCGGTCACGTGGCGTGCGCTGCCTCTGGCAAATCCGGCGGATTCCTTGCCCTCGATTGGTGTGACGGCTCTGCTCTCGGGCCTCTTGCTCGCGTCAGTTTTGCATTGCACGAGCGCCTGGCTACTCAGCTCAGCAGGCAGTTTGGCGATGTTGGTTATCGTCGTGTCGATACATTGCTCGTGCAGGAAGAACCCGAGAGGAATACGCCCGACGGCTTTTGGCTGGATCGGAGTGCGCACCTGCGCGGCCAGCTTGGAAACCGGGAGTCAACCGCTCAGGTTCAGCCGCGTCTGTTGACCGAAGCGCTGGTGGATGCGGCGGTATCACGAGGTGCCCGACTCGTAACAGCTACTGCAGACAGGCTTGCCACGAGGGTTACGGAAAGCGGCGAACGAGTTGTCGGGGTGCATCTAGGGGGCGCTGTTCTTGACGCCGACGCTGTCGTATTGGCCATGGGTCCTTGGACTGCCGGTTTCGCCCAGGCGCTCGGGCTTCCGCCGGTCGCCGGCTTGCGCGGCAACAGCATACATCTGCGACCAACGCAGGAGATTCCAGCGCATTGCCTTTTTGTGGAAACCGACGATCCGGCAGCCGGAAATATTTCGCCTGAGATCTACCCGCGCCCCGACGGCGAGGTGTATGTATGCGGTATGGCGGATGACATACCCGTACCCGAAGATCCGCTGTCGATTCAACCCAACGAACAAGCTTGCGGCATTCTGGCCGGAGTCGCAGCCCGACTATCCAGTCATCTGGCAACCGCAGAGATTGTGCGTCAACAAGCATGTTACCGTCCGATAGTGGCGGACGGGCTCCCGCTGCTGGGAGCAATCGAGGGGTACGCGGGAGCGTACGTTGCGACTGCACACAATTGCTGGGGCATTCTTAACGCGCCAGGATCAGGTCTCGCGATGGCAGAACTAATCGTCGAAGGCGAAGCCTCTACGGTTGATTTGAGGCCGTTCACCCCGTCCAGAGCTTCATTACGCCAACGCGCCGTTTTCTAAAATCGTGTAGCCACGCCGCCGCGGCTGATCCGAACGGACACACAGTTTCGCGACGGACCCGAACGGACACACAGTTTCGCGACGGGCGGCTATGGTCCACAACGTGATGAGATGTCATCACCAAAACCTGGACGTTGGGCATCTTATCAAGACACAAGGTGCGACTCTGGCTGCGGAACGGGAACAAAATGCTTGCCCTCTTAGCCTCGAGTGCCTCCACACGTGAACAACACGTAGTGCCGGTCGCGGCGATGCGCCAATGGCACGATAACCCTACCACTGCCTCCGCCGTATACCGGACCCTGTTAGCGGCCCGTTTCTTTTCGCGGACCAAGAGTTCCACGTACTAGTCGCCAAAGATTCTGCGCTGCCGATGACTGGCCGCGGTGACCTACGCGAGGTGGAGGGCTTTCCACTGCCCCAGGCGATCAGTCAACTATGACGTGTAAATGTCTCCCGCGCTTATTGCCTGCTTCCTAATTCGCTAGGGGTCATTCGAGTGCGCCACCATCCTACATCCGTTGCTCTCTGGTCCTGCAGAATCACGAGGTAATGCATTGGAACATCGAGTTATGGCGACGCCACGATCACAACTCGTCGATTCACAGCAATCCCTCTGCTACCACCTGGTATCGCGGTGCGTGCGGCAGGCCTGGCTTTGTGGTGAGCATGGCGGGCGTTGCTATGAACATAGGAAAGCCTGGATAGAGGCGCGCATTTTGCATCTTGCGAAGTCGTTTGCGGTCGACGTACTCGCGTACGCTGTGATGAGCAACCACTTTCATCTCGTCGTCTACTTCGACCCTGTGGCTTATGAAGCCTGGTCAGACGAAGAAGTGGCTCGCCGCTGGGTTCATGCGTTCCCGAATCCGAAGGTGGCTGGTGAGGTTGCGCGAAGCGCACTACTGAATGATAGAGACCGGTTATCGCGTTGCCGGAGTAGACTTGGCTCTCTTTCCGCATTCATGCAGCACCTAAAGCAACCAATTGCTGTCGAGGTCAATCGTGAGGACAATGTCAAAGGTCACTTGTTCGAGCAGCGCTTCTACTCTGGTGCTTTGTTGGATGAAGCTGCGGTTCTCGCTGCCATGCGTTATGTAGATCTGAATCCGTTTCGAGCGCGCATAGCTGATTCACTGGAAGAAGCCAGACACACGTCGATACGATGGAGACTCCGATCACTCGATAATGGTGCGGGAAAATTGCATGACGAAATCAAGCCAGTAGTTAGCGGAACCGTGCCGTGGATTGCGTCTGAGTCGTTTGTCGTTTCTAGTCAACCGATTCCACGAATTACGCTGAATGAATACGTGCAGATGCTCGAATGGACGATGACCCACCAATCGGAGAAAGTGGCTGGTGCAGACGAACGAACCCTTGAATTTGAGCGATACACTCATGCGGCAGAGCTATTCCGCGTTCGTCAGCGTGCCTATGGCAGTCCAAACGCATTGCGGATCTGGTTGCAGGCCAGGCGGTTTCGCTTCCTGGAGAAAGCCATGGCTGTTGCGCGCTGAGGCGTAATCACAAGAGTCTGCTCAGCTGGCGAATATGGAACTCTACACCAAGGCATTCGTGCACCGTGGTAACCGGGGCCGCTTAGCCTTGCACGGTCCGCCAATACCAAGTCACAAATGTCTGTGGCTGCGGCAGAGGTCCAACATTGTGGCGCGAAGGCCCGTGTGGAACAGCTCGGTGCCCGAATTTGGGTTGCTTGCATTCCATGCGCGTGGTTGCCATAAATTTCCGCGCGCGTGCGCTTGAATTCGAAAGTGTGTGTCCGAATCCTCAAGCAGTGCCGTGGCGCCCAACGGATGGTCGAATAGCTAAACTGGAGCTCCGCAGCGAAGCGCCCAGAATGCGGAGCCCGCGGCCTATGGACAGGGACCCCAAGGTGCGTTGAGTAGCAGCTGATTGCGCTGTCTGTGAATGAATGGGCGAAGCTTGTGAGCAAAGGTCATGAATGCTTCGTCCCTGAACAGACGCTTCCAAAATGCCCGCCGGGTTTCATCGTCGTCGAATTTCCATAGATGCACCAGTTGATTCAGCTCGCCAACATCGGAAGTGAAATAGCCCACCAGGTTGTCGTCGAAGCCGCCACTCTCCAAGGCCGGCCAACCGAGGTCTTTATACAGCTGCAGGACCTGACCGAGGGTACCCACCTGTAGGTCGTACGTACGCAACTCATATACGGTCATTCTGTAAATCTCCACCTTCGATTTTCTTAGTTAGCCCTGAGTTGGTGTTCGGTTTCTCTGGCTTTCAGATCTGCCTGGTCATCAGCGTTGTAGTTAGCGTCATACCACCAATCAAGGAAATCCCCGTAGCGAATCGGCGCAAACTCAGGTGGCACGTCCGGAGTAACGCATGTCGCAATAGGTTCGATCTGTGTGTCCAAATGCGGGCCAAAGAAGAATGGTATAGCGTAACGTGATTGGTGGGCTGGCGAGAGCGCCCTATGGGCCGTTGAACTGATGCGCCCGTTTGTCCATCGGTGCAACGTATCGCCTGCGTTTACGATGAAGGAATCGGGTATATACGGAACGTCCGTCCAGACTCCAGAGTCGAGCTGGATCTGTAAGCCAGGGTTCTCGGATTGGGCCAGCAGTGTCAGGAAATTCACGTCGGTATGCGGCGCGATTCCATAACGGCTCCGCTGCGCCTGAGCAGCCGGGTAGTGCGACATGCGAAACGAGAACTGGCTTTCTTCAAAGGCGTTTGCAAAGTAGTCGGCGGGAAGTTTCAGCGATACTGCAAGAGGTGCAAGGAGCTTGCGAGCCAGTTCATTCACGGCGCCGGTGTAGTCGAGCACGGTCGTTTTGAACTGCGGCCAATTCGCCGGCCATTGATTCGGGCCCGCAAAACGGCGCCCCGACAGCACGAGTGGATCGTCCGCGGCACGTTCGCGTTTGAGAAAAAACGCTTCGTTCATGTCCGGTAGCGCGTCTTCGCTGACTCGCGACGTACGGACAGAATAGCGCTCCATCGCCATGTAGCCGTTATTGTGCTCATTCATCCGCAACGCGAGCTTTCGCTCCATTGGTTGGGCGTGAAAGACCCGCGCGAGTTCGAAAACACTCGCGATCAGGTCCGGTTCGACGGCATGACCAACTACGACGAGGAAGCCGGTGCGCGCAAATGCATGTCGGAGCTCGGCTGCGACACGCTCGATTCCCTGGGTGGAGTCGAGCTGGCTAACATCTACCAGCGGAATTTCGCTATCCATATGCGCTGTCCTCAGTGTGGCGAACGGCCCTGGAGGGAGCCCGTCTATGCTGGCCGTTGAGTCGTTGATTGCGGCTTTCTGGAGTTCTTGTCGAGCGCCTGGACAATGCGATCAGCCAACCTCGTGGCTTCCACGCCCGCTCCGTAGAGGATACCGGAGCGCCGATGGTCGACATAGTTGAAGCCAAGAAAATGCAGTCCCGCCACGGGCCCCAGAAAATCGGCCTGACGAAAAGGAAGGTGTGTGTCCGTTTCAGAGGAAGAAGACGCGAACGGTGCACAAGTGCCGTGAATGTGTGTGTCCCGCTCAGAAGAAGAAGACAGCCAGCCGAAGTCCCGGTCGTAGCCGGTGGCCCATAGCACGCTGTTGATGCCGGCGCTGCCGAGGGGCGCTCGGTCGATGCCTTTGGGGGGTGGACGGGCGGGTGTGCGGCTTGGCGGTGTCTGGCCCAGGTGCCTGGCGACCTGGGCATAGAAGTCGTCGGCGGCGGCGTCGGCATGGGCCAGATGGGCGCTCAGGCTGTCGTCGAACTCGGCGAAGCCGTTGCTCACGGCTTTCAACCGGCCGGCGAGTTGGACACCAGCGTCGGCGAAATCGTGCAGGTTGATGTCCTGGCCGCCGTATTGGCCACTCAACAAAGGGTCGGGCTTGAACCGCAGGGCCGGGTCGGCGAGTTCGCTAATGTGCCTGTCCAGGAAACCGAGGTCGCGTTGCCAGGCGATCACGTCCTTGCCCAGATGGCGGCGTGGTACGCGCCCGACGCGGCTGGTCGCGAGGATGACGTCGCGCCCGGCGGTGTGCAGCTCCCAAGCGATCTGCGCGCCCGACTGCCCACTACCCACCACGAGCACGGTGCCGGGCGGAATGTCGTTCGGATTACGATAGTCGGCAGTGTGCAGCTGCGGCACACCAATAAGCTCGGCCAGTGCGGGGCGACGCGGGCGCTGGTGCGTGGCGGTGGCGACGACGAGCACCCGGGCAGCCACTGCCGCACCGGCGGCCGTTCGAAGGCGCCACGCCCCGTGCGAGTGACGTGCGTCGACCACCTCCTGGCCAGTGCAGACATGAATGCGTTCGCGCGCCGCGTACATTTCGAGGTAGCGCACGACTGCGTCGCGCGACATGAACCCGTCCGGGTCGTCTCCATCGTAGTCCTGGTGTGCAAGACGCACACTCCAGTTCGGGGTGACCAGACAGAAGGAGTCCCAGCGTTGCGATCGCCATGCGTTCGCGACCGAGTCCTTTTCGAGCACGACGTGGTCGATACCGCGGCGGTTCAGGCACGCGCCGAGTGAGAGTCCTGCCTGTCCGGCGCCAACGATAGCGACATCGACGCGTGTCGGTACGGAACTCACAGTGCGGGCCGCGCTCCGGCGTTCAGGCGGGGCGCCGGAGAATGTGCTCGGCTCGCTCGAGCTCGAACTCGATGAATCCGATCGGCGGCGGCTCGAGACCGCTTTGCGACAGCATCGCGTGGGCTTGTCCGCGGTGGTGTACCTGATGCTGAAATAAATTGGAAAAGTAAACCGAGCGCGGCACTTCCCAGTACTCGGCTTCCGCCAGCAGCGTGGTGAACCCGACTGGTTTGGCCAACGCGTCATCGTCGAGGTCCGCGGTGTAGTCGATGTAGAACGCGTCGATCTCCGACTGTTCTGCCGCGAGGCTATCGAGGTCGGGGTGGAGGATCTCGTCCAGCCCGTTGAAGCGGCTTGGCGAGGTGCCGAGTAAACGTTCCTGATACAGGAGGTCGACCAGCAAGATGTGATTTAACGTACCGAGGATCGAGCCGAAGAACGCTTGGCGGTCCTGCGCGAGCGCCTCAGCAGACAGCGATGCGCATGCCCGCTGCATGCGTTGATTGGCCCAATGACTGAACCTGGCCATGCGATGTGGGTGTGCGAGCACGTCTGCCTCTCCGCCTCTGCGGCGCTGCAAAGCCTACCTCACTCGACAGTAGGCAGATAGCTACCCGTTCGGCCTGGGTGTTATGTTGGCCGGCTATGTCCCCCTGGTTACACGCCATCGACCGCGCTCTGCGGCCCGCAGGTCGAGTCTTCTACGGCTGGTGGATCGTCGCGGCGAGTGCTGGCATCCAGTTTCTCGCGAGTCTGCTCTGGATGCAGTCATACGGCGCATACGTCGTACTGCTGCAGCAGGAATTCGACTGGAGCAAGGCCCTGATCGCTGGTGCGTTCGCGCTGACCCGTATCGAAAGCGGCATCCTCGGGCCCCTGCAAGGGTGGCTCGTCGACCGTTTTGGTCCACGCATCGTGCTGCAGGTAGGCACCTTGATCTTCGGGTTTGGCTTCATGCTGTTCAGCCAGGTGAACTCCATCTGGGGCTTCTACCTGACATTCGCACTGATCGCGTTGGGCTCGAGCCTCGGCGGGTTCGCTACGCTGATGGTCGCCGTGGTCAGCTGGTTCCGACGTCACCGGGCGAAGGCCATTGCATTGTCACAGCTCGGCTTCTCGGTCGGGGGGCTTTGCGTACCCCTCGTCGTCTTGGCGCTCGAAGGCTATGGATGGCGCACCACGGCGCTCGCTTCCGGCCTGCTTGTGATCGCGCTCGGCCTGCCGCTCGCCCAACTCGTCCGCCATCGTCCGGAACTCTACGGCGATGTGGTGGACGGGATTCACGCGACCCCGGGAGGGCGCGCGCCGGAACCCGGCGCACAAACTCCAGACGGTGGGTCGGCCACCCGGGACCTGACGGCGCGCGAAGCCATGCGTACGAGCGCTTTCTGGCTGATTTCCGGCGGCCATGCGGCCGCCTTGCTGACCGTATCATCACTGATGGTGCATTTGATTTCGCACTTGACCGAAGGCCCGCTCGCTTTTTCGCTGGCTGCAGCGGGCGGCATGGTTGCGCTCATGACCGGCATGCAGATCGGCGGTCAGCTGGTCGGCGGGTTTCTCGGCGACCGTTTCAACAAGCGCTTGATGTGTACTATGTGCCTTGCGGGGCACGGCGCGGGGCTTATGTTGGTCGCGTATGCGCCGTCAGCGTGGGTCATGTCTTGCGGTATCGTGTTGCACGGTCTTTCGTGGGGCGTGCGCGGTCCGCTGATGACGGCGCTGCGTGCCGACTACTTCGGATCATCGTCGTTTGGCACGATCATGGGATTCTCGTCGCTGATCGTGATGTTGGGCATGTCGTTCGGGCCGATATTTGCAGGGCTGATGGCCGACCGGTTAGGCAATTACCAAATGGGTTTCGCGCTCCTGGCCGCGACCTCCGGTCTCGGCGCGCTATGTTTCTACCTGGCGCGGCCTCCCGCGAGGTCAACCCCTTGAGCCTGCCGCCTGGCCTGTCATCGCTGGATGCAGCGGCACTCACCTGGTTCGTGATCTGCTGGGTGGGCTACGCGCTGGTGGTCGACCATACGAAACTGAAGCGCCGCAGCGTCGCGGCCGTCATGAGCGAATACCGCGTGCACTGGATGATCGCGATGATGCAGCGCGATCTGCGCATCATCGACACCAGTATCATCGGTGGCATTCTTCAGGGGGTCGCGTTCTTCGCCTCGACGGCGATTCTTCTGATCGGTGGTCTGATCGCCAGCCTCGGAGCAAGCGACGAAGCCATCCGCGTGCTGACCCACCTGCCTGGCGCGGCGCCTGCGTCGGTGCAGTCGTGCGAATACAAGGTCCTGCTGATGATCGCGATCTTCATCTACGCGTTCTTCAAACTCGCGTGGTCTTTCCGCCTGTTCGTCAACTGCTCCATTCTCGTTGGCGCGGCCCCCCTTCCGCCTTCGCCGGCGGAAGTGGTGGAACGCTATGCAGCAAGTGCGGCTCGCGCTCTGTCTCTGGCTTCGCTGCACTACAACGCAGGTCTGCGTGCTTTCTTCTTCGCGCTGGCTGCGCTCTGGTGGTTTTTGAACCCGCTCGCCATGTTGGTCGCGACGAGTATCGTGATCCTCGTTATGTACCGCCGGGAGTTCCATTCCCGGACGTTAAGCACGATCGTGTCGTCTCTCGAGCTGACCGCCAGTGCCACCGCGGTAGAACGCCACCGAAACGATAGCTGACGGCACGCGTCGTCAGCGCCGGTCGTGTTGCTCTTACCCGTTCGGGTCAGTCGGACTTCGCGACAGGGACCGGCGGGTCCGCCGCCAACCCGCCTGCGGTAGTTTCCGGCTTGGACTGCCACGATTCGGCATGTTGTGACCGGTCTGTGCTCCAAACGGGTAAGTCGGATCTTCTGTCATTCGGCACGGCGCGGAATACGCGCAAGATTGTCTCGGGCGTTCCAAAACTGCCTGTTTTCATTTGCCTTACGAGGCTCTGGATGAATTCACGTCAGTCCTGGCACGGAGGTTGCACTTCAACTTCCCGACACTTTCGCAAACGGTCGAGAGAACTGTTTGCCGGTCGTCTGGCAATGAGGAGTACGCCCCGTGAGAGTACGCAATCCGGTCGTGTGCCGCTGTTCGCTGGTGTTGGCAATGGCAACACTGATGGCGGGACATTCGCTGCAAGCGAGCACACTGCAGTTTTTCGACGATTTCAACTTTCGCGACGTTCGCAGTGGCGACACCACGCCTCGCGATGATCTGGTCCTAGGTATCGGCGTTGTCGATACGACCACATCGGCACGGCCCGAAGGCGCGATCGTAACCGCGACCAATTTGAACACCGGCGATAGTTTCACCCTGAGTCCGACCGGATCATCTGATTACTTCCTGCGCGTTCCGCATACCAACGGTCTTGCCGCCGGCGACTTCGTCGTTCAGGTCAGCAGTGATGCCGGCGACGGTAGCTTTCAGATCGGAGCGTTCGGCACGGGTCCCGGTACGGGTGCGATGCCCGCGGTGCAGAGCCTCGAAGCGACCAGGAGCAGCAATGGGCGCGGTCTGCGATGGAGTTTGCCGTCGACGATTCAGAACCAGACCGGCAACGACGGCAACGTCGCGCGACTGCGCGTGCGTCTGGACGGGCCGGACGGCAGCCGCCTGCTCGATGAACGCGGCCTCGGCATCGGTAACACAGCCAGCTTGAACGCCAAGGATTACACCTTCGATTCGGGATTGTTCACCGAGAACGGCCTCTATACGGCGCAGTTGCTGACAGAAGGTTTTACTCCATTCAACCGGTCCAGCGTCTTCGAGAGTTTTCTCGTTGATGACATCGCTGGACTTGGCGGTACGCCGGTGCAGTTCACCGATACCTACCTTGCACGGAGCCGCCGCGACCAGAACAGCGTCGGGTGGACCACTGGTGACCGCCTGGAAATTTCCGGCGAAGTCGACGAGCCCGACGGCACGAAGGTCGTGGCCCAGTTCAACGGTCAGAACGTTGCGCTGATACAGGCAGACGAGCCGGACCGGCGTTTCGAGTTCACTCGTAGCATCGCGTTCGATCCGAATCTGCAAGGGCCCTGGACGTTGACGGCTATCAACGGGAGCGAAACAGCCACGGCTTCAACCCATCAACTCAACACCCAGGCACCGATCGAGTTCGTCAGGAATATTCGTATGGAAACGAATTTCGAAACGCCCACGTTGTTCTGGGATCTACCCGCGACGGGCCCGGCCTTCGATACCGTCCAGATCGGCGTCTTTGACGATGAAACGGATTTTCGCCTGAGTGTCATGGGTGCAAATCAAGACCAGGTGCTGGAATCGCTCGCACCTGATCAGACGAGCTACGCTTTCCGTCCCGGCCAGCTGGAGCTTGGCAAGAGCTATGTCGCACGGGTGGTACTGACCGATCTCGACGACGCCACTGGCGAGACGCTGAACCGCTCGATCAAATTCTTCAACTTCATGACGTTGAATGAATCGGATGATGTGCAGTTCTTTCTGCCCACCGTGGACGAAGAGGGCGACTTCAATTTCGATATCGACGTTACGGCCGACGAGGTGATTCGTCTCGATCCGTTCGTTGCGACCGGCTATGACTTCGCGACGAATACTGGCGACCCGCTGTTCGCGACCATTTCGCTGCCAGACGTCGGCGACGGTGTCTTCGATCTCTTCCTGTTTGACAGCAGTGGCAGTGTATTCGATAGCGGTATCGACCTCTTCACCGGCATCGCATTCGACCTTCGAACTCTCGGCATCATCGGCGGTGTCGACTACGCGGCAGGTGCCGCCCGGTTCCGCGTGCAGGGGATTGAGACCTCCGCGAATCTTGACCCGAACGACGTCACCGCTTTCATGGCGGACGTCTCGTTTGCAAGCAGTGGACGTTTCACCGGTTCGATGACGGCTCTGACAACCTTCGTGCCGGATGCATCGGTGCCGGCGCCAGGCCTTGCCGGATTGATGGGAATTGGTCTGCTGATGCTCACAATTTCGGCACGCCGAGGCAAATCCAGAACGTACCGTTAGCCGCCGTTGCCACTCAGCGGGTCGAACAGCGCCCACCCTCGCGTGGCTATCGCAGCGCCGTCGTCGGTGCCGCGGACGAGTGGGGATGCGCGGCGGTTCCGCCGGGATGCACGCTGACTCAGTCGAGCCTGGGGTCTTCAATGCGGCCCATGAAGGCGATAACGCCGCTCTTCATGTCGCGAATCAGAAACACGAACGGGTGGTCGGCGACGAACTGCCTTGGGTCGCGGGCCGGTCGTACCGTCGTTGCACGCCTCATCACCACGCCGGTAGCGGCAGCGGCTTCTGTGCCGCGCTCGTCCACTTCTACGAACGCCTTGTGCTCGACCGCATCGATCTTCAGACGCTCGGTTCTGGCGATGGCGCTGAAGTCAGCCGCGTCGGAGAAGGCGAGCGGCATGCCCATCTCCTGCAGCGTATCGCCGAGAGAACCGCTCCACGACAGTTTGAACTTGGGCAGCTTGAGCGCTACCGGCAGAACGGCAAACCGCCGCCACTGCCCGCTGTCACGTTGTGCAGTCAACTCACTTGACGCGGCGGCTAGGGCTCCACGGGTTTTGGGCAAATAGACTTCCAGCACCATCGTTCCGCCACCATAGGCTTTACGAATGGCCGTGAACGACTCAGTCTCCAGCCATCCGAGCGACGCGTCCGACGCCATGAACTTGCGCGGCTCAGCTCCTTTCGGCGCATGAAATGTCAGGTCGCGCGTTGCTTCGGAACTAAAGCGCTCCTCCCACTCGCCATCGAAATAGACGGCGTTGACGAGCACCAGCCGACTCCCCGCGATGGCCGCCGCGGAGTCGATGAGTGAGGGAATTCGCCCTCGGGTCTCATCGGAGACCCAGCCGTTGATCGCCTTTCGTGCTGCCTCTGGTGCGCGCGCAAATCCGACCCGTCCGACGGATGCCGCGTAGACCTTCCGTGTCAGCTGAGTGAAGTCGTGCGCGAGTGCCAGAGTGTCGTCCGCGTACAGACGATTAGCGCTGTTCAGCTCAATTTTTTCGCTGCGTGGCGCCATGAGCTTGCGCTGCAAGCCCCCGGAGGCATCGTGGTCGACCTCGCCTGCCGAATCGTAGCCAAGCGTTCTGGCCATCTGTTCGAGCGTAGTCCCCCGCGCCCCAGCCATCGTCATCGACAGTGCCGACGCAACGCTCAGCGGCGAGAAGAACAGATTGCCTTTCGTGCTCGCCAACTCGGCGTAGAGGTCGAACGCGAATCGATTGACAGCAACGGCCGCGCGCGTTTCGCCGGCTTGCGCCACAGGCTGCCAGGTGCACGCCAGCATTACGCTGCAGAACGCCCATCGCCTGACCGTGCGGGGCATCGCTAGCGTCCTTTGAAACGGGCCGGTTTCCGTTTTTCCGTGAACGCGCGCGCGGCTTCCTGAAAGTCCTCCGTCAGATACAGTTTCAGCGGTTCGTTCAGCATGTTGATCTCGCCGGTCTGGCGTTGCATGTACCAGCGTCGCGTGCGGATTGTCGCGCGAACGCTAAGTGGTGGGTTCTTACAGACTTCCTTTGCAAACTCGCGGGCGACGTCGAGGTGCGTGCCCGCGGGCGCGATCCGATCGAGCATGCCGGCGGCGTGCGCTTCTTCGGCGCTGAAGAAACGGCCCGTAAGGGCGACCTCGGTACCAAACGCGCCGCCGCCGCGGAACTGCGTCAGGCCCCAGTACCGCGCTCCGCCGAGTCCGCGCGAGGTCTCCGTAATCTGAATCTGCGTGCCCGCTTCGGCCACTATCAGATCGCTCTCCAGCATGATGCCGGTAGAGAGACCCAGCACGTAGCCGTGAACCGCCGTGATGACAGGCTTCCAGTTGACGGATTTGACGAACAGATCGCCGGCGTTCGCGCCAAATCCCTGGGGCCCACCGAGACGTTCGAACTCTTCGCGCGAACGGAGCTGTCTCTGATGCACATCGGCTCCGCTAGAGAATGCGCGGCCGTTACCGTGAATGATGGCGATTTCAGCGTCGGCGTCGGCGTCGAATTCGCGAAGACGTTGCGACAGCGCCATGACCAACTCGTCGTTGAACGCGTTCAGCTTGTCGGGCCGGTTTAGCGTCAGCCAGACGATCGAGTCTTCGCGGGTGTAGTGGACAAGATCGGCAAGGTCGTTCATGCGCTTTCCTCCTGGAATAGCCCTGCTGAGGGCGAGCCGTAGTGTTTGTCGCTCCGATATTTCCCTGACCGCCGATTTGAATACCGAGGTAAGAGGCCAACCGGGGCCGGCCGAATTGTTGCGGGCTACTTGCGTTCGCGCAACTGCGCCTCACGATGGGCGATGTAGCTCGCGCTCGCAACGATCAGAATGCCGCCCACCCAGGTGAACGCGTCGGGAACCTCCGCAAACACGTAGTAACCGAGCAGCGTGGCCCAAACCAACTGCAGGAACGTAAACGGCTGCAATACCGTCAGTTCGGCATACTTGAACGAGAGTGTGAGCGCATAGTGACCTGCCGTCGCGACCACGGCCGTCAGGAACAGCCAGAACGTTTCTTCCAATGTCGGCGTGCGCCACACCATCATTGCCGGCGGCGCCAGCACGAGCGCTACGAACACCGACAGATACGCGACGATCGCCGCGCTCGATTCCGTGCGTGAAAGCTGTTTGGCCACGATCATCGAGATTGCAAACAAAGGCGCTGCGACGAGCTGCGCCAGCGCGCCCGCCTGAATAGCCTCCACCCCGGGGCGCAGGATCACGATGGCGCCGGCAAATCCAAACACCACCGCGGTGATACGCCTCGCATGCAGGCGTTCGCCGAGGAACATGGCCGCGCCGATCGTCACGAAGATGGGTGCGGAAAAGCCGATCGCCGTCACTTCGGCGATCGGGATCCGCGCCATTGCGTAGAACCACAGCATGACCCCGACACCATGGACGAGCCCGCGTAAAACGTGCAGCCCGATCTGCCGGGGATAGGTTCGCGCGCGCATCAGCTGCAGGTACAACGGCAGGAACAGCAAGGTCCCGAACACGTAGCGGATGAACGCGGATTGCACGGCGTTCATGTCGCTGCCGAGATGTCTTACGATCCCGGTAACGCCGACGAATAGCACGCCGGCCACCAGCGACCAGAAAATGCCCTTGGCCTGATCGGGCAATCTCTCGATGACAGCAGCCGGGTTGATAGGGTGGGGCCCGCCGTTTTATCTGGGCAGATACATGGACATGATACGCGACCACGACACGACTACCGTTTTCCACATCGCCGTACGCGCGGAGTGGGATGCTGACGCGGGTGGACTAACCTACGTGCCCGCGGCGTTCGCCAACGAAGGGTTCATTCACTGGTCTTATGCCGCACAGCTCGTCGCCACCGCGCGGCGCTACTACCAGGGCCGCGAAGATCTGATTCTACTGCGGGCCTCCCGGGCCGCGCTGGCGGCACATCTGGTCGATGAAAATCTGCTCGGCGGCACCGAGTTATTTCCTCATCTGTATGCGCCACTGCTGAGGAGCGATGTCATCGAGACAGCCGCGATCGCGTGGCTAAAAAACGGTGAGCCGGAGTTTCTACGGGGTTATCTGGACAACCAGGTGACGTGACTTCACCCATCCGGCGACGGGCGATGGTTCTGGTACCCCTCATGTTGAACAAATCTGTATGAAGTCGACATCGTCACGTTCATCCGCAGCCGCCGCGACCCCATCCGGTGACGCCCGGAACCAGCCGTTGAAGGGTATTGTGATGACGGTTGTTGGCATCGGATGCGTAACGCTGAACGATGCGTTGATGAAGTTGGTGGTAGACGACGTCCCGGTGTCACAGGCGATCGGCCTGCGTGGACTGTTCGCCTTGCTGCCGGTGCTGTTCATGACGTTTCGAGCAGGCGGGCTGTACGCGCTTCGGGTGCATTCGGTTGCGGCGCACGTCGGTGCCGCGGTCCTGCTGGCCGCGCCGATCTTCGTCTACATCTACTCGCTGACGGTTTTGCCGCTGTCGATCGCAACCATCATCTTCTTCACGAATCCACTCTTCGTCGCGGTACTGGCGCCGCTTGTGCTGCGCGAACGTCTCGGCCGCGGCCGCGTGGCGGCAGTTCTGCTCGGCTTCGCGGGTGCCGCGCTGGTGGTGAATCCCACGGGCGCGCAGTTCAGCGTCGTGCTGATGCTGCCGTTGCTCGTTGCGCTGCTGTCCGGATTGCGCGAGATCGTCATTCGCGGCTCAATTCACAACGAGACGTCGGTCGCGCTGATGTTCTATTCCACCACGCTTGTCGCGGTGCTGGGTCTGGCGGCTGGCGCGTTCGTGTGGGTACCGATGTCTGGTGAAGACCTGCTTATCCTGGCGCTGGCGGCGATCGCGTTCACCGGTGGTATCTATTTCATGACGGAAGGATTGCGCTACGGCGATGCGAGCTTGATGGCGGTATTCAAGTACAGCGGCATCGTGTGGTCGTTGCTGCTGGGTTTTGCGCTGTGGGGTGAAGTGCCGAGCGCTCTCACCTGGGTCGGGACGGCGCTGATCGTCGTGAGCGGCGTCTACACGGTGCTGCGGCACGCGTCGGCGGCGCCGGACCCTACTCGACCGTGACGCTCTTGGCCAGATTGCGTGGTTGGTCGATATCGCGGTCGAGCTCGAGCGCGGCATGGTAGGCCAGCAGTTGCAACGGCACCGCGAGCACCACTGGGCTCAGCTCCGGCAACGAAGCCGGTGTCGCGATGTATTCATCCACTGACTGAGCGTTGCCCGGACCCGGCATCGCGCCCACTGCCAGCACCGGGCCGTGTCGCGCCTTGACCTCTTCGATCGACGCCAGCGCCTTGTCCGTCAGACCATCGCCCGGCAAAGCGACGACTGTCGGAGTCTCGGGGGTAATGAGCGCGAGCGGACCGTGCTTGAGTTCGGATGCTGGATAGGCTTCCGCATGTACGTAGGAGATCTCTTTGAGCTTCTGCGCGCCTTCGAGCGCGATGGGATAGCCGAGCCCACGCCCGATGTAGAACGCGTTCGCGGAGACGGCGAGGCGACTCGCGAGCGTTTGCACATGAGTTTCCAGCGACAGCGCTTTCTCGAGAGTTTCCGGGAGTGCATCCAGGGCTTCGACGAGTGCACGGCCTCGCTCCGGCGATAGATCCCGAATGCGTCCGATATGCAGCGCGAGCAGCGTCAGTGCCGTCAGCGTGCACGTGTAGGCCTTGGTCGAGGCCACGGACACTTCCGGCCCGGCGTGAATGTAGATACCGCCGTCCACTGCCCGCGCGATGCTGCTGCCAACGACGTTGACGATCCCCAGCACCCGTCCGCCCCGCCGCTGAATCTCCTGCACCGCCATCAGCGTGTCCAGCGTTTCGCCAGACTGGCTGACGGCGATGTACAGCGTGTCGCGTTCTATCACAGGGTTGCGATAGCGGAACTCGGCCGCCGGTTCGGCGTCGGCCGGAACGCGTGCGAGCGCCTCGATCAGCTGAGCCCCGGTCATGCCGGCGTAGTACGCGCTGCCGCAGCCGAGCAGTTTGATGCGGCGAACGTCCAGCAGCTCGCGCGCGTCGAGATTCAAACCGTCGAGACGCGCGGTATGGAACCGTCTGTCCAGCCGGCCGCTCAGGGTGCGGGCTACGGCTTCCGGCTGGTCCAGAATCTCGCGGCGCATGAAGTGAGCGTGTCCGCCGCGGTCGTAACGTGCCAGGTCGACGTCCACCGACGTCGCTGACTTGTTGACGGGTTCCGCGTCCAAGGTCGCCGTGTGCAAAGCGCGGGGCGTCAGCGCCACGATCTCACCGTCATCGAGGTGCACGACCTGGCGCGTATGCGCGGCGAGTGCCGCTACATCTGACGCGACGTACATGACCTCATCGCCGATGCCGACGACCACCGGGCTGCCGTTTCGCGCCGCGACCAGTTTGTCGGGTTCGGACGCGCTACAAACGGCGATGCCGTAAGTGCCGTGCACATGCTTCAGCGCGCGGCGCACGCGGTCTTCCAGCGCGCCATCAGACTCAGCCGCGATCAGATGGGCGAGCGCCTCGGTATCCGTGTCGGACGCGAACGCGACACCGGCCGCGGTCAACCCGGCCCGAAGTTCCCGGCCGTTTTCGAGGATGCCGTTGTGTACGACCGCAATTTTCCCGTCAGCACTCACGTGTGGATGGGCGTTCTCATCGCTGGCCGGTCCGTGAGTTGCCCAACGTGTGTGTCCGATGCCGAGCGAGGCCCTGACCCGGCCCGGCACGCGCGTCTCCAGATTGCTGAGCTTGCCGGCCGCCTTGTAGACCTTGAGCTGTCGTCGGGTGAGGACTGCCAGTCCGGCTGAGTCGTAGCCTCGATACTCGAGTCGGCGCAGGCCGCCGAGCAGGATGTCGCGCACGTCGCCGGCGCCCACGTAGCCGATAATTCCACACATCGTCGTCGCTCCACTCAGGGGTATTCCGGCCCGTTGCCGGCGTCAGCCGTAGATCAGCCGGCGAATTTGCCGCTTCGTGAGCGGCTTGATGGCGAAACGCCAACCCGCGGTCTCGCGCTGAAGCAGGTCGAAGGTCTGCTCGTTGCTGAGGCCTGCCTGTTGCAACTCGCGGTGCCTGCGCACGACAAACGCGTCGGCGGTCTCGTCCAGGTATGCGAGCATCTCAGCGACCGCGCGGTTGGCAACGCGCGCGTCCAGGCCAAGGTTGCGCACGAGGTGACGGGCGAGTGTATTTGCGTCATCGTCGTTCGGCATGCCGATATTTTGCGCTTCGTTCGAATAATGTGAATAGTTTTGCCCGAATTCGGGTAGATAACGAATATTAGAGGGCTATAGATCTTGCAAAAGACCGATCACAGGATCGATTCAGGCATTGCCGGTCTACGTTTGTTGCTCCGTAACCGGCGACGTGCCAACGCTTCCGGGCCACCGGTTCTGTTCGTGCATGGGGCGACCTACGCCTCGACGCTGACGTTCGATTACGACGCCAATGGACCCTCTTGGATGCAGCGCATGGCGGCGGCAGGGCGTGATGTCTGGTGCGTGGACCTGCCTGGCTACGGCGGGTCCGACCGGCCGGATGCGATGCGGCATCCCGCATCGGCACATCCGCCGCTGGTGGATACGGACGTTGCGCAAACGTGTGTCAGGCGCGCGGTGGACGCGGTTCTGGCGCTAAGCGGCGCGAAACGCGTTGCTCTGATCGGTTACTCGTGGGGCACTGCTATCTGCGGGGCGGTGGCCAGCGAAATGCCCGCGCAAATCGAACGTCTCGTTCTCTACGGGGCATTGTGGCTGTTGGACGAGCCGCCTGCCATTTCGAACGGCGCGCAGCCCGGTGCGTGGCGCGAAGTGAGTGCCGACGACATGGTCGTACGCTGGTGCCGCGGGCTCGACGAGGCGGGCATTGAAGCGGTGGGTGGCCTCGACGTCATGAAGCGCTGGGCCAACGACGTTATCGCGACCACGAACGACACGGTGCTGCGCGCGCCGGCCGGTGTCGTGAAAGACGTCATCGAACATTGGGGCGCCGGTCGTCCAACCTACGCGCCGGAGCGAATTCGTGCGCCCACGCTCGTGGTGGTCGGCGCATGGGATCGCGAGACGACGCCCGCGCAGGGGTACGCCGTCTACGGGCGACTGACAAGCGCGGCAGAGCGGCGTTATGTCACGATCGACGCCGCGACGCATTCGGCGCTGCTCGAAACCGGGCGGGACACCCTGTTTCAGGTGGTCGGCGGCTTTCTGGGTGAATAAAGCACGGGCGGCGGCGTCGCGCGCGGTCGTGGCGCAAACCACCTGGGCGGGCGGGGTGAATTCATCCCGGTGATTCCAGGGCGCGCCGGCGCGGTCGTGTAGAGTAGGGTGCACTGCGAATGCGCAGTAGCGTGGACTGACGCCGGCCCCGGGGTCGGTCGCAATCCGGCCGCAGGGCAGGCGGGGGACGTCGCGGCCGGTCAACTGGGGCGTCGGCTCAGGGATGACTTGCGCTAATCGTGCACGCCGTTTCGCCCAGCGCGGGCACCGTTGCCCGAACTCTCCAAGAGGACCGCACACCTTGACTGCCACGACCATCTACCGGGCGCGCCGCGTACTGACGATGAACCCCAGCCGTCCGGAGGCCACGCACGTCGCCGTTCAGGGCGACCGCATCCTCGGCGTAGGCGATCTGGACGAACTGGCGGGCTGGGGTGAGTACACGCTCGATGAGCGTTTCGCCGGGCACGTGCTGATGCCCGGTCTCGTCGAAGGGCACAGCCACACGATGGAAGGTACCTTCTGGCGCTACGTTTACTGCGGTTACTTCGACCGTACCGACCCGGATGGCACGACCTGGCCAGGGCTCGCGTCCATCGATGCCATCGTGGCGCGCCTGCGCGAAGCGGGCGAGCGCCTTGGCGACGGACCCATCGCAGGCTGGTCGCTGGATCCGATCTACTACGGCGAGCGCCGCGTCAGTCGGCACGACCTGGACGCCGCGTCGACCGAACGGCCGATCGGCGTACTCCACGCGAGCGGGCACATCATGAATGTGAATTCCAAAGCGCTGGAGCTGGCCGGACTGTTGCGTTCTGGTATCAATCATGAAGGCGTACCGCTCGGCGATGACGGGCTGCCGACCGGAGAACTCAAAGGTCCTGACGCGATGATGCCCGTGGGCGCGCATGTCGGTTTCGACCGCGACGTGCTGGCGTGTGACGAACTGGGTCTGCGACAGTTCGCGCGCCTTTGTGTGCGCCAGGGTGTCACCACCGCGACCGACCTCGCGAGCTTGTTGCCGGACGACGGTGTCGACATGATGCTACGCGTGACGGGTGAAGAGAGTTTTCCCGCCCGTATCGTACCGTTGCGGCGGTTTCAGGGGCTGACGCCCGAGGCGTACATCGAGCGCGCGCTCGAACTGCGCGTTCGTTCGACCGACCGTCTCCGGCTCGGTCGGGTCAAGATCGTAGCGGACGGCTCGATCCAGGGTTTTTCGGCGCGCCTTCGCTGGCCCGGCTACTACAACGGCAAGCCAAACGGACTCTGGTATGTAGCGCCGGAGCACCTTCGCGAGATCTACGCGCGCGCGCTGGAGCGCGGCGTGCAGGTCCATACCCACACGAATGGTGACGAAGCGACCGAGCTGGTGTTGGATTGCGTCGCCGGCGCGCTGGTTCAACATCCGCGCCCAGACCATCGATTCACCCTGCAGCATTGCCAGCTCGCGAGCGCCGCGCAGTTCCGGCGCATCAAAGCACTCGGTATGTGCGTGAACCTGTTTCCAAATCACCACTTCTTCTGGGGCGAGCAGCACTACGCCACAACCGTGGGGCCAGAGCGCGCGACGCGCATGAACGCCTGCGCGACGGCGTTGGCGAACGGGGTACCGATGGCCATTCACTCCGACGCTCCTGTGACCCCTCTGGGACCATTGTTTACGGCCTGGTGCGCGGTCAACCGTCGCACCGCCACGGGTCGTGTGCTCGGCGCCGACGAGCGCATCAGCGTCGATACCGCGCTCCGCACCATCACCCTTGGCGCGGCGTACACCCTGCACATGGACCACGAGATCGGCTCGATAGAAGTCGGTAAGAAGGCCGACTTCGCCGTACTGGAGGCTGACCCGACGACCGTGGCACCCGAAGAACTCAAGGACATTCCGGTGTGGGGCACCGTGCACGGCGGGCGTGTGTTCGAAGCGGCCGGAATTTGAACGACGTGAGCACCCCGGCCGGTTATCCGGTCACCGTGATCGGTGGTTACCTCGGCGCTGGCAAGACAACGCTCGTCAATCATCTGCTGCGCGCTGCGAACGGCCGCCGCCTGGCTGTGCTGGTCAACGAATTCGGCGACTTAGCGATCGATGCAAGCCTCATCGAAGCGGACGACGGCGACATGATCAGCATCGCCGGCGGCTGTATCTGTTGCAGTTACGGCAGCGATCTGATGGCGGCGCTGATGGAATTGCCGCAGCGCCTCCCCGACATGGACGCCGTGATCGTCGAAGCTAGCGGCGTGGCGTTGCCAGGCGGCATCGTCAGCGCGCTGACGTTGTTGCCAGAGTACGTGCTGGATGCCGTCGTGGTGCTGGCGGATGCGGAGACTATCAGAACGCGGGCGTCGGACCGCTATCTCGCCGATACCATTCGACGCCAGCTCACCGACGCGGATCTGATCTTGCTGAACAAGATGGATCTGGTCGGTAGCGCGGCGCTGCAGGAGCTGCGGGACTGGCTCGGGGCTGAGGTTCCGCACGCCCGTGTCGTTGCTGCGTCGCACGCGAACGTACCGCCCCAAACGCTGCTCGGTATCGGTGCTTCGTCGCGCGTGCAAGCGGGTGACGGCACGCATTTCGAAGCGGATGGATTCATGACGCTGTCTTTCAATCCGGACGCTCGGTTTGACCTCGATGCACTCGGCGAGGCTCTGGCGGCGCCGGATAGCGGCGTCATTCGCGCCAAGGGTTTTCTGCTTAACGTCGCTGGCGAACTCTGTACGCTGCACGTGGTCGGCAGCCGCTTTGCCGTGAGCTCCGCACCAAACGGGGCAGCGCCTGCCTTCGTTTGTATCGGCATGAGTGGAGTTCTCGAGGTCGAGCACGTAAATGAACTGCTGGCCGGTCCCGGCGCCGCATGACTACAGCGGACGCTTGGAGGCCGTCTTCGCCGCCCCAAGCTACAGGGGCTGATCGAATCGCCCATGCGGTTCCGCCTGTGCGCGGTCGACCGCCCATATTGATAAGTCGCGCATGCCTGGGAGGCTACTGAATGGACATTGGTGTTTTTATTTTTCTGACTGACTACTGCATCGCGGTTGATGAACTCGCGCGGGAACTTGAAGAGCGTGGTTTTGAATCGATGTTCCAGCCGGAACATACGCACATTCCGTCGAGCCGCGAGACACCGTTTCCAGGTGGCGGAGACCTTCCAAGGGAATACTCGAATACTTACGACCCGTTCGTCTCGCTCAGCATCGCTGCGGCCTGTACCACGAAGCTCAAGGTCGGCACCGGCATTTGCCTCATTCCGCAGCGGGAACCTATTCAGACCGCCAAGTCAGTTGCGAGCCTTGACCGCCTGTCCAACGGCCGGTTCGTGTTCGGTATCGGCGGTGGCTGGAACGTCGAAGAGATGAACAACCACGGCGCTGAGTACAAGACCCGGTTCCGTATGCTTCGCGAGCGTGTCGAAGCGATGCAGCAAATCTGGCGCGAGGAGGCCGCGACCTACCACGGCGACTTCGTGAATTTCGACGCCATCTGGTCGAACCCGAAGCCCGTGCAAAAGCCGAACCCGCCCGTACTGCTCGGCGGTGAGACCGACTACACGCTGAAGCGCGTTGCCGCGTTCTGCGATGGGTGGATGCCCCGTGGCGGCGTCTTCGACCCGGCGCGCGATACGGCACGCCTGCGCGCAAAGGCCGAGGAGGCCGGACGCGATCCGGCGGAACTGAGTATCACCGTATTTCGGGCGCCACCCGATAAAGCAGGGCTCGAAGCTTATGCAGAGCATGGCGTGCAGCGTGCATTGCTCGGCGTGCCGCCGCTGCCGCGCGATGACGTCCTGCGCTTGCTGGACGAATACGCGCCGTTGCTCGCCTGAGTCTCGTTCTCCTGGCAGACTGGCGGCCGCATCGCGGCCGCTCGCTTTCCCGCACCTCAACCGACTTGCGCTGAGGCTCCCCGGGGTTTGCGGCAACGCTCCGGTTCGCCGCTCGGGGCGCCCCATCCGTGCGTCGAAATTGCCAACCGCGCCACAATTTGCGCGTCCGGTTCGGCGCGCGGCCGCGATGTCGTTGAAAAACGTGAGATTCGTCACCGTCGTACCAGGTATCGCAGTCGATAACATGCCGCCATGTACCGCGCCGGAGCTAAGCACCGGAAGCGGGCTGATCATGACTGGCACGGACTGCGAGTCTCACCTGGTATGCCGGCGGGTTGCCGGCCAATAGCCGGATTCCACATGGATACTTCACTTACGCACCCGTCGTCTCTCGAATGGCAGTTCGAAGCACCGCAGTTCTCCGCCGTGAATCAGCATCTGCTGTCCGGCCTGCGCGCTGGATGGGTACGACTGCGCAACGCCGCCGCACAGCTGTTCGCGCCGGCTGAAGACAGCGCACTGGTCCTGCTGTACGGGAATGAAGTGCTGCGCTTCCCGACGCCGCGTGAATTCGCGTTCGCGCTGGCGCACCGCAGCGAATATCCCCGGACGCGCGTAGCGCAATTCGAAAGCATGACTACCGTTGAGCTGCGCCGTGCGGTTCGCGACATTCGCCATGTGGAAGTCGAGTTCTCAAAGCTGCTGTCGGATGCCCGCCAGTCCGGTAGTAGCATGCGTGCGCTGTTAGCTGACTTTGATCTCAGAACGTTCTCCAGTGACCACGACTGGCGCTCGTTGTTCGGCGCGCTGTCGCAGCTCGACGGCGCGCGTCACGACGAGTTTCGGCGTGTCGCCGTACAACATTACGCCAGGTACCTGGCAAGCCGCCGGGGCGTGTTGCAGGAGTTACGTATTGCAAGGCAGCGCGACGAAGTGGCATCGGCCAGGACGCCGTCGTACGCCGTCCCCGCTCAGTCGCCGCCACCCCGCGCCGAACGAGTCACGCTCGATACGCCAGCCGGTTCGCTGCGGGGCGATGACGATGCGGGATACCTCCGGTTACCGGAGAGCGACGCGGTGACACTGTCGCTGGTCGACCCGAAACCGCTGCGGGTGTTTTTGTCCGCGTACCCGTTTCGCATCGAGCGCCACGACGGCCGGTTATGTGTTGTGGATGGCAACTCGCGGCGGGCAACGCCGCTCGTGCGCGGCAGAAACGTCGTCGGGCGCGGTAAGGGCTGCGAAGTGGTGGTCGACAACGATTATCGTGAGGTATCCCGCGAGCACCTCATCATCGACGTCATCGATTCCGGAACGCTGCGGGTGTCAGACGTCTCTTCACATGGCACCACGGTCCCGTTGGCGAGGGTGTTGCCGAACTGAGCCGTACGTTGAGCGTATGCGCTAAGACGAACAGGACAGCATCGAGCAACCAGCCCGGTGTCTGGCCCAGTCGGGCCGCTTCTCGGCGAAGCGTTCTTTGCCGGCCTGCTCCGCGTAGGGATTGCGCAACACTTCCAGCAGCTCATTGACGAGCGCGTAGTCGCCTTTCTCCGCTTCGTCGATAGCGAGCTGCGCGAGGTAGTTGCGCAGCACATAAAGCGGATTGGCAGCGTTCATTCGGGCTCGCCGTGCATCGGCCTGCGTGCCGTCGTCGCGCGCGCGAGCCGCATAGCTGCGCACCCAGGCAGCGACGCCCGCGAGCACCTCGCCATCGAACGCTTCCGGTGTGTAGTAGGCGTTGGCCAGCGGCGCCGTCAACGCGACATCGCTCAGGTCGTCGGCGCCGACGATATCGATGTCAGCGAGTGCGCGGTAAAACAACGTCATGTCGGTCTCTGCCAGTACCAGCGCATTTTCGAGTTCAGTAAACAACGTGTCGTCGCGGTCGCCGCGAAACTCCGCAAGGCCCAGCTTGTCCGCCATCATGCGTTGGCGCGACGCGAGATAGGTGTCGCCGTAGCGCTCGAGCGCGTTGCGCAGCGGATCAACGTCTTCGATGAGCGGGTAGATCGCGTTGGCGAGCTGGACCAGATTCCAGAGCGCGATCTGCGGCTGCTGACCGAAGCGGTAGCGGCGTCCGCCAGCGTCCGTGGTGTTCGGCGTCCAGTCCGGGTCGAAGTTCTCGAGCCAGCCGTAGGGTCCGTAGTCGATGGTCAATCCGAGGACCGACATGTTGTCGGTGTTCATGACGCCGTGCACGAAGCCGACGCGCATCCAGTGCGCAATCATGACTGCCGTGCGCGCGCAAATCTCTTCGAACCACGCGAGGTAGGTATCGCGCCCGGGTGCGCCTAGTTCGGGAAAATCCGTCTTGATCGTGTAGTCGACAAGCTGGCGCAGCAGGCTGACGTTGTTGCGCGATGCGTGGATCTCGAAGCTGCCAAAACGCGTGAAGGACGGCGCGACGCGGCACACCACGGCGCCGGGTTCGTGGCGGGCGTTGCCGTCGTAGAACATGTCGCGCAGCACCTGTTCGCCCGTTTCGATGAGGCAGAGCGCGCGCGTCGTCGGGACACCCAGATGGTGCATCGCTTCGCTGCAGAGGAATTCCCGCACCGATGAGCGGAGCACGGCAAGCCCGTCGGCCGTACGCGAGTAGGGCGTGGGGCCCGCGCCTTTCAACTGTAGCGCCCAGCGTCCATCGCGCGCGTTCAGGACTTCGCCCAGGTTGATCGCGCGGCCGTCACCGAGTTGCCCCGCCCAGTTCCCAAACTGATGACCACCGTAGCAGCAGGCGTAGGGGTCCATGCCGTCGAGCAGGCGGTTGCCGGCGAACACATCGATGAGTGCCTCGGCGCCGAGCCCGTGCCCGTCGCCCGCTTCGAAGGCGTTCGGTGGCAGCCCGACCAGTTCCGCGACTTCGGAGGCGTAGGCGACCAGACGCGGCGCGCGCACCGGCGTCGGCATCACTCGCGAGTAGCACGCGCCCACCACTTGCCGGCGGCGGTTGGTGTTGTCCGGGTCGGCTGGCAGTTCGCGGGCGAAAGCGTTGTCGAAGCGCAGGTTGGTGGGCGCATTCGGTAGTACGTCGGCGTTCATCGGCACTCCTCCCGGACGGCGCGCTGTCGTGCCGTCACGGCCATGGTCCGGCCGCTCAGTCGCGCGGCAGCTGGTGTTTCAGGATCTTGCCCGTCGCGTTGTGCGGCAGTTCCTCGATCATGCGCACGTCTTTAGGCACTTTGAACGTTGCAAGGTTCGCCTTGCAGTGCTCGATCACGGCATCCGCGGTGAGATTGGTCCCGGGTTTCAGCACCACGAAGGCGCGCCCGACCTCGCCCCACTTGTCGTGTGGAATGCCGACGACGGCATTTTCGAGCACGCCGTCGAGCCCGTAGATGACGTTTTCGACTTCGACCGGATAGACGTTTTCACCGCCGGAAATGAACATGTCTTTCCAGCGATCGACGATGAAATAGAAACCGTCGGCGTCGCGCCGAGCGGCGTCGCCGGTGTGGAACCAGCCGTCGTCGGTGAATGCCGTCTCGTTCGCTTCCGGGCGGTTCCAGTACCCGGGCGTTACGGTCGGCCCCTTGATCATCAGCTCGCCCGTGACGTCGTCGCCAACTGCATTGCCGTCTTCATCGCAGATTTTGAGCCGCGAGTGCCCGACCGGCAGACCGGACGACCCGACCTTGTTGATGGCCTGATCGCGCGGCAGCACGAGGCCGAGCGGGGCCGTTTCGGTCATGCCCCACATCTGCTGCATCATCAGGCCCTTCTCAGCCCACTCTTCGATCACCGCGAGTGGCGCGGCCGCTCCGCCGACACCCAGCGACTCGATGTGCGAGAGGTCCGCTTCGGCAAAACCCGGCACCTGCGCGGACATCAGGAAGTTGGTCGGCACGCCCAGCACGTGCGTCAGATGGAGTTCCTTGTCAGCCATCAGGGCCAGGAACTCAGCCGGGTCGAAGCTTCTCAGCACGACGTTGCAGCCGCCGCTGTGGAAGACCGGGTTGGCGTAGACGTTCAGGCCCCCCGTGTGGAACGTCGGCAGCACGACCAGGTTCTTCGAGCGCGACGTGATGTCGACGGCCTGCGCCGCGTGTACGGCGTTGAAGAAGCCCATCTGGTAGGTGATCAGCGCGCCTTTCGGTCGGCCCGTGGTACCGGAGGTGTACATGATCGTCCAGGTGTCCGACATCGCGACGGTTTCGGCCTGATAGCGCGCGGGCGCACCGGCAAGGCCGGTTTCGTAATCACTCGCCGCGCCGTTGGCGGTGCGCACGAGGTGTGGCGTGCCGCAGCGTTTCGCGACCTCGGTTGCAGCCTCCAGAAACTCTTCGCCGCTCACCAGCACGTGAGGAGCGGCGTCATTGCAGATGTACTCGATCTCCGGGATCGCGAGGCGCCAGTTGATCGGCAAGAAGATCGCGCCAATGCGGTGACACGCGAACTGCAGTTCGAATACGTCGGCGTCGTTCATCGACAGGATAGCTACACGCGCGCCGCGTTCGACTCCGAGCGTTTGCTGCAGGTACGAGGCAGCCTGGTCGATGCGCGCGTCGAACTCCGTGTAGGTGCAGCGCCGGCCTGATGTCAGGTCGTGCATGGCCTCGTTCCGAGGCCAGTACGCGGCCTGATGCCGAATCCAGTCTTCCGCGATGATGGCGTCATTCATGGTCTGTGCATCTCAGGGTCGGCCCGGGGCAGATTCGGGCGGTCACGTTGTCGAAGCCGGCTATTCTGACGTTCGCCGTTCCACCGCGACAAGCCGCAGACGGCGCGGCGCCTGCAGCCGCCGCGCCGCGTAGCTTAGAATGCTCGCGTTGAAGTTGTGGGGGAGAGCCAGCGCATGGCCATCGACGAGCAGGCGGTACGGACAGAATTCGAAGCGATCCTGGGCCCGGGCGGGTGGCTCACCGATCCGGACGATACGCTCAAGTACCGTACCGACTGGCGCGGCGGCAGTGTCGGCGAGGCGATCGGTGTCGCCCGCCCCGCGAACACCGAGGCGGTTGTCGCCCTGGTGCGTGCCGCGCGGGAACGCGGGGTCGCGCTCGTTCCCCAGGGCGGCAACACCGGCCTCGTGCTCGGTTCGATTCCGACCGAGGTCAAACCGACGATCGTCGTGACGATGGAGCGTATGAATCGCGTACGGCAACTCGATGCCGACAACTACGCTCTCGTCGCGGAAGCGGGCTGCGTCATCCAGCGCGTGCAGGAAACCGCGGCTGATGCCGGGCGGCTGTTCCCCCTGTCGCTGGCGTCGGAGGGAAGCAGCACCATCGGCGGCACGCTCTCGACCAACGCGGGCGGCAATCAGACGATTCGATTCGGTAACGCGCGTGAGCAGGTGCTCGGTCTGGAAGTGGTGCTGGCAGACGGCACCGTGTTCGACGGCCTCAACACGCTGCGCAAGAACAACACTGGTTACGACCTGAAGCATCTATTCATCGGTGCGGAAGGCACGCTTGGGATCATCACCGCGGCGGCAATTCGGCTGATGCCGTTGCCACGCGTACTCGAAACCGCATTCCTCGCCGTGCCCGACCCGCACGCCGCACTCAAGCTGCTCGGCATGGCGCGGGAGCAGTCTGGTGACGCGATCCTCGCCTTCGAGCTGATCCCACGCCGCGCGCTCGATCTCGCCTTCGAACACATCGAAGGCTGCCTCGACCCGCTGTCGGAGCCCTCACCCTGGTATGTGCTGATGGAGATGGCGACGTCGTCGACCGTCGACGATCTCCGCGACAAGCTTGAGCGTATCGTCGAGGCGGCGATGGAGGACGGTCTCGTCACCGACGGCGTGGTCGCCGAGAGCGAGGCGCAGCGCCGGGCCCTGTGGCGCCCGCGCGAAGAGCAGGCCGAGGCGCGGCGCAAGTCAGGACTGTTGGGTATCGGTGGCGACGTGTCGGTACCGGTGGCACGCGTTGCGGCGTTTCTGGATTCTTCGATGGCGCGCTTGAACGATATCCTGCCCGACCTCGACTTCAATGCGTTCGGGCACGTCGGCGACGGCAACATCCACTACTCGGTGTACAAACCCGATGCCATGACGCCAGAGCTCTGGAATCAGCATGCCGGGCGGATGAAAGACGCGCTCGATGAAGAAGTTGTCGAATACGGCGGCAGCTTTTCCGCCGAACACGGCATCGGTTCGCTGAAGCGCGAAGAGCTGTCGCGCTATGCGCCGGCATCGAAACTGGCCTTGATGCAGACGATCAAGCAGGCGGTGGACCCGGAAGGACTCATGAACCCCGGCAAGATCTTTGGCGGCTGAGTAACGCTCAGCCGAGCGCTCTGGCCGACAGCGTCAGGTAGCGTCCGATGCGCTCGCGCAAGCCTTCCAGGTCGACACCTTCGGTACTCTTCTTGCCTTCGCAATAGCGTGCGTAAACGCCGTGCACAATGCACGCACTCTTCCACCAGTTGAAGGCCGTGTAGTAGTTGAGTCGGCTCAGATCGCGCCCGGTGGCGCGCGCATACCGATCGATCAGGTCAGCGCGGGTATGAAAGCCTTCGATCGAGGTGGGGGCGTCGTCACGTACCGGCAGGTCATCGTCCGGCTCGGCCCACTGGTTCAGCGCATAGGCCAGATCGGCCAGGGGATCGCCGAGCGTTGAGATCTCCCAGTCGACGACGGCCGCGACCGTCGAACTCGTGTCGATCAATACGTTGTGCAAGCCGTAGTCACCGTGCACGACGCGGGCCGGGCCCTGCGCCGGCATCTGCTCGCTCAGTTGATGCTGCAGCTCATGGACGCGTTCGTCGTCGTGGTTGGCCGGCTCCGCCGACGAGGTCCACGATCGGTACCAGGTGCGCAGCTGCCGCGCGACGTAGCCCTCCTTCTTACCGAGTCCGCCCAGACCGACATCGTCAGGATCGATCGAGTGAAGTGCGGCCAGAACATCGATAAATGACTCGCCGAGGTGTTTGCGCTGCTCGAGCGGCACCCAGCTTTGCGCATCTTCGGCGCTGTAGAGTGGCCGCCCGTCCACGTGCCCCATGACGTAAAACCAAGCGCCCGTGACGTCCGGGCTTTCACAGAAACCAAACGCTTCCGCGACCGGCACGTCTGTTGGGCCCAACGCCGAGATGATCGCCCACTCGCGGCTCATATCGTGCGCTTTCGGCAGCAGTTCACCCTGCGGCGGCCGTCGGATCACAGCGAGACGGCCGGTGTTGTCCGTCAGCTGGTAGGTCAGGTTCGAATGCCCGCCTTCCAGGCGATGCCAGGCGAACGGCGGCGACAACCCGTCGACATTCGCGCCGACCCAGCGTTCGACGGCGGCGACGTCGTAGCCCTCCGGACCCTGACTTTCATCGTGCTCGCTCATGATGACTTGACCTCTACGCCGCTCTTGCGCGCGACGTGTTTGAAGATGGCGGAACTGCGCTGACCCGCCGGCCCGTGCGCGTAGGCATCCGCGATCAGCTCGGCCGCGGCGCGGCCGGTGGGCAGGTGAACACCGGCCCGTTCAGCTTCGGCGACGGCGAGGCTGATGTCCTTTTGGGAAATGCTCAGATCTGCGCCCAGAGCGAAGTTGTCGTTCAACACGGCGTTCTTGAGGTTACCCTCGGTCTGACTGTTGCGGCCGGTACTGACGTTCAACACCGCGAACATCTGCTCCGGGTCCAGACCGAACTTCATGCCCATCAATATCGCTTCGCTGGTCGCGATCGCCTGGACGTTGTTGATCAGATTGTTGGCGACTTTCATCATCTGGCCCCCGCCGGCCACATCGCCGAGATAGAACACGTGTTGCCCCATCGCGTCGAACGCCGGTTTGGCGAACTCGAATGCCTCGCGCGAACCGGAGACCATGATGGCGAGCGTTGCGTCGACGGCCCGTTCGATCTGACCGCTGATCGGCGCATCGAGCATGCGGATGCTGGTGCCGTTGAAGTGGTCGCGGAGCGCTTCGGCGAGACTGGGTCCGGCGGTCGATAGATCGGCGTAGACCCGCACGGCGCTCCCGCGGCTTACAGCGGCGGCGACGCTGCGCATGCCTTCGACGCTGTTGAGGCATGCGAATACGACCGCTGCACGGTTGGCGACGTCTGTTGCGTCTTGCGCCAGCGCCGCGCCGGCCGCCGTGACGGCTGCGCTACGGCTCGTGTCGATGTCGAATACGATGACCTCGAAGCCTGCTTTCACGAGGTTGCAGGCCATTGGCCCGCCCATGTCCCCAACCCCGACAAAGCCGATGGTCGGTCTGCTGGTTGCACTCATTTGCTACGTTCCGGTTCCCATTGTGTGCACGGTGCCCGCTCAGGCGGCCACCGGTGCATCATTTTGCACGGGTTCGAGCTTTTGCAGCGTCCGCAGTACCTTTGGACGCGGGGCGTCGCCGAAGCTCGACGGCCAGTTGGTGTACGACACTTCGCCGACGTAGATCGCCCCGCGCGAGTCCATCGCCAGGCCGTGCGGCGCGAGGAACTTGCCGGGCTCCTGCCCCGGGCCGTGTTCGCCGCCGAGGCGCGCGACGACTTCGCCCTCGGCCGTCATGATGCTGAGTCGCGGACCGATGTTCAGATACTGCCGGTTTACGGGCATTCCCGGGCCGAGTTCCCCGATGACGCAGTGCGGGCACGGGCCGCGCTGCATATACAGTCCGCTCGGGCGGTGCATGTTGGTCCACTGCGCTTCGTAACGGCCCTGCGTGTCGAACACCTGCACCCGATGATTTTCGCGGTCCGCGACGTAAATCCAGCCCGCATCGTCGGCGACGATGTTGTGTACGAGGTTGAACTGTCCAGGGTCCGTACCCGGCTCCCCGAAGGTCATGACGTGTCTACCATCGGGTGCGTACTTGTGCACGCAGGCGTTGCCGTAACCGTCGGATACGAAGATGTGGCCGTCCTGCGCCAGCGCCGTATGCGTGCAGCGGTGGAATGGCAGATTACTCATGAACGGCGCCGGCTCGCCTGGTACGCCGATCTGCATTAGCAGTTTGCCCTCCGGCGTCATCTTGCGCACCGTGTGATCACCGTCGTCGGTGCAGTAGAGCAGGTCGTCCGGCCCGATGTGCAGGCCATGGGCGCGGGTGAACAGCTCTTCGCCGAATGAGCGCAGAAAGCGTCCGTCGCGGTCGAACACCATCATTGGATGCTCGCCCCGGTTGAACACGTAGACCTGGTCCTTGCTGTCTACCGCCACCGCGGCTACGTCCATGAACTGCCAGCCCTCCGGTACTTCGGCCCAGTCTTCGACGACGCGGTAGCGCCACTCCCCGGTACCCAGTACGACCGACATCTCGCTTCTCCCATCGTTGCAGCAGCCGTGCGCGTTGCTGCTCGGCCGCATCATTGTGCACAGTAACGCCGGGGGATTCGACGGCGTGGCCAGGTGAAGCACGAGTCGCGTGCCGCCTGTCCGGGGCGCGTGGCCCTAATTGCAGTTCGTTCGCGGGAGAATGAGTCATGCACATTGCACCGCTTGCCGGTATCCGGGTGGTGGAGTTGGGTTCCAGCATTGCCGGGCCGTTCGCAGCGTTGATCCTGGCGCAGCTCGGTGCCGAGGTGATCAAGGTGGAACCACCGGTCGGCGGCGACGCGATGCGCACGTGGGGCGCGCCGTTCGTCGACGGTCAGACGGCGGCTTTCGAGACCTTCAACCGCGGCAAGAAGTCAGTGGCCGTGGACTTTTCCGACGCCGGCCAGATGGCTGCGCTCCGCCGGTTCATCGACGCGGGCGCCGATGTCGTCCTGCAAAACCTGCGCCCCGGAGTAGTCGACCGGTTCGAACTGGATGAAACCACGTTGCGCGCCGCTAACGCGCGGCTCGTCTACTGCAATCTTGGCGCGTTCGGTCGCCGCGGTCCGCTCGCCGATTCACCAGGATACGATCCGTTGATGCAAGCCTTTTCCGGGTTGATTGCAGGTACTGGTGAGGCTGACCGCGACCCGGTCCGGGTGGGTGCGCCGATCATGGATCTATCGACCGGTATGTGGGCCGCTATCGGCATTCTCGGGCTGCTGGTGCGAAGAGCGGGGACGGACGTTGGCGGGACCGTGGACACGAGCCTGTTCGAGTCGAGTCTCGCCTGGCAGAGTCTGAATTTCGCGACCATGCAGGTCACCGGGGCGCCGCCCGGACGCAGTGGCCTGACCGGACCTTTGATCGCACCGAACGGTGGCTTCCAGGCGTGTGACGGCATCGTCATGATCGTGGTTGGCACCAACGCGCAGTTCACCCGGATGTGCGTCGCGCTCGACGTTGCCGGACTCGCTGGCGATCCGCGGTTCGCGAGCAGCAACGCGCGCTACCAGCATCGCGAGGCGCTGCGTGAGGTGCTGGACGATGCCATGCGCGGCGAGTCTCGTGCCCATTGGGTCGAGCGCCTGAATGCCGCTAACGTTCCGTGCGCGCCGCTGCAGGATCTCGCCGAGGTTGCCGGCCATCCGCAAACGGCCGCCATGGGTGCCGTACAGCAGCGCCCCGGCACCGGCTTCGAGGTGCTTGGCCTGCCACTTGGCATCGATGGTGAGCGTCCCGCATACGCGGCGCCTGCTCCCGCACTGGGAGCAGACTCCGCGTTGCTGAACGATGACTAGCCCTACCTGCGCGCGCCCCCGGGTGCACGACTACTTCGCGCGCAAACCTCCGTCTACTACCAGTGAATGGCCATTCACATAGCTCGCATCGGCGCTCGCAAGGAACGCGACGGCGTTCGCGATGTCTTCGGCGCTTCCGCGCACGCCAGCCGGAACGTTGCGCTCGATCTGTTCGTCGGTCAGGCCGATTCCCCTCGCCGCCATGTTCGACACCCAGTCACCGAGTACGCCCTGCGTGTTCTGACGCAGGTTGGTCGGGATCACTCCCGGGCAGACGCAGTTGGTGGTGATGCCGCGCGCGCCGTAGACCACGGCCATCTGACGTGTGAGCCCGACGACGCCGTGTTTGGCGGCGATGTAGGCGGCGCCACCGCCAGTGCCGTTCAGGCCCGCGATGGAGGCCATGTTGATGATGCGCCCGCGGCCGGCCGGCAGCATGTCTTGCAGGGCCCGCTTGCAGCCGAGGAACACGCCCGACAGATTGATGTCCAACACGCGCTGCCAGGTTGAAAGGTCAATTTCGTCCACATCCTGGTAGCCGTCCAGAATGCCGGCGTTGTTGACCATGATCTCGAGAGGACCCAGTGCTGCGGTTGCGGTATCCACGGCGGCATCCAGGGCGGCGGCATCGCTGACGTCTACCGCGACGGCCATGGCCCGGCCTCCGGCTCCTTCGATCTCCGACGCGATGGCGGTCGCACTGTCGCCGTTCAGATCCATGACGGCGATGGCAGCGCCGTCACGGGCCAGCCGCGCGGCGATCGCCGCCCCCAGACCCGAACCGGCCCCCGTTACGACGGCAATCTGGCCGTTCAATATTCCCATGTGCTCATCCTCCTCGTGGTTGTGTAGCGACCGGTGCACACGCCGTGTCGGGGCATTGCCCGTGCGCTATGCTGCCACCGAGTTACCGCGACGCGCACCCCGGCTGCACTGATGGCGAACGGCTTCGACAGCGACCCAGATTCGTCCGACGCGCCGGCGGGCGCGCGCGTGTCGTGGGGTGCATCTGCAGAGGGCACCTCGGCGGAGGCTCTGAAAGACAAGCTCGCGCTGCTCGAAGAGGCCCTGGAAGCGATCTCCGAAGGCTTCGTCCTGTATGACCGCGACGACCGGGTACTCGCCTTCAATGGCAAACACCGGGATCTGTTTCCGTCCATCCGGGAACTGATTCGCCCGGGCGTCAGCTATCGGACCCTGCTCGAAGCGCAGCTCAAACACGGCTTTTTCGAGTCGGTTCGTGGTCGCGAAGAAGAATGGCTCAACAATCGTCTGGCCGAGCGCCGACGGCCTTCTGCATCGGTGGAGCAGGATTTTGAAGACGGGCGGACGGTTCGGCTGTCCGAACACAACACACCGTCGGGCGGGCTCGTCAGCATTCGTACCGATATCACCGACCTGCGCCGTGCGGAGCGGGAACTGCGCAAGCAGCACAACCTGCTGCTCGAATCGCTCGCCGAGGGGGTCTACGGGCTCGACACGGACGGGCGGTGTACGTTCGCAAACCGTTCCTGCGTGGAGATGCTCGGCTTCGACAGTGAGCTGCAACTGCGCGGACTGCCGATGTTCGAGCGAGTGCACGTCGACACGGCGCCGCCCGATGGCAGCGCCAGCCGACTGGACGATCTGAAAGCAGGTCGTGCCATGCACCAGGAAGAGACTTTCATGATGCGGCGCGACGGCTCCATCTTCCCGGCCAGTTACCGCGCCCATCCGGTGCGGCAGGACGAACGTATCGTCGGCTTCGTCGTGACGTTCTTGGATACCACCGAACGCAGGCACGCCACCCAGGAAAAAGAAGCCCTGGAGGCACGGCTCCGCCAGGCACACAAGATGGAGGCCATCGGTCAGCTCGCCGGTGGCATCGCGCACGATTTCAACAATATTCTCGCGATCGTGCTCGGCTTTGCCGACCTCGCACTGCTCGAGATGGGCTCTGCTGACGACGTTACGGAACACCTGCAGGAGATTCGCCGGGCCGGGCTGCGCGCGCGCGATCTGGTGGCGCAGTTGCTGACGTTCAGCCGGGAGAACCCCGACCCTGAGGTGAGCCATGCCGGCGCGGCCGCGATCGAGGAAGTCGTATCGCTGCTGCAACCGATTCTATCGGCCGGCATGAACATCGAATTTCACGCCGAGGATCCTGATCTGGCGATGGCGCTCAGTCCTGCCGAATTGCATCAACTGTTGTTGAATCTCTGCATCAATGCACGCGATGCGATGGACTCGACCGGTGAGATTCGTATCGGCTTGAAGCGTGTCGACAACCAGAGGTCGGTTTGCAGTTCATGCGGGGCCGCCGTCGTCGGTGCGTTTGCATCGGTGGAAGTCAGCGATACCGGCACCGGTATGCAGTCAAATGTTGCAGCGCGTATGTTCGACCCGTTCTACACGACCAAACCGATGTCGGAGGGCACCGGCATGGGGCTTTCTGTAGTGCACGGAATCGTCCATGAGCGCGGTGGACACGTGCAGGTCGAGACGTCGGCCGAACGGGGCACGCGGGTGGGTTTGTTGCTACCCATCGCTGCTTCCATACCCGCCGCGGCCTCCGGTACCGAGAT
Organism: Pseudomonadota bacterium; assembly: GCA_039030335.1. Lineage (GTDB taxonomy): Bacteria > Pseudomonadota > Gammaproteobacteria > HK1 > HK1 > JBCCEJ01. The sequence goes on along the minus strand of JBCCEJ010000014.1, from coordinate 25,991 downwards.
ATTCCGGCAAGCGCATTTTCGCTCGGACGCACTGGGGCGTCGGATCTGGATCGTCGATGATGAAATGCAGATATGCCGTTTTCTCGCAACGCTGTTCAGGGCCGAGGGCTACGTCGTGCGGACCTTCATGGACCCGCGTGAAGCGCTCGCGGTATTCGAACAGTCGCCGGATGAACCCGACCTGTTGTTGACCGATCAAACCATGCCTGGTCTGTCGGGCCTCGAACTGGCCGGGACCGTGCGCGCGCGCCGCCCGGACCTTCCGATCGTGCTTTGCACCGGCTATCACGATCAGCTGGACGCGCTCGGGCCCGAGCGAACTGCCAACGACCGGGCGGTTCGAAAGCCGCTCGACTCGACCGAACTCAGTCGGGCAGTGCTCGATCTGCTCGTCGCGGTCCCGGGGGCTGCCGGCGCGGACGACGGCGGCGAACTCCAATGAACGGCTGCACGGCGAGCGCAAACGCGGTGGAGCGCCCCCATTACCACGTTGCACATCAACACAACTGGCCGCCAGGAAACCTTCTATGTCCGTGATCATCGTCGGCGCCGGCATCGGCGGCTTGACCCTTGCTTTGCAGCTGCACAAGCGCGGCATCCAGTGCCGGCTCTACGAAATGGCTGCAGCTATCGAGCCGCTCGGCGTGGGTATCAATCTGCTGCCGCATGCGACCCGCGAGTTGGCGGAGCTCGATTTATTGGCACCATTGGAAGCCGCTGGCGTGCTGACCAGCCAGTACTGCTTCTACAACCGCTACGGACAGCTGATCCACGCCGAGCCTCGCGGGCGTAACGCGGGCTATCAATGGCCGCAGATTTCGATTCACCGGGGCATGTTGCAGCAAATTCTGTTGCGGGCGGTCATGGAAAGGCTCGGACCGGAGGCTGTTCTTACCGGGCGGAAGTTCGTGTTCGCCGAGCAGACCGAGCGCGGGGTCGTAACTGGATTCGAGTTCGTCGACGGTTCCGGTTTCGACACGGTTGTAGGCGAGGCGCTCATCGGCTGCGACGGCATTCGCTCGCAGGTCCGCAACCAGATCTACCTGATGCCCGATGAACTGCGTTACTCGGGTGTCACGATGTGGCGGGGCATTACGCGCTGGGAGCCGGTGCTGGATGGCGAGACGATGATCTACGCCGGCTGGCTGGAGGGCGGTAAGGTCATCGTCTACCCGGTCAGCAACAAACGCGACGCCGATGGGCGCCAGATGTTGAACTGGCTTTGTGAGTTCTACGTTCCGCCGCGCGACCCGAGCGGCGACTGGAGTCAACCGGGCAAACTGGATGATTTTCTCTGGGCTTGTGAAGACATGCGCTTTGATTTTCTCGACGTTCCCGAGTTCGTTCGTAGTGCGGAGTTCATCCTCGAGTACCCGATGGTCGACAAGGACCCGATCCATTACTGGACCGACGGGCGTATCACCCTGCTCGGCGACGCGGCTCACCCGATGACCCCGCGCGGGTCCAACGGGGCCGGGCAGGCGATCCTGGATGCGCGTGTGCTGGCCGAGCAGCTGGCCCACGCTGACGACCCGTTTGTCGCCCTTCATGAGTACGACGCCATCCGGCGTCCCGCGACGGCGCGGGTGGTCGAGGCGAACCGCACGAATCCGCCGGACGCGCTGCTGCGCGAAGTTTACGAGCGTACGGGTAATCAGCCCTTCGAGGACATCGACGAGGTTATCTCCCGCGAAGAAATTGATGCGCTCGCGCGCAGTTACCGGCAAGCTGCCGGTTTTGACCAGTCTCAGCTAGGTACCGAGTCATGAGCGAATACCCCGGCGGCTGCCATTGCGGCAACGTGGCCCTGACTTTCAGCACGGACGTCGCATTGGCTGACCTTTCGATCCGCGAATGTCAGTGCACGTTTTGTCGTAAACATGGAGGTCGCACATCCACCGATCCGAACGGTCACGTGGAAATTCGCGTGAGTGATGCCGGGCGTCTGACCCGGTATCGTTTCGGTCAAAGCGTCGCCGAGTTCCTGGTCTGCATGCACTGCGGCAACTACATCGCGGCGTACATGGCCTACGACGGCGGCGCCGTTGCGACACTGAATATCAATAGCTTGACCGACAACCCGTTCGGCGACCGCCGTGGCGCAGGCGCGGACTATTCAGCGGAAGACGCGGCATCCCGCGCGGAGCGGCGCAAACGTATGTGGACGCCGGCAACCCTGATCGTGGACGCCTGAGCCCGTGTTCTTCGATCCCAATGAAAGTGGCATGAAGCCGCCGCCGTTTGAATACACGGTTTACAACGCCCTCGTCGTGCCCCGCCCGATCGGCTGGATCTCGACCCTCGGTACTGACGGGGTCATCAATCTTGCGCCGTTTAGCTTCTTCAATTCGCTGTCGGCCGACCCGCCTTGCGTGATGTATTGCCCCAACTCGTTCAAACCGGGCACTGAAGAACAGAAAGACTCGCTCGTCAACGTCGAGGCGACCGGCGAGTTCGTCTTCAATATGTGCACCTACGAGCTGCGCGAGCAGATGATCGTCACGGCCGCCGTGTCGCCGTCCACCGTCGACGAGATGGCCGAAGCGGGCATCACCGCTGGCGATTGCGTCAACGTGGCACCGCCCCGGGTCGCGGCGTCCCCGATCGCGATGGAGTGCAGGCATGTGCAAACGGTCGACCTGCCGGCCGCCAGCAACGGTGCCCGCCAGGTCGTCGTGATCGGTCGCATCGTGGGTATCCACGTCGCCGACGACGTGATCGTCGACGGGCGCATCGATGTGAAGAAGGTCAATCCACTGGCGCGGCTCGGTTATCTCGACTACGCACGACTGGACCTCGAAAACCTGTTCTCGATGCGCCCGCCGGGCGGCGACCACCGGTTCAAGTCCAACTCCGGCTGACCTCTGCGGCGCGCGGGCGGCCCGTGCGCGGCGAGAATCATTTCTTGCGCGGCCGGTTGACGAAAGCACCCATCAGCCGCGCCGGCTCGTCGCTGCGGTATGCGTCGACGTACGCCTGGATTCCGGCCCGCGCGCCATCCGTTACGCTCATGCGGTCCCAGTCGAGAATGAGTCGTTTCTGAATCCGCACGGCCTTCGGACCGGACGCCACAATCGACTCGAGCCAGCCGTCGACCGCGGCATCCAGCTCGTCCGGCGCTACCAGGCGCTGAAGGTAGCCGATCCGAAACGCTTCTTCGGCGGTAATGTGATCGCCGGTCAGCACCAGTTCGCAAGCTTTGCCCCAGCCGATGAGCCGAGGCAGCGCCGCTGCTTCCATGCCGGAGGGAATACCAAAGCGCACTTCCGGCATCCCGAAACGGGTACCGGTTACGCCGACCCGCATGTCGGCGCAAGCCGCCAGCTCCATACCGCTGCCGAAGCAAAAGCCGTTGATACGTGCAATGACGGGCACCGGAAACTGGCGCACGGCATCGCACATTCGATGGGTCTTGGTAGACGACGCTTCGGCCTGGGTCAGGTCGAAGTCTTTCATCTCGGCCAGGTTGGTGCCGCCGACGAAGGATCGGTCGCCAGCGCCGGTGATCACCAGCGCACGCAGCGTCGGATCGTGTTTGAGCTCGGCCAGAAGGTCGATCAGCCGCTGCTTGCCGGCGAGGCCGAGCGCGTTGCGTTTGGCCTCGTTGTTGAACGTGACGCGCACGATCCGTCCGGCATCTCCGCGATCCTCGAAGTGCACCAGCACGAGGTTTTCCGGCGTCGTGTCTGCGGTAGTGGTCATGCCGCACCTCCAGCCGCCTTCAGCAGGTTGCGGGCGATGACGAGTTTCTGGATTTGATTGGTGCCGTCGTAGATGCGGTATACGCGCACATCCCGGTAAAAGCGCTCCACAGCGCTTGCGCGCATGAAGCCGGCGCCGCCCTGGATCTGCACGGCATGGTCTGCGACGTGGCCGACCATTTCGGTTGCGAAGAGCTTGCAGCAGGCCGCTTCGGTGCTGACCGATTCGCCCGCGTCGAAGCGTCGCGCTGCGTCGATGACCATCGTTTCGGCGGCGTAGGCTTGCGCCTCGCTGTCCGCCAGCATGGCCTGGACCAGCTGAAAGCCGCTGATGGGCTGGCCGAATTGCTGCCGTCCGGTCGCGTAGTCGAGCGACTCCTGGATGAGGCGCCTCGCGTTACCCACTGCCAGGGCCGCGGCTTCGATCCGTACGATGTCGAGGCGGCGCATCGCCAGCTTGAAGCCTTCCCCGGGCCCCCCTATCTGTGCGCTTGCCGGGATACGGCAGTCTGAAAACGTGACGTCCGCCGTGTCGTTGCCGTTCAGGCCCATTTTGCGATCGGCCGGTGCGACGTGGAGCCCTGGAGAGTCCGCTTCGACCAGAAATGCCGAGACACCTGACGCACCACGCGCGCTCGGATCGCTGCGCGCCATGACCATGAAGATATCGGCATGCGGTGCATTGGTGATGAAGCGCTTGTTGCCGTTCAGCACGAACTCATTCCCATCTTTGAGCGCCGTGGTGCGCAAGGAGCCGGCATCGGAACCTGCCTCTGGTTCGGTCAGTGCGAAAGAGCCGGTCCACTCACCCGACGCGAGCCTCGGCAGGTAAGCGTTCTTCTGGGCCTCAGTGCCGGCGTGCAGGATGCCGTAGGCCGGTCCGTCGTTGGGCCCGTAGCGCCGGTGGAACACCGGGGTGGTCCACCCGAGCACGAATGCCATGCGCACCTTCTCTTCTACCGTAAGGCCCGAGCCGCCGAACTCTGCTGGAATGCTGAGCCCGGCCATCCCCATCTCGCGCATCTCGGTGAGCGCAGAATCTGGAATGACACCGGTCTCGTCGACTTCGGCCTCCAGTGGCACCAGTTTGTCTCTGACGAAGCGCGACATGGCTTCGCACATCGCATCGAACATGTCTGGCTGACGGATCATGACGGAATTCCATGGCGTCCAAAGCTGCGTAAATCTAACAGGCATCTTCGGCGCGCGTGACGTCGCGCGGCGAATCTCGGCATACTGAGGGCACGGCATCAACGGTGCGAACGGCTATGCAACACATCGAATTCGGGTGGTTTCTCCCGACCAGCGGCGACACGACGGCGTACGGCGTGGAAGAGGCGTCGATGAAGATCGACCCGGCTTACCTGACCGGAGTGGTCGAAGCCGCGGAATCGGCGGGGTTTGAGTACTTGCTGATACCGGTCGACCAGCTCTGCTGGGAAGCGTACATCGCAGGCGCCTTCGTCACGGCCGCAACCCGCAGCATCAAGCCGCTGATCGCGGCCCGGCCGGGCTACATCAATCCGGTGCTGCTGGCGAAGATGATCTCGACGTTCGATCAGTTCACGGGCGGGCGCATTGCCGTGAACCTCATCGCCGGTCAGGCGGAAGGTGAGATCGTCGCCGAAGGCATCCAATACGCCAAAGAAGACCGCTATGCGTTGATGAACGAGGAGGTCACGATACTGAAGGCTCTGTGGGGTGCGACCGAGCCGCTGCACTTCGAGGGCCGTTTCCATCAGCTGAACGGGGCCAGCATCACGCCGAAGCCTGTGCAGCAGCCCTATCCGCGCTTCTACCTCGGGGGCGGTTCGGCGGAAGCCTGGGCTCTGTCTGCCCGCCACAGTGACGTGCACTTGTTCTGGGGCGATACGCCGGAGCGTATCGCGGCGAACATGACGGAGATCCGTGCACTGGCCGCGACGTTCCCGGAGCGCAAGACCCCCATCGAGTTCGGTATGCGGCTGCAGATTATTTGCCGCGAGACTGAGGACGAAGCTCTGGACGCTGCCGAACAGCTCATCTGCAACGTTCCTGAAGCGGAGCGGGAGAGACTGAAGCGCGCTACCTACAACTCGGAAGCAAACCGGCGCGTACAGCAACTCGTGGCCGAGAAAGGGCTATGGATTGCGCCGCATCTGTGGAGTGGCCTGACGCGCTTTCGTCGCGGTGCCGGCATCGCCGTCGTAGGCGATCCGCAGCAGTGCGCCGACACGCTCCAGCAGTTCATTGATATCGGCTGCACTTCGTTTTGCCTGTCGGGCTATCTCCATCACGAAGAGGCCGAACGGTTTGGCCGGCTGGTGCGGCCGCTCCTGATCGAGCGCAACGGGGAGCGCATGCAGGCGGCATGACCTGCGTCATCTTCGACTGCGATGGAGTGCTGGTCGACAGCGAAGCCATCTTCATTCACGCCGAACTCGAGTTTCTCGGGCGCCATGGCTTGCGCTACGAGATGGGTGATTACGTGCGCGAGTTCATGGGCACGCCCGGGCGCGTCTGGCGCGAGCGCGTGCTCGACATTCTGGCCGATACCCACGGGCGGCAGTTCACCGATGAGGTTTTCGCCGACCTGGACGCGGAGTTGAAACAACGACTGCCGCGTGAGTTGCAGGCCATCGATGGCGCGCGCGAGTTGCTGGAACGAATCCAGGTACCGATGGCAGTCGCTTCCAGCTCGTCGCAGGATGGTCTCGAATGGAAACTCGCCCACACCGGCATCACGTCATTTTTCGGGACGCACATCTATTCGGCCGATCGGGTTGCGCGCGGCAAACCCGCTCCCGACCTGTTTCTGTACACGGCTGCAAAGCTTGGCAAGGCGCCGGCCGAGTGCGTCGTCGTCGAGGACAGCAGCAATGGCGTGATCGCTGCCCGGGCAGCCGGGATGCGCACTATCGGAATGACAGCCGGAGGTCATTGCGTGGCGGAGCATGGCGACCGGCTGCGCGCTGACGGTGCCGACGAGGTGGTCGGCGATTTCGCAGAACTCGCTTCCTACCTCGCCCCGATGCTGTCGTCCTAGCCCGACCGGGCAGACCGGGCGGAGACCGTCCCGCCCGGGTGACGTCTCAGAACACCCTGGCGGTACGGCGGCTTGCCATCTTGAGAAACGCTATTTGGTGATGTCCTCGAAGTCCGCGTCGATGACGTCGTCATCCTGCCGCGGGCCAGGCCCAGAACCCTCACCGCTGGCGCCGCGGTCCGCCTCGCGTCGGTAGACCGCATCGGCCAGCGCGTCGGCGGCTTGCTTGAGCGCGCTCGTACGATTTTCGATCTCGCCGATGTCGTCTTGTTCGAGCGCCGCTTCCAACGCCTTCATCGCGGCCTCGACCTGCGAGGCGTCCACCGCCTCACGGGTTTGCAGAGCGGCCAGCGCCTGAGTGGTCGAATGCAGCGTGGCGTCCGCCTGGTTGCGGGCTCCCGCGAGCGCGTGTTGGCGCCGGTCGGCCTCCGCGTGGGAGCGCGCGTCTTCGACCATCCGCGCAACCTCGTCGTCACTCAACCCGCTGGACGCCCGGATCACGATGGACTGTGCCTTCCCGGTCACCTTGTCCGTTGCAGACACGTTCAAAATGCCGTCGGCGTCAATGTCGAAAACCACTTCGATCTGCGGCTGTCCGCGCGGCGCTGGCGGGATATCAGCGAGGTCGAAGCGCCCGAGCGATCGGTTGCCCTCAGCCATCTTCCGTTCACCTTGCAACACGTGGATCGTCACGGCCGGCTGATTGTCGTCCGCCGTCGAGAACACGTTGGCCGCGCGGGTCGGAATGGTCGTGTTTTTCTCGACCAGCGTCGTCATGACCCCACCGAGTGTTTCGAGTCCGAGGCTGAGCGGGGTCACATCCAGCAACAACACGTCTTCTACGCTACCGCTAAGCACGCCGGCCTGAATCGCCGCACCGAGCGCGACCGCTTCGTCTGCGTTGACGTCTTTGCGCGGAGCTTTCCCGAAGATGGTTTCGACGCGTTCCTGCACGGCAGGCATGCGCGTCTGACCGCCGACGAGAATGACATCCGTGATGTCGCTTCCGGACACACCGGCATCCGTCAACGCCTGTTCGCACGGCGCGACGGTCCGGGTCACCAGATCCTCGACCAGCGCGACCAGCTTGGCCCGCGTCAACTTGACCTGCAGGTGTTTTGGTCCATTGGCATCCGCCGTGATGAACGGCAGATTCACTTCGGTCTGCTGACTGGTGGACAGCTCGATCTTGGCCTTCTCGGCTGCTTCCTTGAGGCGCTGCAGCGCGAGGTTGTCCTGACCGAGATCAATACCCTGCTCGCGCCGGAACTCGGTCACCAGATAGTCGATGATCCGCCGGTCGAAATCCTCGCCGCCGAGTGCTGTGTCGCCGTTCGTGGAGAGCACTTCGAACTGTCGTTCGCCGTCGACGTTGGCGACTTCGATGATCGAGATGTCGAACGTACCGCCACCGAGGTCGTAGACCGCGATGCGACCGTCCGCCGCCTGCTTGTCGAGTCCGTAGGCGAGCGCCGCAGCCGTCGGCTCGTTGATGATACGTTTGACCGTCAGGCCCGCGATCGCACCGGCATCTTTGGTCGCCTGGCGCTGCGAGTCGTTGAAGTACGCGGGCACCGTGATCACCGCATCGGAGACCGTCTCGCCGAGATAGTCTTCGGCGGTCTTCTTCATCTTCATCAGCACGCGCGCGGAAATTTCCGGCGGCGCGTAGTGTTTACCGCTGGCTTCGATGCGCGCGTCACCGTTCGCGGCCTTCTCGACTGTAAATGGTGACGTCGCGAGGCTCTGCTGTACCTCGGTGTCGGCGAACTGCCGGCCGATGAGACGCTTGATCCCGAACAGCGTGTTCGCGGGGTTCGTGATGGCTTGCCGCTTGGCCGGTTGGCCCACCAGTACTTCCGCATCGTTGCCGAACGCGACGACCGACGGCGTGGTCCGGTCCCCTTCAGCGTTCTCGATGACGCGTGCCTGACCGCCCTCGATGACGGCAACGCAGGAGTTGGTGGTGCCGAGGTCGATTCCGATGATCCTGGACATGTGCTGATCCTGTCTTGGGCACCGCATTGCGCAGTGAATTCGTTTGATGCCGGATGACATGGCGGTCTGGTCGGTCTTTTCAAGACGGCCTTGCAACCGACCGGTGGCTACCTGGTGCACGGTACTTTGGGCGTTGACGGGTGGCGGGACCGCGCGGCGCTACCACGTTGACGGTCTCGCCGGGCCCTGAGCGTCGAACCGGCTCATCGGGCACGGAGCGGGTGTCTTCACTACTTCGGATGCGTGGTTGACGCTTGCCTCACATATGCCAAGCTACGGCGAGACGACGGCATTGCGTTGCCCGCCCGGAGCTGCGTAGAGGACATCTTTTTATGTTTCGCAAATTTCTGACACCACTCATCGCATGCGCTGGCCTGCTGGCATTCGCCAGCGCCGCCGACGCGCAGACCGCCAAGCCTCGCGTCGGCGAGAAGCTTGGTGCCTGGACTTTTCAGTGTCAGGCGGTTTCGGCGGATCAGAACATCTGTGCACTGGTCCAGGGTGTGTTGAACAAGAAGACCAACAAGCAGGTACTCCGCGCGGTCGTGCGACCGGTAGGCCAGGGCAAGGATCGCAAGGTGGGCCTGTTCGTCACGTTGCCGCTTGGCATCTTTCTGGCCCCTGGCGTAGCTGGCAAGGTCGATGACGGCAAGCAGTTCCCGTTCATCTTGCAGGCGTGCCGCCAGGCCGGCTGCGAGGTGGCCGTCGAACTCGACGCGAAGCTGCAGAAGTCAATGCGGGCCGGCAAGCAACTCGTGGTGGGGTTCAAAACGACGCCTGACTCCAATGCCGTCGGCATTCCGATTTCACTCAGCGGCTTTACCGCCGGCATGAAGGCGTTGAACTAGGGCGCTGTAGCAAGCAGGAGCGCGCAACCAGGGGCGCGCTTTGAAGTAGCGGCGGATGCCTGCGAAGGGCCGGGGCGCAGTGTCAGGCGCTTGCGTGGGTCAGGTCCGCGGCCATTCGAGCCCGGGCAAACCAAGATTCTGGCGCAGCGTGCGCGCCCGGTAGTCCTGCTGATGAACGCCACGGCGCTGTAGTTCCGGCACGACCATCCGGACGAAGTCTTCGTAGGTTCCCGGGACGTGCGTGGCGGCGAGTACGAATCCGTCGCATGCACCGCTTTCAAACCAGTCCTGCAACCCGTCGGCCACCGTTTCGGCCGATCCGATGAAGTGCGGTACTTCCCGAAGCGTGCCCCGACCGCTGTGCTCGACGAAGTCGGCAACGGTCGGATTGCTCTTACCACTCTGGCGCACCACGCGGTCGCGAATCGCCTGGAGGCCGCTGATCCCGGCCAGTTCCGCGTCCGTGAATGGCTCGTCCATGCCTTTCGAACCGAAGTCGAAGTTCAGCACTTCCGATAGCAGGGCGAGCGTATCGATAGGCTCGGCAAGGCTCGCCGCGAGTGCCGCCTTTTCCTGTGCCAGCGCGTCCGTTTCCCCCACTGTCACGTAGACGGCGGGAGCGACTCTGAAACTACTTGGATCGCGGCCCTGGGCGGCCGCCTCCGCGCGCATTTCGCCCATTATTTTTTGCCCGAATTCCTTGGACGGAAAGATCGCGAAGATGAGCTCGCCCCACTCGATCGCAAAGCGGCGCCCGCGGCCGCTTTGCCCGGCCTGAATGACCAATGGGTGACCTTGTTGGGAGGGCGGCACGGTAAAAGGCCCGCGCGACTTGAACCACTCGCCGGTATGGTCGAGGCGGGTTACCCGATCCGGGTCGGCGAAGATACCGTTGGCTCGGTCCAGTTTGACGGCGTCCGGTGCCCACGAATGCCAATGGCCCATGACCACACGCATGAACTCATCGGCGCGATCGTAGCGGCGGTCGTGTTCCAGCGCGCCGTCGGCCCCCATGTTCTGCGCCTCGGAGTCGTTCAGCGAGGTGACGACGTTCCAACCGGCGCGCCCGGCCGTCATCAGATCCAGCGTGGCGAAGGTGCGCGCGACGTGGAACGGTTCGTAGTAGGTTGTCGAACAGGTCGCGCCGAGACCCAGCGAGTCGGTGACGGCGCCCATCGCTGCCATGATCGGGACCGGGTCCATCTTCACGACGCGTACGCCGTTGCGCACGGACTCGGCGTGATCGGACCCGTAGATGTCGGGCATCGCCAGGCGATCATCGAAGAACGCCAGGTGAAATTTCCCATCTTCCAGCGTACGGGCGATGCGCTGGTAGTAGCGCACGTCCATGAAATCCCGCGCCGCATCGGGATGACGCCAGGCGGCGGGATAGTTCGAGCAGTTTTGGGCCTGCAGGAAACCGATCAGAACCATCTCGCGAGCCACGGACATCTCCTTGGGGTTGGTGCGTTCGGCGTCGGGGCAACCAGGTTACGACTACTGTACACGACCGAAGAGCGCAGCCGCGCGACGACGGCGGCCAGCGCGGTTTAAGGGTTTGCCGCGCCGGTGGGTCAGCGCCGGCTGTTCGCGGCACAATACCCAACTGTTCACCGCGCCCCCTCGACGGAGGCAGACAATGCCGTCACAGCATCCGAATGCGCTGACGCCGGTACCGGCCTTTGTGCAGCCCGACCGCGTCGAACGGCTGACGCGCGCGGCACCGTTGTTGCACGAGATGTTCGCGCAGCACGCGGCCGCGCAGAACATCCCCGGTATCAGCTTTGGCGTGATCGTCGACGGCATATGCGTATACGCCGACGGGGTTGGCGTCAGGCGCCCGGATGGCCACGAGGCGCCGCGCGGCGATACCGTCTATCGCATTGCGTCGATGACGAAGAGCTTCGCCGCGGCAGCAGTACTTAAGCTCCGCGACGAAGGGCGACTGCGCCTGGACGACCCGGCGCATGCCTATCTCCCGGAACTCGGCAGAGTATCGGCTCCCACTGACGATTCGCCGCCGCTCACATTGCGTCATCTGCTGGCGATGAACGCCGGCTGGCCGCAGGACGATCCGTGGGCAGACCGCCAGCTTTACCGGACCAATGCGGAGATGTCGGCACTTCTTGCGCCCGGTATCAGCTGGTCGAGCGCTCCTGGTGAACACTTCGAGTACACGAATCTTGCTTACATCCTGCTCGGCGGGGTCATCCATAACGTGACGGGCGTGGAGGCGCCCGCGTACATCACCGAACAGCTTCTCGAGCCGCTCGGCATGCGTGATACGTGCTGGGATGAGGCCGATGTCGCGCCCGATCGGCTGGCGCCGGGTCAGCGTCACGAAGATGGGGTGTGGAAGGAGGAAGAGCGCTTGCCCTGCGGAGGCGATGTCGTGGCCTTTGCCGGGCTCTTCTCAACCGTGTTCGACCTGGCCAGATGGATCGGTTTGTTTCTGTCTGCCCACCCTGCGCGTGACGCGCCCGACCATGGGCCGCTCGCGCGGCGCAGTTTGCGCGAGATGATGCGCATCCAAACCGCGGAACGGCGCCGGCGACTGCTTGTACGGGCTGGCGAGCGGAACGGCGCAACCCAGTACGGCTACGGGCTGGGCCTGCAGATGCAGGACCGTGGCAGTCACTGGAGCGCGGGGCACAGCGGTGGGGTGCCGGGCTATGGATCGCATATGCGATGGTTGCCGGAATTCGGCTTCGGGGTGGTCGCGCTCGGCAACCGCACCTACGCGCCGCTCGGTGGAGTAGCGGAACAGGCGCTCGAAACGTTGCGCCTGAGCGCCGAGCCGCTGCCTCGCCGTCGGCGTGCCAGCAGCGCCTTGCTGGCGGCGCAAGATGGCGTAAACCGCCTCCTGCAAAGCTGGGACCCAGCCTTGGCGGAGAGTCTCTTCGCCGACAACTTCATGCTCGACTGCGACGAAGCTCACTGGCTTGAACGCCTGCGAGATGTGCGCGCGCAGATCGGCACTCCAACCGGTGAGAGCGGGCCGATCAACGCCACCAACTGGCTGCGGGGAGAATGGCGCGTCGCGGGGCCGCGCGGCTGGTGCCACGTCTGGATGACGCTGTCGCCGTTAGTGCCGGCGCGCGTGCAATTTCTGCGCCTGACCGCGCATGCGTTTCCATCTGAAAGCCTTGTCGAACACGCGGAGGCGGCCGCTGCCGTGGTGCTGGCAGAGGACTGGGCGACGATGTCTGAGCGGCTGGCGGCGTTGTTGAGCGACCCGGCCGAACTTCCGTCCACGCTGGCCGACATCGCCGTCGTGCGCGCTTCCAACCGGCCGTCCGCGCTCGGCGACTACACGGCTGGTGATGGTCAGCATCACGGCCGTTGGCGGCTCTCGTGCGAGCGCGGCGCGGTTTGGCTGGAAGTACGGCTGAACGATGACCGCAAATTCTCCGCTCTTCGACTCTTGACCCGGGATTGAAGCTCGTTGGGCCGGTATCGGTAGCCGCGCTTTGTCCGCGAGCGGCGCGCCATGCCACCGACCTACCGAAATGGAGTGACTGCGCAAAGGCTGATGCACGCTCTACAATCCGGGCAGCGCAACGGGCCCGGACCGGCCAAGTCCGTCGACGCTGACGATCGCAGCGCCTGCTGCCGTGCCGAATCGATTGTCGGGTAACGTCGCATCTGCGTAGCGTCGGTCGTCACCGAGCAGCGGGAGAAATCTGTGTGAGCAATGCAACGCTGGACATCGCCGGGGTCGCCGCGCTGGTCAGGCCCGGTGAAGTGCATCGCGACGTTTACGTCGACGAGTCCGTATTCCAACTGGAGATGGCGCATCTGTTCGCGAATACGTGGGTGTTCGTGGCGCACGACTCGCAGGTGCCGAACCGCGGCGACTACATCACCACCGAAATCGGCCTGCAGCCGGTCGTCATGGTGCGCCATGAGGACGATACCGTTCGTGTGCTGTACAACCGCTGTGCGCACAAGGGGACTCAACTGGTATCGAGCCCCAGCGGCAACACCGGACGTTTCTTTCGATGTCCCTATCACGCCTGGACCTACAAAACGGACGGCTGTCTGTACGCCATCCCGTTGCGGGATGGCTATGACAACACGGGCTTCGAGCATTCCGGTGCGGCCAACGGCATGACGCCGGTACGGCACGTACGGAACTACCGCGGTTTCGTTTTCGCGAAACTCAATGACGCGGGCGAAGACTTCGAGACCTTCTTCGGCGATTCGTTGTCGTCGATCGACAACATGGTGGATCGATCCCCCGTCGGTCGCCTCGAAGTGGCTGGCCCGCCGCTTCGGTATATGCACCGCTGTAACTGGAAGATGCTGGTCGAGAACCAGACCGACACCTGTCATCCGATGGTTGCACACGAGTCATCGGCCGGCACGGCCGTGAAGCTATGGGAGCAGTGGGAACAGCCCGAGGATGGGCGCAAGCCGATGGCCGTCGAGGTGATCGCGCCGTTTGCGTCGCGCTACGAGTTCTTTGATGAGATGGGCATCCGGGTCTGGGATCACGGACATGGACACACGGGCGTGCACCATTCCATTCACTCGGACTACTCGGCCATTCCCGGTTACTACGATCAGATGGTGGCGGCGTATGGCGAACAGCGCGCGCAGGCCATCCTCGGTGAGAATCGCCACAACACGGTGTATTTCCCGAACATCATGATCAAGGGCCCGATCCAGCAACTGCGGGTGTTCAAGCCGCTCGCGGCCGACCGGACGCTCGTCGAGAGCTTTATCTACCGGCTCGTCGACGCGCCCGACATGCTGTTGGAGCGAACGGCCATGTACAACCGGCTGATCAACGCGCCGACTTCGATCGTCGGGCACGATGATCTCGAAATGTACGAGCGTGCACAGATGGGACTTGCCGCAAATGCCAATCCGTGGGTCAACGTGGCGCGGCTCTATTCCGAGGAAGAGGAGCACACCGTCGAGGGCGTTGAGCGCGGCACGACGGAACGTCAGATGCGCAATCAATTCCGCGCGTGGGTGCGCTACATGACCATGACGATGACGGACACCGCGGCATGAGCGCGGCGTTGCGCGAAGAACTGCGCGACTTCGTCTACCGCGAAGCCCGTTTACTCGACGAAGGTCATTTCGACGAGTGGCTTCAGCTGTTCGCCAAAGACGGCGTGTACTGGATGCCGTTGGAACCGGGGCAGACTGACCCGAAACACGTGACGTCGTTGCTGTATGAGGATCTCTTCATGCTGACACTGCGCGTGCGGCGGCTCGAAGGCGCACGCACGTTCTCTCAGTATCCGCCAAGCCGGGGCCATCATCTGTTGGCCTGGCCGGCGGTGGACGAGGCCGACGAGGACGCCAATGTGTTTGTGGTCACGACGGCGTTTCACTACGTGGAAACGCGTCTGGACGATCAGGAGCTTTATGCCGGCTGGGCCCGTCACGAACTGATTCGTGAAGACGGGGCTTTCAAAATCGCGCTGAAGCGCGTCGATCTCGTAAACTGCGACGCTGCGTTCGGCAACATTCAGCTGATGATGTAAAAGCGCTACACGTGTCCATTGCTTTCGGTCCAAACAGCACGGTTTACGATGCATTTGCGGCCACGGCCGCACGTTTCCCCGATCGCGCGTTTCTTCATGTACTCGAAGAGACGGCAAACGTTTACGGCATCGGCGCGGGCGACCTGACCTACGCCGAGGTGCTTGGACAAACACAATCACTCAAAGCGAAGCTTTGCGCCGCCGGTTATGGCGAAGGGCACAGAGTCGCGTTATTGGTCGAGAACCGTCCGGCGTTCTTCTGGTTTTGGTTGGCATTCAATGCACTCGGCATTTCGGTCATTCCCGTCAATCCCGATCTGCGCGCGGCCGAACTGACCTATATCTTCGGTCACGCTGAACCGGTGCTCGCGATCGCCGTCGAGTCGCGGGTTGCCGATCTCGAAACCGCCTGCGAGTCTGCTGGCATCAACTGCCATATCATCGCTGAGGGCGTCGCTCGAGGCGGCGCAGTTCCGAGCGCGGTGAAGTCGCCAGCGCCCTCGGCGGTAGAGCCATTACGCCGGGAAGCGGCGATGCTCTACACGTCCGGCACCACCGGCACACCGAAAGGGTGCGTGCTCTCCAACCTCTATTTTCTGAACTGCGGGCATTGGTACAGCACCACCGGTGGGCTTTGTGCGATCGATGAGCGCGGGGAGCGCATGCTGACGCCGCTGCCGCTCTTCCATATGAATGCGATGGCGTGCTCGACGCTCGCGATGATCGCCGTCGGCGGCACGCTTTGCGTACTCGATCGGTTTCATCCGAGCACGTGGTGGGACAGCGTGCGCGCGAGCGGCGCGACCTGCGTGCATTATCTCGGCGTTGTCCCCACGATGTTGATGGCGGCCCCCGAGTCGTCGGCCGATCGTGAGCACAATGTTCGATTCGGTTTTGGGGCTGGCGTTGACCGGCGTTTGCACGCACCGTTCGAAACCCGCTTCGGCTTTCCGCTGGTCGAAGCGTGGGCCATGACCGAAACCGGCAACGGCGCGGTAGTTGCCGCCAATCACGGCGCGCGAAAAATTGGCCGCAATTGTTTTGGCCGCCCGGCACCGGATATTGAAGTGCGCCTGGTAACCGATGATGGACGGGAAGCCGACGACGACGAACCCGGCGAACTGCTCGTGCGTCGCGCGGGCCCGGAGCCGCGTTACGGCTTTTTCAGCGAGTACTACAAAGATCCACAAGCCACGGCCGCGGCGTGGGCAGACGGCTGGTTCCACACTGGTGATGTCGTACAGCGCGACGCTGACGGCGATCTGGTGTTCGTCGACCGCAAGAAAAACGTGATCCGGCGCAGCGGCGAGAACATCGCCGCGGTGGAAGTCGAATCCGTGCTGAACCGGCATCCCGAGGTCAGCGCGGTCGCCGTCGCGGCGGTGCCTGATCCGGTGCGCGGCGACGAAGTGTTCGCGTGCATAGTAGCGGCGCCGGGCGTGGTAGATGACCGTCAGGCGTTTGCCGGGCGTCTCGTTGGCTGGTCGCTCGAGCAGCTGGCCTACTACAAAGCGCCCGGTTACGTCGCCCTAGTCGATGCCTTGCCGCTCACGTCCACGCAGAAGATTCAGCGCGGCCAGTTGAAGTCGCTGGCCGCCGACCTCGTGACGGCACCGGACACCGTCGACGTGCGGCACTTGAAGAAGCGCGGTTGACGACACCGGCATGACTAAGACCAATCGC
Organism: Pseudomonadota bacterium; assembly: GCA_039030335.1. Taxonomy (GTDB): domain Bacteria; phylum Pseudomonadota; class Gammaproteobacteria; order HK1; family HK1; genus JBCCEJ01. Next base: position 9,235 of record JBCCEJ010000014.1, on the reverse strand, counting down.
ATGGCGTATGACGGCGTGGTCGCGGTATGCCCGACGACCGTGCCGTACGTGCGGTACTCGAAAGAATCCGCCCACTGGTGGATCGCACGCGCGCTCGGCGATGCCCTTGGCGCTGCCGGTCTCGCGTCGCGCGACCTCGATGGTTTCTCGGTGTCCAGTTTCACGCTCGCGCCGGATACCGCGGTCGGACTGGTGCAGCACCTTGGCCTGACGCCGCGCTGGCTGGATCACATTCCGATGGGCGGCGCGAGCGGCGTCGTCGCCCTACGCCGCGCGGCGCGTGCCGTGCAGTGCGGCGACGCGGATGTCATCGCCTGCGTCGCCGGTGACGCCAATCACGTGGATTCCTTTCGGCGCATGCTGTCGAGCTTCAGCCGGTTTGCGCAGGATGCTTCCTATCCGTACGGTTCGGGCGGACCGAACGCGTGTTTTGCGTTGCTGACCGATCACTACATGCGACGCTACGGCGCCGAGCGCGCCGACTTCGGCCGCATCTGCGTCGCGCAACGCAACAACGCGCTGGCGTTTCCGCACGCGATCATGAAGAAACCGCTCACTCTGGATGAATACCTGGCCGCGCGCCCGATCTCAGATCCGATCGCGCTGTTCGACTGCGTGATGCCGGTGGCTGGTGCAGAAGCATTCCTCGTCATGCGCGAGGCGGATGCGCGCGCGGCCGGCTTGCCGGCCGTACACGTCCTCTCGACCATCGAACGGCATAACGCCTTTCCCGACGATCCCATTCAGATGCGCGGCGGTTGGGCGATGGATGTCGACGAACTCTACGCCATGGCAGGCGTGAAACCCGCGCAGATCGATTTCGTCGAAACTTACGACGACTACCCGGTCATCTGCATGATGCAGTTCGAAGATCTGGGTTTTTGCGCCAAGGGTGAAGCCGCGTCCTTCGTTCGCTCCCACACACTCGAGGCCGACAGCACCTTCGCGCACAACACCTCTGGCGGGCAGCTGTCCGTTGGGCAGGCCGGGGCGGCCGGCGGCTATCTGGGGCTGGTCGAAGGGTTGCGGCAACTGACGGGGCAGGCGCTTGGGATCCAGGTGCCGAATGCCGCCACCGGCCTGGTATCGGGTTTTGGCATGATCAACTTCGACCGTGGCCTCTGCTCAGGCGCGGCGATACTGGCTACCGCCCGCTCGGCCAGCCTGTCCGTCGATAGCGCGCCCGCATGACTGACCCGATCCAGCCGCCGCCGAGGAAAGACCCGCAAAAGCGTACGCGCATACCGGTGCGCCCGCCGGTTGAGCGAAGCCGCACGGGCACGCAGCTCTCTGCGTTTGCTGCTGAAGGCCGGTTTGCGCTGCAGCGTTGCGCGGCGTGCGGTCAACTGCAGTATCCAGCCCGCGAAGCGTGCGCGCGCTGTCTCTCGATGTCGCTCGACTGGCAGGACGTCGACCCGGTTGGCGATGTGATCGCGACGACGACCGTGCGCACGAGCACGGTCGTGTACTTCCGCGAACGCACGCCCTGGCGTATTGGCACCGTCTCGCTCGACGCCGGCCCGTCGATCATGTGCCATCTGCATGGCGACTGCGGGCCAGGCGATCGCGTGCGGCTCATCAACCGTCTCGACAAGGCCGGCCATGCCGCGTTGCTGGCATTGCCGCTCAAGGACACTGCCCATATGGAAGATGACGAACTGTTGCGCGAACTGACCTGCGATCCGAAGTACCGTCGCGTGCTGATAACGAATGGCCGGAGCGAACTCGGCCAGGCGCTCGCGAAAGCGTTGTCGGATGCCGGCGCCAGCATCGTGTTCGTCGGTGAAGCGGAAAGCTGGCGGCCGTACCCGGGACAGGAGGCGCTGCGCGCGATCCCGAAAGTAGAAGTGCTGCCGATGGACGTGACCGACACCGACTCGTTGACCGAATTGTCCGGTGAGATTGGCGGCAAGGTCGACATCCTGATCAACAACGCGCGGTACGTACGCCCCGGCGGCATCATGGACCGTCACGACGTGAACTTTGCCCGCGATGAGATGGACGTGAACTACCTCGGGCTCATGCGCCTTGCACAGACCTTCGGCCCGGCGATGCGCGCGCGTGGCGCCGACGGCGTCAACAGCGCAACCGCATGGGTCAATCTGTTATCCGTGTACGCTTTGTCGAACCTGCCGCAATTCGGCACGTTCGCTGCCAGTAACGCAGCCGCGCTGTCGCTCTCGCAGTGCCTGCGCGCGGAAATGCGAAGCGGCGGTGTCCGGGTGTTGAACGTATTCAGCGGGCCGACTGAGGATGCGTGGCATCAGCCCTTGCCGCCGCCCAAGGTCGCGCCGGCGGCCCTGGCGCGAGCCGTCGTCAGCGCACTCAAGGACGGGCTCGAAGAGGCCTACGTGGGCGACGTGGCCAAAGACCTCATCGACCGTTGGCGGGCGAGCCCGAAGGTGCTGGAGCGCGAGATGACCGAACCGGATGGAGGCGCGTGAGCGTGGCGAGGCAACGGCACCTGGACGAGAGACTGGCACATGAGCGCTGATGCGGATGCGGCGCTGGCCGGCCTCGTCGCCGGCCTCGCCGGCGGCGGTATTCGCGTGGTCGATCTCACCCACACGCTGGACCCCGATTTCCCGGTCATCATCCTGCCGCCCGAGTTCGGCCAGTGCGCGCGGTTCAGGATGGAAGAGATCTCAGCTTACGACGAGCGCGGTCCGGCCTGGAAATGGCACAACATCTCGTGTTGCGAGCATACGGGCACGCACTTCGACGCGCCGATTCACTGGGTATCCGGTCGCGACTTGCCGAACAACGCGGTCGATACCATTCCAGTCGATCGGCTGATCGCGCCAGCCTGCGTGATCGACTGCTCGGCCGGTGCGGCCGAAAACGACGACTACGAGCTGTCGGTAGACGACATTGAAGCCTTCGAGCAGCAACACGGCACGATCGCGCCGAATCACTGGGTGTTGATGCGCACCGACTGGTCGAAGCGCCGGGGTGCCGCGTATCTCAACATGCGCGAGTACGGTGCCCATTCGCCGGGCCCCAATCCAGAGGCCGTCAAACTGCTGGTCGAACGCGACGTCCTCGGGTTCGGCACCGAGACGGTTGGCACCGATGCAGGACAAGGGTTCCACTTCACGCCCCCCAACCCCGCGCACTACTATTTCCACGGCGCCGGCAAGTACGGTCTGCAGTGCCTTAGCAATCTGGATCAACTGCCCCCGACCGGCGCGGTCATCGTCGCGCCCCCGCTCAAGATCAAACAGGGCACCGGCAGTCCGCTACGCGTGCTTGCGATGGTGCCGGGAGGCCATTGATGCCGGTGGCCGAAAATGGTGATGCCGAGCGACCCGAACTCACCGCCGTGATCACGGGCGGTGATCAGGGCATCGGCGCGGCCGTCGCCGACCGGATGCTCGATGCCGGCTATCGCGTGATATCGATCGGGCTCGCGCTGCCGGAGGCCAGCCATCCGCGTCTCAGCGGTCATGTCGTCGATCTGTTGGACAACGCGGCTACCGCGGCGCTGGCCGTGCAGATCGCAAACGACCATCCGGTGACCCATCTGGTGCACAACGCCGGGCAGATCTGGCCAAACCTGCTCGAAGATGCCCGCGCCGAGGACATCGTGGGCCTTGCGCAGCTGCATCTGGGGGCTGCGCTGACGCTGGTACAGACCTTTGTTGGCGGTATGAAACAACGTCGGTTTGGCCGCATCCTGTTCAATTCTTCGCGCGCCGCGCTGGGTGTGCCGACGCGCACCGCCTACAGCGCCACGAAAGCTGGGATCGGTGGCATGGCCCGCACATGGGCACTGGAACTCGCGCCTCATGGCATCACGGTCAACGTGGTTGCACCGGGTCCGGTGCTGACGCAGAACTTCTGGGATCTGGTGCCCAGAGACAGTGAGCAGCAGCAGGCGTTGGCTGCGCGGATTCCGGTTGGTCGCCTCGGAGAAGTTGCCGACGTGGCGCGCGCCTTCATGTTCTTCGCCGACCCGGAAGCCGGGTTCGTCACGGGCCAGACGTTGTATGTCTGCGGTGGCGCCAGCGTGGGAGCCCTGTCGCTATAGCCATGCTACGTGCGGAGCGCCTGTCAGGTCGGCTCACCGTGATGATGTTGGCGGGGCTATCGCTGCTGCACGCGTCGGCCGGTCGTGCAGCCGATGCTGAGCTTGCCATGACCTTGTCGACCGGACAGGTGCACGTGGCGCGCAATCTCGATCGTCGCGTACGGCCCGCGTCGCTCACCAAGCTGATGACGGTGTACGTCGTGTTCGACGCGGTGAGAAGCGGCAAGCTCAAGGGCGACCAGATGGTCAAAGTGAGTAGCCAGGCGGCGTCGCAGGCACCCGTGCGCGCCGGCGTGCGCGCCGGTAAGAGCTATCGTCTCGACGAACTGCTCGATGCTGCCATCGTACGGTCGGGTAACGACGCAGCCGTTGCCCTCGCTGAAGCGGTGGCCGGGACCGAAGCCGCATTCGTCAAACGCATGAACGGCTTTGCCCATCGCATCGGGCTCGTCAACACGCGTTTTGCCAACGCGAGCGGGTTGCCGCACGCGAATTCATACACCAGTGCACGCGATATTGCGCGACTGGTGCTGGCCCTGCGGCGCGACTTCCCCAACGAACGCGACCGGTTTGCCCAGTCGTCTTTCAGCCTGTCCGGTGTGCGCATTGGTGGACACAACCGCTGGCTGAATGCGTATGACGGGGCCGACGGCCTGAAGACCGGATTTACGTGCCGGGCCGGTTACCACCTGGCGGCGACCGCACTACGCGACGGCCGCTCGGTGCTGGCCGTCGTACTGGGTGCACGCACGCTGTCGGAACGACTCGAGCGGGCGCGGCAACTGGCTGATGCCGCCTACGCGGTCAAGCCGTCAGCCGGTGAACCGCTCGGTCCCGCAGTGGCGACAGCAACGCCGACCGCGTTGCCGATTATCGCGGCTGGCTGCAAGGAACCGCGCTACGCCGCTTCTGGTTACGGGCCCGTAAACTGGAGCGTCGCTCTGCCGATCTATCCGAGTAAAGCCGAGGCGGTGCGGCGTTCGCGGACCTTCATTCGCCGGTTCGCCCCTGGCGCCCGGATCTACCTGACGCCACGGCGCACCAACCGTGTCGCGTACTACGCGGGTGCCACGGGGCTTACGCGCAAACAGGCGAGCCGTGCCTGCCTCAAAGCCCGCAAGAAAGGCTGGTTTTGCCTTCTTCATCCCCCGAAGGTCGCCAAGACCCTGTGGACCCGGGCTCAGCGCGCGCTTCGCAAACGCCGCTGATGAGTCAATCCGGGCCGGCGCAGACCCGACACCGCGATCACGTATACTCGGCGCAAAGCGGGTAGTGACCCTACCCGCGCCCACCGGCTGGAACCGCTGTTCCGAGCGCCGCCGACAGGAGGTTAAAACCATGTCCGTCCACGTCCTGGCCCCCACGGAGTCCGCAGATGCCGTTGCGCAAGCCAAGATCGATCTGGCTGCTTCACACCGTCTCGCGGTGTTCCACGATCTGGAAGAAGGTATCGACAATCACTTCACGGTCACGGTGCCCGGCACCGAAGACCAGTTTCTCGTGCTGCCGTTTGGCCTGCACTGGTCGGAAGCGCGAGCGCGCGACATGATCGTTTTCGATGAGGCGGGCCGCACGCTGGATGGCGAAGGCGAGGTCGAACTATCGGCGCAGTGCATTCACGCCCCCATTCATCGCATTACCGGCGCACGGGTCGTCATGCACACGCATCAGACCTGGGCTGTGACGCTCAACATGCTGGAGAACAACCGGCTGCTGCCGGCCAGCCAGTCAGCGTCGTTTTTCATGGGCCGGATCGCCTACGACGATTCTTATGAAGGCACCGCCGATACGTTGGAAGAAGGCGAGCGGCTCGCCAACCTGATGGGTGACAAGCGCGTCATGTTCATGAAGAACCACGGTGTGCTGGTGGTCGGCGATACGGTGGCCAAAGCCTATCGTACGCTCTATATGCTCGAGCGGGTCTGTCGGGCGCAGGTGCTCGCGATGAGCACCGGTGCGCCGATCTCAACGCTGTCGGACGAGATCGTAGAGCGGGTCAAGGCACCCGCGCCGGACGATCGGCACCGCGGCGTTCGCGAACAACTGTATTTCGAGGCGATGAAGCGGGTTCTCGACCGCGAAATGCCCGGCTACGCCGACTGAGCCGACACGCTCTCATCTTCGGAGGAACACCTCATGTCAACGGTAATGAACTCCCCGCACGCCCGCGACGTTGCGTCGCTGCTGCACCCGATGACCAATCCCGGCCGTCATGAACAGGATGGCCCGCTCATCCTGAAACGCGGTAAAGGGGTGTACGTCTGGGATCTGGAAGGCAACCAGTACCTCGAGGGTATGGCCGGGCTGTGGTGCACGTCGCTCGGTTTCGACAACGAGCGCCTGATCGAAGCGGCCGTACAGCAGATGCGGCAGCTGCCGACCTACCACACGTTCTTTCACCGCTCGAACATGCCCGCCATCGACGTCGCAGAAAAACTGCTCAGCATGGCGCCGGTGCCGATGTCCAAGGTGTGGTTTGCGAACTCAGGCTCAGAAGCCAACGACCACATGGTCAAGTTCGTCTGGTTTTACAACAACGGCCGCGGCAAGCCGGAAAAGAAAAAGATCATCGCGCGTCATGAGGGTTACCACGGCATCGCGGTGTCGTCCGGGAGCCTCACCGGCCTGCCGTTGATGCACAAGGGCTTCGACCTGCCGATTCCGAACGTGCTGCACACCGGCAGCCACAGCTACTACCGCCATGGTCAGCCGGGAGAGACCGAAGAGGAATTCGCGACCCGCCGGGCAGAGGAACTGGAAGCGCTGATTCTTGAAGAAGGACCGGATACCGTCGCCGCGTTCGTGGCGGAGCCGGTCATGGGCGCGGGTGGTGCGATCATTCCGCCTGCCACGTACTTCGAGAAGATTCAGGCGGTGCTGCGCAAATACGATGTGTTGATGGTGGCTGATGAAGTCATTACCGGCTTCTACCGTACCGGTAATGCGTTCGCGTGCACGACGTACAACATCGAGCCGGACATCATGTGCAACGCGAAGCAGCTGTCGTCGGCCTACATGCCGATCTCTTCGGTAATGCTGAACGAGAAGGTGTACAGCGTGATTCGCGACTTCGCCGATCGCAACTCCTCCCTCGGCACCGGCTTCACGTACTCCGGTCATCCGGTGTCGGCGGCGGTTGCGCTCGAAACACTGAAGATCTACGAAGAGACCGATATCGGCTCCCACGTGCGCCGGGTCTCGGTGCTGGCGCAGGAGCGCCTCGCCGCGCTTGGCGATCATCCGCTTGTCGGCGACGCCAGCGGCGTTGGCCTCATCGGCTCGGTGGAACTCGTCAAGGACAAAGCGACGAAGGAGAACTTCGGGCCTGAGATCGCTGCGTGGGCCAGTGAAGCCTGCACCCGCCGCGGTGTGATTCTGCGTCCGTGCGCCGGTATCCGCGTGGCGTTCTGCCCGCCGCTCATCATCACCGAAGACGAACTCAACGTGCTGTTCGACCGTTGGCAGCTGGCGCTCGACGACACCCTCGAATACGTGCGCGGAGAAGGTTTGATCGAATGATCATCGTCCCGGAGGTGCAGATTTCGGGTGGCCAGCTGGTCACCCGGACAGGCGTGCGTACGCCCTATATTCGCCACGAGATCGATCCTCTGGAGTTCGTCGACCGGTTGGTGAGCGAAGGCGCTGAGCGGCTACACGTCGTCGATGTCGACGCGGCGAGCAGCGGCGATGCTGACAATGGTGACCTGGTCAGAGCCATTCTCGACAGCGTAGACATTCCCGTGCAGGTCGCTGGCGGAACGCGTACGGTCAACCAGGTCGATGAGTGGCTGGAAACCGGGGCTGCGGCGGTGGTGCTGGGCACGCTCGCGATCACCGACCAGGGGCTGCTGACCGAAGTATGCACGCGTCACCCGGGGGCGATTCTCGCGAACCTCGCGACGAGCGAAGGTGTCGTCATGATCGACGGCTGGCAGACGGCGACCGCGTTTCGCCCGGAGGACATCGTCTACGATCTGCAACTCGCCGGTGTTGCCGGCATCATCCACACCGACATCGATCGGTTTGACGTGGACTCTTCGGCGTCGCTGGCGCTGACGATGGAGATCAAGAACCGCACCGTGATGCCGGTATTTTCGAGCGGCACGGTGCAGAACCTCGAAGACCTTGCTCAGGTGCACTACCTGCCGAATATTCACGGCGCGATCGTCGGGCATGCACTGGCGTCTGGCGCATTCTCGCTGACCGAAGCGCTGGAAGTGGCGAGCCAGCCGCAGACGAGCCCTGAACCGGAAGTCGAGACCTCGGTTGCCGAACGCGGCATCCAGTCGGTCGTGCAGGTTTATCTGGCATCCTACAACCGGTCGCCCGCGGCGCGCTGGTGGAATCACGATCTGCGTCAGGCGATCGCGGAAGACAATCCGTACGTGGAGATCACGATCCCGCAGGAAGATCTGGAGATCGAAGAAGCGAGTGCATCGCGTCGCGAAGTACAGACGCTCTACGAGCAGGCCATGGATGCAGCCGACGTCGTGCTCGTGGTTCTGGACGGCGTGGAGAACGAAGCCTGGACGGCGTTCGAATGCGGTTATGCGCGGGCGAGCGGCAAGTACCTGATGGGGCTCGCGGTATCGCCGCGCCTGGAAGGCCGCTCACGCATCGAGTCGATGTGTGACTTCGTGGTTGGGTTCGGCGATCTGGACGACAAGCAGGCAACCCTGAGCGCATTGGCTCGCGAGATCAATCAGCACCTGTTGAGCGAACAGGCTGACAGTGCGTTGGACGGTTTGCCGGTCGATTGAATTTACCCGCGTGAGAACCCGGGTTCGCCGGACTTATTGCAGTTTGTCGCCATCGTTCTCGCCCTTGAACAGTCAATAGACTCGCCGTGAGCGCCGCCCGTGTGGGGAACACGGCGCGGTGTGCGGCTTTGCCCGACTTCAACTCATCCACTGTCTCGTGGCGTCTCCCGGCTCGAACTGTGTCTTTCGAGCGCAGCGAGTTGGGGCGCCGTCTAGACGGTGACTGCAACCTCGGTTTCGCGCTCGCCCTGGGTGTTCGACCCCGGCAGACGTCACTTCGACGTGAGGACCACAGCGCGCGTGAGACTGGCAGGGATGATAGTTTTGTCGGTGTGCGATTTCAGGACGCACCTCGCGGAAGGAACTGGCAGCGTGCAACCCTGGCATACCCCTACATCGCTACCACTCGAACGTAAACCCGAACGCTCTATCGGAGGCGGTTGCG
>JBCCEJ010000013.1:0-86115 GCA_039030335.1 Pseudomonadota bacterium | reverse complement strand
GTTCTCGGCATCAGGTCAAGTCGCGACTACTACAGGTACACTGCACCGATACGGGTGCGAAACTGAGTGACCGGGAATGACATGGATGAAAACCAACCGAGGCGCGAACCTACCTCTCGCACATGAATGGGTAGTTCGCGCACTCGTTATGGCGGCGATGCGCTTCTGCGTCCTAGATTGCGCAACCCGGCGGTCGTTGAGTGACCCGCCGACATTGGAGTCCCCCAAACGACATTTTCAAGAGCCCTGTTATTTGATAGCCACGCGCCCCGTTCGGCGACACATCACAGATGTGTCGACATCTCGACCAAAGTGGCGTCTCTCGCATGTTTCCCTAGCGCTCCTGATATGTGTTGCGCTGTCGGGGTTGAGTGTCTCGTCCATTGCGCGCGCGGGGGTCGCAGAGTGTTCGGCAGTACTCGCGGGCCACGCCGAGACGGTCACTTTCGAAGCGAGTACAAGTCGCCACGGGAAAGTGAAACTTGAAGCAATGCTCGCCAAGCCATCCGGCGATCGGAAATCTGCCGCGCTTGTTGTGTTACATGGCTACGGAGGAGTGCGTCCGCCTCGGTGTTACGAAGAGCATATGGAGCGATTCACGAACTGGGGCTACGCGGCCTTGTTGATTGACAGTGCGAGTCAGATCACTTCATCCGGCCAACGAGTCTTTGCCTACAGTTCCGAGGACCAAACCGCACACGCACTCGCTGGGGCGCAGTTCTTGGCGAACTTGTCCTATATAGACGCGGACCGTCTCGGCATATTGGGATGGTCCAAAGGTGGGCTACCTGTTTTCAATGCCATTGCTGAGCGCAAACTGCACCGAGGCGACAGGAATCCTGTGTTCAAAGCGGCCGTAGCGATATATCCGTTTCCGGATTGTCCCGATGAAGTAGCCAATCTCGAGACCAATCTGTTGGTTGTAGTCCCTGAGGAGGATAAGGAGATCTTCGTCGTCGGGTGCAAGCGAATGAAGATCGTGGGGGAGTCTGACGCTGCGTTTCAGCGCAAGATCTATCCTGGGGTTGGCCATGTTTTCGACATGTCACATCTTCCGAACTACGACGAAGAAGCTGCGGCCGACGCCGCTGAGACGCAACGGGTGTTCTTCGCGCGATACCTGAGCCGCTAAGCGCCCGCGCTTCGGATCTCAGGGATAGTTCCTGTCCATATAGCGTGCGCATCAACAAACATAGCTTGAGAAGGCCTCAACTTTCTGACGCCGTCTAGCACGCCGCCCCAAGCCGCGGGTTCTGACTCAGCATTGGCTGGTAGTCGCCATTTCGAATCTGACTTCGGCGGCCAAAGCGCAACCTCACGGGCCACTGGCAAAATATCACTGGAGCGCTGGCAGAGCGGCGGTGAGCGCCTGATGCCAGCGGCCCATGCATTCAGCGTCGTGCCGTTGCAGCTGACGCAAGCGGGCGTTACGCCTCCCAAGACCTACCCAGCAGACGGCATCCACCATACGCTGTCAGTCTTCGAGGCAGTGTTAAAAACCGAGTTCTCAGCATTAGCCGATACCACCGCGACCGGTGAGCAAAGCTCTGCGTAGTACTTCGAGCAATGCGTGAAGACCGGGCAGGCAGGCCGGTTGTCACGCTATCGCTCAATGCCTGCGAAAATGGCTGGCTTCCCTGCCGTCAAGCTGCTCGGCGATCAGGACTTCCACCTCGCCGTGGGCGCACCAAGAAAAGCAAATCCCAGAGGTCGCCACGCAGGCCGGCCTGAAGACACGCTTCCTGAGTGCCGCCGATCTGCTGTTGCAGTTCCGTACCGCGTAGCGCCCGGGCCGTTTCAAGCAATTCATGCAGCAAAACGTCAAGAGGCCGTCTTTGGTCATCATCGACGAAACCGGCTACCGGCCGGTGTCCGGAGAGCCCGTCCACGTGTGTTTTCAGGTCGTCGTTAATGGCTCAAAAAAAGACTCGATGACCCTGATATCCAACTTATTGTTCAAGCAGTGTGATGAGACCTCTGCGGGGAGCGCTGAATTGACGTCGGCGGTTCACTACCGAATCTTGGACTACGCCCGCATCGCGCAGATTGGGGCGACAGCTACCGACTCAAGGAGAAACAGGCGGCCGGGGTCACGCCTGAAGCTAGAGATTAACCAGGTGCGCCAACTGTCGATTGCCGGAATCAGACGAGGGGGTACGTTTGGGTTGCCGTTGACGAAGTGCTGGAGAAGTATCGCGAGGCAATAAGGGCCCATAAAAGGCGCAATCGCCATGCCTGAGTACAGAAGGGGGAGTAGGCGTTGTCGTTTCCAGTTTGTTGCCCTCGTTGGGCGCGAGGCTGTTCGGGGTGCCCGTGAATTTGGCCCTCAACCTGCCATCGGCTAATGTGATCCAGTGTGTATTATTGACTAACTGTCGGTTCTAAATAGCCCGGTGGAAGATGGTCAACGGGCAGGTACGTAGTTTGGTTGTGCGTACCCAATATAGAAGTGCATAGTGCGTACCGACATGGACACGCTGCTCGATGCGCCTACTCAGACAGCTTGGTCTCGGTGTGGTCACGCCACTGCTCATTGATGACGTTTTGCCGGGCTCTGACCAGCACCGGCTAGCGAACGAAGGAGCCAAGATTGGATAGGACGTACATTCATCTACCTGAAGAGCCATCCCTGGAGACGTGGCAGGTTCATGTTCACGCAACGCCGCGGAAGTCTGCCCCCGGCCCGGCTTCAACTCCACTGGCACGGTCAGTCAATAGGCCACTTGTCCCGGAGGCGGAGTCCAAAGTGCCAGGACGAGACGATCGTCTACATGACGAACTAATGGAAATCGCCTAGTCCCACCTGAGCGTGTCCGAGCATGAGTACTTTGTTACACAATATCGGGAGAAGGAAGGGGCGAGGGAAGCCGGCAATTGGGCCGAGGGGTTGGGCAGCATGAGCGACACGGTCGATAAATCTGAAGAAGATGACAGCGAGTCCTCCTTGTTGGAGGACGAGGCACCGCATCGGCTTCGCCGGTCACGCTCGCGGATCATGTACATTGAGGACAAGTCCGAGGATCTGGAAGGGCCTGCTTGGATCGGGCGCGTACACCTTTCCAAGACGGGTCATACGCTCTACTACAAGGGAAGGCGATTTCGAAGTTTGAAAGGGGCAGGCTACAAAGCCAACTACTTCGACGTTGATACCGGCGAGCACTTTTGGATTTCAGGGCCGAGAAAAGACCAACAGGATAGACTCTATGGCCGGAACGCCGGTGTCGTAGTGGACGATGACGTCGCGATGGAGTACTCGGCGTTTGTGGAGTCTAAAGATTAGGGCGCCGACTTCGATCTGTGGCTGGAGCGGTCGACGACGCTACGGCACCGATGATTGCTGTCGTTAGACCGCGGAGCTGCCCATCGGGATTGGGGGAAGTCGAACGGCTGCATTGCCCCGAGCACAGTATCGGGCAACTGCACCGAACCAAATGGATGGTCGAGTAGCCTGTAACGTGGCGAATGAACACAATCCGAACCGCAATACGCCCCGTCAAGAGTCTGTGTGACGTTAACGGCCCGCACGGCACTTCGAGCTCCCCGAATGTCGTGTATGACACTGCAGAGCACGCGGCATCGGAAGCAGGTCAGCTGGTGTCCGCTGATCGGACTTGTATGCCCCGCCGGTAAACGCTATGACAGCACACGACGATTTGATATCGAACCTCAAGGATCTTGAGCTATTCCTGCATAAACCCGCTGCACGCTCAGACATGAAGGAACTGGCGGCGTTATTACATGACGAGTTCCTGGAGTTTGGTCGTTCGGGACGGGCTCACGATAAAACCAGCGTGTTACGTGACTTACCATTAGAGCGGGGGACACGCAGAATCACGGCCCAGTCTTTCGTTCTCTCGGTGCTTTCGCCTGATTGCGCGCTACTGACTTACGAAACGGCTGAAGTTGACCAGCATGGCCGGCTCTATCGCCGGGCTCTGAGGTCCTCAATATGGACACACACCGAGGGCAGATGGCAACTTCGCTTCCACCAGGGAACACCTGTTTCTCCTGAGTAGCTTGCGCTGCGAAATGGCTGGGAGATGGGAGGTCGGCATTTCTGTCGGGAAGGCGGGCAACTGTGCAGGGAAGTGGAGTTTGTTTGCTCTGTCTGATGTGTCCCCTCCAATGCGGGGCCAAACGGCTGGAAGGAAACTGGCCGCGCTAACTGCCCCAAATATGGTCGGGGAATTCCTGGGCAGGCCTGTTTGTGAGACTGGATGGGATGAGTCTTGCATCGTGGTGGTGAGGGGCTGATGAGCGACTTCGGGACTCGGTCCGCTGACCGAAGGAGGGCGGTGGCGCTTCGCTGAGCGCATGGAGCATCGGAACTGCGGAATTCTGTTGAGCCGGACGGTGATATAAAGGTCAAAAAACCGTCGTAGTTCATATGATGCCGAGATTCCCTGCTCGCACCAAGAGATACAAAACCAAGTTCTCCGATACCGCGCGATGGGATCATTTTGTCGGGCGGGAAGACGACGTATTCGTCTGTACGCCCCCAAAATGCGGGACGACGTGGACGCAGACGATCTGTGCGCTCCTGATTCTGGGGTGGGACAACTTCACTACCAAGCCAAGCGATGTATCACCCTGGTATGACGCCAACTATGTTCCACTTGAAGAAACCAACGCGCTCATTGAGGCGCTTGGCCACCGACGATTCCTGAAGACGCATGCGCCGCTCAATGCGATTCCCTACAGTGCAACGGGCACATATCTGGCTGTCTACCGAGACCCGCGCGACGTTTACTTCTCGTTCTTGCGTCATAGGGAGAATCTGGGGTTTCCCCCGATTGCGCCAGGAGGGTCCGTTTCGGAGGACTTTCGAGCTTGGGTAGCAACCCCTGCGGTCGAAGGCGAGAACTTCAATCTGTCTCTGGAGTCCATCACGTGCATTACGCGAGTTATTCGGAGTTTGGAGGCCTGAGTAACATCCACTTGTTCCACTATGCCTGGATGAAAAGAGAGCCTGCCGAAGTCGTAAGGCAGATTGCAAAGATTCTCGCCGTTGAGCTGGACGATGCCGCGCTCGAGGCGGTCCTTGAACAATCTGCTTTCGACCACATGAAGAAGCATGCAGAGCAGTTCGCTCCGGATGCAGATCGAGGTCTATACCGAAACAGCGCGGACTTTTTCTCAGTGGGGGCGAACGGCCAGTGGGCTGAGTTGCTTTCGGATGAGGACGTGCAGGTCTATAACGAGCGCTTTGCAGAGCTTTTGCCTGAGGCCGATCGCGTGTGGCTGTCGACCGGGTTGGCGCCGTAGATGGTGGGTCGACCCGCGTTCGAGAACTCTTTGATGCTTGCCAGCCACCCTCGTGATATGGAAGCTCTCCCGCTATACAATAGCCTCTGGGTCTGGGAAGGTTGCCGGGCGCGGTGAAAAAGGGTCCGGGGGCTATGGCCAGGATTCCCTGGCCGACAGTACGCAACCATCAACCATCGGCGTTTTGGTAGAGACGAGTCAGACTTCGACGCCGCGTTCTGCGAAATCGCGTCTTGTGCTGCGGGCTACACAAGGCGTTGTGGACGTCTTTCGGTATTCCCGCCCAGGGTCGGATCATTGAGTGGGCCATAGAAATGGCGACTGTAACGCTAGAGAGCATGTCGACGGCGGATTTGGCTGAGTTTGCGCTGCTCGCGACGCAGTCTGAGTCTGAGGGGTACCAGTTCTTGCGCCGAATGCATGACGAATGGGTTTCGGGCGTGCTGAGGTTTTCGCGTCCGGGTGAGCGAGTCGCACTCGCCAGAGCCGAAGGCCGTGTAATTGGCGTGGGGGGATTGTGTTGTGACCCATACCTGAAGGCTGGCGACGTCGGACGTTTGCGGCATATGTACGTTCATCCGGCGCACCGAGGCTCTGGTGTGGGGAGGCGCCTATTGGAGTTCTTGCTTTGCGATTGGGCTCAGAACTTCTCGCGAATTCGCCTCAGGGCCGCAAATGACGCTTCCGGCCGGTTCTACGAGGCTTACGGGTTCCAGGTTGTTACGCTTGAAGACCACTGCACGCATGTTCTGTTCGATAGCTGAGCTGTAGGCCGAATACGGTCTCGGTCGAAGCGCACTCACGGCAGGGTGTCGGTGATGAGTGGGTTCACGCTCCCGGAGAAGACCTGGATTGGGACATAATCGAACTGGCGACATGGGGAATTCAAGATTCGCCAGTCCGTGCGCTTAACGCATCCGCGGCGTATCCTGATGCGAATCATTGTCCCGCCACGCCGCGCGCCCAGGCCGGGATGATGTCAAGGCCGCCAGGTTTTAGCGCAGAGTCGATGATCCAACTACGTTGTACCGAAAAAGCCCGCAAGCTGCTGGGTGTTCAGGGGTCTGGACTAACCGAACCTGTCCGTGTCGCCCATCCGCTTGGTGCATGGTATGTGAACGTCTTCCTGGCCGAACGCAGAAAGTTCCTCGTTTGTATGAGCGAGCCCAGCTACTTGTCTTTCGTCATTCCGCGTTTCACCAAGACGGAAGCGAAGAATCTGCCGGAGTTGTTTCGTTCGGGTCTGGACTACACGCTTAGCCTGCTTGGTGCACCGATAGTGCATCGGGAGAGGGCCAAGCTTGGCCTTGAACGTCTGGAATTCACAAAGACGGCAAACCGTAAGGCGCTTGGTAACTTAAAGGAACTGGTTGAACTCTACGAACACTCCATCTGGTACGGCGGGGGGTTGAAGTATTGGGATCAGGATGATGCGACTTTCAGATTGAACAGCATGCCTCAAAGAAATCTCGGCTGGGCGTATTCGCGCAACATTGCCCAGGAGCTGCTTCAGCATGGCGCAGCAGCCTGGCAGTGACGTGGATGTGCCGGCTCGCCGGCGCAGCGAAGCGGTCCGGTCCCTATGGCGTTCTCCACCTGAGAGACGCCCGCGCTTTTCGAGGACAAGCGTTGGTTCGCAGCGGCCACCAGCAATACGCGACACTCGCAAGAACATTCAGGTTCAAGCGGGTGCCCCTCTATTCGCAGCAAACTCTGTCAAAGTCGTTCCTTTGAGCGGGACACGCCATGGCCACTCTATCTGGGTTGAGCCGCCGTGGACGGTCGATGGGAGTGCGCGCACGCTGCATGCTTTGTTCCGTTGTTCAGACACGAACAAGGCTGGACGTCTATACGCCGAGCGTCTATGGGTCGAACCAGTTCGCCCATTTCGTGAAGCGAAGCTAAGGCTCCCGGCTGTGGCAAATCGCAATAATATGAGGGCCAGAATTGTGTCTTCGGAGGCTTGGCGGATCCACCCGATAGTCTGGTTTGTCACACGGATTGCCCCGATCCCGAGCGTGTTTGCTTTTTTCGTATCAGCTTCCCCAGCGGTTGCGCCACCAGGTTGCGATGAGGTGTCAGCTTTGAAGGGGGCGAATTCGATTGGACCGAAGTAGAACGGGTGACCACGATGTTTGATCATGTCAAATTCGGTGTAAGAGATTTTGCGGCCAGCAGAGCTTTTTACCTGCGCGCTCTGGAACCGATTGGGGTCACTGTAGTCACCGATTGGCCGCCAAACGGCGCAGAGCTCAGTCAGCCCGATGGCGCGAGTTCGCTTTGTCTGTATGAGACGGAAGAGAAGCCTGCGCACCTCCATATCGCTTTCGTAGCGGATAGCCGGCACCAGGTAGACGCGTTTTACCGCGCCGCCCTTGAGGCTGGTGGGCAAGACAACGGAGCCCCCGGGCTCAGGGCACAGTACACCGGTCAATATTACGCGGCCTTCGTTCTCGACCCCGACGGCCATAACATCGAAGTGGTGTGCCATGAGGCTTGAATCTGATGCGGCTGAAGCTCCTGGTCGGGAACGCTCGCCATGCTGGCGACACGCGTCGCCCGGGTAGTCCTGGGTTAGCGCGCCTGCTCGTTGCGATAGTCAAACGGCACGATAAAATCGATACACCGCTTTTGCCAAGGCGCGCGAGCAGCACACTCTCGGGAAACCAACGTTGAATCCAGCAAGAATCCGTGCTGCCGCCGAGCTGCTTGCAGAAGCCAGGCGACACCATGAACCGATCGACTGTATCCCTGCTGCGGTTAGGCCAACCTCATTGCCAGAAGCGTATGCGGTTCAAGCCGAGCTCGAACGCCTGCTCGGCTGGGAAGTGGCAGGATGGTTTTGCGCGTGCACGAACCCGGTCATTCAATCGATGCTGGGGCTGTCGGAGCCGTACTACGCCCGCTTGTTTGCACCGTTCATTTACGAGAGCGAGGCGGAACTCGACGCAGACGATTTTCCTCCGATGGTGCTGGAATGTGAGTTCGGCTTTCGTTTGAAGCAGGACTTGCCGCCCAGAGCGAAGCCTTATACCCGTGTGGAGGTGGAGACGGCCGTCGCATCTGTGCATCCGACCCTCGAAGTCGTGGCGGGGCATCTGCGGAACTGGCCCGAGCAGGATGTGTTTTCTGTCATAGCAGATAACGGGACGGATGGAGCGCTCGTCTACGGGCCGGGTGTAGAGGCGTGGCAATCGATCGATCTGGCGCGAGTTGAAGTCGCGTTGTCGGTAAACGGGCAACGTGTTCGCACGGGAACTGGCCAGAATGTGATGGGTGATCCGATGGATGCGCTCGTATGGCTCGCCAATGCGCGGGCCCGGGACGGGAATGGTCTCAAGAGCGGGCATCTGCACAACACGGGAACTGCGACAGATATCATCTGGGTTGAACGCGGTGATGAAGCCGTGGTGACTTTTACTGAGTTGGGTGCAGCTGCCTTGCGAGTTGTCTAAGGTCCGTGTGAGGCACTGGCCGCTCAGTTCGCGTTCGCGTACGCGGCACCGGTATCGCGTGCAGAGCATTAAGTTACACCTGCTGGGAGGGTCCCTGACAGGGGTCAGTGTCTCGCCTGCATATCAGCACCCCAGCCATTGTGGGAACGCGTCTGCGCCAGGATAGATATATGGACTTAGCTCAATTTCTCTCGGAAGCCGAAGCCCTGGCGCGGCCTTGTACAACGCTCCGGTTAGACGACACAAAGCCGCCGATGGCGTATCTGCATAACGCCGGACCCGGCGCTCAGCTCGCCTCGATACTGGATGGAGAGCAATGGCTCAACGTCTTTCTGGACGAAGAAGTTGGAGGCTATGTAGAGCAGAGCGGCGGTCCGTCGGTGTCGGAAATGCCGCTTGCAGGGAGGGCTGGGCACTCACTGCCGCCCGTCGATGCCGTTTTCCTGCACGGCTCGGATGCCGTCGGAGACTGGCTGTCGAAACACGACTGGCCACGAGACGAGCCCTACAACGACAACTTTCCCGACCCCACACCAGCGTTATATGACTCGCTGTGGCGCAAGCAGTATCCGCTCTACCAAAGCGGCGTGGCTGCGACGTTGGGCGGATGGCATGTGCCCTGGCCGGAGGGCGACTGGTATGACTACGTCGACACCCGGCTCGTATTGCTCACACTGTCGGACACCGAGCCCTTTGTAGAAGTGTTTGAACGCGGGGGCGAATTCACCGTCGTTCAGAGAATCACTTGACGTTCCAGGCGTCGCCCGGCTCGGCGGGCCCCGCGCGGAAAGGGCGTTGTTTCATGCGGAATGCGAAAGCGTTATGTCGACATCTCCTGATGTCAGACCATTGGATCCGCAGCGGGCACGGCGTCGCGCAATCTCTGGAGCGAAACACCGCGGTTCCGTCCGCCCCGAATTCTAGAGAATCGATGGAAGTTCATTTACGTGTTGCGCACGAAGGCGATTTCGAATTTGCGTTCGATGCCAAGTGCGATGCAATGGGCCCGCATATCCGCAAGCGGTGGGGATGGGATGATGCGTTTCAGCGCGACCATCATCGCCGCCGGTGGGAGGAAAAGCGGTGGTACGTAATCGAGGGCGAAAATGACCGCATTGGCACGGTTGCTATCGATATCACGGCGAGCCACGTGCAGTTCGGGGAATTCTACATTCTGGGTACCTACCGCAATCAGGGCGTCGGCACCCATGTTCTGCGCTACGCACTCAGTCTGGCAGACGAGCGCCAACTCGAAACCAGACTCGAGTATCTGAAATGGAATCCGGTCGGCACGCTCTATGCGCGCCATGGGTTCGAGATTCGCGCTGAAAATGAGATTCACTACTTCCTCGTTCGGCCTCCGGCACCGAAGCTGGGCAAGCTCAATCCGGCATGAACCCGCGCGCGGTGCAGGCCGGGCGCTGATTGTCGAGATCGAACGTGGCTGACAGGTTTGCCGATCTGGATGCGTATTGCCTTTCGATCTCGCCGAAGTGCGGCGCTTCTGTCATATCCGCACCGTACAATGGCATCGTGGCTCTCAAGAGGACGAGATGATGTCATTGATTCCCGAACCCGAGTTTCTGACTGCGCACGAGCGGCACGTCGTGGCGCTGTCGCGTGATTATGGTATGCACCAGCGCGGCGAGATCCCTGCGCTCTGGAACGATTTCTGGTCGCGGCAATGGGAACTCGGTGGCGACGAGGAGCAGGCAGCCTACGGGATCTCTTACGGTTGGCACGAAGACGGGCGGTTTTCCTATGCTGCTGGCCGACACGTCATTCCTGCGCCCGACCCGCTCCCCGAAGGCGCCTGTGTCGTGACTCTGTCGGCCGGGCGCTATGCCGTGTTTCGCAAACGCGGACCGGTCAGTGAAATTCCGTCGGTCTTCGATGAGATCTTTGGGCAATGGTTGCCGTCGTCCGGTGAACGGCAAAGAGATGGTGCCGTATTCGAGCGCTATCCGTACGAAGACACGGCGTCGCCCGAATCGATGAACTACGAAGTCTGGGTGCCGGTTGCCTGATCGCGTAGGGACGCCGTGCCGCTCAGACGCTCAGCCAGTAGAGCACTGCGGAGAGGGTCGCAACTGAAAGCCCCGTGGACCACGCGATAGCCACGCTCGCACGGGTCACGAACACACCGTACGTCTGTGCGAACACGAACACGGGAACGCCGATTGGCAGAGCCGCCTGAATCACGGCGATGGCGGCCAGCGTCGGGTCGAGGACGAACACCTGAAAAGCGAGCACCCAGGTGATCGCCGGGTGAATCACCAGTTTGACGAACACGAGCCAGCCCACTTCGGCTTTGGCGCCTGCAAGGCTGCAGGTCGCAAGGAACAGGCCAGCCGCAAAAAGCATGCAGGGCACGAACGCGCCGCCGAGCAGGTCGCCCACTGTGGTGACGGCGGCCGGCAACACCAGGCCGCTCGATGACAGCGTGAGTCCGATCGCTGTCGACACGATTGGCGGGCTCGTCAGGATGCCTCGAAGCGAGGTCCACAGTTCGCCGTCTCCGCCACGGTCGAACTCCGCTATCACGATTGCGATCGATGCGAACACCGCACCGGTGATAACCGTCCCGATGATGCCTGGTACCAGGGCGATGTCGCCGAAGATGGTCAACAACAGCGGCAAGCCCATATACGCAGTACTGGAAAACATCGCCGCGAGTCCATGCAGCGCGTGCGCCGTCAGGCTGCCTGGAAAGAAATGCCGCGCAACGCCAAATCCCAGACCGTAGACGATCAGCATGCCGCCGCCGAGGACGCCCAGGAAATCCCAGTCGAAGAATTGTTCAACAGGCGTTCGCGCAAGCGAGACGATGACGAGTGCTGGAAGAGAAACCAGGAAGACGAACCGCGTCAGTGCTTCACTGCTACCTTCAGGCAGAAGACGGTATCGGCCCATCAGAAAGCCTAGCGCCAGGATGGCGAAGAACGGTCCGACCGCGTTCAGTCCAGTGGTTGCCATCGTGTCGACCCGAGGCTATTGTCGAATTTCATAGCCTATATGAACGTATGTGCTCAAACACGCGGCCAATCCCAAGGGCGCCTGCAGTCGGAGAGGAGCCTGCGTTTCCGGATGCAGTCGCGCGGGGCTGCGGGTTTCGCCTTTTGCAGTGGCGCCGAGCCGCGCGAATCTGAGGTGTGATGCATCGCTCCGATTACAGGCCGGGGACATCGTTTTAGTCGCAAGATGCCGCCTCCTCCGCTGCCGTCAGCGGTGTTTGGCCGATGTGTTGCGGATATAGTCGCTTTGGCGGCATAGTGCCCCGGCCAACGGGCCGATCGAGTGCAGCAGAAGTGTCGGATAGCACATTGGAACGCCTTCGCAACGAAGCGCTTGAACTGCCGCACGAGGCGCGTCGCGAACTCGTGCGGCAACTCGCACAAAGCCTGGTGATCGAAGCACCCTCGTCTTACGAACAGCGTTTGCGGTGCTATGCGGATCGGTCATGGGGCAAGATCAGCGCCACGTTCAGCGCGCGCAGGCGCGTTTGACGAGTCAGGGCTCCGACGCCGCACGTCTGTCGCCGCGCTCACCGCGCGGCCTCGCGAATGAACGGTACCAACGCGCGGTGCGACCGCGCACTCAGGCGCAACACCCCGGTCTCCAGTCGCGCATCGCTCTACGGACGCCGGTTGCTCGGCATCTCGCATTCATGCACTTCAATCCAGTTTCTTCCACCCTTTGAACAGGAGCCCCCATGAACGTCGCTTACGTATTCACTTCCAATATGGCGAGTACCTTCAAGCTCGCCATGATGATCCTGCCGCAGCTCGAACAGGGTACGCACGGCGCGAATGTCATCGGCATGATGTTCTTCGATGACAATATCTTCATGCTGAGAAAAGGTGACCCGGTGGGCGAGCGCCTTGCGAAGGTTGCCAAGGAACAGGGTATTTTGCTGATGATCTGCGACCAGTGCGCAGTGCGACGCGGCATGGCCGACGGTGAGTTCCACCAGTGCGGCACGGGTGAGGTTACCGCGAAGGATACGGTAGACGGCGTTGTGGCAGGTTGTTTTCCACAGCTCTACGGCGCGCTCGCGGGTAGTCCGCCAGATCATGTGATTACGCTGTAGATCAGTCTGAATGGTCACCAGGCTGGTCGCTGCCCGGCGCGGTGTCTGGTGGCGAATACGCTGCTTGGGCTCCAGTAAACTGGCGATGTCGTCACCGAACCGTAGGATCGGCAATGCACCCGGATTCTCAACGCAAAGACGTGCTTGGCAAGCCATTGCGCCTACCATGTGGCGCTGTGCTCAAAAACCGCATCGCCAAGTCTTCGATGTCGGATTCTCTGGGCGATGGCGAGGGTAATGCGACGGACGCGCAGATCCGGCTCTACGAGAGGTGGGCCGAGGGGGGCGCAGCCGTTTCGATGATCGGCGAAGTTCAGTTCGACCCCCGGTATCCCGAGAAGCCCGGGAATCTCGTGTTGCGCGACGATGCCGGCAAGGCACGGTTCGAGGAACTGACCGCGCGGGCTTTAGTGGACGGTGCGCACCTCTGGCCGCAGATCGGGCATGCAGGTGCGTTGTCCTACGCGCCCATTGGGCCACCGCTCGGGCCGTCGTCACTCGACGTCGAGGGTCTGCAGTGCCGGGGTATGTCAGTTGAGCAGGTGGAAGAACTTCCCGCCGCCTATGCTGCTGCGGCACGTCGCGCGCGCAATGCCGGATTCAGCGGTGTGCATATCCATGCCGGACATGGATTCTTGTTGAGCCAGTTCTTATCACCGCTGTTCAATCGCCGCACGGACGGTTACGGTGGTTCGATAGAGGGTCGTTCGCGCATCGTTTTGGATATCGTCGACCGTGTGCGCAAGGCCGTTGGGCCGGCATTTCCCATCGGCATTCGTATCAACGCTTCCGACCAGCTCGAAGGTGGCCTTTCCGAGGCCGATGCGCTGGCGGTGGTGAAGCAACTCGATGACACCTCGGTCGATCTGATCGATATCAGCGGCGGCACCTATTTTCCCGGTGCCAAATCGAGTTCGGATAGTACCGGCGGCGGTCCGTATTTTGTCGACTTCGCGCGTCGTGCAAGGCACGTGACGCAGGTGCCTTTGATGGTGACTGGTGGTTTCCGGGGGCGCGGTCAGGCGATACATGCGATTGAAAGCGGCGCCGCTGATATCGTCGGGCTGGCGCGTTCGATGGTGTTGATGCCCGAGCTCCCGAACGTTTGGCTGAGTGCCGCAAGCCGGGATCCGGTCTTTCCGCGTTTCGAGAAAGTGGTGCCGGGCGGCATCACCGCCTGGTATTCCCTGCGCCTCACAGCGCTCGGCGAAGATCGCGAAGCGGAGTTCTCGATGGATATTCCAGAAGCGCTCGAAACCTACGACGCGCGGGACGCGGAGCGGGCCGCGCGGTGGAAGGCAAGTTTCGGCCTGTGACCTTGAATTCATCTTCCAACGCACCGGCGTTCACTCTCTGGGTCCGTCAATTGAGGAAGACAAACTGATGTCAGGCTGTCCTTCGCACCCGGTGTCGAGGGAGTTACGCACGGCGATCCGCTACGACGAAGGCAGACATCCGCGCGCGAAACTCGGCTTTGTACTACTGGCGACCGAGCAGACCGTCCAGGACGACGTCGTGAAACTCTGTCCGCCAGGCGTCGGCGTGCATTTTGCGCGGGCTTGGATCCCAGATTCGATCACCAGCCAGACGCTGGCCGCGCAGGCTGAGCTGCTGGCCGACTGTGCGGCAACGCTGCTGCCGGATGGCTCGCTCGATGTGGTGTGTTATGCCTGCACGTCCGGCAGCCTCGTGATAGGCGAGGACCGCGTGTTCGCCGAGCTGAAGCGCGGCGCTCCCGGTGCCAGGCCCACCTCTCTGGTCACGGGTGTGATCCGGGCATTGCGCGCGGTTGGCGCACATTCACTGGCGGTGGCAACACCGTACCTTGATGAGATCAATGCGCGCGAAGCCGCCTACCTGGAGCGAGCCGGCTTCGAAGTTGCAGCCATCGAGGGGCTCAACCTCGAGCGCGACAGCGATATGGTGCGTGTCACGCCGGATTTCATCGTCGAATTCGCGCTGTCGGTAGACCGGCCGGACGCTGACGCGATCTTCGTCTCGTGCGGCGCGCTACGCACATTGGACGTTTTGCAGGCGATCGAAGATCGGGCGGGTAAGCCAGTGATCGCGAGCAATCAGGCCATGATCTGGGATACCCTTCGGCTGGCGGGAGTAACCGACCAGCGAGCTGGCTACGGTCAACTTCTCGCTATGCATTGACAGCGATATAGGTGCGGCGCTGAGCGCCGAGTCGCAAGCAACCATAAGATGAACCCATGACCGTTTCATACGACAATTCGAGAGCCGTTTACGACGGCATCAAGGCAGCCGGCGTTCGCAGCCTTTCAGCACTGCCGGAAACCTGGCTCGGGCTGCTGTTGCAGCGTGCCGAAAGCGACCCGGAGATGAAGCTCGTGCAGGTCTCGCGCGAGGAAGAGGCGATCGGCGTTGCGGCCGGTGCCTACTTTGCCGGTGAGCCGCACATTTTGCTGATGCAAAACCATGGGCTGTTTGGCGCGGTGAACGGCATCGTATCCCTTGCGCAGCTCTATCACGTTCCGCTTTGCATGCTGATCGCGTTTCGCGGGCACTGGGGTGAGCCCCATCCGTGGCACACACGCGGCGGCATCGTGACGGAAGATATCCTGCGCGCGCTCAGCATTCCGTTCGAGCATGCCCGGGACCCCGCCAAGGTCGGTCAGCAGATCGCCGAAGCCTGGACATTTTCGCAAAGCGCGCTTGCACCGGTGGCACTGCTGCTGACCCGCGACCTGATGGAAGAGGTTTAGACAACCGATGAAACGCGCCACCTGCATTGAAATGATCTACCCGGAGCTCGAAGACAAGCTCGTCGTCACGATCATGGGCGCCTGTGCACAGGAGCTCTACAACCTCGGTCATCGCGACAACTTCTTTTACCTGCAACATGCCATGGGGCTCGCCTCTTCGATCGGCATGGGGCTCGCGATGCATCAGCCGGACAAGAAGGTTGTCGTGCTCGACGGTGATGGCTCGGTGCTGATGAACATGGGGGGCCTGGCGACACTGGCCCGCTACCGTCCGCCGAATCTCGTGCACATCATCTTCGATAATGGCAGTTTGCTGTCGACCGGAGGGTTTGATACGCACACCACGGAAGGTATTACCGACCTCGCCGCGGTAGCGAGCGGTGCCGGGATTGCCAATGTCGAGGCGGTGGATGACACGGTACCGTTCGGCGAGGCCGTTATCGAAGCGTTCGAGCGCGATGCAACCAGCGTCATCGTGGCGAAAGTCGAAGCGGTTGGCCCAGACGCTTACGGCATGGATCTGGCACTGCCCGAAAACGCGTTTCAGTTTAAGCGGCATATAGCCGGTCTCGCCTAACGTATCGCTGCCCATTGAGGACCTTCGACCGCACCCGGCAGCGCTGACGTGATGATGGGCGGCAGCTCAGTGCGCTAGCTTCTTCGACAGCCTGAAACGCAGGTGACAGGAATCACAGGACTGTCCGATTTCCGCTATTCGTTTGCGCAGATCGGGCTTCGTCACCCCGGCGGTGGCACGTCCGAGTGACTTGGCCAGCTCGATCAGGTCGTCAGTCATCAGATCGAATTCTTCGCGGTGTGACCACACCCGATCGCTGGTCCGACTGCCTTTCCCGCGGCGGCTGCGTTTCGTGTCCGGAAACTGTGAGCGCATCCGTTTGGACTCTTTGAGCATGACGCGCGCGTGTCGGGCCAGTTGTTTACGTTTCAGTGCCCGCGTACTTTCAGCCATTGCGTAGAGTGCGTTGCCGGCGCGTTCGAGCCTTATCATCGACTTGTGGCGTTCGAGCACGATGCCTTTGGCACCGCCGTGACCAATCGCTTCGGGCGCGAGCGTCAAGCCCGTTGATGCGATAACCAGAGCCATCCAGCTGAAGGTATTGGGGCTTTGCAACCAGCGGCGCATGAATGAATTCAACCTCAGTGAAATTTGCCGAGGAAGTTCTGCATGAGAGTGTTGAAACGCTCCGGATGTTCCAGCGAAGACAGGTGTTGGGCAGGTTCCAGCCAGTGCAGTTCGCAGTCCGGGATGAGTCTGGCCATCTTTTCGGAGACCTCGCGCGGCGCGCCCGGATCGTCGGGCGTCGCAACGACCATCGACGGAACCCGAATGTCGCTCAGCCTGCTCGTGGTATCGAGCATGCACATTGCGTGCGACGCGGCTGCAAAACTCTGAGGCGTGAAGCGTCCGATGGCATCGTTCATGTACTGGTAGCCAGGGATCTGGCGGCGCGCGGCATCGTCGGTAAACCAGCGTTTCATGAGCGGTTCGCGCAGCGCTTCCATACCTTGGGTCATGGCGATGTCAGCCCGGTCCCGCCAGCTTTGCGTCTGCTCTTCGGTGTACTCGCAAGTCGAATTCACGACCGTCAGCGAGAGAATGCGGTGGGGGTGCTCGAGCGCGAAGGTCTGGGCGATCTGACCACCGAGCGACACGCCGCAGTAGTGCACCTTGTCGATGCCGAGAGCGTCGCAAAGCGATGCGACGTCGGCAGCCAGCATGGACAGATCGTAAGGCCCGGCCGGCGCGTCGGAGAGGCCGTGGCCGCGCGTGTCGAAGCGCAGCACGCGAAAATGCTCGAAGGCTGGCAGGTGCGGGTCCCAGTAACGATGGTCCGCGCCGAAACAATGATTCAGACAGACGACGGGCGCGTCAGCCGGGCCGCTGAGTTCGCATCCCATCGTCAGCCGCCCGGTCTTTACCCTCTGGGCGCTCACGTGCCTGGAGCCGCGGCGAGCCGTCGTCAGAATTCGTAGCGGGCGCCGTCTCCGACCGCCACACCGCCACGCGGGCCGGTGTTGTAGCGATCGGCGAACTCGGGCGCCAGTGGGCGGCCGTCGCGCATATTGATCCAGAAACGGAACAGGCACCGCCTGCGCTCCGGTTCGTCATGGTCGACAAAATCCGTGCGTGCATGGAACACGCTGTGATTGCTGACCATCTGGATGTCGCCTGCTTCCATGTAGAAGTGGTACTGCAGATCGTCGCGGAGGGTAACGTCGCGCAGGAAATCGAGGGCAGCGCGTTCCAGTTCGGTAAACGCGACGCCGCGCTTGGCAGCACCATTTTCGATCATGCGCAGGTTGAACGAGCAGCTGAGCCGGTCTTCGAAGTAGCTGTAAATCGGGATCGGGGCGTGCGTGAGTTCATCGATTTCGCCGGTTGGACCTTCGCCGCGCAGGTCGTTATGAAAACCGCGGTAGAGAACGTCCAGGTATTCCGGGTGTTCGTCCAGAACAGCGTTGTACACCCTCGAGGAACTGAGCACCTTGCTCTCGCCGCCGGTCTTGGCGGTGCGCACGCAGAGCAGGGTTGTCATATCCGAGGTATCGACATGCGGCCCGAGTTCCGCGTTGGTCGAGAACCCGCGCGTGTTGCGATTGCTATACGCATTGCCCCGGTCGCTGACCTCGGCCAACAGCTGTCCCTTGGAGTTTTGCGAGATCACATTGCCAGCGTGCACACCGAAGCCCCAGTAGAGCGTGCGTAGCGCCGCGTCATCCAATCTGTCGACCGGCACGCCGCGCAGCATGGCGACGCCACGGCCGCGCTCCACTTCGTCAACCAGGGTCTGAATCCGGGGTCCGAGCGTGGGCAGGGGGAACTCTTCGCGCGTGAAACGGCCGACCTCGAGGCCCTGGTCGATGGCATTACGGGTCGCCTGTTCGAGTTCCTGCGATTCGGCTTCACTCAGGCGGTGCTGCCACGACAGATCGGCGCCGAGCGTGGCGGCGTCCCACGTGGCTGATTCCGTGACCGGTTCGCGACGTACGCGCTCGGCCGGGTAGGGCGCAGGGCCGGGACTCTCGGACGGCGTCGTTGGATGGGTTGTGCTCATGGGGTCTTCCGATACACGTTAGATCTTGAGGGGTTGATCTTGAGGCCCGGGCGAACCGGTATCACGCCCGCGTATTCTTGACGATAGTCAGGCTAAACACCAAGACGACTTGCGTGCCGGAGTGGAACCGCATGCGTATTCTCCTGGCGACCTTCACGCGGCGTATCTGGAAGGTGGGACGCGCGCTGTTCAGAAGCGGCCGGCTGGTTGTTCGCGTCCCGCCGGCCGCTCTGCAAGCCCGCCGGAGTCACGCTCCGGCTTCAGCCGATGCGTTTCCAGACGCGTCCTGTTGCCTCAGCGCCGCCCTGTTCAGCCGACGCTCATCGCCTGTTGCTGCCAGCGCGGCGGCGTTGTCGGGACCCACCCGACCATAGCGCGTGCGCCAGGCAGGGTCGTGCGGCCAAACCGCTGCGGACAGCCAGGTGAGCCCGGGTGCCGGCGCCTCGGCGAGCATATCCAGGGCTTCGGCCACGACTTCCAGCTGTTCATCGCGCTGCCATGGGCGCCCGCAGGGATTGCCAAGCGGAATGTCGGAAAACAGGAACCGCGGAACGCCACAGTGTTCGACGATATCACGCGCCGAGCCGACTACGACGGTCGGGATGCCATGCTCTTCGAGATAGCGTGCGACCAGACTCACGGTCTGGTGGCACACCGGTCAAAGCGCGGTGAGTACCGCGGCCTCGGTTCCGTCTTCAACACAGGCCGCCAGGACTTTTGGGGCGTCTTCTTCGAGCGTCCGGCGCGAGCTGTACACGGTCGGCACGCTGATGAGCCGCGGCGTCAGCGTGCCGAACAGACCATCGCTGGCAAGCCGGGTGAGCGCCCGCACCGGCACGTAGCTCTCGGGGTCGCGGACATGGGTGGACTCCCGGTCCCACGCTACGTTCGTCGCAAACTCCTGCGGTAGGTTTGCGAGTTCGGTAGTGCACACGTGACGGTCTTCCGGCTTCCTGGCACCGGTCCAGTCGGGGGGGCCCGCCGTCGAGATGAGTGTGATTCGCATGCCGCGAAGCGTTCCCGGCGAGCGGTTGAACGGAATCGTGTCATGCTCGGCCCAGGTGTAGTCCCGGGTGTAGCCCATCGCACGATAGTATTGTCGGGTACGAGCCATGTAGGGCACCGGCTCGTCATGCCAGTTGGCGTCAGTCATCAGGATTTCAGGTGGAGTTCAAGCGTGGCGGTATCGTATCGGCGCGATGCCTCGCGAACCAGCGGGCAGGTCACAATTCGCTGGGGTGTGATCGGGTGCGGTGCGGTGTGCGAGGTCAAGAGTCTGCCTGCGCTGCAGCTGACGCCCGGTTTTGTCGTCGCGGGGGTGACACGGCGCGACCAACGGGCTGCCCGCGCGTTTGCCGAGCGTCACCACGTCGCGCGCGTGTTCGCATCACCCGAGGCATTGATCGCAGATCCGGATATCGATGCGGTCTACATCGCCACGCCGCCCGCCGCGCACCTGGGTACGGCCCTGGCGGTGGCCGATGCCGGCAAACCCTGCTGTGTAGAGAAACCGATGACCGTCAGCGGTGCCGACAGCGGGGCGCTGGTGCGGGCGTTCGAGCAGGCGGGCAAGCCTCTCTTTGTAGCCTACTACCGGCGCATGCTGCCGCGTTTTCGCCGGCTGAAGACGTGGCTTGAGAGCGGTGCAATCGGGACGGTGCGCGCGGTGCACTGGCAGCTCAACCGGCCTCCGTCCGAGACCGATCTGGACGGGTCGGGCCACTGGCGGACAGACCCGAACATGGCCGGCGGCGGCTATTTTGTGGATCTGGCATCGCACGGTCTGGATCTGCTGCAGTTTCTCTTGGGCGATATCGAACAGGTCACCGGCGTGGCGGTGAATCAGCAAGGGCTCTACAGCGCGGAAGACGCGGTGGCCGCGAGCTTTGCATTCGCATCCGGTCCGCTTGGTACGGGGCAGTGGAATTTTGGTGCCGACGAACGTGTCGATGAGCTGGAATTCATCGGGTCGACCGGGCGCATCACTTGCTCGGTGCTGGACGAGCATCCTCTGCGTCTGACCACGCGGACAGATCGCATTGAGCAGTGGGTTGCTAATCCCCGCCACGTGCAGCTCTATCACGCAGAGGCGATGGCCCGGCACCTGGCCGGTCTGGCCAACCATCCATCGTGCGGCGCCGATGCGTTGAAAACCGACCGGGTGTTGGACGCAATCCTCGGGCGCTGAACGTGGCCGGCGCGCCGCTACCGGTTCATGCGCTGGCGGGCAGGAGCATCTCGATATGCTCGATGTCATCCTCCAGATATGGCGAACCGACGGTCTCGAAGCCAAACTCCCGGTAGAACTTCGTCAGATAAGTCTGCGCTGAAATGCGGATCCCGGCGCCGGGGAACCGCGTCCGGGTTTCCTCGATGCCGCGCGCGACGACGGCCTTGCCGTGCCCTGCGCCGCGGTGTTGACCACTGGTCGCGATCCGCCCAAGAGCGGGCTCGGCGTATTTGCCGCTCGGTGGAATGATCCTGAGATAAGCGGCCAGATCACCGTCACTGCCGAAGCCGAGCAGATGCCAGCACACCAGGTCGAGCTGGTCGATGTCCGGATACAAACAGGTCTGCTCGAGGATGAAGACCTGTTGGCGAAGCGCGTAGGTTTCATGCACTTCCAGAGCTGACAGTTGCGCCAGTTTCTCTACTTTGAACTGCAGGTTTTGATTCATGGCTTACCGAAGCTCGCTGGCGGGTGTTGCGGGATTCTGTGAATAGTAATGAAAACAGACGTTTGCAGGTCATATTGCGTTGAGAAACGCAAATTTTTGCAAATGCGCATGCGCGAGTTCCTGTTGGCATGACACGCGCATCCGCCCCGGCTTTGTCGGCGTCAGAAGGTCTCTAGGCGCGATCTGGCCGAGACCGCGACAAGAGCGGTGCAAGCAGCAGTGGCACGAAGTACATCGGGATCTGGGCAATGCCCACATACAGCGAAAACTCCCGCGGCACGAGCCCGGCCGTAACGGCGAACATCAATCCCAGATTCCGGTTGCCGCTCAGCACCGCGGCGCTGACAGCGGTGTGCTGCCCGGCGCGGCAAAACGCAACGTAGCCGCCGAGATGCAGCGCCCCTGCCATGATCCAGGCGAGGGCCAGCAAGCCGAAGGCCGACCCCGGCCGGTCCAGGAACTCGGCCGTTACGCCCTCCATGACGCCTACGGCAAACGCGATCAGCAACAGAACGTTCAACCCGCTTATCTCACGGCTGATGCGATTGATGCGAGCGACACCAAGCAACCGGCGCAGGAGCGCCGCCAACCCAAAGGGCACCAGCACCAAAAGGCATGCCCGCGCGAAGAAAGCACCGAGGTCCAGTGATGGCAAGGTATCGGGGATGAGCGCCAGCAACCCGGTGAGCGTTATCGGTACCAACGCGATGCTGACCAGCGCCGCGACCAGCGCGAGGGCGCCATCGAGTCCCATCAGCATGATGAACACGGCGGCAGACGAGATCGGCGGCGCGGCCGCCTGCAGCATGACGATGAGCGTCAGCGTTTCCGGAAGGTCGACAGCGACACACAGGCCCCATGCGACCAGCGGACTGACGAGCAGTTGAATGCAAGCGAGCGCCGCGATCCGGGCAGGTTGCTTCAGCTCCACCCTGAGACCTTCCCAGTCGACCAACAGCAGGGCGCCGAGCAGGCATGCGAGCACGGCAGGGATGGCATACGGCGCGAGCCACTCGGCCGCTGAGGGGACCGCGATACCGAGAAATACGCCGCCCGCCAGCAGGACCCGCGAGTAGGTGTCGCACCAACGCAGGGCCGTGCCGATCATTTCGTGTGGACTGGCGTTTCGCCGAGCAGTTGCAGGTTGCGGACTGCGTCGGCATTGCCTGGATGAATCTCCAGTACGCGCCGATAGGCGGCGACCGCAGGCTTGGTCTGTGCCTGCAACTGGTGCGCAACCGCGCGCGACAGCCAGCCCTGCAGTGAATTTTCGTCCAGTTCGATCGCCCGGTCGGCGGCAGCCAGTGCAGACTTGAATTGATCCAGGCGCAGGCGCGCCCACGCGAGATTCGCCCAGGTCAGGGGATTGTCGGGTTCCAGTTCCAGCGCGCGTTCGTAGCGCATCGCGGCCGAGTCGATATCGCCAGCTCTGAACAGCGCATTGCCGAGATTCAGATGGGCGACCGGCAACGCCGTCGGGTAGAGCGCCAGCGTGTGCTCCCAGAGTGTACGGTCCGATTGCCACACGAGCGTCTGTAACCGCGTCTGCGACAGCAGCGCGAGCGGTGCCACCAGTGCCAGCGCAATACACGCGGTGCGCACCCGCTTCGGCCATCGCGGCCAGCAAAGCGTGGTGGCGACGAGGATGGCAACGCCAACCATCGGCAGATAGGTGTAGCGGTCGGCGGCCGACTGAACGCCTACCTGCACAATGCCCATCACCGGCCCGAGCATGACGATCGTGGTCAGCCAGAGTGTCGACCAGGCGGATGGACGCCCGAACAGCGATCGCAACGACCAGACAGTTAGCGTGCCTGCCAGCGCCAACTCCATCCAGGCCAGCACCGACAGACCGGTGACGTGCGCGGAGTAGGGATAGAGCGTTGCCAGGTTGAACGGCGCGAGGAACTTCCCAGCGTAGAACAGCAGGCTGTGCGCGGCGTTGACGAACCGCACGGCCAGTTCGACCTCGACGAGACTGCGGATGCCGCCACCGCCGCTTTGTGCCAACAACGCCATCACGGCGGTCAGTAGCGCGTAAGCAAACAGGTCGGGTTTATCGATGATGTTCTGCCCGAGGCGCCGCCACTGTGGGAGTTGCCAGCGCCGGTGCGGCCAGTGGTCGAGCAGCACCAACACAATCGGCAAACTGACCGCCATCGGTTTCGCAAGGCACGCACCGAGTGCGCACACGCTGGTGGCGACGCGCCAAGGCCGCGCGCCGCTCGCCCGGAACTGCAGCCAGGCGGCGACAGCCAGAAGGTAGAACGCGCCGCACAGCACGTCTTTTCGTTCCGCGATCCAAACGACCGACTCAACGCGCAGCGGATGTACCGAGAACAGCGCGCTGGCGAGCGCGGCTGCCGCCAGGGTGCCTGCAGGCGATAGTGAGTTGGCCTCCGGCGCGGCGCGCAGCAGCCTCCACGCGATCGCGAACACCGCCATCGTTGCGACCGCGTGAAGCACCAGATTGCCGGCCCGGTGCGCGCGTGGGTCGAAACCAAACCAGGCGAGGTCGAGCGCATGCGACAGCGCCGTTAGCGGCTGCCAGTTGTAGTGCGCGTTCGGTCCGCGGCTGTCGGTCAACATCCACCAGAGGTTGTCAGGTGTCAGGGCCTGCAGGCGCGGGTTGTCATGCAGATAGACGCGGTCGTCCCAGAACAGGAAGGCGTTGTCGAGGCTGGGCGAAAAGGCCGCGCCGACCAGCAGCGCGGCCAGCGCCGCGGCAATGGCCGTCAACGCTATCCGCGACGGCGTGGGCTGCGTGCCCGGGGTGGCAGGGACCGGTGGGGTCAAGAGCGTCTGGCCTTCACGAACAAGACCACTATTGTCGGCGGTGGCGGCGCGCATCACCAGCGTCCAGGGCATCGGGGCGAGGCTGTGGCGCCCGGTCGACCTGACGTCGGCTGAGCCGCACGTGCCTCACTACGGTGCGCCGCGTCGCCTCAAAGGGAGACACGGCGTCCCGAGACTTCCAGCGCCTGAAGAAAATCGACCGTGTCGTCCCACGTCATCGGAATGTTGCCTTCACGGCAGAGGTATCCGGAGACTCTTTTCTTACCTTTGGCAGCGCTGCCAAGGAATGCAACGCAGCTGTCGAACTCATCGTCTCCGCGGTCACGCTCGAAGAACTGCAGAGCCATCGGGCCCAAAGTAGTCACGACTTCGCTCGCCTCGGTCATTTCGATCGTGGCTTTGCCATTGTCGCCGAGCGCGGCTGTCCAACCGTTGGCAACTTCTTGCTCGACGCTGCCTCGTTCGAATTCACCCTGGGACCGGCGTGAGTAGAGCACCCGCCCGTGCAGCATGTCGCAGTGATGGTCCAGTGACTCGTGCACGACGCCATCATTCGCAGCCATCCGGTAGGCGGCGACACGACGGCCTCGGGCGTATTTATCGAGCAGCTGTACTGCCGCTTCGCGCGTATGAACCTGGCGAATGTCCGACGCTTTGGCACCCATCGCCTGCGGCGCTGGCGCGGGGTCTTGCATCATCAGTGCGACCGTGCAGAGCGTGGCGGTCAGTGTGAAGAAGGCTGCCATGCCAGCGGCGCCGAGGCTGATCAAGACGACGTGCGAGCCTCTGAATCCGCGACGTCGTGACCGCCGGGTCATGATGCTCTCCGGCGGTTCAGAACCATCAGTGCAAATGCAGCGCCGAGGAGGCCAACCGTGGCCGGTTCTGGCACGGATACGGTTGCACCGGCCGCAGATGCAATGTTGCTCGACGCGAGAGTGGAGAACGGGTCCGCGCTGATCACGAACACGGCGTCGTTGAAGTCTTCGTCGGAAGGTCCGTCGCGATTCAAATCTTCGAACCCGAGCATGACCCGCTGGTTCGAGAACAGCATCGCGACGTGGCGCGAGCGTGTCTCGTTCTCCAGGTCCACGCCCGCCGTCGCGGTGCCGAGCGCTTCGGGATTCAGGAAATCGGACGAATAGTAGACGGCGTTGCCGGCGGCGTTGTCCCAGCCGTTTACGAGGTTCCGACGACCGTTCCAGCCATTGGCGATCAGAAAGAAGCCGACACGGGTGCCTGCCGCGAGGGGCTCGGCGTCATTCAGGTCGATGGTGTCGCCGAAATTCAGACGACCTCCTGCACCCGTGCGCGACGCGTTCGGTAGCAGCAGACTGGTCTGGACGCCGGGCAAGGCAGCCAGTTCATCGAGACTGATGCGCGCGTCACCATCAACGTCTATGTCAGCTTTGGTCAGATCGTCGAACGAGTGGGCGCCGAAGCTGTAGTAGCCGAGTGCATTGCGATAGCCGGCGCCTTCGTCAACGAACGTCACCGACACCGTGGCGGCCTCGGACAGGCGCAGCTCAGGTTCGTACTCCGGCTGGATGAACTCGGCATTGATGTTGGTCGACTCGGGCAGGTTGTCTGCGACCGCTGCCTGAATGTCGGCAGCTTCCTGTGAAGGCATGCCCATCCGGTAGACCGACGCCGGGATTTCCGCGCGGGCCAGCGCTGCAGTGGGGGTCAGCGTGTAGCCGACCAGCGCGGTCAGGATGCCGAGCAGAGC
This sequence comes from Pseudomonadota bacterium, assembly GCA_039030335.1. Classification (GTDB taxonomy): domain Bacteria; phylum Pseudomonadota; class Gammaproteobacteria; order HK1; family HK1; genus JBCCEJ01. The sequence continues at coordinate 60,296 of JBCCEJ010000013.1, read as the reverse complement.
GCGATTCCGTTGACTCTGTTTCATTTGTTGCTGGCCGTTTCAAGTATCAGTTTTACCAATTATGCCTGCTATAAGTTTCATTTTCAATCGCCACAATGGCAAAAGTGATACTCGTTGTGCGGCGCGTCACAGAAAAGGCCCGAAAGAGGGTGACGAACTCGCGCCTGCGCGACATGACCGGCAGGATGGCAGCGCCGTGCGAGGTGCAACTCGATCCGGGAGCAGCGCCGAGGCCCAATTGGAAGCGGTCGCCGGATAGCGATTGAACGGCCCAGGTGTCGCAGAATGATGGGGTGCGTCGCAGGTCGTCGCTGGACTGTGCTGCGCGCGATTGCACTCTTGCGCCTCAGCGGGCGCCGAGTCGGATGGTCAAAGCGCGCTCGTGATGCCGCCGTCGACATACAACACATGTCCGTTGACGAAACTCGATGCGTCGCTGGACAGGAAGATAGCCGCTCCAACCAGCTCTTGCACATCGCCCCAGCGGCGCGCCGGGGTGCGGCCTTCGAGCCAGCTGCTGAACTGCGGGTCGTCGACCAGCGCCTGGTTCAACTCTGTCTTGAAGTAACCTGGCCCGATCGCGTTGACCTGCAATCCGTGCGGTGCCCAGTCGATGCACATACCCTTGGTCAGCATCTTCAGCGCACCTTTGGACGCGGCGTACGGCGCGATCCCGGGACGACCCAGCTCACTCTGCACCGAGCAGATGTTGATGATCTTTCCGCGACCGCGTTCGATCATGTGCCGTGCAGTGGCCTGTCCGACATAGAACGCACTGTCGAGGTTGGTGCCGAGGAGTTCGCGCCACTTCTCGGGGGGGAATTCGTCGAGCGGCGTTCTGAACTGCATGCCGGCGTTATTGACGAGGATATCGATCGGGCCGTGCTCCGACTCGACGTGCCGGACGGCGGCGTGCACGGCTTCGCAGTCCGTGACGTCGAAGGCGGCCGTAACGACATCGGCGCCGTTTGAACGCAAAGCTGTAGCTGCCGCGTCGAGGCGATGTTGATCCCGGCCGTTCAGGACAATGCAGGCGCCCGCGCTCGCGAGCCCTTCGGCGAGTGCATAGCCAATGCCTTTGCTGGAACCCGTGATCAGTGCGCGGCGCCCGGTCAGGGCGAACAGATTCGTGCTCATCGTGAAGACTTCCGGGGGTTGTGCATGCGTGAAACGGTGCCTCGGTCAGCCTCGGCCGGGCAGCGGCGGAAGGAGGTCGAGCAAGATGCACTCGCGCGGCTGATTGGCGTGATGCAGCACGACAACCCGACGGCCCGCCTTGATGAGCGTTTGGGCACGCTGCAGCGCGTTGCCCTGCAACGACTGGGTGAGTTGAATGCCGCCAGCCGGGGTATCGAGACGCAATGCCACCCATCCGTTCGCGCGGTCGGGCGAACCGTCGATCCAGATCTGCTCGATATCCGCCATCGCGAGCTTGCCGAAACGGACCAGATCCCGGTGTCGATTGACCGACCGCCGGTAGTTCCAGACGCCAAACAGTGCGAGCCCGGGGAACAGGCAGGTCCAGATGCCGGCCCAATACCCGCCCGATACGAAGAACCCGCCTTCGATGCGCGCGGCGCTGCCATCTCCCAAGTATTCGACCGTCACGCGCTCACCCGCCGACCACTCTCTGGTGTCGAGGTTGAAGCCGTCGCGAACCGTGCCACTGGCGTCCCGATAACGAAAGCGCGTGCCGTAGATCGAACGCTTGCGCATGAACATATGCGGGCCCAGTCCCCGGTGCTGGAACCGGCTGGCCACGACGAGCCCTTCCGTGGTTTCTCCGCGCCAGTCCAGTTCCATCGTGGCGAGCAGCGGCCACGGGAACGCGATGATGAACGCGAGCGCGCACAGGAAGACGCCGATGATCGTGACGTTTCGCCACCGTCGGTTGTCATGGCGCCAGTAGCCGCGAAGCTGTGCCGCGACGGCTTCGCGCGGCGGTTCGCCGAGGCGCTCGCGCCAGCTTTGCAACTCGGTGCCTTGGCGGCGCTCTTCCGCGTTCTGATGCATTGCCGCATTATGCTCGCGCAGGATAAGCCGCGACCAGTGTGTGCTCGGTAGGAGTTTCGTGGCCTGGATGTAGCACGCTCATACTGCGCGATGGTCGGCGCAAAAGATGCAACAACCCCTATTCGTTTTTGAGAACAACCGCTATCTACCCACGGAACTCGCTGGAGGACCGTGGGATCCGCGCGCACTTCACGGCGGCGCCGTGGCTGCGCTGATGGTGGAGCGGCAGGCGCGTGCTGATGTCAGCGGGCGGATCGTGCGTTTTACGCTCGAGTTGCTGAAGCCGGTGCCGAAGGCGCCCTTGCAGTTGACCGTACAGGTCGCGAGAAGCGGCCGGCAGGTACAGCGCACGAGTGCCGAACTATCCGCAGACGGGCAGCCGGTGGCCCGAAGCGAGGCGCTCCACATCGCTGCCGGGGCAGCGCCGTTGCCGGATGTGGAAAAGACGCGGATGCGACGTGCCGCAGACCAGATGCCGGGTTTGCCGGAAGCTGGGACAGCGCCCGAAGATATCGGCGTCGGGCGGCGCGTGACGTTTGCCCGTAACGCGGTCGAAATGCGGGTAGTGCAAAGCAGCTTTGTAGAGCCGGGGCCCGGTGCCGTCTGGTTTCGCCTGCTATGTCCGGTGGTAGACCAGGAACCGCCTGGCCCCTGGGCCAGATTGGTTACGGCGGCGGATTTTTGTAACGGCATCTCGGCGGTCGTGCCGTGGCGCGGCTACGTATTCGCCAACGCCGATTTGACCGTGGCAGCCGCGCTGCACCCGGTGGGTGAGTGGATCGGCATACACGCCGTGACGCACACGGCAGTGGACGGCGCCGCGATCGCACAAAGTCAACTCTTCGATGTGGACCGGCCGGTTGGACTGGCCGTGCAGAGCGTTGCGGTGCGGGCGCGCCCGCCGCGTGCCGGGGCGTAGAGCGTCATACGAGGATCGCGATGATGGATATAGAACAGTTGAAGCGTGAAGCCTGCGCAGCGATCGATCGCGAGCGCGAACAGATCATCGCGTTAGGTGAGCACATCCTGCGGCACCCGGAGACCGGCTTTCGCGAAACTGAAACGGCGGCCCTGGTAGCTCACGCATTTGAAGGGCTTGGCCTGTCGCCGCAGACCGGGCTCGCGTTGACCGGAGTGAAGGCGCGCACGCGCCAACAGCAAAACGATGGCCCCGTGCTCGCACTGATCGGCGAACTCGACAGCCTCTGTATTCCCGACCACCCGCACGCGGACCCAAGGACCGGCGCGGCGCATGCGTGCGGACACAATGCCCAGGTCGCCGGCATGCTCGGCGCCGCCCGGGGTCTCATTCACGGCGGTGTGTTGCCGCATCTGGGAGGCGATATCGCGTTCATGGCCGTGCCGGCCGAAGAGATGATCGAAGTTGGTTACCGCATGGATCTGCGCGCGCGCGGCGAGATCGAGTTCCTGACCGGCAAAGCCGAGATGATAAAGCTCGGGCATTTCGACGATGTCGATCTGGCCCTGATGTGTCATACGAAGAACGACACGTTGGCATCGCACGTCGCCAATTCGAGTAACGGCGCGGTCATCAAGAAGATCCGGTTCATCGGCAAATCGTCTCACGCCGGTGCCCGGCCGCAGCTCGGCATCAACGCGTTGAACGCGGCCAACCTGTGCATGACCGCTATCGCGTTGCTGCGCGAGACGTTCTGGGACTCCGACACCATCCGCATTCATCCGATCATTACCAAAGGCGGTGATGCGGTCAGCGCCGTGCCAGCGGACGTAACGCTCGAGACTTTCGTGCGCGGCCGTACCCTGGAGGGGATCGTGGACGCGGCGCGTAAGGTGGATCGCGCGGCGCGCGGTGCCGCGATGGCGATAGGCGCCGGCGTCGAGATCGAAACCACGGCCGGCTATCTGCCGCAACGAAACAACCGCACCATCAGTGAACTCTGGGGTGACAACGTAGCGTCGATCTACGGTGACGGTCAGTTTCATATCGAAGAGCACCGCACCGGGTCGACGGACATGGGCGATCTGGGTCACATCATGCCGGTTTCACATCCGTACATTTTCGGTGCGACCGGCGTTGGTCACGGCAATGACTACCTGCTGGATGACCACGAAGCCGTGTACATCAACATGGCGAAGTTGCTGGCGATGACGGCTATCGACCTGTTGCACGATGACGCGCGGCAGGCCCGCCAGATCGTCGATGAGGCGACCCCAAAGCTCAGCCGCGCCGAATACCTCGAGTTCAACCGCAGCATGATGTCGACGGAGCGGGTCGATCTGGAGCAGCACGCCGCGCTGTTGACGCCGGGTAACTGATGCGCGTCACACCCCTCACGATCGACCGTCTGGCCGTGCCGGCTGGCGGCACGCTGGCGCTTTGCCGATGCCCTGGCAGGCGGCTGCCAGGCGATCCTGGCGAACCTCCGCCGAGCCGTCTGGACGCCGACATCCGGGCGTTGCGCTCGTGCGGTGCGTCGGCGGTGGTGACACTACTCGAAACGTCTGAACTCGCACGGCTCGGTGTACCGCGGCTGTTGGAAGCGTATCGACGCCATGACCTGCGATTCTGGCACTGCCCGATCGCTGATATGCAAACGCCGCAAAGTGCTTTCGTGCGCGCGTGGCAAGATGCAGCACCGGAACTGCAGGCAGCGCTCGGTGAGGGCGGATGTGTTGCCGTTCACTGCGCCGCGGGGCTCGGCCGCACCGGGATGTTCGCGGCGCGTATTCTGTCGCTGGCCGGTCTGGCGCCTGACGCGGCGATCACGGCCGTTCGACGTGCCCGCCCGGGCGCGATAGAAACGCGGGCGCAGGCAGACTATGTAGGGGCAGCCGGCGCGTTCGGCTGGCCTTCGCGGGCGCGCATCTCGCCGTAACTTCGAAGGAGAAATCGATGACCATGGACCCGTCGTGGCCGCTGGCCGGTATCAAAGTTCTGGACCTCGGCCAGATCTACAACGGCTCATACGCCGGTTTCCTGTTGGCGCACGCCGGCGCAGATGTCGTGAAGCTGGAGCCGCCGCGCGGCGATGCGCTCCGGTTTCGCGGTGCCGGCGGTACGACGCCGCTGTCGTTTTCGATGCTGAATACGAACAAGCGGGGGCTGGTGGTCGATCTCAAATCGGATGACGGCCGTGAGCTGCTATTGCGGCTCGCGCGCGAAGCCGATGTCCTGCTGGAGAATTTTGCGCCCGGTGCTCTGGAACGCCTCGGCGTAGACATCGATGCATTGATGGCCGCCAATCCGCGTCTGGTGTGCGCATCGAGCACCGGCTACGGTCTATCCGGCCCGGCGCGGAACAACCTGGCGATGGACCTGACGGTTCAGGCGGTGGGCGGCGTCATGAGCATCAACGGCCCGGCTGACGGTCCACCGTTGAAGACCGGTCTTGCGGTTTGTGATTTCTTCGGCGGGGTGCACCTGTACGCAGGCATCGTCACGGCGCTGGTCGAGGCGAGCCGTACGGGCCGCGGCCGGCGCGTCGAAGTCGCCATGCTGGAGGCGGTGTTCCCGGTGCTCGCGAGCAATCTCGCCAGTATGTACAACCAGGGCGGCACGCCGCCCGAGCGCCGCGGAAATCGTCATCCGACGCGCGGACCCGGTCCCTACAACGTCTACGCGTGTCGCGACGGGCATGTCGCGGTCATCTGTGTGCGCGACGTTCACTGGGAAAACATGGTCGAGCTGATGGGGCGCCCGGAACTTGCTACCGATCCGCGCTTCGCGACCGCCAAGGCGCGTTCTGAAAACGACGATGCCCTCGATGCCGAAGTGGCGGCCTGGACAAAACAGTGGAACAAGGCTGACCTCGCCGAGGCGCTCAAGGGCGCGCGCGTGCCGGCTGCGCCGGTTCGCGATCTGGTCGAAGTAACGCGCGATGAGCACATGCACGGTCGCGGCATGTTGCACGATATTGCGCACCCGACACTCGGTGACGTCGTGCTGCCGGCGAGCCCGCTCCGATTTTCCGACACTCCCTCGCCTGAGGTCAGCGTGGAACCCGCGCTTGGAGAACATACCGACGAAGTGTTGAGCGATTGGCTGGCACTGCCGCCGGGCGAGATCGCCGCACTGCGCGCACACGGCGTCGTGGCCTGAGCCGGTTGGCGATGGCTCGCGACCCCACCGCGCACGAGTATGGAGGTTGGGCCGTCGGCTAGTCGCGATGCCGTGGCGGCGGCGGATGTCCGTGCCCGTGATGATGGCGCTTTCCGTGTCGACCGCGGCGTTCCCGATGGCGCTGCGCGTCGCCTCCGCCTCCCGGTCCGCGCCTGAAGTCGGCGCTGACATCACCGAACGCGCAACGCGGCCAGAACGGGAACGAGTCAGTCACGAAATAGACGTAACGGCCGTTCAACAATCCACCATTGCACCGGTCGAGGTCGCCGGACCCGGCCGCGTACTCCCAGTCGGTTTCGCAGATTCCGTCGTAGCGGCGCGTTGGGCCGTACGGGCGAATGCCAGTCTTCAGGCGATAGCTCGCCCGCCTGCCGGGCACGCGGTGGATTTCGAAACCGTCCGCGGCGTAGGCGATGTGCGTACCGTCGCGGTTCGCGACGAGGCCGTGCGGTACGCCGTGATAGTGGTAGATCCCGCGCGGATCGGTATGCGCGTTGTTCCGATCCATGCCAAGCGCGTCAGCATTGCCCATACCTTCCAACCGGCAACGGCGATCGCCATTGCGGCTGAATCCCCGCGACGCACCGGCATCGTAGAAGTCGGCGGTCCCGGGTCGGATCAATACGCCGTTCAGGGCGATTGCGGTCGTGCCTGAGAGCGGTGTGGCATCAGCGCGCCGCGCCGGCTTTGCCGGTATGCAGAAGCGGTGGTTCTGCTCGCTGACGCGCCCCGGGTTACCCGGGTTCGGAAAGGTCCCGGTCGCGTGCGCCGGCAGGCCGTTTGACACGATGCAGCGCTCAGCGTCGCGCACGTCGATGCGCACCTCATTGGCGAGCGTCGAGGCGGCTGCGCACGTCCACACCAGTGCCGCACTCACCATCGCCAGGCGCGTAGTTGATGTCACTGAGAAAGGGGGTCGGCTCATATTCAACAGTGCGATTCCTGGCGTCGGGCGCTGCGGCTTGCCGCACTCCGGTGGAGAGTAATCCGTGGCCCTGATCGGTAAGCGCGAGCTCCAGCCGGGCGCCGGAATCGCACTGGCCCTGTGCGTTCGGTCAGCCCTAGTAAACCAGGATCCGCACGGGCGTTGGTGAACGCAGCGCACAGATCGGAGCGCTCTTGTCCAGCTCCAGACACCGGAACCGGCAGGCCTCGCACCGGTATACTCTCTGGATGCGCATGCTATCCATTATTCTGGCCGTGCTGACGATCGGCCTGCCTCTTATCGGTGCCATAGGCGCGCGCCTCGGTTGGTTGCCGCCACTACCAGGTTTCGCCGTGGCGTTCGGTGGCGGCGGGCTGGCTGGTCTGGTCGCACTGATCGTCGGGCTGGTCGGCATTTTTCTCGGTCTGCGCAGTGGTACGGGTATTCCGGGGTACACCTGGCTCACAACACTTGTGGGCTTGCTGCTGGTCGGCACGCTGGCCGCCCTGGTGCTGAGCGGCCGGGACCACCCGCGCATCAACGACGTCAGCACCGATCTTCAGAACCCACCCCGCTTCGCCGGAGAGACACCGGGGCCGTTGCCGACGCGACTTCGCAACGTACTGAAGAGCGCTTACGCCGACGTGCGCACCGCGCGCGTCGCCATGTCGCAGGAGGCGGCATTTGCCCGCGGCCTGGATGCCGCGCGCACGCTCGGATGGGAAATCGTTTCCGAGGACCCGTCGAGCGGTACGTTCGTCGGCACCTCGACCAGCACGTGGTTCCGATTTGTTGACGACATCAGCGTGCGCGTGCGGGCCGACGGCGATGGTGCGCTCGTCGACGTCAGGTCGCGGTCACGTGATGGCAAGGGTGATTTCGGCGTCAACGCCGCGCGGATCCGACAGTTCGTGGCAACCGTGACCGCCGGCTGAGCGCGCGTCGCTCTGACTGACGGTGGCCAGACGGTCAGACGCGCGCTTCGCGCAGTGACGACCGCCTGACCTTGCCGGCGTCATCGCGCAATGGTTCCGTAACGAATTCGTAGGTACGCGGGCATTTGTATCGGGCGAGGCGGGCACCTACGAAACTATCCAGAGCCTCCGCATCCAGACCTTCCGCTTCGACGATCGCATGTGCGACCTGGCCCAGATCGTCGTCGGGCAGGCCGATGACCGCGCACGACCGGACCGCCGGATGGGCTTCCAGAGCCGCTTCGATTTCGGCCGGATAGACGTTCGCGCCCCCCGACAGAATCATGTCGGTGCGGCGATCTGCGAGGTACAGGAAACCATCGGCGTCGGTCCAACCCATGTCGCCGAGCGATTCCCAGCCGCCGTCGAGTTGCCGCGGCGTGGCGCCGCGATAGTAATAGGGCACGCGGCCGGGTTCCGGACGCATGTAGACCTCGCCTACGGTACCGTCTGGCACCGCCTGTCCATCGGCGTCGAGAATGCGGATCTCCCCCGACGCAACGCGTCCGACGGAGCCTGGATGCGACAACCATTCGGTGCCATCGAGCATCGTGAAAGCCTGCGCTTCGGTGCCTCCGTAGAGTTCGAAGATCCGCTCGGGCCCCAGCCATTCGATCCACGCACGTTTCAGCCATTCCGGACACGGCGCGGCCAGATGCCAGACGCGGCGGAGCGCGGACAGGTCGAGTGTCTCCCTGATGTTCGCCGGCAATTTCCAGATCCGGCTCATCATCGTCGGTACCAGGTAGACGATGTCGGCCCGGTAGTGCGCCAGCGCCGTGAGCGTCGTTTCCGCATCGAAGCGGCTCAGCACCACCACATGACCATCGACCAGCAGCTGCGTGAACACCCAGATGAACGGGCCGTTGTGGTAGAGCGGACCGGGCATCAAAGTGACACCGCCGGCTGCGAACCCGGCAGCCTCCGATAAGCCCGTGTCATCTGGATCGTAGAGGGCCGGATCGCCCGAGACGATGAGTTTCGGCCGGCCGGTACTCCCCCCTGAGGTTGGTGCCTTCCAGGCTGGCGACAGCGCCGGTGGTGGAGGGCTCGCGGGCTGGTCTTCAAAGTCGAGCCCGGCGGCGTCGAGGCAGATGCGCCCGGGATAGCGCTCGGGCGGCACACCGATGACGGCGCGACTTTCGGCCAGCTCGACGATCGCGTCCATCTCCGGTTCCGGCAACGCTGACGATACCGGCTGCGGTACGGCACCAAGTTTCCAGGCCGCGAGACAGGAGATCACGAACCCGGCACTGTTCGGCAGAGCGATGGTCATGTAGTCCGCAGGGCGTAAGCCGGCGGCGGCGAGGCCGTTTGCGAGGCGGTTGGCGCGCCGGTCGGCATCGCCCCAGGTCAGCGTTTCGATCTCCGCGCCGGTGCGGTCCAGCACTGTCAGCATCGGCGCGTTCGGATGCGCGGCTGCGAGCGCGGCAAGTCGCTCAGCGTAGTTCAGCTCTGCCATGGCCTGATCTCCATTTGGGCCCGGGTATCTCGCTGGTTCCGTGGCTTACGGAATTCGGGTGTAACTCATCGGATCGTCGGGCGTTCCAGCACGCTCCATCGCGCTGCCTGTCCGACGGCGCTCAGCGGGATAGTGAGCGTTGTCTCAGGCGCCGCATACCGTGAAGCCATCGGTCGATGTCGTCGCCCTTGCGGCGCACATAATCTTCAACTTCCGGATGGGGTAATACGTGGAAGCGCTCCTCACGCAGGGCTTCGATGACCGTCCGCGCCAGCTGCTCCGGTTCGATGATGCCGTCGGTCTGGCCATCGCCGAGGCTGCCGGGAGCCATCGCGGTATTTACGCCTTGCGGACACAACACCGATACCTTGATGCCGTCGTCACCGTGCGTTATCGCCAGAAACTCGGCGAGCTTGACGGCGGCGGCTTTGGTAACGGTGTACGGGCCCGTGCTTATCGCGGCGAGCAGCCCGGCGGCAGAAGCGGTATTCAAAAGGTATCCGGATCCGCGTTCGAGCATCGATGGTAGTACCGCTCGCGCGGCGTACAGGTGAGCCATGACGTGCAGGTCCCACTGTTGCTGCCAGACCTGATTGGCCGCATCGGTTAATACGCCAGCAGGGGCGGCACCCGCATTGGAACAAAACAGGTCGATCCGACCGTGGCGCTCCAGCACGCCGTTTACCAGGGCCTCGACTTGCGACTCGTCGCAGACGTTACAGACGACACCCTCACAGCCGAGCGACGCGGCGGCCTGCTCCACGGCGCCGGCCTCAAGGTCAGCCAGCACCACGGCCCGCGCCCCATTGCTCAGGAAGGCGGCTCCCATCGCCTGGCCAATGCCGCCGGAGCCGCCGGTGATCACTGCGACTTTCTCTTCAAGTTCCATGCTGTCCCTGCCTTGTTGCGCAGACGAATGCTTCGCGCGCCGCACAGCTGCCTGAGCCGCGGTGCCGGGCAACGAATACGAGGTGGTCGGCCGTGTCCTGGAAGCCGTCAGCGGGCGGCGTGTGGGAACCGGCACGAAGTTGCCAGCGCGCCAGAACGCCGGGGCGCCGCACCAGCACTTGCGACCATCGCAGGTCAGCGCTGGAGGGCCGCTGCTACTGGCGATTTCCGGTCAGTTAAGATTGGGGCCCGCACCGCGGGCCCCGCTCATCGAGAGGCTTCTGGCACGCGTGCGCGCGCCGGAACGACTACTTCTTCGTGTACTTCTGGAAAATCGGTTCCATCGCTGCGCAGTCGGTCGACTCGAGCCAGTTTGAACCAGCTGGGTTCTTGGCGACGGCGGCCTTCGCTTCGCTAGCGAATTTGTCGACCCACTGGTCAGCTCCACCGGGGGTGTTGGCTTTGATCCAGTCCGACGTGGCATTGCCCAGCTGCTTTGCAAGCGCGGATGCCTGATCGGCGTCCATGACGTAGATGCCAGGCTTCGACGGGTCGGTTGTGCCGTACTTATCGACGAGGCGCTTGTCGTTGCAGAAGTTGGCTTTCTTCTGCCACGGCAATACTTCCTTGACGATGATGTCACCGATGATGCGCTGCTGGTCAGCGTCGAGCGAGTTCCACCACTTGTTGGACGCGCCGAGCCAGTAGTAGTCACCGACGATGCCATTGATGCCGGCGACCGTGAAGAACGGAGCCTGTTCTTTCACGACGTTGAAGCCGCCGAGGCTCGTCAGCAGGCCGTCGATGACGCCCGTTTCGAGTGCCGGCGGCACATCCCCGAAGGCCATCGTCGTCGGGTTCGCACCGAATGCGCTCAGCATGGCGTTTTCGGCTGGTCCCATCGAACGTATCTTCTTGCCCTTGAAGTCCGCCGGCTGCAGCAGGCGTGAGCCAGAGCCAGCGCCCATGTAGAAGCTGAGGTGCGCGGAGCCAAAGACTTTCACTTCGTGAATGTCGTTGAAGCGCTTCGCCAGCATTTTGTAGGTGTCGAAGTTATCGAGATCGTTGATCGCACCGGCGGTCGTCAGCAGCATCGGACCGACCACGACGCTCATGTAGGGGTCGACCTGTGCGGTCTTCCCGAACTGGCCCCAGGCCATTTCCAGGTTGCCCTCGGTCATGGCTTCCACGGCTTCCGGAATCTTGTACAGAGCCGAACGCACATAGATGCGGACTTCGGAGCCCGGGAGCTCTTCTTTGACGCGGTCTTTGAAAATCTCCATGGCGATACCGGCCGGGTGCGGCGGACCGGCGGTGTCGGACGCAAGACGGATGTTGACCGGACCGGCAGCGCTGACGGGCAGGCTTACGGCACCAGCCAGAACGCCAGCCCACACGGCTTTGGCGATTGGCGTCGCGCACACGCGCGAGAACATGCTCGATTTCATCGGGTGTTTCCCCACTTTGTTGTACCGGCGTTCACGGATGCAGGGCCGGTCGGTTATTGACTCGTTCGCTTGACCGGACGGTGCAGCGCACGGGCCTCTGGAGCCGGCGTGTCGCGCCAGCCGCGGGCCACGGCGGGAGACTACCACGGCAGCCCGAATCCGGACGAGTCTCCTGGTTTTGGCGGCTGCTCGGCCATCCCGGACGGCGCGGGAGGCATCGGCCGATGGAGGCTCGCACGGTTGAACTCCATCAGTCCCCTGAGGTCTGTGAGACCATACGGCGTCATTTAATTCAAGGTGAGCGTATGCGGGCGGTAGCGAGCGCGGCGGGGGCCATAGCCATTATGGTGGCGGCGGCGACGGGTGCGGATGAACCGTCGTATATGGTGTGCGAAGACCAGCTGCGAAGTTATGTGACAGCAGAACTCGGGCAGACGGTGGAGCGTCTCGACATTCACTGGAGCTACCGGGGCGGCGCTCCGGAGCCGCAGGAATCATCTACCGCGGTGGTGTACGTCAAGGAATGTTCGGGCTACCACTTCTTCGAAGTCCTGGCGACGTATGAAGAATGCACGCTGGTGCATTACGGAACGCCGCCGAACTATCTCTTTTATCGTGGGGCTAACGCCGGCTGCTGAACCAGCAAGTCGCGCAGCTGCTTCAGGCACTGGCGTCCGAATCCGCGCGGAGCCGTGCGAGATGGCGCTCGCGGAAGAATACGTAAAGCCCGCTGGTGCCGATAAGTGCGATACCGACGAAGGCGAGCCTGTCGGGCAACTGCCCGAACACGATGAAACCCCAGACGATCGCGGCCGGCAGTGCGACATATTCGAACGGCGACAGTGTGGCTGGGGCGGCGATCCGGTAGGCCTCACTCAGGAGCAGCGCTCCGACGCCGACGCTGAGGCCACAGCCGAGCATCAGCAACACGCCCTCAGTGTCTGGCACGACCCATGCCCGCAACAGGAATGCGGCCGACGGGTGCGGTGAGTCGAGATAGCTCCCATCGCCAGCCACCACGCCGAAGCCGAGACTGACGACGATGAAGGTGCACTGGGCGTAGAAGGCCATCACGAGCGCCGTCTCCGTGCGGCCCATGAAACGCGTCGACAGTTGCATGGAGGCGTAGGCCACCGCGGCCAGTAAAGGCAACAGTGCGACGCTTTCGAACACGCCAGATCCGGGGCGCACGATCATCAGCATGCCTGCAAACCCGACGACGACGGCCGTGGTGCGGCGGGCACCGAGGCGCTCGCCAAGCACCGGTACAGACAGGACCGTGATGAGCAGTGGCGCGACAAAGAAGATGCCGGCAGCTTCGGCGATCGGCATGCTGGCGAGCGCTACGAAGTAGCACAGGTTCATCGTGACGAGCAGCGTGGCCCGGAACACGTGCCAGAGCGGCCGCGTCGTTCTAAGTGCCCGCCAGCCGAGCGTCAGCCGGGCGGCCAGCAGGGTCAGCGCAACGGCCACGATGCTCCGTCCGAAGACGATCTCGTGCAGCGGGTAGGTAACGCTCATGTATTTGATGGCCGCGTCCTGCGCGGTGAATATGAGCATTCCCGCGACCACGCAGGTGATACCGCGTAAGTTCGGGTCCAATGCAAGCCACGCACGCCACAGCATCGTCACGTCGGCACATCTCTCCCCGGGGCCGGTGCTCACAGACCGAATCTGGCAATATTGGGCGTCGACCGGAAACCTGTCGAGTGCCGCCTGATGTCAATCTTGAATGACAGTGAAATCGCCAGCTACCACGAGCGCGGATACCTGATACCCGAGTACCGTGTGCCAGCCGATCGCATCGCCGCGCTGCGGGCCGCGTTGGACCGGCTGATCGCAGAGAATCCGGGGGTGCGCCCGGAGCAGTTGATCTCGGTGCACGTTGAAACGCCGGACGGTTCGGCCAACGCCGAAGGCACCCGCGGTGACCGGCAGTTTCTGGATCTGGCCTCAAGCGAAGCGCTGCTCGACGTCGTCGAGGGCGTACTGGGGCCGGACATCATCCTCTGGGGCTGCGCGATGTTCTGTAAGCCGCCAGCCGACGGCATGCGCGTACCGATGCATCAGGACGGCCACTACTGGCCGATCCGCCCGCTCGCGACGTGCACGGTGTGGATTGCGCTGGAAGACAGCGATCGCGAGAACGGCTGTCTTCGCGTCGTGCCCGGTTCGCATCGCAACCGCGAGCTGTTCGGGCACACCACCGAGACCGGCCACGTGGCGTTGTCGGAACAGATCGTCAGCGACGCTTACGACGCAGACAACGTGGTCGACGTCGAACTCGAAGCGGGTCAGATGTCGCTACACGACGTTTACATGATTCACGGTTCAGAGCCCAACTGTTCCGACCGCAGGCGAAGCGGTCTGGCGGTCCGCTACATGCCGGCCACCTCCTATTGGGATCGCTCTCACGTCACGCCGGATGCCAGCGAGCTGGTCGTGGACTATTCGTCCAGGCCGTTGTGGCTGCTTCGCGGGCGGGATGTCAGCGGCCGCAACGACTTCGCGGCGGGGCACTTCGGCAACGGCTAGGTGCGGACGCGGCGTTGCCGACCGCGCTCGACACCGTATGCGGTCAGGCCGCCCAGCTCGATCGAGACTGGATACCCCACCGCCCGTCTATTAGCGTCACGATGTAGAGCGAGCGATAGTTGCCGATGGCGCTGCCGTCAGCCCGGAAGCGCGTGAACTGCACGCGGAAGTGGACTTTATCTTCGCCCGCATCGATGGTCTCGATGTAATCCCAGGCCGTGTGATGCCAGTCGCGGGCCTGGCCTTCGCGCGTCCACACAAACAGGTAGAGATCTTCGGGCCGCTCCATTACCGACACCTGGCCGCTGTGGAAGCGCACGTGCGGGAAGTGGAACCACCGGCTTCGCATCGCGTCGGCATCTTCGGCGTTGAATGCTTCCATGAATCCATGGAGCACGGCGCGAGCAGCCTGTTCTGGAGAGGAATCTGCGGAGTCCGTCATGGTTTTCCTTTTCAGTCCTGGGTTGCGTTCGGGCCGCCGGGAGTACCCCCAGCCGGGCGGCACCTGCGGGTTTGCCTCGACGCCTGCGCTAAAGTAAACGCAACACAAGCTCAGGTTATCCCCTCATGACAGCGACCGAAGCCGCCGCCTCGCCCACCTCCACGGAAGATTACATCGTCGTACCGTCAGATGTGCTGCTGGAGCAGACGCGGCTCATTCTGTCGGCCTGGGGCGCGCCCCCGGACCACGTCGAGATCATCGCCGCGCGCATGCACGAGTCCGATCTCCGGGGTATCGACTCGCACGGGGTCGGGATGTTCCCGACCTACGATCAGCGCCGGCGCAGCGGGATGCTGAACATGCAGCCGGATATACAGGTCGTCGAAGACGCGCAGGCGACTGCGATGATCGACGCCGACAACGCCATGGGGCACGTGCCGGCCACTCAGGCGATGCAGCTCGCGTGTGACAAGGCTGAACAATTCGGTGTTGGGGTGGTAACGGTGCGGCGCTCCGGGCACTACGGCGCGGCCGGGGTGTACGCCACGATGGCTTCGGAGCGGGGCTTGCTCGGTATGTCGACGACCGGCACCTCGCAGCGCGCCGTCGTCCCGACCTTCGCGCGCGAGCCTCGTTACAGCACCAACCCGATCGCGTTCGCGGCGCCCGCCGCCAGTCATCCGCCATTTCTGCTGGATATGGCAACCAGTACGGTGGCGGTCGGTAAGGTCAATATCGCCCGTCGCGCGGGCAAGCCTCTGCCGACCGGGTGGGCGGTTGATGCGCAAGGCCAGCCCGAGCATGACGCGACTGCCGCTTACGCGTCGAAGCCAAAACGCCTGACCCCGCTCGGCGGCACCCGGGAACTGGGTTCACACAAGGGTTATGGCCTCGCGATGATGGTGGAGGTGCTGTCGAGCATCCTGACCGACGGGCACGTCGGCGGGCACGACACCGAGCGGTGGCAGCCGGGCGAGCATCTGAATATCGGCCATTTCATGCTGGCTATCGATCCGCGCCGCTTCGGGCTCGAAGGCGCATTTGAGCAGCGCCTCGATCGCCTGATCGATATGCTCCACGCGACGCCGAGCGCCGATCCGGACGTACCGGTGCTGGTACCGGGTGACCCGGAGCATGCGTCTTACCCGGCACGGGCTCGCGACGGAGTCCCGATGGTCCCGAAGCTCCATGCCGAGATCGCCGAGGTGGCCGCCGGTTGCGGTGCAGCGTTCATTCTTCCTGGGAGTGTCTGAGTTATGCGGTGGGCGCGAATTGTTGTGGATGGGACACCGGTCTACGCATCGGTACGAGATGAAGTGCTTCATCTCGTCGAAGGCTCGCCGTTCACGGGCTACGAAGAGACCGGGCAAGTGGTCGCAGTCGCCGATGCCGAGTGGCTGTGCCCGGTGGTGCCGAGTACTTTCTACTGTGTTGGACTCAACTACCGGCCGCATATAGAGATGCATGCGCGCATGCGCGGTGTGGAGCCGGTGTTTCCGACGCAGCCCGACGTGGGCTATCGCGCGAACAATGCGCTGACCGGGCATCTTCAGCCGATCGTCGTGCCGCCCGATGCCTCCGAGAAGGTGCAGTACGAGGGGGAGCTCGTTTGTGTGGTCGGGCGCGAGGCGCGGGGGCTCACACCGGACAACGCGCTGGATTGCCTGCTCGGCTTCACGATCGGCAACGATGTCAGTGAACGCACGTGGCAAGCCAGTGACCGGACCCTGTGGCGCGCCAAGAACGCCGACACTTTCAAGCCGATGGGACCGTGGATCGAGACCGACCTTGACCTCGCTGCAGCCCGCACGCGGGTTTCCGTCAACGGTGAGCTGCAGATCGACTTTGCCACCAACGACATGATCTTCGGTGTGGTCGATTACCTGGTCGCGATCTCCCGCTACATGACTCTCCGCCCCGGCGACATCTTGTGGATGGGGACGGACGGACATGCCAAGAATCTGGCGGACGGCGATGTCGTAGACATCGAGATCAGCGGTATCGGCACTTTGACGAACCCGGTGCGGTGGCGGAAGCAGTCCGCTTGACCCCCCTGCCTATCGTGGACATCTCACGCCATCACCGGTGCTGCCCTGCGCTTCGCGCTACCGCCAGAAATGAAAAATCAGTTTGCTGTCGGAATGTTTTACGTTCGCGTAAACCATTGTTTTTAATGCAATTATGTTTGTTGCCAGTTCACAGGTTGTGAACCCCGTCAAAGGATGTGCGAATGGTTGGCTCCTACCTGTCGGAAAACTTTACAGATCCTGCTTTTGGGATAGTTGGAGCGTTGGACGAGATCGCCTAACCCCTTGATCTTTAGCGATCAAATAAAAGTTGGCACAACGGTTGCATCATGTTGGTCGACAAATGAAATGACCGCGGAATCGCGGCCAGACTGGCCTTCTCGAATTAGAGGATGACAAAAATGCAACTTCGCAAATCGCTTATCGCAGCTTCGATCAGCGGTGCACTGGCCCTCGGAACGGCTCAGTCTGCCCACGCTGATTTGGCGTACGCCTTCTCCCTGCTCTCGGTGAACAACCTCAAGGTGTTCCTGGTTCCAGATGAAGGTTCTAGTTCCACGTCCGGACAGTCCATCAACGAAGTGTTCACGACGGTGCGTACTGGCTTCACCTTTGAATCGTTCACTGATGCTGACATTGAAGGTACGGCCATCACGGACCAGGATGACGACCACGATGCGACCGGCGCGAACAACGACGTCGACCAGTCCTGTGTGACTGACGGCGGCACATTCTCATGCCCGCCGGAAAACGCTTTCGGGCCGGCTACTGCCGACGTCTTCACCCCTGACATCGGTGAAGGTGCCTTCGCCCGCTCGGACGCGCGCTTCAACAGCACTGGGCTCGGCGGTGCCGGCGTGTCCTTCGAGTCTGTATCGGAAGCGCAGTCGTTCGGCACGGGCCGTTCACGCACCAACACCTCAGGTAGCGTAATGCGGTGGGATTTCGAGTTTGAAACCCCGGCGAACGGCGGTTTAGTTGAAGAAGGCGTGAATTCCAACTGGGCGCTGAACATTCAGTATGATGCGCTGCTGACCACCTTCATGCGGGCGCTGGGCCCGGGCGCGGATACTGCGACAGCGTCAACCACGTTTACGATTCAGGCAACGCCAATTGGCAATGCGTCTGCTGAGACGTTCACGTGGCCTGGTTCACCGGTCTCGGGTACAGAGCCGTTCCCGTCGTCCACGGCGCCGGCCCCGGCAACGCCTGGTGATGGTCCGATCTACAACTGCCAACATGCTGGTGGCAGCATCCCGGCTCCGCCGCCGGCTGCAGGTTGCACGTCCACCGCCTCGGCTTTCGACTTCTGGTCAGGTGACATCTTCCAAGCGGATACGATTTACAACCTGTCGTTCCAGATAAGCACGGTGGCTACCGCACGGACGGTTTCCACCGAGCCTTCGACGCTGGCAGTGCTTGGCCTGGGTCTCTTCGCTGCTGGCGCCGCTGCGCGTCGCCGCAAGTCCCGCGCCGCCTGAATCTCGGGTAGCATTGACTGAGAAGTCTGGCAGCCGCGAAGCTGGCAGACTTCAAAGAAACCGGAAGCCCGCTGTCGCGAGACAGCGGGTTTTTTTGTGCGTTGATTGCGAGTGGGGAGCTTGCGCTCCGTCCTCGGCGGGAGTACGTAGGTGCGTAGGTCGCGGTGCCCGGCGCAGCAGGCCGCATGGCGGGCAGGCGCGGACGCGGAACGCCGTGCATGGACTAACCGGAACCGACGGACTGCAGAGCGAAGCAGTAGGAGATCGTGCCAGACGTTTCGGGCGGCGGATTGGGCCGCAAAACGCACGCCACGCCAGGTGGCTTTACGCTAGTTGTGGATGGTTCCCTGGCCAGCCACTGACATCGCTCGTAGAGCAGTCTTCATGCCGTGCGATCGGACCGACTTGCCTTATGGGGCTCAGGCTTGTGATCGAGGTGCGTCTGAACTGCGATCAACGCGCCATGCCCGCTGGAATTCGCCCTGACAACGTTTCTATGCGTCAGGCCATGCGTCAGGAATAGGTGGTCCGTACTCGCTTAGGATTAACTCGGTTGCGACCGCTGCGCGCCTCGCGAACTGGCCCGCAGATCGAGGCAGGTGGATTTGGGAATTGAATCCCATGGAGCCGGACTCGTGCTTTTCTGGTCAGCTTTCTCTTCGTTCGATGGCTTGACGCGCGACGGTGAGCTCTGTCCGGGCTTTCCATCCGCAAGTGTCGCGTCCTTGGCTTTCCGGTTCCCGGGCTTCGCAGTCCTTTGGCTCCCGGTGCACACGCGCACGGTCCTCAGGCCTCAGGTCATCGCCTCCCGTTTTGGTGGCACCATGTGCTTGCTGGCTGAATCGGGGTGAAATCAGGTGTGCGGCCTCAGATACCTGGGTTTGCGAATTGCCTTCCGCATCGCGCGCCGCTTGGCCAGGCGAGAGGCTATTTCGCTCTGTCTTCGGGTTCTAGGGGGCGCCACGTGTGGATCTCACCGGTTAGTGTCGGGCTCTTCCGTGCGAGGTTCTGCGGCGCAAGGTCTGACGGCAGCTTAGCGGGGAGCATCCATCCGTCGGCGTCGGGCTGAACGGCAGCCGGCTTGCGTCGATTGGCGCCCTTTTTTGCGCCAGGTCGCTGGACTGGGGCGTCGCATCCGGTCCAACTGTCGTCCGCCGACGTCGGCGCCCTCTGGTTTCGAATCTAGCTGGTCTGGACGCGCGTTGGGTCTCGAAAACTGCCTGGCTATTGCGCGTCCAGCATCAGTTTGGCGCGTTCGCGCTCGGGAAACGCCCGCTTGGACGCGACCGCGCGTTGCAACGCTTTCTTGCCGGCTTCCAGTTCGCCGCTCTTCAGGAGTGCGTTGGCGAGATGGAACAGGAAAGTGCCGTTCTCCGGCTGACTCTGCACCGCACGTTCCAGATGACCGACCGCCAATGCAGGCTGCCCTGTGGCGACTAGCGCCCATCCAAGCGTGTCGAGCACGGACGGATCGCCCGGGCTCAAGTCACGGGCGCGGCGCGCATATTCGACAGCTTCCACAGATTTGCCCAGCTGAATCGCCGTGTAGGCGAGACCGTTCAGCACGACATGATTGCGGAATTGCTTCGACATGGCCTGGAAGACTTCGTGGGCCTCCTCGACCTTGCCGTGATTAGCGAGCGTCGTCGCGTAGACCATACGTGCATCGAACGAATCCGGCGCTTCGTCGATGTACGCGCGAAGGAGTTCGAGACCCTCACCGAGCCGATCCAGGCGAGCCAGCGCACCAGCGACTTTGATCGCCGCCTGAGGTGATTTTCGCAGCTCGAACGATTTCTGGAATTTCTGGAGCGCTGTTTCAAAGTCCTCCGTCTGGTTGTAGAGCTCGCCGGACACGAGCCAGGTATTCGGGTTGTCCGGAACACGTGTTTCCAGCAGCTTCGCCTGAGCCTTTGCCTCTACGAAATCGCCGATTCTCGCGAGCGTGGTCACGTAACGGAAGCGGCTCTCCAGACGGTTCGGTAGATGGGTTAACGATTCCTGCCATGCCCGAGCGGCGCCGATGTCGTCACCGGCGCTCTCCCGGGCTCTGGCGAGGTAGTACCAGGGCTCCCCTTCGTTCGGAAATTCCTGGGTCAACTCCGAGAACGTCAGCAATGCGGTGTCGGTGCGCCCCGCCATGGCTTGCGCGCGGCCGAGCAAAACCCGGTTGGTCGTCGAGGGATTCAGCTCAACCAGATCGTGCGCGTGAGGCAGCGCGGAGCGGGCATCGTTGGTGCGCAGCAACAGGTCGACCAGTTTGCGGCGCGTGCCGATACGACCCGGGTCGAGCCGGACCGCCTTTTGCAGGAAAGCGCGGGCCGCATCGTTGTTGCGGAAGGCTTTCGCGACGATTGACATGCCTTCCAGGGCCGGCACATGAGCGTCATCGATCTCGAGCGCTCGCTCGTATGCGGTTTTGGCTTTGTCGGGGGCGCGTTGCTTCAGATGGGTCGTCCCGATCAACGTGTATGCGCGGGGTGTTTCCAGCAGCTCGACCGACTTGTTGAACTGCGCCAGCGCTTCGTCGAGGCGCTTCTCATCGACTACTGCGAGCGATCCCGCGTAAATATAGGCTTGTGGTGCGGTCGGAAACTCTGCGATCAGACCGGCGGCCAGTTTTTCGGCCGCCTCGAGCTGTTTTGTCGCCTGTAGCATATATCCTTCGATGAGCTTGGCGCCGAGGGCCGTATTCCCCTCGCCGGCAAAGTTCGAGAGTTCATCCTGTACCGCCTCAAACTCTCCGAGCTGCAGGTGTGCCGACGCGACATGCAAGCGAAGGTCAGCGTTTTCGGGGTCAGCCTCACGCGCGCGAAGTAGCATCTCCATGCCTTCCGATTGACGTCCGCTTCTCACCAACGCGAGCCCGGTCGCCTGTAGGAGCGCCGCGCTCGCGCTCGCTAGTGCCGCGCCTTCTACCAGCACCTGAACGCTCTCCGCTACTGAGCCCAGTTTGCCGAGCGTGGACGCGAGCCGGATCCTCGCCGTGTCGTCCCATGGCATGAGGCTCAGATAGGTCTCGAAGTTCTCCTTGGCCTGCAGGTCCAGTTCGCGGGCGGAAGTAATGTATCCGAGCAGCCGCAGGCCTGCTGGAGAGTCGGGTAACTTTGAGAGGAATCTTCGTGCGTAGAATTCCGCCTGCTCCAGATCCTGCTCCAGCCAGAAAATCTGAGCCTGGACCAGGTCGGGCACCGCCGTTGTGTGCAAGGTGGCATTCAGGAATTCGACCTGCGAGCGTGCCGCCTTCGGATCTTCGAGGCGAATTGAAGAGAGTGAGATGCCAAGCCGCGCAAAGGGGTTTTCTGGGACCAGTTGCGCCGCCCTCTCAAACATTTCCTTGGATTTCGCCGCGTCGCGGAGTTCCAGGTAGGCGCCCGCTGCGGCGAGTACCGTGCTGAAGTGTTGTGGCGACTCCTTGATCGCGAGATCGGCGGTCTCGCGCAGGCCACGATGGTCGCGCTGGGTGAGGATGATGATCTTGAGATTCAGCGCCTCGCGCCTTGCCCTGGCATCCGCGCCGCCATCGGCCAACACCGCCTCGACGAGCTTGATCGGCTCTTCGCCATTACCGGTGGCGGCGTAGGAGGCCGCCGCCCGCAACACACTCCCGTGTATGCCGAGGTCCACCTCGGTGTTGCCGTCGAGCCATCTCAGGACTTCTTTATACTTCCGCCCGTCGAGAAGTGAGCGGAGCCACTTAGCGCGCAGGTTCGGGTTTTGGTCCCGCTCCAGTATGCGCTGGTACTCGCCTTCGGCTGCCGCGGCGTCGCCGAGCGCCAGATAGGTGTCGCCCAACAGTTCCCGTGCGGCCGCGCTGTCGGGCGTCCGGCTGAGAATATCTTTCAGTCGCAATGTCGCGGCGACGTGCCGTCCTTCAGCAATGTCCTTCGATGCGTCCTCGATGGACACGGCCTGCTCGTCGCCCCCGCAGCCGGCCAACAGCAGCGCCAATGCGGCGGCCACCAACATTGCGCGGCCCGTGCCGCTGCCAGATAGAGCTTTGGTTTTCATTCGGAGCCCCGCATGGATTCAACTATTTGCTCAGCCCGAGCGCGGGCTTTGCGTCCGGACGCCGTGCCACACTTGCGGTCGTCGATGTCTGGACGTCCGGTCGGGCGTGGTAGGCGGGCGGCGGGTCGAGACGTAGACCCGAGAGCGCGTCGCGCACCCGAATCGACAGTCTTGTCGATTGGTTTCAATGGCCTGGACCGCTGGGACATCGTCGCTCCATCAACTTCATGTGCCACAGCTCCGATCCGGTTGCGCTGAGGTGGTTCGCGGCAAATTGCAAAGAAAATTCATAAACTTGCCACGTTTCCGATGTGATTGTACTCCTGACGATGGCATCGGAAAATGTGCCTACTGGGCCGAGCCCGATCATTGCAGATACTACAGGTGCGGGCGTCACTCCAGCGCGGTGGCAATTCGTGGCTGTCACGGCGGCCGCGCGAGCCTGGAACTAGGGGTAGACCGGATGAGCTTCGCATAGCGCCGCGACACGGGTCTTCGCCTTGGTGACTGCGCCCGACAACGTGTCTTGTGGTGCAAGTAGCAAATCCGCCACTACCGAGCCGAGTGACGCCATGTCACTTTCGGTCATGCCGCGCGTCGTGACCGCGGATACGCCAAGGCGCAGGCCGCGCCATTCGGTGGGACGGGTGGCGTCGAACGGAACCGGATTCTTGTTTGAAGTGATGTGACCGTCCGCGAGTCGTTGTTCGCCGAGTGCTCCGGACAGGCCCGTGCTGGCGAGGTTCAGCAACAGCAGATGGGTATCCGTGCCGCCGCTTACCAGGTCGATACCGCACTGGCGTAGCACTTCTCCAAGCGTCCTGGCATTCGCTACGACCTGCTCAGCGTAAATCTTGAAAGATGGCTGCAAGGCCTCGCCGGGGCAGACTGCTTTCGTGGCCAGTATCTGTGTGTGCAAACTGCCCTGAACCCCTGGAAAAATGGCGCTTTCGAAGCGCTTTTGCCAACTGGCGTCGCGACTGAGGATGAGCCCGCCCCGCGGGCCGCGCAGTGTCTTGGTGGTCGTGCAGGTCACGATGTCGGCGTGCGGGATCGGCGATGGGTGGGCGCCGCCGGCCACGAGGCCGGCGATGTGGGCCATGTCGACCAGGAACAACGCGCCAGCGTCCCGGGCGATGCCAGCGAGACGCGCGAAGTCGATCTGGCGCGGATAGGCGGAGCCGCCGGCCACCAGTAGTTTGGGCTTTGTTTGGGCGGCCACGCGGGCCGCCTCGCCATAGTCGATCTGGCCGGACTCGGCCGCGACGCCATAGTGATGGACGTTGAACCAGCGCCCTGATTGATTGGCTTTCGAGCCGTGGCTCAAGTGGCCACCAGCGGCAAGGTCCATGCTCAAGACGGTGTCGCCGGGGCTCAGCGTCGCGAAGAACACGGCCTGATTCGCCTGCGTTCCGGAGTGCGGCTGGACGTTGGCGTGCGCGCAGTCGAACAGTTCACATGCGCGTTCCATCGCGGTGCGCTCGATGACATCGACCCATTCGCCACCGCCATGGAACCGCCGGCCGGGATAGCCTTCCAGCGTTTTGTTGACGATCGGATGGCCGAGCGCGTCGAGCACGGCGCGGCTCACGATGTTTTCCGACGCGATCAGTTCGATGCGGTCGCGCTGGCGCACGGTTTCTCCGGCCAGTGCCGCCGCGACGGCTGGATCCGAATCGGCCAGCGCTCTTGCGAAGAATTGTGGGTCGGGCGACATGCGTTACTCCCGCATTCAGTCTGGCAGGACAATCTTGATGACCTGACGCTCAGCGCGCCTGCCGCTCAGCGAGGAGAGCCAGTCGAGCAGAGTCATCTGCCATCCATATCGGGCTCTCAGGGCGGCGTAGGCCAGCTCAGCGGCTGCGGTGTCGTCGATGAGTTCGGCGCGAGTTTCCACCGTTTCACCGTAGATTCGGCCACGGGCGCTGCAGGGCGCCACGAGCACCCGGGACGTATGCCGAAGGCGTTTGATCTTGCCAGCCGTGCCAGCGCTGAACGCGAACCAACCGTCGTGCAAGCGCGCAAACCAGACTGGGGTCGGCACAGCTGCCCCCGTGCGGCGGAAGGTAGTCAGGCTGAGATAGCGCGACGCCTCAATGGCGGCGATCCGCGCAGACCGGGAATCGGAAATCAACGAATGCTCCCGCCGTCCGCTTCGCCATGCTGACTGTGTAGCACCCGACATTGCGACACCGCATTCCGGCGGCGCGGGTTGCCGCGACCGCGCTGCCCGACACGCGGGCAGACTGACTCAGCAATGCTCGAGGAAACGCGCCCGCTCCCAGTCGTTAACGGCGTCAGCTTCGGGCGCGTGTTCCGCGGCCAGCGCCAGCTCCCCGTTGGCAATGCTGACGAAGCTCTGTGAGAACATCTCGCCCATCAAATCCGCGAGGGCACTCCCTTCGAACGCGGCGATGGTGTCGCCAAGGGTCGTTGGGATCGGGGTATGAGCACCAGGGTTTGTATACATATCGCCCGCACTCATGGGTATTGGCTCGACGCCCCGTTCTACCCCGTCCGCGCCGGCTGCCAGCAGGCCCGCGATCATCAGGTGCGGATTGGCATCAGCCCCCGCTGAGCGGAATTCGACGCGGTTCGACGCAGCCTGTGGCTCTACCATGCAACGTGCCAGCACGGTGCGGTTGTCGAGCCCCCAACAGATGTGCGTAGGAGCGAATGTGTAGGGCGCGATGCGCTTGGGCGCGTTGCCGTTCGGCATGCCGAGCAGACTGAGCGCCGCTGCATGCTCCAACAGGCCACCTAGCCAGTGGCGCATCGTGGCGTTCGGCTCGTGTCCGGCATCTGCGAACAGGTTCACACCATCGCGCACGAGACTCGTGTGGACGTGCATGCCATTGCCGGACTGTTCCGCCCACGGTTTCGGCATGAACGTCGCTCGAAGCCCGTGCTGCACCGCGACCTGTTTGACGATGCTCTTGAACAAAACCGTGTTGTCGGCCGCCGTCATCGCGTCGGCGTGACCGGTGTTGATCTCGAACTGACCCGGACCGTATTCCGCGTTGGATGACTCGACTTCGATGCCGGCCGCCGCGAGTGCCTGGCGCATTTCCGCGAGCACCGTTTCTATGTTCATGGCGTCTGTCAGAGAACTGTACTGGATATGGTTCTGTACGGGCTGCCAGTCAGGCGTGCATAGGAAGAACTCGAGTTCCGTGGCGACCACCGGATCCATTCCAAGCGCATTGCAGCGTTCTATCTGGCGCCGCAGCACCGTTCTCGGCGCGAGGGGATGCAGTTCTCCAGCCGGCGTCAGTGCGTCGGCAAACAGTAACCCGTAGCCTGGTCGGTGACCGAGGAACCGGGCGGTTTCGAGGCGCGGCATCAGACAGCAGTCGAGATACCCGCTGTCCATGTTGATGAACGCGTTATCCGGCAGGTCGTTTTGCATATCGAACACGAAGATCGCGTCTGCGACATTGACGCCAGAGGTGGCCACGGTTTCGAAAAAGCGAACTACGGGGACGCGCTTTCCACGCAGGTGGCCCTGAGTGTCGGGTGTGCCGATTTCGATGGTGTGCACTGCCGCTTCGGTGGCCGCCGTTCGAAGTGCTTGCAACGTCGCTGGGTCGGTCATGATTGAGAACTCTTGATTACAGGTGGTCGATTGGCTTTGCTGCACCCGCCTCGGCAGCACGGGGCGCCGAGGCACCCATCCTCCGACTGTACTTGCCGTCCGGGGCGCATGACACTGGCCGATCCATTGTGCATTCTGACCGGACGGCGTCATGATCCGGCACATCGGTGCACCCGACGGTCAGGTCTGTGCCGAATATGATGCAGCGACGGTACACCGTAGCGGATGAGGTGATCGATGAGTAACGTGTCGGCCGACGGTGCTTCCGAAGCACCCTGCGCACCCCGGATGCTGCACCAGATCGAGTCCGGGCCGATGGC
Organism: Pseudomonadota bacterium; assembly: GCA_039030335.1. Lineage (GTDB taxonomy): Bacteria > Pseudomonadota > Gammaproteobacteria > HK1 > HK1 > JBCCEJ01. The sequence continues at coordinate 34,073 of JBCCEJ010000013.1, read as the reverse complement.
CTGGCGTAGCGAATCCGTGCGCGAATCCGACTGGAAGGTAGCCGTCCCGGCCGACTGTGTGGCCGAACTCGCCACCGCCCTCAACCAACTCGAACTCGAGCAGATGCCGATGCTCGCGATCGACCCGGGCGACTACTGCCTGGATGCCTGTACTGCCTTGATGGCCGATGCGCGCGAGCGACTGAATCGCGGCTTCGGCGTCGTGGTTCTCGATCGATTTCCGGTCGAGGATTACTCGTCGGAACAGGTGCGGAGCATGTTCTGGTTGCTGGGAACGTTGCTCGGCCGGCCGGTCTCGCAGTCGATTCAGGGCGAGATGATGGTCGACGTGCGCGATACCGGAATTCCCAAGCGGGTTGGTGTGCGCGGTTTTCGCACGAACTACCCGCAGCGTCCGCACACGGACAATTCTTTCAACCACTGCCCACCCGACCACGTGAGCCTGCTCAGTCTGCGCAAGGCCGCTGAAGGTGGCGTCAGCCACTTCATCAGTTTCTACACCGTGCATAACGTCATGCTCGAGCGTTATCCGGATCTGTTGCCGCGCCTGTACGAACCGTTCTATCAGGATCGGCAGGGCGACTTTCGTGCTGGCGAGCCTCAGACGGTTTTCTACCCGGTGTTCACGTACGACGGCGAACTGCGCTCGCGCTACACGCACTTCACCATCCCGGCGGGTTACGCGACCGAGGGCCTGGCCTTCGAGGGAATTGCGAAGGCCGCCTTCGATGCCGTGACCGGGATCGTCGAAGACCCATCCCTCGCCTGTTCGTTCACCATTGAGCCGGGACAGCTGCAGATCGTGAACAACCGCTCTGTCGGGCATGGCCGTGGTGAGTACCGCGATGACGAGGACCCGGCCCGGAGGCGGCACCTGCTGCGCCTGTGGCATCGGGACTGGGGGCGCCGCGCGTACGGTGGCTAACGCGGGCGCCGCCGCAACTGTCAGCGCACCGTCAGACCACCGTCGATCACGAACTGACCGCCCGTGGTGTAGCTCGCTGCGTCCGAAGCCAGAAACGCGATCATCGGAGCGATTTCATCGGAACGCCCGAGCCGGCCTAGTGGGATGTTCCGCTCCATGGTTTGTTTGCGCGCGGACGGATCGGGGTGGGCATCCCAGTCCGGCGTTTGCTCCAGAGCCCCGGGACAAACGACATTGCACCGGACGCCTTGGGCGGCGTAGTGCACAGCGATGTGTCGGTTGAAGCCAAGCAGAGCGGCTTTGGTGGTCGAATACGAGACGTTCGGTGACATGCCGGTCAATGCGGTGATGGAGCTTACGATAACGACGGCACCGCCCTCGCCCTGAGCCAGCATCTGTGCGAGTCCGTGTCTGCAGGTGCGGTAGACACCGCCCAGGTTCACGTCCTGTGTCAGTTGCCATTCGGCTTCTGGTAGTTCCGGGAGGTTGCGATCCTGTTGGTGCCGTTGGATGCCGGCGTTGGCGACGACGATGTCGAGGCGGCCGAATTCCGCGACCGCCGCGCGCACTGCGTCGGCGACGCTCACATCGCTCGTGACATCGGTCGGTACCGCCGCGGCCCGAATGTCACGCTGACGTAGTTTCTCCGCGGTGGTTTGCAGCTGCTCCGCCGGAATCCCTGCGAGCACCACGCTCGCGCCGGCCTCTCCCATCCGTGCTGCAGTGGCCGCGCCGATGCCGGATCCGCCACCGGTAATGAGCGCGACGCGCCCGTTCAGGTCGATCATTGCGCCCCTCCTGTTGTGCCCCTGGTATCCGTGCCCGGACGCCGGGCAGGACCGCGACATTGCGAGAGCAGAGCATAGCGTTTTTCATTGCGCTGACGGCGAGTGTCCCGACGTCTGGCCGGGGGCCCGCGCGTGGTGGAGGAAATCGGTGGTGAGGGTGCTATTCGTCGATGATGTAGGTGTACCGGCCGTTATCAGTCTGGCGGAATTTTCCGCTGGTCAGATTCCCGTCATCGAGAATTTTGTCCAGCATCTGAATCGTTCGGACCGGCTCGGTCGCGCCGAGGATTGCGATGCCGGTGTACGGATATTGATCCGGACCTTCGTAGTTCCAGTTGCCGCCGACCGCCGTTTCAGCCAGCCACGTGGCGTTGTCGATGGCGAGATCCGAGGCGGCCTCTGGCGGCAGTACGATGTGGGAATCGTTCGGGAAGCCACCTTCCATGGCAGCCCAACGCGAGAACTCGCGCCCCCAGTGTCCGAGCTGCACCGCGGTTTCGGTGAGTCTCGCCCTGGTCGTGTAGTCGGAGTAGGCAGGGATCGCGATGCTCGCCAGGATGCCGATGATGGCGACGGTCATCATCAGTTCTATCAGCGTGAAGCCGCGCTGCCTGCTGGTTACCGATCGCACCTGAAACCTCCGCGCGCGTGTTCCGCAACTGGCCGCGACCGAGAACCCCACGGCGCGCCTGATGCGAATTGAATTCCGGTCGCAACGAGTATAGCCACAAAACTCGACAATTGGACCGTGGCGCTGGCACCGACGAGCTGACAGCCAGTGCACGATCGTCTCGAGACCGGTGCGGTAGACGGCTCGGGCCAATTGCAACCGGCGAGCGAATATGCTGCCGTAGGGGACATTGATGAATCTCGACGCAGGTGGACTTCGAAACCCATGTCAGAAGCGCCCTTCAGGCTCACTGAGCTTTCTCATGGCGGGGGTTGAGGCTGCAAACTAGCACCGTCGGTGTTGGCAGAACTGCTCTCCAAACTTCCCGCGCAGTATCAGGATCCGAATCTGCTCGTCGGCAACGAAAACGCCGACGATGCGGCGGTTTACAAACTGAATGACAGCCAGGCTGTCATCGCGACGACCGACTTTTTTATGCCGATCGTCGACGATCCGTACGATTTCGGTCGAATGGCCGCGGCCAACGCCCTGTCGGATGTTTACGCCATGGGCGGCAAGCCGTTCATGGCGCTCGCCATCGCCGGCATTCCGGCCGGCAAGCTGGAACCAGCGGTCGCGCAGCAGATCTTCGCCGGCGGTCACGATGTCTGTCGTGAAGCGGGCGTGCCGGTTGCCGGGGGGCACACGATCGATATCGGCGAACCGATCTACGGACTGGTCGCGCTCGGCATCGTGCACCCCGACGAGGTGCGCGCCAATGCGAGTGCTCGCGCGGGCGATCGCCTGGTGCTGGGTAAACCGCTCGGTATCGGCATTCTCGGCGCCGCCGCCAACAAGGACGAGCTGGATGCCGACGGCTACCGCCAGATGGTCGAGACGGCGACGCGCTTGAATGCGGTAGGTGCGGAGCTGGCCGAGTTGTCCGGGGTTCACGCCATGACCGACGTCACCGGTTTCGGGCTGCTCGGGCATCTGCTCGAAATGTGCCGCGGTGCCGGCCTTGGCGCGACGCTAGACTGGACGGCGATACCAGTGCTGCCGGCGGCGCGTGACTACGCTGAGCGCGGATACAACACCGGCGCTGCGAACCGCAACTGGGCGAGCTACGGTGACCATGTGACGCTGCCGGCTTCACTGTCAGCCGGCGAGCAGAACCTGCTGCGCGATCCGCAGACCAGCGGCGGACTGCTGGTCGCGTGCAGCCCGGAGTCGGCCGATGACGTGGTCGCCGCGTTCAAGGCGGCCGGACATGCTGAAGCGGCGGTGATCGGTGAGATGACGGCACCGGGCGAACGTGACGCCCACATCACGGTAACCTGAGCGGAGAAGGTTTGACGGAAGGCGAAGCTGAGCGCCGCTCAACATGTGCGGCGCCCGCTTGGCCGTGGGCACTCGACGATAGTCAGTCGTTTGCGCAAGTCCTGAAGCCAGCCATTACGTCGCGCCGATCCGGTCCGAAGAAGTTCCTGTAGAGGCCGCTCACCATGCGTGAGCGGGTTACCCACGCGCCGCCGCGCAGAACGCGGGTGTGGCCGAACAGCGTTTGCGAATACTCCTTGTACGCGTCCGGTGTGAAACCCGGGTAGGGCAGGAACCGGTTCGCGCACCATTCCCAGACATTGCCGAGCATTTGCCGGCAACCGAACTGGCTGTCGGTCGCCGGTAGTGCGGCGACGTCGATCGGGCCAAGTGAGCGCCCGTCCAGGTTGCAGCGTGCGAGCCCTGGGGGCTCATCGCCCCACGGATAGCGCGTCTTCTCCTCGTCCAGTTCGCCGCGCGTGGTTGGACGCCCGAGCGCAGCCGACTCCCATTCGGCCTCCGACGGAAGCCGACGGTTGGCCCAGCGGCACCACGCCTTCGCTTCGAACCAGTTGACGTGGATAACCGGTTGGTCGGGCGGCAGTTCGACCCACCGCTCGAAACGTCGTTGCAGCCAGCCGCCGGCCCCGTCGCGTTGCCAGTAGATCGGATGCTCTGCATCCGCGCGCTGCCGCCACGCCCAGCCCGCCGGCTCCCACAGCCGTTCGTCGTCGTAGCCGCCGCCGTCGACGAACGCGGCGAACTGGGTATTGGTCACAGGAGCGCGGGCGATGCGAAACGGTTCGATCGGAACCGGGTGGCACCACTTCTCGTTGTCGAAAACGAACGGCGCATCACCGAACGCACCGAGCATGAACGTGCCGCCCGGCACTGCGACGTCGCCGTCGAGCGGACCAGCCTGGGCGTCTGCCGGCGGACCCGGATCCCTCGCGATCGCGAAGTCGGGCGTCGGGTGTGCGAGCGTCTGACGTGTCCAGGTAAACGCTTCGTCGTGCATGTCTTCATGGAACGTCGTGAACTGGTAGAGATAGCAATCGCGCAGGCTGGCGAAGTTGCCGCGCAGTCGCTCGAGCAGGGTATCCTGCACGAGTTGCATGTACTCCAGTGTCTGGTCGAGGGTGGGAAGCGGCAGGTCCCAGCGTTCGTCGTGATGGATGGCGATCGAGTCGTAGAGGGCCGAAGCGGCCGGCATCAGAGGCTCGCGGCCGTAAGCCCGGTTGAGGATGAAGTGTTCATGGAACCATGCCGCATGCCCGATTTCCCAGAGCATCGGATTGACGATACGCAGCCGCGGCCCCATCAGCTGTTCGCCGGTGAGTCCGTCGACCAGTTCCAGGGTACGCTTGCGCGCGTCGCGCATGGCGTCGGCAAGCTGGCTGCTGGGTACCGGACTGACTGGCGGGATCCCATCACTCATGTTGGCAGCGGTCCTTCTGTGAATCGGAAAATCGGATGCGTATCGCGCTGGTGACGCCAGCTGCGGCGAGCTCGCGTAGCGGCAATCGTGTGACAGCCAACCGCTGGGCGCAACTGCTGCGCTCGCTCGGCCACGACGTGACCGTCAGTGTCGCACTGCCGCGTCGACCACATGACCTGCTGCTCGCCATTCACGCATGGCGAAGCGCGGCGGCCGTGCGCGCTTTCAGGGCGGCGCGTCCCGGTGCGCCCATCGTCGTGTTGCTCGCGGGTACGGATATCTACAAGTTTCAGCACTCGCATCCCGAGCCCACGCTGGCGACCATGGCGGCTGCCGACGCGCTGGTCGGTCTGCACGACAATGTTTACCGGGATATCCCGTCAGAGTTCGCAGGCAGGCTCACCGTCATCAAGCAGTCCTGCGCCTTGCCGTCGGTGCGTCAGCCGCGATTCAAGCGTTGGTTTCAGGTGACCGTGCTGGCCCACCTGAGGGACGAGAAAGACCCGCTACGCGCAGCGTATGCAGCCCGCCTGGTACCGTCGGCGTCACGGCTGCGTATCACACACATGGGCGGTGCCCATTCGCCCGAATGGCAAGCCCGGGCGAACCGCGAAGCAGCCGCGAATCCGCGGTTTACCCTGCGTGGAGAAGTACCCAGAGCGCGTGCGTTGAGGCAGCTTCAGCGCTCTCACGCATTGGTCATCTCGTCGGTCTGTGAAGGTGGCGCGAATGTCGTAACGGAAGCGAGCGCGCTCGGTACCGCGGTGATCGCAAGCGATATCTCGGGCAACCGCGGGCTGTTGGGTAATGCGCATCCGGCCTACTTCCCGGTTGGGGATGAGCATGCGCTTGCGCAACTGCTATGGCGATGCGAACACGAGCCCGATTTTCTGCAGGCTGTGCAGGCGAGTGGTCATGAACTTGCACCGGCACTGTCGCCGGACGCAGAGCGGGATGCCTGGCGGGCGCTCCTCGCGTCGCTGACCGGCTGACTGACGATTCCACTCGGCTCGATCGGATGGTCGGAACGCTTTGCGGCGCTCAGCGCCAGTGATGACATGACATCGGCGTTGTCTTCGCGACCTGCTCTCGAGCGACCAGCTGGCCTGTACCGCATCAGCTTTCCCACTCAGGCACACACACGCCGGCGACGACGTCCTGGTACGGGGCGATCTGGCGAGTGAGATTCAGCCTCATCGCAAAACGCTGCATCGAGTCGATGAAGGCCTGAGACAGCGCCGTCCGGTAGTACGGCAGGTCGGCTCGTACCAGGTTGGTGATAAGGCGTGCTTCCTCCGGCGGGAACCACGGTTGCGCAACTTCGAAGGCGAGTTCCGGATCGGCGCGCAGCCGCGCGTGCGTATGGTTGATCGCGCGAACAGCGGCTGCGGCGGCGACCGGATTCGCTTCGACCCAACTGGTCCGTGCCGCCAGCGTAGGGGCGGTAAAGCTGAACGTGTCCGAGGGCCCGTCACCGCGCCGCACGTCCAGCACGACGGCCGCATCGCCGCTCGCTACCGCGACGGCTGCGGCCATGCCGTTCGCCCAGAATCCGTCGGCGAAGCCAGCGACGCAGGCGCGCGCCGCGGCCACGCCGAAAGAGTCATCGCCGCGCAATTTGTCTGGCAACCGCACGATTCTTACATCATCGCGCTCAGCGTCGATGCCGGCTGACACCAGCAACTGCTGAAAGCCCAGATCGATACCCGGTGCGGCGATGATCCGACGGCCTTTGACCGCGCTCACATCGCCGCGGGTGGTGCCGAGATCCGCACGCATCACCAAAAACCAATACATCCCCTGCGAGAGTGCGCAGAGCAGTTTCATGTCGGTCCAATCATCTAGCGCCGTCAGCGGCAGATGCGCTGACCCGGCCACCAGGTCGACTTGCCCGTCTCGCAACGCGGTGTAGCACGCGGGCGCGGGGAACACGGTGCGTAGTTCCACGTGCAGACCGGCGCGCTCGAACTCACCGAGTTGTAGCGCGGCAATCGCCGGAAAGTAGGAGTTCGAGACGAAATCTGGCAGTGCCAGGATCAGTGGTGGGGACATCGGCACATGGCCATTCGCGTGCTTGCACGGTGCATTCCAATCAGCAAGGATGATCGCACAGCGCAACGGGAGGCACACGATGGAAGTTGGAATTTCTTTGAACATGCTGCAGCAGGCTGGCCGCAGCGACGCGGCGGTCATGCGCGACCATCTGGCGATAGGCGACCTGGCCGAGCCGTTGGGCTTCGATTCGATCTTCGCGCTCGAACACCACTTTACCGGCTACTCGATGTCGCCACAGCCGACACAGACGCTGGCCTACTTCGCCGGGCGCACGCGCCGCGTGAAGCTCGGCACCGCCGTCATCGTGCTGCCTTGGCACGATCCGGTGCGGGTTGCCGAGATGATCGCGCATCTCGATATTCTCTGCGGCGGGCGCTGCCTGTTCGGCTTTGGTCGCGGCGCGGCGCGGGCTGAATACGCCGGCTTCCGGGTGCCGATGGACGAAGCGCGCCCACGTTTCGCCGAGGCCGCCGAGATCGTTATGAAGGCGCTCAAGCAAGACGTGTTCGAGCACGACGGTGAGTTCTTCAAGATTCCGAAGACGTCCATACGGCCACGACCGATTTCGAATCCCGAACAACGCTTCTACGCGTCGTCAGTCAGCCCTGAATCGGCCGAACTGATCGCCAAGATGGGATTCGGCATGCTCGTTATCATGCAGAACGAGTGGTCGAAGGCGGCAAAAGACGTCGTGCGTTTTCGCGAGATGACGGCGAGCGTTGGCCATACGCCCCGCCCGCCGATCGTGTCGACCAATATCGCCTGCGCGTCGAGCCGCGATGAAGCTGAAGATCTGGCCCTTGCCTATCTCGGGGCGAAGTGGGATTCCATCGAGAATCACTACAAGTTCTCCGATGGGGGGCTCGCCAACGTCAAGGGCTACGAGGCGTACGGCAAGATGGCGAAGACCTACTCGAAGATGAAGGATCCGTCTTTTCGTAAGACGGCCAACGAGTTCTACGTCTCGATCCAGGTGGTCGGCACGCCGGATGACTGCATGGAACAGATTCTCGAACTGCGCCGACTGACGGGGCTCGAGCATCTTGTGGGTGAGTTCTCGTTCGGTGGTATGCCGCACGAGCGGGCGGAACAGAACCTGCGGCTGTTCGCCGAGAAATGCCTGCCTACGCTCAAGAACGATGTGCGGTTCTGCCAGCCCGTGATCCCCGCGGGAGAGGTCATCGCCGCCGGCGTGCAGCACGAAGACGTGTTTGCACCCGCCTGAAGCGCCCGCCAAAGCGCGGCGACTCGTATTCACTGAATCGCCGGATGTCATGTAGTTCCCGGGCGCGACGGCGCCCGGGCCGCACGAGCGAGTCGCCGCATGGATCTCGATCCGATCAGTCTCGAAATTTACTGGAACCGCCTCATCTCGATCGCTGACGAGTCGGCCGCCGCGCTGCTGCGCACATCGTTTTCCACCATCGTGCGCGAATCCAATGACTTCGCAACGGTGTTGATGGATGTGGACGCCAACTCGCTCGCGGAAAACACCGGCGGCATCGCTTCGTTCAACGGCATCCTGCCCCGTACGCTCAGGCACTTCCTGGATAAATTCCCAGCTGACAGCTGGGCGCCCGGCGATTGCGTGATCACCAACGACCCGTGGCTGGCGACGGGTCATTTGCCCGACATCACGATGGTGATGCCGATCTTCCATCGGGGCCAGCTCGTGGCGTTTTCAGGGTCGATCGCGCACTCGCCGGACATCGGCGGCTCACTTTGGTCGGCCGACTGCGGCGAGCTGTTCGAAGAGGGTATCCGCATTCAACCAGTCAAGTGGCTGCGCGCGTTCGAGCCGAATCAGGACGTTCGCGATTTGCTGCTCGGCAACGTACGCGTGCCCGATCAGGTGCTGGGCGACATTGAGGCGCAAGTGACGGCTAATCAGGTCTGCGGCGAGCGGTTGCAGGAGTTCCTGGACGACACGCAGATGCTGGATCTGCGCGGCCTCGCACGCACTCTGATCGAACGCGCCGCACAGTCGATGCGCGCCGCGATTCGCGAGGTGCCAGACGGTGTCTACCGGGCTGCGATCGACGCGGACGGCTTCGACGATGACGAAACGCACATCGAATGTGCTTTGCATGTAGACGGCGATTCGATCCATATCGACTACGCCGGCACGTCTGCGCAGATCAAGCGAGGCTTGAACTGCGTTATGAACTACACCGATGCGTATTCGGCCTACCCGGTCAAGTGCGCTCTCGACCCGGAGACGCCGCGCAACGAAGGCTCCTATCATCCAATTCGAGTGACCGCGCCGGAAGGCAGTATTCTCAACCCGCGGTTTCCCGCACCTTGCAATGCGCGGCAACTGACGGGGCACCTGCTGGCCGGTGTTATCTACAAGGCGCTCGCCGAGGCGGTACCGGATCGCGTGATCGCCGAGTGCGGCGGGGCGCCGACGATGCGGGCGGTGTTCAGTGGCGAAGGCCCTGGCGGCGTGCGCTTCTCGCAGATTCTGTTCGCGAGCGGTGGCATGGGCGCGTCGCATCTCAGCGATGGCCTGCCGACCACCGCGTTTCCGACCAATGCCGGTGCAGGCAGTATCGAAGCCTTCGAGAGCGTGGCGCCATTGGTGGTCTGGAAGAAGGAACTGCGTACTGATTCAGGTGGTGCCGGACGCCAGCGCGGCGGGCTGGGGCAGGAATGTGTCATCGAGAGCCGCGCGCCCGGGCCATTACAACTGTCGCTGCTGTCCGACCGTCAGAAGTATCCGGCCTCTGGCATGCAGGGCGGTCAGGCAGGCGCCGGGGCGGCGATTGCGCTCGGCAGTCGGGCGACGCCACATCCGAAGTCCAGAACGTCGATCAATCCGGGTGAACGGTTGACCATGCGCTACGCGGGTGGCGGTGGTTTCGGCCCGCCTGAGGCGCGCCCGCGCGAGCAGGTCGAAGCCGACTTGCTAAATGGCTACATCTCGGCTGCGGCCGCGGCGGCTTCTTACGGATTCACCCACGGCGCTGACGGCGCTGAAGCCGGTTCAGAACCGCCGACGCAGGGCGGGCGCGAAGGTCAGCCCGGCGATGCTCCGGAAGGTCAGTCGTCATGAGCCGCTACCGGATTGGCGTGGATGTAGGGGGCACCTTCACCGATCTCGTGTTGGCAGATGCTGGCTCCGGCGCGCTCTACACAGGCAAGCTGCTGACGACGCCGCGAGACCCGGCGGTCGCGATCATCGACGGCATTCGGCAACTGCTGGATGCGGCGAATCTGGCTCCCGAGTGTATTGCCGGGCTCGTTCACGGCACCACCCTCGTCACGAATACCGTCATCGAGCGCAAGGGTGCAAAGGTTGGACTGATAACCACGGCGGGTTTTCGCGATGCTATAGAAATGGGTCGTGAGATCCGGTACGACCTCTACGACCTGTTTCTGGAGCCGGCACCCACCCTCGTGCCGCGTCGGCGCCGGCTGGGCGTGGGCGGGCGAATGTCGGCGGACGGGGAGGAACTCGAGCCGTTGGATCTGGCGGCCGTGCGCGAAGCGGCCCGCGCGCTCCGCGATGAGCACGCCGTCGAGGCCATCGCCGTGTGTTTTATTCACGCCTACCGCAATCCGGCTCACGAGCTGGCCGCCGCGAAAGTGCTGGCTGAGGAATGCCCGGGCTTGCCGGTGACACTGTCGTGCGAGGTTGCGCCCGAAATCCGCGAGTTCGAACGTGCCAGCACAGCCTGTGTGAACGCCTACGTGCAGCCGTTGATGCAAGGTTACCTCCGCGATCTGGAAGTACGACTCGCCGACATGTACATCGACGCACCGCTGCACGTAATGCTCTCTGGCGGCGGCATTGCAACCGTTGCGCAGGCATCGGCTTTTCCGGTGCGTCTCATCGAATCCGGCCCCGCCGCGGGCGCGCTGGCCGCGTGCTACTACGGACGGAAACTCGGTGAGCCCGACCTGCTGTCGTTTGACATGGGCGGCACGACCGCGAAGATCTGCCTCGTCGAGGGCGGGCAGCCGAATCGCACGCACGAGTTTGAGGCCGGGCGCGTACGGCGATTTCGCAAGGGGTCGGGCATTCCGCTGAAGATAACCGTGGTCGATATGATTGAGATCGGCGCTGGCGGCGGCAGCCTCGCACACGCTGACTCGATGGGGCTTTTGAAGGTCGGGCCGCAAAGCGCCGGGTCCGAACCCGGACCGGTGTGCTACGGACGCGGTGGCGAAGGGCCCGCCGTGACCGATGCGGATCTAATGCTCGGGTGTCTCAATCCAGGCTATTTTCTCGGCGGCGAAATGGATCTCGCGACCGACGCGGTCACCGCGCGGATGCAGGCTGTCGTCGGTGAACCCCTAGAACTTTCTGACGACGCGGTGGCCCGCGGGATCCACGATGTCGTCAATGAGAACATGGCGGCTGCGACCCGCAGGTACCTGGCAGAGAAGGGCCGCGATCCGCGCCGGTACACGATGATAGCGTTCGGTGGCGCAGGCCCGGTACACGCCTATGGGCTCGCCCGTAAACTGAAGATCAACCGGTTTGTCGTACCGCCCGGGGCTGGCGTGACCTCGGCGCTTGGGTTTCTCGTGGCGCCGCCCGCGATCGATGATGTGCGCTCGTATGTCGTACGCCTGGACGCGTTGGACCCGAATGAGGCCAACCGGCTTTTCGCGGACATGGAACAGGCGGCTGCCGCGCAACTGGTGGAGGCGGGCGCTTCAGCGGAGTCCGTGCACTTCACGCGTTCGGCGGACATGCGGTATGTCGGGCAGGGCTTCGAAATCCAGGTACCGGTTAGGGATGGTGCGTTCGACAAGAGCAGTCGGGCGGACTTGCACGAGCAGTTCATGATCACTTACGAAGCGTTGTTTCATCGCAGCGTGACCGAGGTGCCGGTCGAAGTACTGAGCTGGCGCCTGTACGCCAGCGCACCGCCGCCCGCGGTCGACGTGAACTTTGCAGCGACGATGCCCGCCTCGACGCGGGCGCCGACATCCCGCAGGCTTACCTTGCCGGAAGTGGGTACGGTGGAGGCCGCCGTATTCGACCGCTACGCGCTAACACCGGGTGACCGCTTCGATGGGCCATTGATCGTCGAAGAGCGCGAATCGACCACCGTCGTCGGCCCCGATGCAACGTTGTCGGTCGACGCGGAGCTGAACCTCATCGTCGACTTGCATCAGATGAACCAGCCGTAGATCGCGGCGCCGGAAACCCAACGGCGGGAAGGCCACAGTATGCAAAGGTACGACGTCGTCATCATCGGCGGTGGCCTGTACGGTACCAGTACCGCATTCCATCTGCTGAAGCGCGAACCTGGACTCGCCATCGCGATCGTCGAGCCCGATCCCGGCTACGAGCACGCTGCGTCGGCGCGCTCGAACGGCGGCGTGCGCATCCTGTTCTCGCAGGCTGAGAGCATCGCGATGTCTCAGTACGGCCACGCGTTTTATGCAGACTTTCCGAGCCTCATGGCGGTCGATGCCGAGCCGGCAGAACTCGCGCTACACCGACATGGTTATCTGTTGATGGCGACCCATGCCCAGCAGGTCGCGGACATGGAAGCCAATCTCGAACAGCAGCGCGCGTACGGTTGCCGGGTGGATTTCTACGACGGGGATAGTTTGCGCCGCCATCAGCCGCACTTGCGTACCGAGGATGTGATCGCGGCAGTCAAGGCACCGGATGACATGTGGATTGACCCCTACGGTGCCGTTACGTCGTTAATGCGTAAGGTAAGAGAAATGGGCGCGACTCTGATACGTGCCCGTGCGACCGGACTGGAGCATGGCCATGCCAGGATCGACGCGGTGCAACTGGACGACGGCTCGCGGCTTGGCGCTACGCACGTCGTCAACTGCGCGGGCGCCTGGGCGCCGCCGATTTGTGCGATGGCGGGCTTCACGGTGCCAGTGCAGCCGATGCCGATGATGGTGTTCTACTTCGAATGTCAGTCCCCTGTGGAGGGTTTTGGCGTGACTATCGATATCGGCACGGTGAGTTTCCGCCCCGAAGGCGCCGGGTTCATCTCGATCAACCGGCGTGTTGAGCGCACCGGCGAATTTTGTTGGGAAGCTGACGAGTCCTTGTTCGAAGCGGAGAACTGGCCGCGTCTCGCGCACCGCGTGCCGGCGTTTGAAGCTATCCGTTTGAAGAGCAGTTACTGCTGCCACTACGCATATAACTTTTTTGACGGCAACATCGTCATCGGCGCCTGGCCAGGCGGACCGGAGAACTTTCTGTTTGCAACAGGCGCGTCAGGGCACGGACTGCAACATGCGCCCGCCGCCGGGCGTGGCCTTGCCGAACTGATACTGGACGGCGCTTACACCACTGTCGACCTCACCCGGTTCGGCGCGAGGCGAATCGTGGAGGAGCGACCCGACCCCGAGCGGGGCTTTGTGGCATGAGCGTGCGCGTTGCGCATTCGGGCAACATGGACTGTGCCACGCAATGATCGATTGCTTTCGCGATACAACCCCGACCGGGGCGGCAGGCCGATGGGCGTAGTGGTCGGACTGGTCGTCGCTGCGCTGAGTTACGGGCTCGTGACGTGGTTGCAGCCTGGCGTGACCGCCGGGCTGCTGATCGCGTTGCTCGCAGCCGCCGGCTTCTACGTCTGCACGTTGATAGGTCAGCGCGATTTCGGAGGGAAAGCCAACGCTGAAGTATCGCTGTATCTCGCCACGCTCGGCATTGCTGCGGCGGTCGTCATTCCCACGCTGACGGGCGCGGGATGAGTGCAGTGTTCGCGCTGGACAGTTGAGCCTCGAATTCCCGCAACCCAGAGATGGTCCATGCTATTCACCGACGTCCACGGGCGCATTGATGCGTCGCGATGCAGTGCTCATCTGTCCCGAATCGCAATTCTGGCGGTTGTCGTACTCTGCGCCAGCTCCTGGTCGGCTGAGGCTGGCAACCGGTTTCCTGATTGCGGCGGCATCGACCAGCCGATATGCAACAAGATCCTCGCGCTGGACCGCGGGCCCTCGAAAAAGCTCGGGTGTCCGGGTGCCCGCAATTACCTGAGTGACGGCGCTTGTTATGCCTGTCCGCGCGGCTTCAAACGTACCAGCGTGACGAAGAAGATGACAACGCGCGGAGCTTGCAAGGCCGACAAGAAAACCGCGCAATACGCTAAAGCTCGACAAAACGGCAAGGCCAAGCTGCTCCAGTGCAAGGGCCGTAACAATTATCGTACGGGCAAGTATTGCTACGTCTGCCCCAACGGCTTCAAACGGGCCAGCGCGACCCGCAAGATGACCTCGTCGAAAGCTTGTGTGCGCAAGGTAAGGCGGGTGGCCAATGCCACGCTCGTGGCGCAGGCCGCGGCTTGTCCCAACGGTCAGTTCAAAAACCAGAGACGATGCCTTGAATGTCCTGCCGGCACCCGGCGCATCGGGTTGGCGGGCATCGACAGCCGGAGTTGCAAGATCGAACGCGTCAAAGTCAAAGGTGGGCGCGATGCCAAGTGGTGTGATGTGGGTTTGCGCCTCGCGAAGCTCGAGCCGTCAGGCCGTGGTGATCGCTGGCGCAACCTGGTCAGCTCGAAGAAGAACAAAATCTGCGCGCGCCGCTTCGATCTGAAGGCACTGGCGCTCTCCGACATTCCCGGCGTGGGCGCCACGACACCGCGCCTGGTCGCGAACTTTGCGCAGGAACTGCTGCGCGGGTCGGGCAAGGGCAAGCTGAAAGCCCTGAAGCGCGCCCTGAAGCGCAAGGATTATGCGGGTGCGTACCGGACCATCCTGGCCATGCCGCCGTTCAAGGCGATCGCTGAAACGGCGCGCGAGCGCCGACAGCAAACCGTGACCATCGGCTTCGGTGGTGAAGCCTCGCTCGGAGTCGGTTACGGGCTGGAAGGTGGCCTCGCGATCGACCTGGTGCGAAAGCGTGCGCAAGGGTACTCGACGACGACTTTCAGCAAAGGCGCCTCCTACGGCGGCTCTGGCGGCGTGACCGTGGGATTCTATAACGGCGCGATGCCGCGGGAGTCTTATGCGCAAGGGTTTGTCTCATCGCTTGCGAGCCTCGACTTTCGAGCTGCGGCCAGCGCCGTCGCCAATCCCGTCGATACCACGATCGGAGTGTGGTACAGCTACTATGCGCCGGGACGGCCGGAGACCTTGCAGGGTTACAGCGTGACCTACTCGGTGGGGCAAGGCGAGACCTATCTCCAATACGCCGAGGCCAAGACCAAGCGGAAGTAACCGGATCGCCCGCCGTAGTCACGCCGCCTGCGCGTACGCCGAGTGATGATTCAAGGTTGCAGGCGTTGGGTCAGGTAGAACGTGTCGAGTGAGGGCATCTCGGTAAGGCGTTTGCCGTAGGTCGTAGCGAAACCAGTGCGGCGGCGGCGGTCGTGTTCGGCGAGCAACCGGTGCGCCAGATCGTACGAACGGTAGCACTCGTGCAGGATAGCCGCCGCGCACAGCAGTTCAGAGTCGACAAACCGGTCGAGGCGAGAAAAGTCACGCACGAAGACGGCGTCTGCCCATAGCATCTGGCTCAACGGCGCAAAGGGATTGGCGCCATGTCGGACCGGGCGAAAGGTACGCCCGGCAATCTCGAACATTTTGTGCAACACGAAGCCGCGATCGCGCAGGAACGTCTGCAGGTCGCCAAACAGGGGTTGGCCGGCGTAGATCTCGACAAATGCCACCTCGCTCTCGATGACGAGAGCCGTTCGGAGCAGGTGTTGTCCGTGACGCAGCACGTCGAGCTCCGCTCCCTGCACATCGAGCTTCAGATACGGACAGACCGGCAATGGAAAGACGTCATCGAGTCTTCGGGTCTCGACTTTCACTGTGTCGACGACGCCGAAGTTGCCGTGTTCCGGATCTGCGCCGATGGTCTCGAAGAGGTCGATGACAGCCGGGTTCGGCGGATACAGCGACGTGCAACCGGGATATCGCGTGATGTGTAAGGTCGCCGGTTCGCCTGAGCCGAGCACGTACGGCAAGTAGCGTCGGCCGGCAGACTGGCCGAGTTTTTGCCGGGCCTCGTCGTTTGGCTCGAACCCAACAACCGTAAGCCGGCTGCAGGCCTCCAGCGCTTCATATCGCGGCACGCCCTCGGGCATGGCGCCGATATCGGCCACGGCAATCTCCAGGCTCGAACCGAGAATTTCAGCGATCGAGAACACGGCTGGAAGTTACACCCCGTTGGCATTTGGCCTGAGCGTCAGTTAGATCATCGTTCACTGTCAGGCTGCCAAAAACGTCATAATATGAAATTTACGGTGCCGTTTTGCGGAGACTTGCCGAAGGTTGGTAGAAAGCTGTCAGTTCAATTAATTGCTAAATAAGAAATACGATCTGAAATTTTCGAATTAGTATTGTAATTAGCACTTTAATCCGTCGCGGCCAGCGAAGAAACCGCGCGCAGGCGGGCGGCCTGAACGGGCGTTGATGGCTGATTTGAGCGCAGGGAAGGCCTCGTTTGTGCCGGGCCGACGGCTTCGCACGAAGCAGCCTTTGTTCTGCCGTCTTTCATCCGACCTGCGCATGAAACGGTGCTTGGTTCAGTTCGTCCGTCGGACGTTTGCGCGCCAGCACGAGATGCAGCATGGCGAGTGCACCGATCAATAAACCGCCCGCTTCCCGCGCTTCTTCCACGTAGGGTCGGTCTGGTGACATGCCGGTCAGGAGGTCGCCTGCGGGGTGATTCGCGAACAACTCGTACGCGCTCGGCGCCAACGTTGCAGCCCAGACTACTGCGACGGCCAGCGCGGCCCCGGCGACGAGTTTTTGCCGGCCAAGCACGCTCCCGAGCAGCGTTAATCCAGCCAGGGTCAGATACACCGCCACCCAGAGTGCCGGATCGGGGTCATTGAGCTGCAGGTAGGCCATGGTCAGCATCAGTAGCGTGAAGAAACCGGCCGTTATCCGGTGTCCCATGGTCAGCGGCTGGAACTGCATCGGCGGCTCCCCTCCATGTCAATCCGGTTCCGTATCGAACATGCGGGCCAGCAACAACGATTTCAGGTCCTGCATGGGCACCGTGGCGGTGTCGCGCGACCATCTGGTGATCAGCACGGCGCCTTCCGGGTCTTCGGGCGCGATGTTGCGGGCGCCCCGCGGCAGTGTGGCGTCCGGGTTGATGACGTCGAACGGTACGGCCAGTCGCGCCATCTTTTGCATGACGCGCAGTGCGATGTGGAGCTTGCCGAACGCGCCGGGTGGCGGAAACAGCTCACACGGGTCGAAGCCCGCCTTATCGAAAATGGCAATGCACGGATCGAAGTCCGGCGCGCGCTCTGGTTGCAACCAGTAAGGGTAGGCGAACCACGCGTTCGGGGCTGCCGCCGCAACCAGTTCGCCGCTGCGTTCGTGATCGATGCCAACTCGGGCCTGCGCTTCGCGATCGAGCACGTCGCTGATGCCGGCCGTCGCCATCAGTAGCTTGCGCACCGGTTCGATGTCGTCGGCATCGGCGACGTAGACATGTGCCGCCTGATTGTCGCAGACAGCAAAGGCCCGGCTCTTGCCCGCTTCGATCTGATCGCCGTTGGCGGCTTCTTCGATCGACACGTAGCCTGCTTTACGCAGTTCGCGATTGATGTATACGGGTTGGTCGACCTGCTTGAATCCATAGTCAGATACGAGCGCCACATCGCGGCCGGAACTCTGCGCGGCCGTCAACAGCGCGCCCAGTGCCCGATCCATGTTCGTCAACGCGTCGCGCGCTTGCGCGGACTCCGGGCCATGCCGCTGGCCCTCGTAGTCGAGATACGGCGCATAGCCGAGCAGGAGGTCGGGGTCGTCTTCACGCATGACCTGCTCCAGCGCCGCGAGGATCCAGGCGGTCGACTTGAGGCCGGCAAACGGGCCCCAGAAATGCATGAAGGGGAACTTTCCGTGCCGCGCGACGAGGCGGTCGTGCAACGACGGTGGCGAGGTGTAGAAGTCGAAGGTCTTGCGTCCGCTGGTCCAGTACACGGGACGCTCGGTGACCTGCAGGTCACAGCTCGAATCCGCGACGAAACGCCAGAACAGATTAGCGACTTTGAGGTCCGGGTGCCGGGCCCGCGCAGCGTCCCAGATGGTTTCCCCGCCTACCTGATGAGCCGACCGGTTCCACATGAATACGCGGGCGTGGTGGCGCTCGTACCAGCCGTTACCAACAACACCATGTGTCGCCGGGAGTGCGCCGGTTACCATCGTGGCGTGCGACGTGCAGGTAAGACTCGGAAAAGGCGCACGGAGCGGGCTCAAAGTGCCGCGATCGGCGAGTGCCGCGAGCGTCGGCGTGCGTTGCGGGTCGACCTCGGCAGGGCAAAGGGCCGCGACGTTCAACAGCAGTAGCTTGCGCACGGGTTATCGGGTCTCGTAGCCGGCCGGCACCGCGCCCGCCTACTCGATTTCCAATGTTCCGGTCGCATGCCCGACACTGCGCTCGGCGATCAGCGGCTCGCGTCCGCCGCGCAGGATCGAGTTGCCTTCGTACAGGTTGCGCTGGTCAATGGGTTGCGGGTCGAGCCAGTCGGACTCGAGCATTTGCCCACTCTGGCCATAGGCAGCCAGGGCGTTTGCGTAGCAGGCCTTGCGCACAGCCTCTTCCGGCACGCCGCTATTCAGGGCCAGTTCGGCCGTCTTGGCAACGGCCAGGGGTTCGGAAATCCCCCAGTCGCAGGCGGAGTTCACGATCACCCTCTCGGCGCCGTATTGCCGCAGGATCTCGACCATCCGCTTGTTGCCCATTTTGGTACTGGGGTAAATCGAGAATCCAGCCCAGTAACCTCGCTGCAGTGTTTCGGCAACCGTTTCTTCGTTGTTGTGATCGACGACGATTTTGGAGGGATCCATGCCGTGTTCGTCGCAGACATCCATCGATCGCGAAGTGCCGCGCTTCTTGTCGCGGTGCGGCGTATGGATCATCACCGGCAGATCCAACTCCTTCGCGAGTTCCAGCTGTTCGCGAAAGTAATGGTCTTCGAGCTTGGTCTGTTCGTCGTAGCCGATCTCGCCGATGGCGACGACCCCTTCCTTGGTTGCAAAGCGCGGCAGGATTTCCATCACCGCTTCGGCCAGCTCTTCGTTGTTGGCCTCCTTGGAGTTCAAGCCGATCGTGCAGTAGTGCCGGATACCGAACTGGCCCGCGCGGAAGCGCTCGAAGCCCATGATGTGCGAGAGGTAGTCAGCATAGGATCCGACGTTGGTACGCGGCTGGCCGATCCAGAAGGCCGGCTCGATGACCGCGACTACGCCCGATGCGGCCATCGCGTCATAGTCTTCGGTCGTGCGCGAAATCATGTGCGCGTGTGGGTCGATCAGCATCATGGTCAACTTCTCCCCGTGCAGCTACGCCAGCGCGTGCGCAATGTCGTTCCATGTGTAGGTGCCGGCGCGGGCAGCCTGTTCGATTTCGGGCCGCGTGGCCAGCACTGTGTCCGCAGCGGAAGAGCCGGCCGCCAACAGTGCGAGCGCTGCGGCGCGCGCTTCGTTGTCGTTGTCACTGCCGTAAGCTCTCGCCAGGTCATCGAGCATCGCACCTTCGGCAAACGGCCCGACGCAGCGCCACAGCTCCGGCGACACCGGCCGCGATGCCGCCCACCGCTCGTGCGCATAGTCGCACATGATGCGCGCAAGCTCAGGGTTGGCGCGCTCGTCCAGCCCGTCGATCGGCGCGAGCGGACTGTCGACGAACAGGGCTTTCAGAACCATGTGATTCCAGCGGTCCTGGTCGAAGACCTCGCGGGGAAACGGGTTCTCGTGTGCGACCGCTTCGAAGACGGTCCGAATATTGGTGCGCAGTCCTTCGCCAGCCTGTGGTTCGAGCTGCTGGAATTCCGGGTAGAGAGCGAGCCCTCGATAGAGGGTTATGGCCTCGGCGACATCGGCGGTCTTGCAGAGATCTTTGAAGCGGTTGGCAAACGCTTCGTTCGCACGCGTGTCGGTCTCGATGAGCAGCAGGATGCGCGCCGCTTCTGCGATGCTCCAATGACGTGGATTCCAGCCCGCGCGCGCCGTCTCCGCCAGCTCCAGTTCGGATTCGGATAGCGCCAGATCGCTCTTGCCGAGGCGGCGCGGCATCATGCCGAAAGCGATGTGGAATTTGCGGTCAGAGTAACTTTCCGCCAGGGCTTTGCGCTGCTCGCTCAACCAGTGCAGCGCTTCTTCGCTGGCGCGTTCGCTTACCCAGCGTTCCAGTAGCTCCAAAGGTGTCACGACGACCTCGCCCTGTGATAACGGTGCGTTGGCACCATTGTAATCAACTTTGCCGCGATGCCCTCGCGCCCGGACTCTCCGGTGCTTCGATCAGGTGCCCGGCACCAGCTTCTGCAGCGCGAGTGTCAGGATGAAGCCGACGACACCGAAGGCGAGCCAGGTCAGTTCGCCCGCCGTTGCGATCAGCAGCGCGTCGACGAGCGAGATGCCGGCGATCAGCGAAACCACTGCGCGCGGAATGTCGCCAGGGCCGGCCCGCAGCACGAAGCGCAGTGCTACCCCAATCCAAAGAGCCAGCAACACGGCGATGCCCAAGGCTGGCAAAGCTCCCTGCAAGCCAGCATAAAGCGCGTAGAGCAATGGTGTCGCCAGGAACAGCAACGGCCACATGTTGGCTACCGCGCCGAGATTCTCCTGCTTCGCGACGTACGTCAGTCCGATCAGGTAGCTCAACACGATCGCCGCACCGAGCAGCACGTCCGCCGGCAAAGTCGTCGTGAAACACCAGGCGGCGACCACGTAGACCAGCATCCGGCACAAGCCCATGATGAACGGGCTGAGCGGGTTGCCTTTGTGCCAGACGTTGTAGAGCACGATCGCGCCGGCGAGTGCGACACCACCGGCTGCAGCGAGCCAGCCGCGGCCGGTGACGTGGCCCAGCACCGCCAGGACCGCGATGCCCGCGGCCAGCATGCCAAAGCCCCATGCGAACACCGCGGTGCGGCTGACGCGCCCGTTCGGAATCGGCCGCTCGGGGCGTTCGACGGCGTCGATTGCGGCGTCGAAAGCATCGTTCAAATACATGCCGCCCACGTAGAAGAGCGTGAGGGCGACGCCGGCGACGAACATGGTCTCTCCATCCAGTACCGCGCCGCTCAGGACCGCACCGGCCAGCAGGTTGGTCCAGACAGTCGGCAGGTTGGAGACTCGCCCGAGTAACAGGGCGTCACGCAGCGTCACCCTTTCAGCTCAGCCAGCACCCAGTTCAGCTCGCGCGCTATCGCGTCCGCGACGGGCAGACCGCGGTACTGCTCCGGCAGTACATCCCAGGTGTAGGTTTCGACTTCGAGATGCTCGGAAATCGGCTGTTTACGATGCCGTTGGAGAATGCTGCGCAAGAACTCCTGGGTCGTGTCGAACTGCTCCATCCGCTCCAGAAAGATCGGTACATGAAAGTGGCTTCGCCATTCGTTGCCGGTTGCTTCCCCGACGCGCGCGAGCGCTTGGGCGAGATCCGGATGCCGGAGCACGCCCGCATCGGTGCGTTCCATCGTCTGGTGCAGATACACCGGCTCGTCGAACTGCGCGAGCGCAGCCGCGGCGTTGGTGTCGACCGGGTTCAGGCGTAGAGCGGAGCTCAACTGCACCTTGCCCACGGTGATGCCGGCATCTTCAAGGGCATCCAGACTGGCGTCCGGGTCTTCGAATTCCACCGCTGCATGGCAGACGTCGTAACAGACGCCAAGGTGTGTTCGCATCGCGATGAGGGCATCGTGTTGACCGAGCCCGGTCGCGCTCGCGAGCGCTTCCATGCCAGCACCTGCAAACAGATGGCGTTCGAAGAACGCGACGGTTTCGTCGATCGTTTCCAGGAGACAGAACGGCTCCGGCTCCAGCGCCAGCGCGATGCGTTTGCCCGTGCGCTGGCGAAGGTCGTACAGGTACGCGGCGTGCTGCCCCATCAACCTGGCGCACGCGGCGGCGACGCCGTCGAACTCGCTTTCGTCAAACCAGGGTTTGAACGAAGCGGGTACGGTCGAGATAGTGCCAGCCTGGCCGTCGGGCAAAATGTTTGCCAGCACCTCAGCCGTCTCGTTGGTGTAGCGCAGCCGCTCGGGGTCAGTCCAATCCGGGCGGTAGGCACCGTCCTTGACTGGCTGACCATGGAAATTTCCGTACGGGAACGCGTTTACCGTGAAGACGTAGTAGTCGTTGCCGAGGAGCGTCGTAAGACGCGTAAGCGTGTCAGGGTCGCTAAGCGCAGTTGCCATCGACGCCGAGATGCGCAGACCGAGGCCGAGCGGTCCATCGGGTGAAACGGCTGCTTTGATAGCCGGCAGATTGGCGGCCAGGCTTTGCTCTACGTCGGGCCAGTGCTCCCCGGCGTGGATGTTCGTACAGTACGTCAGATGTCCGGGGCAGCCGAGGCCAGCTAGATGCATCAGACGGCGTTCCGTAGCTTGAGCCAGTCGATGCACTCTCGAATCAGCGCGTAGTCCATCTGGTGCACTTCGATACCGATCCCGACGCTCTCGAGCAGCGTGATCGTAAGCTCGCCGCCAAGATGCTCTTGAAAGTCAGTAAGGCCCTGCAGCACGAGGCGTTTGCCATCGTCAGTTTCGTGTTCCAATGCCGGGTGCCAGAGTTTGAAGCCAAGGTGCTCCAGCAAGAAACAGATGCGGTCTTCAGCGCCCGGCTCCAGTAGCCCTGCCCGTACCGAGTAGCGGGCGTCGAGCGCGATCCCGATGGCGACGGCTTCACCGTGGCGCAAATGATGGTTGGTCATCGTTTCGAGCCGGTGGGCGGACCAGTGACCGTAGTCGAGCGGTCGTGCGCTGCCAGTCTCGAACGGGTCACCCCCGCGCCCGATCTGGCGCATGTGGAGTTCGGCGCAGCGCCGGATCATGTACGCCATGGCATCGCGTTCGAACGTCGCCAACCGGTCCGCATTGCGTTCGAGCCACGTGAAGAACTCACCATCGCGGATCAGCGCAACTTTCACGGCCTCGGCCATGCCCGCGATCTTGTCGCGCTGGCCGAGCGACTCGACGAAAGCGAGATCGTTGATGACGCCAAACGGCGGCGCGAACGTGCCTACGAAGTTCTTCTGCTCAAACAGGTTGACGCCATTCTTTACGCCCACACCTGAGTCGTTCTGCGCGAGTACCGTCGTCGGCATGCGAACGTGCCGCACGCCCCGGTGGGTGGTCGCGGCAACCAGGCCCAAAGCATCGAGGAAAGCACCGCCGCCGATGCCGACCGCGTAAGAGTGGCGATCGATATGGTGCTCGAACAAGGCGCGCTGCATGCGCTCGACGAAATGCAGGTTCTGCTTTATCGCCTCGCCGCCGGGTACGACGATCGGCGCAGCTGCCAGTTCTATCGCTGCCCCGTGTGCGTGCGCGTAATGGTTGATCGCGCCGAGCAGCTCCGGCTTCGCTTCCAGCACGCCGCTATCCACGAAGAACAGGCACTTGTGTCTCTTATCCGGCTCGAGTCTGCCGAGCACTTCGAGCAGTGCGCGATTGTCCGGCGAGAAACACTCTTCGGTGAACACGACGGGGAAGTCGTACGACACGGCGAAGCGCTGCCAGCGCGTTTCGGCTGCCACTGCATCACTAAAAGAATCGGTGCGCTGTTCCATGGATGTTCCCGAGCTGAAGAGTGACGTTAGGGCGAGAATGAACGGTGCTTTACAAAGGCCGTGATCGCTTTGATCTGGTCGGTCGAGTACACCGTCTTCCAGGGCGGCATCTTGCGAAACCCGTTCGCTATTCGATCGTAGACGAAGTCAGGTGAATATTTACGCGGCTTCAGTTTCGGCGCCTTGCCGGGGTAGGCGGAAGCACCGTGGCAGTGACGACACTGTTGTTGCCAAAGCTGTTTGCCGGCGTTGACGTTATTTTCGTCGTTCAGGAATGCTTCGGTGAACTCCGCTTTATCCGCCGCGGGCTCAGAAGCAGCAAAGCCGATCCCCGTTAACAGCAGCAGGCTGGCGGCGAAGATGAGCCGCAACAGATACCGGCCGGCGAAAGCGTGGGTGAGGCGATTGGACATTGTGCAGCTCCGTCATCGGGACGCTGCGCCAGTCGGGCGCAGCGGCTCCAGAAACGTGAACGCCGGACAGACGCCGGCGTTTGGAATCAGGGTGCCAGCACCGGCACCCTGATCGTGAGACCCGCTGTTGCGCTTTCCGCGCGGCCTCAGTTGGCAGGCACGACCTTGTAGATGGTGTCCAGTCTGCCGTTCGGACCGGTAGTGATGGACGTCAACGCATAGACTTCACCGGCGTTGTCCTGCGCAAAGGCCAGGATGTATGGCACTTTGCCGTCCATGTTCGCAACCTTCGCGGTTTCCATGCTCCATTTGCCGCCATTGTTGGAGCCGACGAAGATCTGGCCGTCCATCGTAGCGAAGGATTTGCTCCAGTCGCCGAAGATGTACTTGCCGTCCCAGGCTTTATGGCTGCCGCGATAGACGTAACCGCCCGTGATCGAGATGCCCTTGCAGCCATCCGGCTTCGCCGTGCAGTTTTCGTACTGCAGGATCGGCATGGTCAGCCCTTTCTGGTCGCAGCTGCCTGGGTGGTTGTCCGGCTTTGTATAGTCGAAGCACTTGGTGGCCTCCATGCGGCGCCAACCGAGGTTCGAACCTTTCGAGATCACGCTGATCTCTTCGTAGCTGTTCTGCTGAACATCACCGCAGATCAGCTCGTTGCTGCCACCCATGTCGAACGAGCAGCGCCACGGGTTGCGCAGACCGTAGGCCCATACTTCGTCGTTGGCGTTGTGGTTGCCGACAAACGGATTGTCCGCCGGGACCTTGTACGGGTGGCCGCCGTCCACATCAACGCGCAGCATCTTGCCGAGGTTGGTCGCGAGGTCCTGACCGTTGCCCTCGGTCACGTTGTGGCCAATACCCCAGTCGTTGGCGTAGCCGCCGTCACCGGTTGAGATGTAGAGCATGCCGTCCGGACCAAAACCGATCCAGTGACCGTTATGGTTGAACTGCGGCCAGTCGATCGAAGAGACGATGCGCTTGGACTGCGGATCGGCTGCATCGGGGTCATCGGCCGAAACGGTGTACTCGGCTACCACGTTGGAGTGCGAGTACCACAGCATTTTGCCGAGGTCACCCTGGTAGTCGAGGTGCGAGCTGTAGGCCACGTAGAACTTGCCATTGCTGGCGAACTTCGGGTGGAAGGCGATGCCTAACAAGCCGCGCTCGTCGAAGTCATGATGGAGATCTGGCAGTTCGTTACGCAGATCGAGGAAGGGCGTCGCTTCCAGCTTTCCGTCGCGTACGATCCGCACGCGGCCGTCCTGCTCGACGACGAACATACGTGCATCGCCCTTTGGTTGCACCATAGCGAGTGGCGCATTGACGCCGGTTACGAACGGTTCGAGTTTTACTTTTACTTCCGCATTCGCGGCGGTTGCGCCAAGCAGCGCGACAGCGCAGGCAGTGGCGAGACCGGTCCTCAATTTCGAGATCACCGCAGTTCCTCCTCCGGTTTCACATCGTGGTGGTTCCCTGATGCCAAGGGGCGCATGACGTCTTGCGCGGCACGGACCCCTGGGACATAAGGGAATCTATGCTGAACCATTAGAAAGTGCAATTCGATCCCTAAAAGTCACGCGTCAGGCTGTGTTGCTATGGCTCAGATACACTTCACCATTGGCCTCGGCAAGCGATCGGGCTTGCGCCGGTCCTCGAGGTCGGCGCGGACACGTCCCGGGACGCTCCTGGCGGCCGTTGGAGTCGGCGTTGCCCTATGCGCTGGCGGGTCGGACCTGGCGGCGAGCGAAAGTGCGCGTCGCCTGGTTTGTGAGCCGGAGCTGCCGTTCTACTGCCACAACATTCATGTCGGCTGTAGCGGTCGCTCGCGATTGCGCACTTCGGCGTTGCGTGTCGATAAGTCGCCCGGCGACGTGCGCATTACGGCGGCTGATGGCTACCCCCATCTCGCGCCGCTTAGCAGCGCTTCCTGGGTGGCCTCGATACGTCATCAGCCTCGCGAACTGCTCTACAAGTTGCCGGGGCAGGGCTACCTGCGGGTGGAAGCGGATGGGCGGTTCAGTCACCGGTTGTACTGGCGGCGCACGGCTTGGATGACTTACGGGCAGTGTCGCTTCGAGCCGGGCAGGGCTGCGCCCTGAGGCGCTCTCAGAGCTGGCAGGTCGGGCAAATGTACAGCCGTCTCGACCCTGCCTCGGTTCGTTCGATCTCGGTATTGCAGTAGTCGCATGGCTCGCCGGCACGATCGAATACGGCGAATCGCAGTTCGGATTTACGCGTCAGGCCAGCGGCCTTGCGGCGGCGCACGATCCGGTCCGGGTTCGTGATACCGCGGGTCTCGTAAGAGCGCTGGGCGATCGCGAGGGTTTGACGAGCGAGCGCACCGCGCTCTCCAATTGAGAGGTCTAATGGGCGCCGCCGGGGATGCACTTTCGCGAAGAACAAAATCTCGCTGCGCAGGTAGTTGCCGAGGCCGGCCACGTAGCTCTGATCCAGATACAGCGAGGCCAGCGACCGACGCAGGAAAGCTCGTTCGGCCAGACGTTTTGCGAGTGCTCTCCAGGTAAGGTCCGGTGCGAGCACATCCGGTCCGATCCGGGTGAGGAAAGGGTGTCGCGCGAGACCGTCATGGTCGAGGATTTCGATGTCGCTGGCGCTGTAGAGCAACGCGCTCGCGCGCTCGGTGTGCAGGGCCACACGCAAGGTTCGCCGGGTGCGCGGCCAGGCGTCACGCGCGCGGACATACCATCGTCCGTAGAGCTGGTTGTGCGAGTAGAGCGTGAGACCGTTGTCGAAGTGCGTCAGCATGGCCTTGCCGCGGGTTTCAACACGGATGACGTGTGCGCCCAGGAGTTCTGGCTCGTAGGGTTTGAGGCGCGGCAGTTCGAGTTCTACGGCCCGGATCTGCTCTCCTTCCAGGACTTCGGCAATTCGGTCTGCGGCGAGCCGGATCTCCGGCCCCTCAGGCATCGCAGCGCGCGTCCTCGCAGTTTTTAATGGGCCCGCCCAGTAGACGCTGCAGGCGGGGGCGGAGCCTGAGGAACAGGCGGTAGCCCAACTCGGCCGCCGGCAATGCGCCGGGTATGCGGAGCAGGCTCGCCAACCAGCGGAACGCCGGCAGCAGGTTCCAGATAGCGCCAAACGCCGCCGCGCCCGAGTGCAAAGTGCCGTCCGCGCTCCGGGCGTGCAGCCGTTTGAGAGCCTGGCCGCGGGTCAGGTCCTGGTGCGCCCAGACCCGTGACTCATCAGCCGCATCAACCCAGTCGATCGCGTCTGCACCGCGCAGGCGTCGGTAGACCCCGATCTCCCGGACACAGAGCGGGCAGGCGCCATCGTAGTAGACCGTCAAATTCAAAATGCAGCCCTCCAAAGAGATGATGCGGGTGGAATCCTGTGGGGGCGCGCAACGCTCGGCATGGGTCTGTCAGGCGCCGCCGAACGCCGGGGTCGCAGACTTCTGGCCAATGACCATGTAGTTGACGGCCATGCGCGGGCTGAGAGAAAAGCGCCGCGTCACGGGGTTGACCCGCACGCCCGTGCGGTCCGTGCAGCGCAGCCCACCCGCGATGAGCAGCCTTTCGACTTCCGTGGGCGTGACGAACTGCTGCCAGCGGTGGGTTCCTTTGGGCAGCCAGCCGAGGATGTACTCGGCGCCAATGATGGCCGTGAGCCAGGCGATCGGTGTGCGGTTCAGGGTTGCGACTGCCATCAGGCCGCCGGGTTCGACCAGCGCGCAGCAAGCCCGCATGAACTGAGGCACATCGGGAACGTGTTCGACGACTTCCATGTTCAGCACGACGTCGAAGCGGCTGCCCCGACTTACCAGCTCATCCACGTCCACATGTTCGTAGCGCACGTCGAGCGGACTGCCGGCAGCGTGCTGTTCGGCCGTTCGGATGTTGTCGCTGACGACGTCGACACCGAGCACACTGGCGCCGAGGCGCGCCATCGATTCGCTGAGGATGCCGCCGCCGCACCCGACGTCGAGTACGCTGGTGCCCGACAGTGGGAGCGCTGACTGGGGGTTGCGGCCGAGATGCCGGGCCAGGGTGTCGCGCAGGTATGCGGTGCGCAGCCGGTTCAGCCGATGCAGTGGCCAGAA
Source organism: Pseudomonadota bacterium (assembly GCA_039030335.1). Lineage (GTDB taxonomy): Bacteria > Pseudomonadota > Gammaproteobacteria > HK1 > HK1 > JBCCEJ01. Next base: position 5,981 of record JBCCEJ010000013.1, on the reverse strand, counting down.
CGGCCCACTGGGGTCCCACCACGCGGCTGCGCGGGTAGTGTAGTAGTCGACCTCACGAGGGTCGACATTGGCTGCTCCGGTTGAGATCGGCATTGGACGTGATTTGATTCAGCGTTCGTGACGGCGGTGGCACGCTTATCAGTGTAGCTACCGTTGAGGATTGCTCCATCGGCGGTGCGGCGTATTCCTTACCGATATTGACGCGTTGTAGAGATGATAGTTTCATTCTAGCAGCGATATTAATAGACATAAGCTAGACAGTGTTTCAAATGCGCCTCGCATCAGCGTCTTTCTGGCCGCCCTGGTTCGGCTCCGGGGCAGTTGGCCAGTGACAGTGGTCCGACCTCGGGACGCTCACGCCGTGGTGGTGGGCGCGACCGGTGGTGTGGGCGCGGCCGTCGTGAAGGCGCTCGTAGCGCAGCGACGCTACTCGACCGTGTGGGCGTTGGGCCGCACGATGACGGTCCCCCCGGAGGCCGAAGAAGCATCGCGGGCGCCGGCGGACTCTGATCCGGAATGCCGTGTTCGCCGTCTTCGCGTCGATGTCACCTCGGAGTCTTCGATCGAGCTGGCGGCGACGCAATTCGGCGCAGAACTCGGCCGTAGCGGTGGTTACCTGTCGCTCTTGTTCAATGCTGCTGGTGTGTTGCACGAGGGTCGCAACATGCGCCCGGAGCGTCGACTCGCCGACGTCGACGCCAGCAGCGTGCAGCGCAGTTTCGCCGTCAACGCGCTCGGCCCGTTGCTGGTGGCGAAACACTTTGCGACCTACCTCCCGCGCCGCGGACGCAGCATCGTCGCCAACGTCTCGGCCCGCGTTGGCAGCATCGGAGATAACCGGCTGGGCGGCTGGTATGCCTACCGGGCCGCCAAGGCAGCTCAGAACATGTTCACCCGCAACCTCGCTATCGAACTGCGGCGCCGGGCGGCCGATGTCATCTGCGTGGCGCTGCATCCCGGCACCGTGGACACCCGGCTCTCGTTGCCCTTTCAAGGTAATTTGCCGTCCGGGCAGATGAGGTCTCCAGACGTTGCAGCGGCGCAGTTGTTGCAGGTGCTAGACGCGCTGACATCTGCCGATAACGGCAGCTTCAAGGCGTGGGACGGAGCGGACATCGACTGGTAGAGCCGGCGAGTTCGCCGATGCCGGTCAGCGCCCTGACGCGCTGCGTCGATCACCGGCACAATAGCGCTTCACCAGCGCACTGGAGCCCGCCCATGCCAAAAGACCTGCTGGCCGCTACCGTGATAGCGGCCGTCGCGGCAGCGGCGTTGATGCAACGCGACCCCAGACCTGACAACTGGCAGGACCGGCTCGCCGGCCTGGTTTTTGCCTATGCGTTGGTGCTTTGCTGGCGACTCATCGCTCGCGTGCCCACATATGGGATCTTCGAGCGATTCGCCTCCGATTACGGCAAAGCCGATATGCGTGCGCCGGTCGCGATCTGTCTGTGGTTGCTGTTCCTGCTCTGCGCTTCAGGCGCAACGTTTACCTAGGTTCCGTCCCGGCCTGTCGTAACGCCCGCCCAATTCGAGACGACCTGCCAGCGCCTGGCCGTTCGCACGCGGACCGGAAGTCTTACGACGGGACGGTGCCCGCGACGGTTCACGATTAGCGCCGCGAACATCAGCAGCGTCGCAGTAGTCGGTGCCGGCACCGGCGCACTGTTCGCGCCCGACAGTACCAGGGACATGCTGGCCGAGAAGTCACCGCCGTTCGCCGCCGTGAACGATGCGTTACCACCGCCGCTGACCGCGAGGTGGTAGATCTTGCCGGCTTGCAACTGCCCGGTGAAGGTGCCGCGAGTGACGTTTTGAGCGGCACCGCCAGGAGCGCCGTCCGCCTCGATGAGATAGGCGGAGCTTGCGCTGCCCGATTGCTGTTCGCTCGCGAATATCTCCGCGACGAACGCATGGAAGAAAGTCGAGAATAGCGACCCGCTGGCGCCGCCGCCTGAATTTGAAGCGCCCGACGCCGTCGCGGAAAAAGTGAAGTCGGTGTCCTCGTCGACGGTGAAATAGAAGTTGCTGCCAAAGCTTACATCGCCGTCCCCGCCGTTCGGATTGCCGCGAGAACTGGCGCTGAAGTCAAAGCTGAACCCGCTGTCGCCCAGACTGTAGTCCAGCGCGGCCTGGGCGGATGGGCCACCCGGATTGGTGTCGGCCGTCAGGGTGCCGGTTTGCGGCACAGCCGCGCCCACCGCAACGGATACGTCGTCTGTGTCTGCGATGTTTGCGATCTGATCAAATGCGCGAATGTTGATTCCAGTTATGTCGCCACTGCTGGTTGCGAACATGATGTCGGCGCTGGCGACAGACGACGCGGCGAGCGTCATGGCCGTTGCGAGTGCGACACCAATGAAATTGCGCTTCAGAACTTTCATTCTTATCCATCAGCTGGAGATGCAGATGAGCACCTTCTAAGCAATACTTGGGCCACTTCCGTTAACTTGCTGAATCGCCGTACGTTACCCGACCGCGCACAAAAGTGGTGCGGATGATTTGTAAGGAAAGCCGACAAACGCCAACGAAACGCGTTCGCCTGGAACGGCCCGGTTACGGGCACCCTCGAAGGACGTGGCAGTGAGCGCTGGCTGGAATCCAGGCGCGCCTGCCTGCTAACAACCCACGGCTACGCGTCACATGTGTACCGCCGGCGGAAGCGGTTTGCATTCGGCAGTGCGCGTTGGCAGCGTGATTGCGGCCGACAGGCGTGATGCCGCGCCAAGGCTGCCCGCGGTGGCGGCCGGACGGCCAGTCGGGCGGCAGTTGTGATGTTTTGCAGTGGGCCTCAGAATGCCCGTCGGTAAGCACTGGTGCGACCGTCGCCAGCGCCTGCGCGCGTCATTCGATGATCCTTTCGCTGAAGTTGTGGAGCCTGAGAGTATGCGGATCAAAACCTTTGCGGCAGCAGTTCTGGCAGGGCTGTTGTCGGGCTGCGCTTCGCAACCGGAAGATGTCCCGATCCTGTTTCACTCCACGGACCCATACGTCGACCTGGAGTGTCAGCGGCTGGTTGCTGAACGTGCACAGCTGGCGGCGCGCGAGCGTCAGCTGTATCAGGTATTGAAGCCCCGTGCCGGTAAGTTCGACGAAGACGCGGCCATGAACGCCGTGGTGTTGTTGCCGACATTATTCTTCGGCAGCGGTGGCGTATCTCGAGACACGTCGGTTTATGCGCTCGTGAAGTCGCGTATCAAGGCGGTGGACGAAGTGTTCGCCGATAAAGAGTGCGCGAAGGAACTGCAGGGGGAAGGTGAGTCCACGTCGGGCTGACCGCCATCCACGTGCTGATCGGCAGGCGTCCCTGACGGAGGCCGGCCGCTGTCGAGCTGGCGCGTTGGCCGTCGCCAAAAAACCGGTCAGGACGGTGCGCCCGGCGGCCCTCATGACAGCATGAGCGCCCTGGCGCCGCCTCGTCGCGGCGCAAAACTCTGCCAGCACTTTGAACCTGAGGGTATGGCGTGTATCGGTATGCGGCACCAGCCAGACCGGTACTTGAGTGTGTTTCTGGCACTGGCCGTCCATCTTCACCGAAGCGCGACCCGATGAGCGACGAAGGCGACTTGAGCGACGAACAGGACCGTGGCGGACCCGGCCCGGGACCGCGCAGCACGGCACGCACAATTGTGTTCGTCTGCCTTTACCTGGTGTTTCTGGTCGCGTTGCTGGAAGGCGCGTCGTATGCGGTTCTGACAGTCTGGGACAACGAGCTCGGCGACGCATCGGAGCGGCACCGTTACAACCCGGTTCGCGGCCACGAGCTGAATCCGGTTTACCGCCGCGAGTTCGACACGGCCGGCAGGGAGATTCATTCCGCGCAGGGTTTTCGCCGCGATGAGTTGGTCAGCGTTCGCAAGCCGGCCGGTACGTTTCGAATCCTGATGCTGGGTGGCTCCACGATGTACGGCATCGGGGTTCAGGGCGGACCTCACTATCCACTGCATCGGACCCTGGCAAACGACGAGACGATTTCGCATTTCGTGGAAGCTGGTCTCGAACGCCTGGTGTCCAAGCACGGGATCGGGGCGCTCAATGTCGAGGTGATCAATGCGGGCGTTACTGCCTACCACACGTTTCAACATGTGCTCTATCTGTACGAGAGCCTGTACGAATACGAGCCGGATCTGGTCCTGTTCGTGGACGGGCACAACGATTTCTACTCGTTGGATACCAGCAGTCCCATTCGGCGTTACGGGTATTCCTCTCACAACCTCGTGCGGGCCTTGAACGAGCGCCAGCCGTTCATCGGTCTATACGCAGCGTTCCGGTCACTGGGCGATGTCAGTCATTTCTTCAAGGTGATGGAGAAAGTGGCCTTCAAGCTGTTCGAGCGCTATGAAGGCAAGCCGCACAACATCGCCGCTGGACCGAAGCGTGAAGGCGGCTTCGCCACCGAATACAAGGCGGCTGCGAGCATTGGCTTCCTACGCAACTACGCGCTCTCCCATCAGCTTGGGAAGCTGCATGGCTTCGAACTGCACGTGTTCTTACAACCGGAGATCGTGTTCGAGGATCCCCAGCTGCTGGTACCGGCGGATCGCGCCATTCGCACGACCACACAGACACTGAATGGCGGTCCGGACGGCGCTCAGTTCATGAGCAAAGCGCGCCAGCAACTTCCCGTGCTCTTCGCAGACGCGGGCATCGCGTTTACCGATATCGGTCAGATCGCCAGGCGCGGAAAGCCGGAGGCCCAGCTCTATATCGACTACTGTCATCTGACGCCGGCAGGTGCCGCCCGAGTCGCCGAGCACATCGTGCCCGTTGCCTGGGACTATCTGAGACGTATGCATACCCGTTGAGCGATTTCGCCGTGCTTACATACGAGGGCGCTCGTTGGCTGCGTCGTAAACCGGCTCGCCGAGCACGCGCGCGGACACGCGTTCACCGAGAACGGTCACTTCCAACGCCGTGCCGGGCTCGGCATACGCTGGAGTGACGTAGGCAAAAGCCAGCGAAGTGGCGCACGTCGGCGCATACGCGCCTGACGAGATGGCCCCGATCCGTTCGCCGCCTACCGTCACGGCTTCCCCGCCGAGGCAGTCCGCGTCGTTGGCGTCGACCTGCAGGTACACGCACTGCCACGGTCGGGCGTTTGCGGCCGCACTCGCTCGGGTGGCTTCATCGCCGACGAAGCCACCGGGCTTATCGAGCTTGACGAATCGCATGACATCGGCTTCCGGCAGTGTGACTTCGTTGGTCAGTTCGGACGCCCCCTTGAACATTTTCTCCATGCGCATGGCGTTCATCGCGAACGAGCCGTAATGCTGCATGCCGTGCGCCTCACCGGCCGCTACCAGTGCGTCAAACACTTCCAGCGCGCCGGCCAGCGGCATATGGAGTTCCCATCCCAATTCACCCGCGTAGGAAATGCGCAGGGCGCGCACGTGCGTGCCGGCGATACGAACGGTGCGGGCGGTGAGCCAGCGGAAATGCTCGTTGCCGAGTTCGGCTTCGGTGACTGCGGACAGCACGTCGCGCGCGCGGGGCCCTTGCAAGGCGAGTGCGGCGGTCTCGCTGGAGACGTTAACGATGCGTACGTTGGCATCGTCACCGGCAAGTGCCGAGAGCCAGTCGTAGAGACGCTGCTCGAAGAAGGCCGCGCAGACGAAGTAGAAGTGCGACTCGCCGAGCCGCACGACGGTGGTTTCCGCCTCGATGGTGCCTTTGCGATTCAACACGTGACTCAGCACGATGCCGCCGGTGGTGCGCGGGGGACGGTTGGCGATCGCGCGGCTTACGAACGCATGCGCGCCGGCGCCGCTGACCTCAATCTTCGCAAATGCCGAGATGTCCATCATGCCGACGCGCTCGCGTACGGCCCGAACTTCCCGCTCGACCGCCTCCAGCCAGTCGCATCGGCGGAAAGAGTAGACGTCCTGCGCGGCGAGTTCGTCGGTCGCAAACCAGCGCGGCCGTTCCCAACCGTAGACTTCCTCGTGTACGGCGCCGGCGGCGGTCAGCCGCGTATAGAACGG
>JBCCEJ010000012.1:0-97486 GCA_039030335.1 Pseudomonadota bacterium | reverse complement strand
TAACGAGTACTCTGGCACCCAAGCCCATGTCTCCAATACAAGCAGTACTTGTCACAAAGACCCCTCCAGGTTTGAGCCAAGAGTGAACTTGGTGAATGACTTGGTCTCTGTTTGGTAGAAGATGCAGAATACTCAGACCAAGAACAACATCCTTGCTCGCGATTGGAATATCGAGCTCTTCAACAGAAGCCTTTTGAAAGTCAATATTACTCACTTTCGCGTCTTCAGCTCGTTGTTTGCCAATGTCAATCATTGCTTGCGAAACGTCCGTGGCAAGAATGTGCTTGACGTACGGCGCATGAATAACAGACGTCCCTCCGGTGCCACAGCCAAACTCGAGAACTTCTGAATTGGGAGTAAAGTATCCTTGGGTAACTTGCAACTTTTTCTGGTAGGATTGTTCATCAGCAATGGGTTGTTTGGAGTAACCGTCCGCGAAACGATCCCAGATTTTGCCTTGATCGGAAGATACCGCCGCCACATGAGCTTTGCGACACCGTCATCGGTGATGCGTGGTCGCTGGTCGACCAGACGGTTTCAAACTGCCCGTCTTCCTGAATCTCGCCGATGAGCACGGGCTTCGACAGGTGATGGTTGGCATGCATGACCGCAACGCCGCCCGTCAGGTTCGGATAAGTGATGCCGATCATGGCCTGCTCTACCGCATCGGTGTCGGTAGTACCGGCTTTCTCGACCGCTTTGACCCACATGTTGAAGCCGATGTAGTGCGCTTCCATCGGATCGTTGGTGACACGCTTCTCGTCGCCGATGAATTTGTGCCACGCTTCGATGAATTCGCCGTTCGCATCATTGTCGACGCTCATGAAGTAGTTCCATGCGGCGAGGTGACCGACGAGCGGCTTCGTGTCGAGGCCGGAAAGTTCCTCTTCACCTACCGAGAATGCAACGACCGGAATGTCTTCCGCCGACAAGCCCTGGTTGCCGAGTTCCTTGTAGAACGGCACGTTGGCGTCACCGTTGATGGTCGAGACTACCGCGGTTTTCTTGCCACCTGAGCCGAACGTCTTGATGTCGGACACGATGCTCTGCCAGTCCGAGTGACCGAACGGCGTGTAGTTGATCATGATGTCTTCGGCGGCGACACCTTTCGCCTTCAGATAGGCTTCGAGGATCTTGTTGGTGGTACGCGGGTAGACGTAGTCGGTGCCAGCCAGTACCCAGCGCTTCACCCCTACTTCGTTCATGAGGTAATCAACGGCCGGTACAGCCTGCTGGTTCGGAGCCGCCCCGGTGTAGAACACGTTCTTGGATGACTCTTCACCTTCGTATTGCACCGGATAGAACAGCAGGCTGTTCAGCTCTTCGTAGACCGGCAGTACCGACTTGCGTGAGACCGATGTCCAGCATCCGAACGTCACGGCGACTTTCTTCTGGGTGATCAGCTCACGGGCTTTCTCAGCGAACAGCGGCCAGTTCGAAGCCGGGTCGACGACGACTGGCTCGAGTTTCTTGCCGAGCAGACCACCTTTCTTGTTCTGCTCTTCGATCAGCATCAACACCGTGTCTTTGAGCGTGGTCTCGCTGATCGCCATCGTGCCGCTCAACGAATGCAGCACACCAACTTTTATCGTGTCTTCTGCCTGCGCGCTGGCGGCCAGCGCAAGCGCCGCCAGTGACAAGCCAAGTTTGCGCGCAGCGGCTATCGGGCTACGCGGCTTGCTGGTCCAAAACATCTGGGTTGCTCCTGTTGGTGACGGATGTTTCACCAACAGTTAAAGCAATCGCTATGCCAGGGTGCCGTCGCGTACATGGATGGCGCAATTGTCGCCGTTCAGAGTCCACGGCAAACCGTGACGCACCAATCCAGACGCTTATTCGGAGGGTGAAGTCACTTCTCGGTGCACTGTCTTCGCGAGTCTGCACCGAGCTGTACCATTGGCGCTCTTCTTTGGTGCTTTCCAGCTATGCGGCCACGTCCAACATCCCTTCGCGCTCGATAAACGCAATGATGTTCTGCAAACCTTCGCCGCTTTTCAGATTGGAGAACACGAACGGCCGATCGCCGCGCATTTTGCGGGCATCACGATCCATGACATCCAGCGATGCGCCCACAAGTGGCGCAAGGTCCGTCTTGTTGATGACCAACAGGTCGGAGCGCGTGATACCAGGGCCGCCTTTCCGAGGGATCTTGTCCCCAGCCGACACGTCGATCACATAGATCGTGAGATCAGAGAGTTCAGGACTGAACGTCGCACTGAGATTGTCGCCACCGCTTTCGACAAAGACTACGTCGAGGTGACCAAAGCGCACCTGCAGGTCGTCGACGGCGGCGAGATTGATAGACGCGTCTTCGCGTATCGCCGTATGTGGGCAACCACCTGTCTCGACGCCGACGATCCGGTCGCGGTCGAGCGCTTCGTGCCGAATCAGAAAGTCGGCGTCCTCCCGTGTATAGATGTCATTGGTGACCACCCCGATCTGATACCGCTCCCGCAGCTTCTGACACAGGTTCAAAAGCAACGCCGTTTTACCGGAGCCAACCGGGCCGCCGATGCCGACGCGAAGGGCCGAGCCGGGATTGTGAGACAGTGCCATGGGCATCGTGGGTTCCTCTTGTGCGTACGAAGGCGGGGGGCTGACTAGGAGCGAAACAGCCGCGAGTATTGCGTTTCATGCGCGCAGCTCAGCAGAGCCAGGGCGACGGTCGGGTGGCCTGGCCCGCCGGCGTCGCGGGTGAACGCAGCACCAAGGCGTTGTTCAGCTGCGCGCGAGAGTTCGAACAGTATGCGTTGGCCGTCGGTCTGCCCCAGGGGCACGAGCTTGACCGCGGCGCTGACCTGACTCTCTAGCCAGATCCAGAGATACCCGCGCAGCGTGTCCGAAACGCCGACACGCCAATGTGCTGCCGCGTGGGTAAACGGGCGTGCGAACGGTATCCGGGCGGGCCAGTCGAGGCTGTCGACATCAATTTGCAGTGCGGGCAGCAACCGTCTGAGCGAACGACCCAGATGGACATCCGAGTCGCGCAACTCGCGGGTTTCGCGACGAGCAAGCAACGTCGCTGCAAGCTGGTTGGCGGTTTCCTCGTCCGGTTCCGCCGCTGCTTCATACAATGCCCGAACGAACGGCAGATCGACCGTCAGCAACTGCGCTTCCATAAGGTCGGAGAGCCATCGAAACGTATCGTCCGCGTCGCCGAGCAGGCCCGCTTCGCAAGCTGCCTCCAGACCATCCGAATATGCGAACGCACCGATCGGCAGCGTTGGCGACAACAACTGCCATAGATGCAGAACTCTCGTGGTCATCGTGTCAGTGCCCGTGAGAATGGGCGTGAGCGCCGGCGTAGGCGCCGTCTTCCGGTTGGAACGGTGCATCGACGTGTTCGAGCTTGAGGCCGAGCCGCAGCGCCAGGGCGTCGATGACGTGGTCGCGAAGGTAGCGGACTTCCAACGAACCTATTGCCAACGGCAGATGGCGATTGCCCAGGTGATAACACGCGCGTGCGTGCACCAAAGCGTTGTCTGCGGTCGCCACGCTCAAGGGTTCAGCGGCCGCTTCCACCAGGACTGTCTTGCCGCACCGGGTTCGCAGTGTGCTGCCGCCGAGCAGCCGTTCACCGCGCGCCAACATCAGCGCGAGCGGCGTGCCGTCCGCGAGAATCAGTCGCAGCCGTGAGCGTTGCCGCTGTTCGTACGTCATGGCGATGCAGAGATCGGGCCGCGCGCCCGAGTCGCCCCGCTCCGTGACGACCAGTGTGGTGGCGGACTCTTCGAGGGGTAATGAAGTTGTCATGAGTGGAACCTGCATCCGCTAGCTGCGACTCGCCGGCGCCCGGTCCACCGAGCACCGGTGCCGGCTCGAAAAAAGCGCATCCCGCTAGAACAGAAAATACCGCTGCGCGAGCGGCAAAACCGCGGCCGGCTCGCAGGTCAGCAACTCGCCGTTGGCCCGCACCTCGTAGGTCTGCGCGCTGACCTCGATCTCAGGCTGCCAGTCATTCAGCCGCATGTCCGCTTTCTTGACGCTGCGTGTGCCGCGAACCGGTACGCAGCGTTTTTGTAACCCGAGTTCGGCGTTGATGCCGTGCTCCAGGCTGGCTTGCGACACGAAGGTTACTGAGGTCTGCGCAACGGCACCGCCAAAGCTCGCGAACATCGGTCGATAGTGCACCGGCTGCGGGGTAGGTATCGACGCGTTGGGATCGCCCATCGGTGCGGCCGCGATCAGACCGCATTTCAGGATCATTGCCGGCTTTGCACCGAAGAACGCAGGTTTCCACAGTACGATATCAGCGAGCTTGCCGACTTCGATGGACCCGACGTCATCGGCGAGGCCGTGGGCCAGGGCGGGGTTGATGGTGTACTTCGCGATGTAGCGGCGTGCGCGAAGATTGTCGTTATCGCCGCCTTCTTCGGGTAACGCGCCCCGCTGCACTTTCATCTTGTGCGCCGTTTGCCAGGTACGTGTGATGACCTCTCCGACTCGCCCCATCGCCTGTGAGTCTGACGCGATCATCGAAAACGCGCCGAGGTCGTGAAGAATGTCCTCGGCCGCGATCGTCTCCCGGCGAATCCGCGATTCGGCGAACGCGAGATCTTCGGCGATCCCGCGATCGAGGTGATGACAGACCATCAGCATGTCGAGGTGTTCATCTACCGTGTTGACCGTGTAGGGCCGTGTAGGGTTGGTGCTGGAGGGCAAGACGTTAGCCTCTCCGCACGCCTTTATGATGTCCGGTGCGTGCCCACCGCCGGCACCTTCGGTGTGATAGGTGTGGATCGTGCGTCCTGCGATCGCGGCGAGCGTGTCTTCTACGAAACCAGATTCGTTCAACGTATCGGTGTGTATCGCTACCTGCACGTCGAACTGGTCGGCTGCCGTCAGCGCGGTATTGATGGCCGATGGCGTGGTGCCCCAGTCTTCGTGCAGTTTGAGGCCCATGACACCGGCGCGAATCTGTTCTTCAAGCGGTGCGAGCTGACTGGCATTGCCTTTGCCCAGCAGCCCGATGTTCATCGGCATGCCGTCGATGGCTTGCAGCATCCGGTGGATGTTCCACGGACCCGGCGTGCAGGTCGTCGCCGCCGTGCCGGCCGCCGGTCCGGTCCCGCCACCCAGCATTGTGGTGATGCCCGACATCAGCGCTTCGTCAACCTGTTGCGGGCAGATGAAATGAATGTGCGCGTCGATACCGCCCGGCGTCGCGATGAGACCCTCGCCGGCGATGACTTCCGTACCGGGGCCGATGATGATGTCGACGCCTGGCTGAATGTCCGGATTGCCGGCCTTGCCAACGCCAGCGATCCGGCCGTCCTCAATACCGATGTCGGCCTTGACGATGCCCCAGTAGTCGAGGATCAGTGCGTTGGTGATCACACAGTCGACGGCCTCGCCACTGCTTCGTTGACTTTGACCCATCCCATCGCGGATGACTTTGCCGCCGCCAAACTTGACCTCTTCGCCAGGCAACGCGCTGTCGCTCTCCGGTGAGATCTGCAGCTCAGTATCACCGAGCCTGACTTTGTCGCCCACGGTTGGGCCGTACATTTGCGCATATGCTGCGCGGCTGATTCGCGTCACGACTGGCTTTCTCCGTCTGCGTCGTCCAGAGCGCCTGCTACGAGCCCGCGGAATCCGTGTACGACCCGCGCGCCGCTCAGGGCAACCAGCTCGACGGTACGGCTTTGCCCAGGTTCAAAACGTACCGCGGTACCGGCTGGTACGTTCAGGCGGAAGCCGCGCGTCGCCGGACGATCGAATGCGAGTGCGCTGTTGGTCTCGAAAAAGTGGTAATGCGAGCCGACCTGGATTGGACGGTCGCCCGTATTGGCAACAGAAACGGTGCAGACGACGCGGCCATCGTTCAGTTCGATTTCGCCGTCGGCAACCGTGATTTCACCTGGAATCATGGTTGTCCTCACACTATCGGGTCGTGAACCGTGACGAGTTTGGTACCGTCGGGAAAGGTTGCTTCTATCTGCACTTCGGGGATCAGTTCAGCCACCCCTTCCATGACGTCGTCGCGGCTGAGCAGGGTGGTGCCGTAGCCCATCAGCTCTGCGACCGTGCGGCCATCGCGCGCGCCTTCCATGATCGCCGCCGAGATGAATGCGACGGCTTCCGGGTAGTTAAGTTTCAACCCGCGCGCCATGCGCCGCTCGGCGAGCAGCGCGGCGGTAAACACGAGCAGTTTGTCTTTCTCTCTGGGTGTCAGGTCCATACCTTGTTCCTGGTGATGCCGGTGTCGCGTGCCGGCGCGTCAAGTGCTCCAGATGCGCGGCCGTACCGGTACCCGGCCGACCGTGGCCTCGCGTAGTGCGCGCCACAGTTGTTCGAGCGCTGCGAACGCTGGTTCTGCGCCGTCTGCCAGGACGCGGGCGACCAGCAAGTGATCCAGCAGCGAGCAGCCAACGGCCGTCGATTGCGCAGTGGCGCCGTCGCCATTGCCGACGTCACTGACGGCGTGCCGCGCCTGTTCGAGTAATGCATCGTCTGCCGGGTAGGCAAACAGCGTCGCCAGAACGCTCCGTCCCGCGAGTCCCCACGGGGCGTGCAATGCGCGGTCGCCGCCATCGAGCTGCCAGTACTCCTCGTAGAGAGAGTCACCGCTCGCGCGCCCTAACCGCAGGCGTTGCCTCAGGCGCCCGTCGCTGAAGGCTTCGCCAATAGCTGGTCGGCCCAGGCAGATGGCATCCCAGCCGATGAACGCGGCGTCGTCGGCGAGTTCGATGCGAGTGTCGAGTTCAGCATGCGCGCCATCGAAGACGATCAGCGGCTGGGGCAACCATTCGAGGCAGGCGCCGGCTTCGACGCGCAGAGTCTGCGTCTGACGCACGGGGCGATCGAGATTCAGGTAGACCTTGTTCGCGCCGGGTGTAGTGACGAGCGCCTGTGCGTCCGGTGAGCATGTGACGTCCGTGGTCAGACGGTCGTGGCCGACCATGCCGCCCGGCGGATGCAACAACACGACGTGGCAGAGATCGCCTTCCGGATATAGCGCGCGCTGCACGACCAGCGGCCCGAAGTGTCGGCGCGCGCTGATCCGGGTCCGGTCGCCTCGCGGTGCCAGTACCAGCTCGAGCAGCGCTTCCCACCCGTCCGGACGAACGGAAGCTTCCCGCGACGGAGACAAAGATATGGCTGCCGATGAAGACATGGCAGCTTCCTTACAAGATGCGTGCCAGCAGTCGCGCGCCCCCTGTAGCGTGCGTTGTTTTCCGTGCGATCGGCGTCGCGTTCCAGGCTACGCATCGGTGATTGGCGCCATTCTGGTGCAGCTGGCGTCCTGAAGCGGTGCGCAGTGCACCGCTTCGGACCGTTTACACCGTGCGTGCGTTCTGTAACAAACGCGAGGTCAGGCGCAAGGCAGCCGCGAACGGTCGTGCGGTGCGTCCATGTCCCATACAGGGCCCAGTGGCACGATACGGTGCGGATTGATGGATTCGTGGCTGCCGAAGTAATGCTGTTTGGTGAGTTCGAGGTCAAAGGTCTCGGCGATGCCGGGCCACTGGTAGAGCTCGCGGGTGTAGTTCGACAGATTCGCGTAGTCGGCAATGCGGCGCAGGTTGCATTTGAAGTGGCTCACGTACACCGCGTCGAAACGCACGAGCGTCGCAAAGAGCCGCCAATCCGCTTCCGTAACCTGTGTACCACACAGATACCGGTTGGATGCCAACAGCTTCTCGATGCGGTCCAGTGCTGCGAAGAGCTTCAGGAAACTCTCTTCGTACGCCTCTTGAGAGACGGCGAAACCACACTTGTAAACGCCGTTGTTGATGTCGTGGTACACGAGCTCGTTCAGCTCGTCGATGCGCGAGTGGAGGTCGGCCGGATACAGGTCGGGTACGTTGCGCGTCGCCAGGTGATCAAACGCGGAATTCAGCATGCGCACGATGTCGGCCGACTCATTGCTGACGATGGTCTGGCGCTCGCGATCCCATAAAACCGGTACCGAGCAGCGGCCCGAATAATCGCCCGGTGCGGCCCGGTACACGTCGTGCATGTACCGGGCGCCGGCGACCGGGCCGTCGTCCGGCTCGAGTTCCCAACCGTTTTCCAACATCAGCGGCAACGCGAAGCTGACCGTGATGCTGTCTTCGAGGCCTTTTAAACCACGCAGCATCAATGTGCGGTGCGCCCACGGGCATGCGTGTGCGACGTAGAGGTGATAGCGGCCCGCCTCGGGCGCGAATCCGCTGCTGCCGTCAGCGCTGACGCGGCTGCGAAACTGGGTCTCGGGACGCACGTAGCGACCGCCCTGGATCCGCTTCGGCGGGTCGCTGGTGCGCCAGACGCCTGCATCCATATAGCCCATTGCTGGTACTCGTATTCCAAAAATGTCAAGACTGGCCATCTTAGCGCGAGCGACTACACTTGGCGCACCAAATTGAGCCACCCGGGAGGAGCCGCAGATGAGCGTTCGCGGACTTCTCAGCACGGCTGAAGCACTCGGCGTGCATCCAGCTTTCGGTTCTGCCTCACAGCGGGCACCGATGCCATACTCGCCCTATCGGGTATTCTCGCGCGAAGAATGGGCGCGCCTCAGGGCCGATACGCCGATGACGCTGGCCGAGGCCGATCTGGATGAACTCTCGGGTCTCATCGAGAATCTCTCGGTCGCCGAAGTAGAGCATGTATACCTGCCGCTGTCGCGGCTGTTGAACCTTTACGTTCAGGCCGCGCAGGAATTGCATTCGGTATCGACCCGCTTTCTAGACCGGCCTGACGACAAGATGCCATTCATCATCGGCATCGCGGGCTCGGTGGCCGTCGGCAAGAGCACCGCCGCGCGCGTACTGCGGGAACTGCTGGCCCGCTGGCCTGACCACCCGCGTGTCGATCTGTTGACGACGGACGGTTTCCTGTGGCCAAACGCCGAACTGGAACGGCGTGGGATCATGGACCGCAAAGGTTTTCCGGAGAGCTTCAACACCGAAGCGCTGCTGGGATTTCTGGGTGAAGTGAAATCGGGCCTGGACGAAGTCCGCGCACCCGTCTATTCGCACTTTCACTACGACATCATGGCGGACGAGGCGTTGACGATTCGTCGCCCGGACATTCTTATCGTCGAAGGCATCAACGTGCTGCAGGCCGTACGGTTGCCACAGCGCGGTGATGCGATCCCGTACGTATCAGATTTCTTCGACTTCTCGATCTATCTGGACGCCGATTCCGCCGTGATCGAAGACTGGTACGTGCGCCGCTTTCTGAAACTGCGGGAGACAGCGTTCCAGGATCCGGACGCCTATTTCCATCGCTACTCGTCACTGAACGACGCTGAGGCCAAGGTGCAGGCGACTGAGATCTGGCGCACCATCAACCTCAAGAATCTGACCGAGCACATTTTGCCGACCCGCCTGCGCGCGCATCTGATCATGCGCAAAGGCAGCGATCACAGCATCGAGAGCGTGTCGCTGCGCAAGCTCTAGCGAACGGGCACCGAACGGCGCGCGCCGGGCGCCCTCGCTGACCCCGGTCACGCGAGCGCCTTCTCAGTCCGGCATCTCGATGACCACCTTCCCGATCGCCTGGCGATCTATCAGGCGTTGGAGAGCGGCCGGCGTATCAGCCAGCGGCATTACCGTGTCGATGCGTGGGGTGAGGCGTCCGGCGGCGTAGTGATCGCCGAGTTCGGCAAACACCTGGGCGTAGTGCCCGTGATCCGCTCGCGAGTAGATGCTGAACGCGTAGCCGGCCACGCTGATGTTCTTCAGCAGCAGGTAGTTGGCCGGGATTTCCGAGATGCGCCCCGATGTGAAGCCGATGACAACCAGTCGGCCGTCCCGGTTGGTGACCCTGAGTGACGTATCGAATACGTCGCCGCCGACCGGGTCCAGTACGACGTCGACGCCGCCGACCGCTGATTTGATGGCGTCGCGCAGTTCGCCTTCGGTGTAGTTGATCACGTGGTCGGCGCCAAGGGCGGTGCAGGCGGCGAGCTTGTCCAACGTGCTGGCCGTGCCGACCACGCGCGCGCCCAGTGCTTTGCCGATGTCCACCGCCGCGAGACCGACGCCGCCCGCCGCACCATGGACGAGCAGGGTCTCGCCAGCCTGCAGCGCTACGCGCTTATGAGTCAGCGCGCCGTACGCGGTGCCGTAACAGATCGGCCACGCCGCCGCCGTCACCCAGTCCATCGACGCGGGTACTGGAATGGCGGCCCAGGCCGACACGATGGCTTCGGTGGCGTACCCGCCCCAGGGGACCCATCCCATCACTCGATCGCCCGGCGCAAGGCCGTCGACGTCGGGACCGAGCGCAGAGACCTCTCCGGCGACTTCGAGCCCGGGGATGAACGGGAGTGGGGGCCGGGTCTGATAGAGACCACTTATCTGGAGCGTGTCGGCGAAGTTGCAGCCGGCGGCGCGTACCCGCACGCGAATTTCACCCGGTCCGGGCTCCGGGTTGTCGACTTCCTCGAGTTGGAGGGCGCTGATGCCATCCAGCGTGTGTACGCGCATTGCCTGCATGGTTTACGTCCGCCGTTTGTCCGGTTGCTCGGGCCGCGTCAGGTCCTGGTCGTGCGGCGCTCCATGAATGGCAGTCTACTGACGACTCCGTCGACGTTGCCATCCGGTGTGACCATGGTCATCGGTTGACCGGGATCGCAGCACCTGCTCGGCAGTATCGCGAGGCCAATATTCCGCATTAGTCGAGGTGACCAGGCGAGACTCGTCACGTGACTGACGGTCTCGCCCTCGTGCTGCAGCGGCCACGGCTCGATGAAACCTGCAAGTGCGGGGCCAGCGAACGACAGCCCACAGATGAGCTGTGCTGGCGGTTGCCCGGCGAGCGCTGCAAGCGCCGCGCGACCGATGTAGTCGAGCGGCTGTTCGAGCTCCACGAGGCGTCCCAGACGCAGCTCAAACGGATTGTGGCGCATGTCCATATCGGCGCCGTAAGACAGCATACCGCCTTCGATTCGACGGATCTGCGAGACCACACCGAGCGTCAGTTCGAAGGCTTTACCGCGCTCGACGATCAGATCGAACACCGCATCGCCACCAGCCGGATCGCGGAGATAGATCTCATAGCCCCACTCATTGCTCCAACCGGTGCGCGAGACGACGACCGGGTAGCCCGCCAGTTCGAAGTTTGCATGCCAGTAGTAGCGCAGCGCACCTACGTCGTTGCCGAACAGCGCCGTCATCAGTTCCAGAGACCGCGGCCCCTGTATCTGCAATACAGCGACGTCCGGATCGCGCAGCTCCACGTCCATCTGCCGCACCGCGTTGATGCCTTGTGCATAGAGCCAGATATCACTGTCGGCCGCTGACAGCCAGTAGTGCTGCTCTGCCAGTTTCAGGCAGATGGGGTCGTTGACGATGCCGCCCCGAGCGTTGGTTATCAGCGCGTACTTACATTGCCCCACGGCTTGCGCCGAGAGGTTCCGTGGCGTCAGCAACTGCACGAAACGCGAGGCGTCTGGCCCGGTGATTTCGAGCTGCCGTTCACCCATCGCGGGCCACAGGACCACGCCATCCAGGAGGTTCTGGTACTCGGTAACCGGATCCAGAAAACCCATTGCGATATAGGTCCGGTTGTAGACCCCGAAAGAGTGGCATCCGTGACG
This sequence comes from Pseudomonadota bacterium, assembly GCA_039030335.1. GTDB lineage: Bacteria > Pseudomonadota > Gammaproteobacteria > HK1 > HK1 > JBCCEJ01. The sequence goes on along the minus strand of JBCCEJ010000012.1, from coordinate 85,953 downwards.
GCGCGCTGCGTTGAAGAATGCTGATTTGCGAATACGGGCCTGAAACGGCAGCCGGGCGGCGGTGGCAGACGGATCCACGGGAACTCCTGGAAATCGAGGTTGGTTGTCGGGCGGTTCCGCACGTTAGGTGCTTAGCGAGATTGACGCTAGAGTGTGGGCGACCTTGGCATATTTCGACGCGAGGATCCCGATGTCCGCTATTGCCACACCGCTCCCGGATGAGATCGTTGCCGTGCGCGACGGGCTACTGGCTTTTGCGGATAAAGAGGTCTTGCCGCGTCACGAGGCAAATCGGGCATTCTTCGAAGAGCCGCGCGATCTGTATCTGGCTGACGGCAGTTTTTCGCCGCGTCTTCTGGCGCTGATACGCGAGGTGCGCACGGCATCGTCCGAAGCGGGCTTCTTCCATATGTGTGTGCCGGAGGCGCTGGGCGGCGGTGGTCTCGGGCATCTCGCTTATTACGTTGGCTGGGAGGCGTTGTTCCACCATTGCGGGCCACAGAACTGGTTGATGCTCTACGCACTGTCGCACTGGGCCTTCGGGCCAAGCCGGTTGCTCGAGCAGGTCACTGAGCAAGCGCGCGATGAAGTCATGCCGGGCTTGATGGCGGGCACCCGGTCGATGTGCTTCGGGTTGTCGGAGCCGAACGCGGGCTCGGACGCCAGCATGATCTCGACTCGCGCTACGCCGGATGGGGACGGCTGGCTGTTGAACGGGCGAAAGATCTGGACAACCAACTCGCCGGTAGCGGACTACTGCGTCGTGTTTGCCGTGACGGATACGGAACTGGCAGCTACCAAGCGCGGCGGCATCAGCGCGTTTCTGGTACCGACCAGCACGCCCGGCTTCACGGTTCAGCGCATCATCAAGCTGTTTGGGCACATCGGCGGCGATGAAGCTGAACTCGCGCTGGAAGATGTCCGGGTCGAGCCCTGGCAGGTCGTCGGGGAGTTGCACCAGGGATTCAAAGCTGCTCTCTACGGTGTTTCCCTTGGACGTATCTACAACTCTGCGCGGTCGGTCGGTTATGGTCGGTGGGCGCTCGAGAAAGCGCTCGACTACGCCAACACCCGGGAAGCCTTCGGGCAGACGATCGCGGGTTACCAGGGCGTCACGTTTCCGCTTGCCGAGTCTGCGACCGAACTGCATGCGGCGCATTTGATGGGCCTCAATGCGGCGGGGCTGCTAGACCAGGGCAAACCGGCGGTCAAAGAACTCAGCATGACCAAGGCTTACTCGGTGCAGGTTGGCTTCAAAGCGGTAGACCGGGCGATTCAGACGCACGGCGCGATGGGTTTCACGAACGAGCTCGGTATGACCGAAGCGTGGCATTCGCTGCGTATCGTGAACGTCGCTGACGGCACGAACGAGATCCTGAATCGCACCATCGCGCAACGGTTGCTGAAAGGTGACGTTGAGATCTGAATGCGCTGCTGCGGTCTTCGCATTCGGCTTGCTACCATCTGGGCACCCGAGAAGATCGACCGTAACGCAGGGCGACACTGGTGTTGCCCGTCCGGCCCCATACGTGGAGGTAACCGATGTCGGATGAGTCGATGACGCACGTCATCCTTTTTGGTGCCACCGGAGATCTGGCCCGGCGCAAGCTCTATCCAGCGCTCGCGGCCTTGCACGCAACCGGCACCGCCGGCACGTTCCATGTCGTTGGTGCAGCCCGGCGACCCAACGATGCGGCTCGCATGGACGAGGCCATTCAGCCGTTTCTGGACGATTCTTCCCGCCCTGGATGGCCCGCGCTCCTCGAGCATTGCAGTTTCGTACAGGCGGATATTTCCGATGTCGCCAGTCTCGAGCGTCTGCGCAAACATCTGGAAGGGTTGCCTGGCGGCGCCGATGCGGCGCGCCTTTGCTATCTCGCGCTCGGCCCCGATCTGTTCGTTAGCGCGGCTGACAATCTGGTACAGAGCGGCATCATGGCGCGCTGCGTGCACTCCACCGATGCGCCGCGACGCCTGCTGGTCGAAAAGCCGTTTGGAACGTCTCTCAAGACCGCCCGCGAGTTGAACGAAGCCCTGCACGCCTTGTTCGAGGAGGAACAGGTGTTGCGGATCGATCACTACCTCGGCAAAGAAACCGTTCAGAATCTGCTGGGATTCAGATTCCATAACGCCATCTTCGAACCGCTTTGGAACCGGCATCACGTCGAGCTGGTCGAGATCACGGTGGCGGAGACGGTGGGTATGGAGAGCGGTCGCGCGGCCTACTACGACGGCAGTGGTGCGCTTCGGGACATGTTGCAAAACCACATCCTGCAAATTCTCGCGATGGTGGCGATGGAGCCGCCGTCGTCCCTGGAAGCTGAAACCGTTCGCGACCAGAAAGTCCAGGTGCTGCGGGGCTTGATCGCTCCCGACCCGGCCGGCCCGGGGCGCGCCGTCGTGCGTGCGCGATACGCAGCCGGTGAAGTGGGTGGTGAAATCGTGCCCGGCTACCTGGAGGAACCCGGGGTGGCGGCCGATTCCGACACAGAGACCTATGTCGCCGTGCGGGCCGAGATCGACACGTGGCGCTGGAGCGGCGTGCCATTCCTGTTGCGCCACGGCAAACGCCTCGGCCGGCGTCAGACCGAAGTGCGCGTGCAGTTCAAAACACCGCCTCTGCAACTGTTCAATCAGCCGCCGGGCGTGGACGACCGCGAATACCGCACGGCATTGCGAAGCGGAGAGCTCTGCGAGATTCGTCCGAACGTACTGACGCTCGGCATTCAGCCGGAAGAGCGCATCACGCTCGGATTTGGGGTGAAGCGGCCTGGCGCGGAAATGGTCATGGCGCCCGCTGAGCTCGCGTTCGATTACCGGAGTTACTTCGGTGCCGAGTCAGCGCCTGCCTACGAACGATTGCTTCAGGATGCCTTGAATGGAGACGCCACGCTGTTCCTTAGGGCCGACGAGATAGAAGCGAGTTGGGCGTTCGCTGACCAGGTGTTGGAAGACTTCAGAGACCCCCGCGTACCGATGCAGGAATACCGTGCGGGTAGCTGGGGACCAGAGATCGCTGAAGAACTCTTCTACGGTTGCGAGGGCGGCTGGTCGTCTGGATGACCTGACGCAACCGCCCCGACTCGCTATACCGTCTTGCGCGCCTCGCGTTCGGCTACCTTGGCGGCACGGGTGAGCAGGCGCTCGGCACGTTCGACGACCGGGATGTCGATCATCTTCGAGTCGATGGCAAAAGATGCCCGCCCGGCGGCTTTCGCCTCTTCATAGCCGTCGACGACCTTGCGCGCCCAGTCGGTCTCTTCGTCACTCGGTTTGTAGGCTTCGTTCAATACCGGCACCTGCATCGGATGGATGCACCCCGCGCCCATGAAACCGAATGCGCGCGAACGCACGACCATCGCTTTGAATGCGTCCATGTCACTGTAGTCGGCGACGCTGGCGACGAATCCGAACGGCATGACGCCGGCTGCGTTTGCGGCGATCACCATGTGCTGCTTGGGATAGAGCAAGGTCTCCGCCAGCGGTTCCATATTGCAGTCGGTGGCGAAGTCTTCTCCACCGATGTTCGCCGCCACGATGCGGGGCGAGGCTTTGAGGATCTCGCCGATGCGCAGGAACGCATCGGCCGTTTCGACCATCGTGACGAAGCGGATCGAGCCGACGGGGATCCCGCGCGCCTGCTCGAGCTCGCTCACCAGTTCGTCGAGAAGTTTGATGTGTGAGGCGCTGTCGACCTTCGTGATCGCAAGCCCGTCGACACCAGGAACCACCGAGCATTCGATATCGCGGACCGCCATTGCGATCGGGCGATTGATGCGCACGATGACGTCGGCGCCGCCAGCGCGCACGCGCGGCGTCGTCGCTTCAACGAGCGTTCGCGCGTGATCTTTTTCCGAAGGCGGAACGCTGTCTTCGAGATCGAGCTGAATGACATCGGCGCCGCGCGTGTGCGCCTTGGCCACAAAGCGATCGACGTTGATCGGTACGTACATCAGTGAGCGCCAGACCGGCAGCTCGGCAAGTGCGTGCATGTTGGGATTCCCCGGCTCGTGGCCGACAGTGTCAGTCGCTGGATTCTTCCAGCCGCCGCGCCGTCGCGCAAATGGCATCAAAAGCGACGTCGACGTCGTCTTCCGTCATATCGAACTGCCCGGTCATGAACCGGATGACGAGCATGCCGTCGTGACTGGTCTGCGTCAGGTAGATCGTGCCATCGTCATTCAGCCGATTGACGAGCGCGAGGTTCAGCGCATCGAGGTCGCCGTCGAAGCCGGGTGGACGGTAACGAAATGTGAACAGTGACAGGATCGGGTCCGTTACGATCTCGAAGTCTGGCTCCCGGGCAAGTCGCGCGGCGAGCTTCTGCGCCCAGGCGATATGCTGGCGGATCATCGCGCGCAGCCCGTCCAGTCCGTAGCACCTCAGCAGAAACCACACCTTCAGGGCCCGGAACCGGCGCCCGAGCTGCACGGACCATTCGCTGAAGTTGATGATGCCGTCGTGCCCGTAGGTCTTCAGGTATTCCGGCTGGATGGCGAGCGTGCGCACCAGTGTTTCCGGGTTGCGAACGAAATGCGCGGAACACTCCATTGGCACACCCAGCCATTTGTGCGGATTGAATACGATACTGTCGGCGCGTTCCGCCCCGGCCCACAACGTACGCAGTTCCGGGCACACCATGGCGGATCCCGCCCACGCCGCATCGACGTGCAGATACAGGTCTTCTGCCTCTGCGACGTCCGCAACCGCCTGCATGTCGTCGGTCGCGCCAATGGACGTGCCGCCGACGCAGCCGACTATCCCGGCCGGTACCAGCCCGGCTGCCCGGTCGGCGGCAATCGCTGCGCGCAGCAGATCGGCACGCATCGCGAACCGCTCGTCCGTTTCGATCTTGACGAGATTGTCCTGGCCAATACCGGCCACCCAGAGCGCTTTGTCGATGCTGCTGTGCGTGCGGCTCGACGCGTAGATTCGAAGGCGCGGCTCGCCGGACAAACCGTGCGTATTGCCGCGCCAGTCGAGGGCCCGTTCGCGCATCGTCAAGACCGCGCAGAGCGTCGCGCTGGACGCGGTGTCCTGCAACACTCCGTGAAACGCCTCCGGTAGTCCAACGCCCTGGCGCAGCCAGTCGACCATCTTGACTTCGAGCTCCGTTCCCGCTGGCGAGGTCTGCCACAACATGCACTGCGCCGCCATGGCGCCTGCGAGCTGCTCGGCGATCACTGAGGCGCGCGATGCGTTGCTGGGGAAATACGCGAAAAAACGCGGATGCTGCCAGTGCGTCATACCATCTGGAATGATGCGTTCGAAGTCGGCGAATATGCGCTCCATCGACTCAGCACTCTCGGGCGGTGAATCCGGGATCTCGGCCGCGATGTCGCCAGGTCTGGTCTGCGCACGCACGGGGCGACCTTTAAGGCCAGCGTAATAGTCGGCCGTCCAGTCGCTCGCACGGTGCGACCATTGCCGGAAGTCGTCGATATCCATCCGTATGTCACTCTGTGAAGCCGGAAAGCGGGGCAGTATGCCTGCGCGCCGTCGCCTGGCCCAGCGGTCAGCTCCGGCGTCGTTCCAGGGTTTCCGCGAGGTTCACCGTAATGATGCCGGCGACGACCAGGACGGTTCCCGCGACCTGCGGCGAGGTCATCGACTCGTCCAGAATCAGGACGCCTGCAAACAGTGCCCAGACGGGCGAGCTGTTGTCGACTACGGATGTCCGCACGGGGCCGATGAGGGCGACCGCTTTGAACAACAAGAAGGTAGCGAGCGCGTAGAGCGCGGTAGACACCGCGAAGGCTGCCCAACCTGTCTGGGTGTCCGGGAAGGTCGGGGTCGCGAGCGTAGCGTTGATGACCACGACGATGGCGCTGGAACTCACCATCATCCAGAGCAACACCGCGCGGCTGTCGTGTGTGTGCAGTTCCCGCTCACTGACATACACGATCGTCGCGATCGCCACCGCGGCGGCGAACGCCAGCGCCACACCCGTCCAGTCTATGGAATCCGCAGCCGCGTCCAGCGCCAGCGCCAGGCCCGCGAACGTGACCAGCATGGCGAGTACGCGAATGGGGCTGAAGCGTTCGCGCCCGAGGACGAATGCGGCGCCGGCGATCAGCAACGGATATAAAAAGAACGTGAGGATCGCTATCGACACCGGCACGTACTGAATCGCGGCCAACAGCGCGTACATCTCCAGCGTCATCAGGACGCCGAGTCCAAGCGCCAGATTGCGCGATGACGCCGGCAACCGCAGGTGCACTCCGCTCACCCACAGTCCGCCGGCCATACAGAGCAGGAAAAACCATGGACGCACGAGATTGACCGCGTGCACATCGGCGCCGTGATCGTAGGCAACCGCCGCGAACGTGACGTTGAGCGCGAACGCGATCGCGGATACCAGAGCCGCGACGAAGCCGAGCGGATTCATTCAGGATTGCGCAAGTTGTGGGGTCGTCAGATGCGCGCGAGCCGCCGGTCGATCGCCGCCCGTACGATGACGGGTCGGGCCCCGACGAAACTGATGCGAAGGTCACCGGCCGCGCCGATCAGCAAGGCCGCTTCGGTGAGGTCCACGTCACGCCTGGTGGCGAGCATCCCGGCCAGCAGGCGGCTCGCCTCCAGAGTGGCCTCGTCCAGGGTGGCTCCCGATGCCAGCACTTCCACCTCGGCATCACTCAGCACTGCCGGCAGGGGCAGCCCGGAAGCGTCACCCTCCCACGGACTTACTGACAGCGTGACGCGGGCGGGCATTTCGACCGCCGATGCGGTGGCCTCGGCGTCGCCCATGCGAGCATGGACATCTTCCAGGCAAAGACCGCCGCCAGCGTGTGCAGCGCGAAGCAGTACCGTTGCGCCCGGCGCGATGCTGGTGGAACTGAGTGCCCCGCCGTGCGGACCGAACGGCTGGCCGGTGGAATCGTCGGCAGCACGCAAACCCAGTTTTCCGATCATCGGCTTCGCGTCCAGCGTCAGGTCGTCGGTGAGGTGTACCGATGTGGCCGTGACGTCGACGGTGCGTACGCGGGTTTCGACCTGATCCTTGAAGATGCCGTAGCCGGGCGATCCCAGCAGATAGCCGAGGCCGGTTGCCGGGCTGATGTCGTGCACGGTGACCGCAACCAACTGCCCGGGTTCGATGCCCTTTACAAAGACGGGCCCGACCAGGCGCACGACGTCGGAGCGGTCCAACGGTTCTCCGCGCGTCAGCCCGGCAAAACGATCGCGTGAATGGACGATGAATGGCTCGTCGATAGCAACCGTTAGCGCCGCGCCGCTGGCGCTCGCAAAGTCCGCGACCGTGTTGTCACCGGTAACAACGGGATGGGTCATCAAGGTTGTGCGTCGTCGTTACGGCAAGGCACAACATCGCTGATGTCAGCTGCAGATCTGATTGCGCCCCAGATGCTTGGCACGATAAAGCGCTGCGTCAGCGGCGGCAAGCAACGTGCCCGCCTGATCGCCAGGCACCGCGCACGCGACGCCGCCTGAAACCGTCACACCGGGCAGCGGCCGGCCATCGGCCTGGCGGATGAGCGTCGCCGCGATCGCTTTGCAGAGCCGGTCGGCAACTTCATAAGCGGCGTCGAGGTCGGTGTCGGGCAGCAGCACGACAAACTCTTCGCCGCCGTAGCGCCCGGCGACGTCGTTGGGTCGCAGATGTCTGCGAATGGTCGAGGCGACGGCGTGCAACGCCAGGTCGCCGCTCAGGTGACCGTGCGTATCGTTGTAGTTCTTGAAGTGGTCCAGATCCAGCATGATGGCCGATAGCGGGCTCTCGTTGACCGCGCCGCGACGGGTCATGCGCCCGATGGATTCGTCCAGCCACCGTCTGTTGTTGAGTCCGGTGAGAGCATCCACTCTGGCGTGGTACTCGTAGAAATCCTTGAGCTGACGGCTCTTGTCGATCAGGCGATTGTCGCTCCGCACGCGGTCCGACAGGATGCAGAGCAAGTTGACCGCAACGATGTGGGAACGTGTGATCAGCGACCAGACCTGCTCGGCATCGATGACCATCAGCTCGCAGTCCGAATGTGCGATGACCCACGCCGAGGTGTAGGTACTGTCCAGTACCGACATCTCGCCGGCGCAGTCGCCCTGCACGAGCGTGGAGATCGGGTCGCCGTTTTGAGTCAGCCGGACGGTCAGTTTGCCGGTCAGCACGACGAAAACCTGATTGTTGTCTGAGCCGGGTTCCAGCAGCGTCTCGTCTGCACGGAGCTGGATGCGTTTACACGATTCCAGCATCCATTCGATCGCGTCAGGGCTTTCACCGGCAAAGAAGCGCAGTTCGGTCAGCTGATCGGCGGTGAGCTGCGTCGCAGCTGACAGTGGAATGAAAGAGCGTGGTACATCGGTGACTTTGGTCACGCGTTTCTCCTCAGCCATCACGCCGCCCGCCGATGGAAGGTGCCTTCCATACGGCGGGGACGTTGGCATCTAAGCAAGTTTTCCTGGCCGGGCGTTCCAAGGACGTATGGAACGGCTCTTGTGAGGAGTTATCGGCAGGGCCCCACGGTTTTGAACAGGCGGCGGTCGGGCCTGGGGCGTCCGTTCATTCAGCCGGACACGGTGCAGACACCTGCGGTCCGTGGGCCGACCGCGGTAGAGTCTGGTTGCACGCCGGCGGGTGCTCGCCATCCCGTCGTTGAGGCGGGCGGCTCGCGTCGCGAGATCAACGCCTGGGAGGTCTGGCGCCGCCGGCTGCGGTGGCGAAAATGCGATCGAAGTAGGCGTCCACATCGATGCCGGTCCCGGCGCGGAACCCGCGCTTGATGCGTGCTGCCGCCCCAGCCGGGAACCCCGCGAGCTCCATGGTCAGGTCGGTTGCGGCACGGTAGACCGCATCATCTGGCACGGATTCGGTCGCAATGCCGAGCCGCGCCAGTTCGGGGCCGTGCACGCGATCGCCTCTTAGCGCAATTCGCATGCTGGTCGCTTCTCCGTGGCGCAGACCGAGCCACGCGAGGTTGTATGGAGCGGCCATGCCGATCCGGACTTCCCCGACCTGCAGAAAAGCGCCGTTTCCGGCGACCATGAAGTCACTCGCGATCGCGAGCGCGGCACCGCCGTTGATCGCATACCGCTCCAACGCGCAGACGATCGGCTTTCCGCAGTTGTAGAGCGCCCGGTGCGCACGCCGCCAGATGGCAGGCCATTCGCTCATCCAGCCTGGTGCGGGCTCTGCATTGAAGGCGTCCAGGTCGAGGCCTGAGCAGAATGCGCCGCCGGCTCCGCAGAGCAACACGGCTTGGACGGCATCGTCCGCCTCCGCCTGCTCCAGCGCCTGTGCCAGGTCGATGCCGAGTTCGCCCGTGATCGCGTTACGCCGGTCTGGGCGGTTCAGCATGATTTCGGTCCACCCGTCGTGAGAAGTTTGCAAAACGCTCATTGAATCATCACCGTGAGATTGGGAAGAATGCTCGGCGGTAACCGCCAACTCCGTGGCTGCCGGGAAGCGGCCAGGTCGCAAATCGGGAGTTAAGTTTGATGAATACACCGGAGTTGGGCCACCCGGTTGCGGCTCACGAACTGCGCTGGCCGCAGCGCACGCCGCTCGCGGGCGCGCGCGTGACGCTCGAGCCGCTCGATCCGGATTCGATGGCGGAAGAGCTGTATGCCGCTGGTCACGCCGACGAGACGGCATTGGCACTGTGGACATATCTGCCAGACGGTCCGTTCCCGGACGTCGCCACGTTCCGTACCTGGCTGTATCGCCAACACGGGCACGACCATTCGGCCGTCGCATTTCGAGACCACGAGACCGGCGCTCTGTTCGGTACGGCCCGCTACATGGATATCCTGCCCGCTTTTGGCTCGATGGAGATTGGCGCGATCTGGTTCGCGCCGCCGCTACAGCGCAGCCCCCAGACTACCGAGGCACTGTTCCTGATGATTCGCCATGCCTTTGACGACCTGGGCTATCGGCGCATGCAGTGGCGTTGCAATGCGCTCAACCAGCGATCGCGGGCAGCCGCGCTACGGCTCGGCTTTACATTCGAAGGCGTGTTTCGCCAGCATATGATCGTCAAGGGCCGCAACCGCGATACCGCCTGGTTCTCGATACTCGATGGCGAATGGCCTGCATTGCGCAGCAATTTCGAGACGTGGCTCGCGCCAGAGAATTTTTCGGAGGACGGGCAGCAGCGCTGCCGTCTGGTTGATCTGCATGCGCGGTCCAGAGGAGAGCAGGCATCGTGAGTGTTGATTTAGCAGGTCCCTACGAGGGCTTACGCGTACTCGATTTCACGATGTTCGTGGCCGGTCCGTACTGCACACGGCTGATGGCGGACATGGGTGCCGAAGTCATCAAGATCGAGCCGCCCGGCGGCGAGTTCCTCCGAGCCGCGCCGCCGGTCCGCGATGGGCACAGTGCTTACTTCGGCACGTTGAACTGCGGCAAGAAAAGCCTTGCTATCGATCTCAAGCAGAGCGCCGGTCTGGAAGCGGTAAAGGCGCTGGTACGCACGGCCGACGTGCTCATCGAGAACTTTCGTCCCGGTGTGATCGAGCGGTTGGGACTCGGTTACTCCGTACTGCAGACTTTGAAACCGGATCTCGTCTACTGCTCGGTATCGGGCTACGGGCAAACGGGACCGAGCGCTGACCGGCCGTCGTTTGCCCCGGTGATTCACGCCGCGAGCGGATTCGACATGCTGATCCCGCGCTATGACCCCGAGTTTGAGCGCCCGGCGGCGAGTCGTTATGTGGTGGCGGACGCGCTCGCCGCTGTGCACGCCCTGGCCGGCATCGGCGCGGCGCTCTACCGCCGCGAACGCACGGGCCGGGGCGAGCATCTGGACGTGGCGCTGATGGACACGATGCACACGCTCATGAGCTACGAATATGCAGAATCCCAGTTCCCCGGATTGCAGCCGCCCATCGTCTTCAGGCCACTGGTGACGCGCGACGGCTTTCTGGCCATCGCACCGGTATCACAGGGTAACTTTGCTGCGCTCGGCCGGGCAGCGGGCCGGGACGACTGGATGCGCGACCCGAGGTTCGCAACGCGCGAGGCGCGCGTCGCGAACTGGCCGGCGTTGGTCGAAGAGCTGGCCACGTGGGCCGCGACGGTCGACAGTCAGGAAGCCGAGCGCCGACTGACCCGGGAAGGCTGCCCGGCGGCAGCGTTCAGAACGGTCGGCGAAGCGCGCCTGGATCCCCAGGTCGCACATCGCGGTAGCGCTGTCACGGTGACGGACGGCAGCGGCGCCTACGCGGTACCCAATTGCCCGATCAAGTTCAGTGAGGCGAACGCCAGCGCCGGGCAGCACGTGCCAGGTGTGGGAGAGCATGGGCCCGCGCTGCTGGCGGAATTGGGATTGCCCGACGAGACGCTCGCCGGGCTCCTCCGGAGCGGTTGAGAGCGCCCGAATCAGGTACCCGTGAACTGCGGCGCCCGCCGTTCGGCCATGGCCTTGACGCCTTCTGACCAATCGTTGGTGTCGCGCAGCCAGACCTGCTGCACCAGCTCGTGATCGGTCGCTTTGCGGACCTCCTCTGCCAGGTTACCGCGCAGCGTCTCGCGGGTGGCACGCACCGCCAGCGGCGCCGACCCGGCGATGTCGGCGGCGAAGTCGATCGCGGCGCTGCGCACGTCCTCCAATGCCACGAGCCGGTCCGCCATGCCGATGGCGACGGCCTCATCACCTTTGACCCGACGCCCTGTGTAGAACAGCTCTGCCGCCTTGTTGGGCCCGACCAGGCGCGGCAGTGTATGAGTCAGACCAAAACCCGGATGAAAGCCGAGCCGCGTGAAGTTTGCGCTGAACCGGCCCTCGGGGCACGTGACGCGGAAGTCAGCCGAGATCGCGAGCCCTAGCCCTCCGCCTATCGCGGCACCCTGGATGGCGGCGACAACGGGTGTCTTGGCTTCGAAGATCCGCACGGCGTACTGGTAGAGGTGGCCTGAATTCTCGCCTCCGTCGCTGCGTGCGGCGTTGCCCGTCTCTTCGCTGCTGGCCCCGAAGTTGGCCCCGGCGCAGAAGTTCTTGCCCTGCGCGGCCAGCACGATCGCGCGGCATCCGTCGTGCTCGTCCAGCGCCTCGTAGGCGTCGGCGATCTGATTGATGAGCGCGATGTCGAAGAAGTTATGGGGCGGACGTTGGATTTCGACAACCGCGACGTGGTTGTCGACGAGTGTGACTTCTAGATCCGTAAATGCGCCGATCGTGCTCATCGGGAGGCTTCCTCAGTAGAGTTTTGGGTGGAGCAGGCGAAGGCTATGGCACGGCGTGAACCGCCACGCGCCGGGGTGCCGGGCGTCGCGCGCACATGCGCTCGTAGGCCGCTTCGCCGAAATGTTCGAACAGTCGCCGGGACAGCTCGTGGTTTTCGGGTTCCCACTCGGCATGCCACTGAACGCCGGCCGTGAAGGTCCGGTCATTCTTGAGTCGGATCCCTTCTATGACGCCATCGGGCGACACCGCTTCGACCGTGAATGCGTCTGCCAGCCGGTCGATCCCCTGTCCGTGCAGTGAGTTCACGAGAACTTCGGCGCTGCCGGCGATCTTGGCGAGCGAACCCGTCAATGCCACTGCATGCCGCAGGCGGAAAATCTCCTCGCGCGTGACATCATCGTGGCGCGGCATGCGGTGATCGTCCTTGCCGTCGAGCAGATGAATCCGGTAGTGGAGCGAGCCGCCCATGGCGACGTTCATCTCCTGAATTCCGCGGCAGATACCGAAGATCGGAACTTCCCGTTCGATGCACGTGCGGATCAACGGTATGACGGTGCCGTCGCGACCTGGGTCGATCGGTTCGTCGTCCGGAAATGGCGCGCCGTCGAAATGATGAGGCTCTACATTTGCGCGGCCGCCCGGCAGCAGCAGGCCGTCCATGCGCTCGACCAGATTATCCAGGTCGAGCTGCGACGGAACGCCCGGGATAAGGAAAGGCGTGCAGTGCGAGAATCTGGCGGTGGAATCGACCAGGACGCTCGACGTTCCGTGCGTCATAAACCGCCCGGTGGCGGTTTCCATATGGCTGGCGGCAATGCCTACGAAGGGTCGGGAGCGTACGTTCATGCCCGGATGGTAATCGAAGTGAGTACTCCGATGCAGCCGCCTGTCGGCACTGCTGGCCGCGCCCGACTAGTCGTACACACCTCGTATGGACCGTCCGGCGATCTCGGAAAGTCGGGTCAGTACGCTCAAAGTGAAACCCCAGATGATCCGCTCGCCGTGTGCGATTCCGGCAAAACGGCTACCGCGCCACTGCAGTGATGACCAGTTCTGGCGATCCCACAGGTGGCTGAGCGCAATCCAGTGTCCTTCGGCCAGTTCGTCGCCGAGCGTGATGAGTGGGCCGGGCCCCTCGATGCGGTACAGCACCGGGTACACGGGTAGCGGATCGCGCAGGCCGCCGGCGCCGGCCGTCATCCGCGGCAGCATGCCGATCGGCGTGCAGCTGCTGAGATCGACTCCGACCTCTTCGCTGACCTCGCGAACGGCGACGGCGTGCGGGGTGCCATCGTCGGCTGTGCGTTTGCCGCCCGGCAATGCCATCTGTCCTGACCAGGGATCGCCCGGGTACTCCTTACGCTTGACGAAGCACATTTCCAGGCCGTCGGCGCCGTCAGCGAACATCAATGCCACGGCGGCGCACCGCCGCTCTGACAGCGTCTGCAGCGCGTCGTCGTCACACCGGCTGGTCAAGTCCGCCAAATCCAGCATCTAATCCGAGGTCTCAAGTGGTTCTGGTGCGCGCGGCCCGGATCGGCGCCACCGGGAGATTCGCCCGGCCGCCAGCACTTCGACGCGGCGAGGGGATTGTACTTGGAGTCTGGGTTGAGCAGCATGGTGCGGTGCGTAATGAGCGCGATGCCACAGAGGATAGTGGCGGCGCGGCGCGTCTTCACCCGATGCTGCAAGAGGACGGCACGATGTCAGCCAAACCCGAAACAGGACGTATTGTCTGCGGTGACAGAGCCGTAACTCTTGATGATTTTCACGCCCGCACGGCACGGGCCGCCACCGGGCTGAGTGCGCTCGGTCTGACGGCGGGCGACACCGTTGCGCTGCTGCTGCGCAACGAGATCGAATTTCTCGAAGCGACTTTTGCGGCGGCGTCGCTTGGCTGCTACCCGGTGCCCATCAACTGGCACTTTCACGCCGAGGAAGTCGCCTACGTTCTCGATAACAGCGGTGCACGCGTTCTCGTCGCGCACGATGCACTCCTGCGGCAATGTGAAAGTGTCATCGCCGAGGACATCCACATTCTGGAAGTACCTTCGACAGCAGGGTTGATCGCGGCGTACGGAGCCCCGGGACGCCCCGCGAAGCGCCGGAGTCCCGACTGGTCGGAGTGGCTGCAGACGTTCGGACCGCTCGCCTCTCCGGAGCGCAATCCCCCGGGTGCGATGCTGTACACGGGCGGCACGACGGGGCACCCCAAGGGCGTGCGCTACGCGCCGCCCACGGCTCAGCAGACGGAGGCCATGGCGGCGATGCGCGCAGGGGTGTTCGGGCATCGGTCCGGGATGCGCACGGTCATGTGCGCGCCGCTCTACCATTCGGCGCCATTCAGCTACACGCAGGGTGCGGTACGTCAGAGCGGCGAGGTTCATCTGTTACCCCGCTTCGATGCCGAGGCGCTGCTCGCCACCATCGCGCGCGAGCGCATTTCTCATCTCTACGCCGTCCCGACGATGTTCGTGCGGCTGCTGCGCCTGCCGGAGGCCGTGCGGACGCGCTATGACGTCTCATCGCTGGAATGGGTCATTCATGCGGCCGCACCGTGTGCCCCGGAGGTCAAACGGCAGATGATCGAGTGGTTCGGTCCGGTTGTACACGAAGCGTACGCAGCGACCGAGACCGGCTGGCTGACCTGTTGTGACAGCGCCGAGGCGATGGCGCACCCGGGCACGGTTGGACGGGTGATAGAGGGTGCCCAGGTGCGGATATTCAGCGAAGACGGTGCTCCGGCCGAGGTCGGGGAAGCCGGGGAGATCTTCGGGCGCCACCGCAGCATGCCGGACTTCACCTACTACAAGCAGGATGATAAACGTCGGGAGATCGAGCGCGATGGGCTCGTGACCGCTGGCGACATCGGCTATTTCGATGCCGGCGGCTATCTGTACTTATGTGACCGGCGTATCGACATGATCATCTCGGGCGGTGTCAACATATACCCAGCCGAAATCGAAGCGGCCCTGATCGCCATGGCGGATATTCATGACTGTGCCGTCTTCGGGGTGCCAGACGATGAGTTTGGGGAACGGGTCGCCGCCGCGGTACAGCTGGCCGAAGGCGCGGGCACAACGGAAACGGACATTCGTGAATTCCTGAAGGACCGTATCGCAGGATACAAGATACCTCGCGTGATCGAGTTCGTGGGTGAGATTCCCCGGCTTGATTCAGGCAAGCTTTTGAAACGCAAATTGCGCGATCCGTACTGGGTCGGGCGGGACCGCAGCATTTAGGCATGTTTTGCGCCACGCCGGTGCTGACGGTCGGTTGGCCCGGACTCGACGAGCGCCGCCACGGCCGGGAACTCGACTATCGAACGTCATGACCAGAATCTCGTAAGCGCCGATCCGAGCGGTGCCGTGCTGCCGCGGTCTCGCGTACCGGGGTTAGCTGCGCGGGTTTTCATAACGGCCGTGCTGGTAAGTGGCAGCGTCGCGGCACAGGCGCTCCAGTGTACGGTCGAGGCTTTCAAACCCGCGGCCCTGCGCGCGCCGCCGGTGTGCACTGCACCGGCCGGGTCTTGTCCTGCGCTCGCGAACGGACCGCGTATCCTCGAGATGACCGGTGCGGTAGCCCGGGGGCCCGACGCGTTCTTTCACGTGCGAGCGGATCGGGCGCCGGGCGATATCGATGTGCGCATCGGCGACGACGTGCTGTCGCCTGTATACATGGATGAGCCGGCGCTTGGCGCGCTCTACCCGCTGCCCGACGGCGCGCCCGGGTGCCCGCTTCCGGTAACGGTTGCAAACCGTGGCGGCGCCGTGGCGGACTGCCGCCTGCTGGAAGTACCGCAGGCGCTGTTCGAGGAGCAGGCGAGAGCCGCGGGCGTCGCGGTACTGCACAACACCGAAGACGATTTGGGCGAAGAGTTTCCGGCTTCCACCGGCCTTGCATTCGGTGACTATGACGGAGACGGCGACCCGGATCTCTACATCGCGAACTTCGGTATACCGGGACTGCTGTTCCGCAACGACGGCAACTTCAAATTTGTCGACGTAACCGAAGCTGCCGGCCTCGATGGCGTGTTTCGAGGATCGGCCGCGGCGTTCGTGGATTATGACGGGGACGGCGATGCGGATCTGTTCGTCGGTACGGATGGTCCGGACCATCTCTTCCAGAACCGGCTGAGCGAAGACGGCAAGCCGGTGTTCACCGATGTCGCGAAACGTGTGGGACTCGTCCCGGAGTCGGCGGACCTTACGAATTCTCACCGCACCACGAGCTTCGCGTTTGGCGACTACGATGGCGACGGCCGCCTCGATCTATACGTTGCCTCGCACATCACGAACATCAATGATGCGGCCGATATGCACCAGGAGCAGTTGTTCTGGAACGCCGGTGACCGGTTCGTCAATGTGACCGGGCTGCTCGATAACCGCGGCCCGGCGACGCGTCTGGCTGCGTTCGCGGCCGCCTGGATCGACATCGATCGCGACGGAGACGCTGATTTGGTGGTCGCGAGCGACCACGACTCCTACTCGCATGAAAGCCTGGCGCGGCCAAACGTCTTATGGCGCAACGACGGGCCTGCAGGCGCGCCGGCGGATGGTCGTCGGTGGCGGTTCAGCGACGTCGCTTCGGACAGCGGACTTGCGGTGTTTCCGGACCGCAAGGGTTCGGGGCTCAACGCCATGGGGCTTGCCATTGGCGATCTCGATTTCGACGGCGATCCCGACTTCGCGATGTCCAACATCGGCCCGAACGTCGTGTTGCGAAACGACAGCACGCCGGGTCACCCGGCCTTTGCGAACATCGCGCCGGCTCTCGGTGTAGAGCGGACCTATTTCCCGTGGCAACCGAAAACTGACCCTTCTTATAAGCGCAAGGCCTGGCGGGATATGTCGATCACCTGGGGCAGCCACTTTCTGGATGCCGATAACGACGGCGATCTGGATTTATTCATGGCCGGCGGCGCTCCGATTACGAGCTTTCACGGCGGCGTCTTCGGCCGGCGGCCGATGCCGAACGCGCTGTTTCGTAATGACGGCAGTGCGGGGTTCAAAACCTGGACCTTCGCGGCCGGGCTGGCAGAACCAGGCCCCGGGATGGGCACCGCTGTCGCAGACGTCGACGGTGACGGCTGGCTTGATCTGGCCGTGTTCTCGTACAACGGCAGATTCCGCCTGTACGCGAATCGCGGCGCGGCTTTCTGGCCTGAACACCAGGCGATAACGATGTATTTGCAAGGCGCTGGCGCGAATCGCGCGGCGATCGGGGCTGAAGTGGCACTCGAGACCGACGACGGCAGGACGCAGACCTGCTTTCACGTGCCGGCCCCTGGCCTTGCGGGCGGCAGCGAACTCGCCTGTCATTTCGGACTTGGCACCGCCAAACCGCTGGCACTGCAAATCCGGTGGCCTGACGGACACGTCGATGAGCGCCCGGCGCCGGGCGCCGGCTATACGATGCGCTGCACGCGGACACAGTGATAAGGTGCATCAGGCGGACGCACTGCCTGCGCCGCACACCCGACGCCGAGGACTGAACACATGGTTCCACACTCCATACCGATTCCGATGCCGGGCGGCTTCGATATTCAGCTGCCGAAGTTCATGCACGTGCGACAGCACTTCAACAGCGACCGGCTGGCCGACCTCGACGGCCGCATCGCCGAGGAATTCAAGAAGTTCGACGGCGTGGCTCTGACAGGCAAGCGGGTAGCTGTCGCCGTGGGTAGTCGCGGTATCCGTCCGCAGCCGCCCGTCGTGCAGGCGGTTATACGGGAGTTGAAGAGTGCCGGGGCAGACGTATTCGTCGTTCCTGCCATGGGCAGTCATGGCGGCGGTACGGCGGAGGGGCAAAGAGGCATTTTGCTCGAGTACGGCATGACCGAGGAATTCCTCGGCGCCCCCATTCATGCTTCGATGGACGTCGTGCAGGTAGGCACGCTGCAGACCGGCTGTCCCGTCTATTGCGACAAGCTGGCCTTTGAAGCCGATTTCATCGTGCCGTGTAACCGGGTGAAACCGCACACAGATTTTCGCGCGAAGCACGAGAGCGGCCTCATCAAGATGCTGACCATCGGCCTTGCCAAGCACGCCGGTGCCGAAGCCATTCACCAGGAAGGTTTCGCGGACTTTCACAAGGTGCTGCCGGAGGCCGCCGGGATCTTTCTCGCCAATACCAAAGTGCTGTTCGGCGTCGCGATGGTTGAAAACGCCTACGACCAGCTGTTGCACGTCGAGCTGGTACCGTCGGCTGACTTCTTCGAACGCGACGCGGCACTGCTGGAACTGGCCAAGCAGAATATCCCGCGCTTTCTGTTTCAGACGGCGGACTTGCTGATCATCGACCAGATCGGCAAGGACATCTCCGGCAGCGGCATGGATCCAAATGCAACAGGGCGCCCGACGACCGGTTTGCCTGGTTTTGACAACGGACCCAAGATCAACCAGATCGTGGTACGCGACCTCACCGATGCGACGCACGGGAACGCGACGGGCCTTGCCGGCGCAGACGTGACGACCCAGCGTCTGGTCAGCAAGATGGACTGGTCCATGACGTATGTGAATATCGTAACGTCTGGAATCATCTCAGGCGCCAAACTGCCGCTCGTGGCAGACACGGACCAACAGGCTATCGCCGTGGCGCTGCGCGGATGCGCGCGGGTCGACGCACCGGAAGCCAGGATTGTACGTGCGCGCAACACACTGGAACTGGCCGACATCTGGATGACCGAGACGATGCGTGATCAGGTGGAAGCGCACCCGAACATGGAGGTGATCGGCGAGCCCTTTGCGGCCGAGTTCGATGCCGACGGGGCGCTGCTGAACTTCGCCGGAGACGCGGCCCACGCTGCCTGATCGACAGCGTCGCCCGGCGGACCGGACCCGTAAGCGTGTAGCACCCGTGCAACCATGGGTGCTGCCGAACAACAAAGATGCGGACAACCCCGATGCGCGCACTTGTCATCCATGCGCCGCGCGATCTACGGATCGATGAGCTGGAGGCACCACAGCTCCAGAAGGGTGAGGTGCGGGTAGCCGTTCAACGTGGCGGCGTCTGCGGGTCAGACCTTCACTATTATCATCACGGCGGCTTCGGGGCCGTACGCCTGCGCGAGCCAATGATCCTCGGTCATGAAGTCGCCGGGCTCGTAGAGGCGGTGGGCGCAGACGTGGACGATCTTTCCGTCGGTACGCCCGTCGCTATCAACCCGAGTCGACCTTGCGGTGATTGTCACTACTGCCTGAAGGGTGATGCCAATCACTGCCTCGACATGCGTTTCTACGGCTCGGCGATGCGCTTTCCTCATGTACAAGGAGCGTTCGCAGAGGTCGTCGTGGCGACGGCGGAGCAATGCGTGAGCGCGCCGGCTTCGCCGCTCGATTGTGCACAACTCGCCATGGCAGAACCCCTGTCGGTAGCCCTGCATGCCGTACGCCGTGCTGGTGACATGCTCGGTGCGCGGGTGCTGGTCTGCGGTTGTGGGCCGATCGGGGTATTGACCATAGCTGTCGCGCGGCGGGCCGGGGCCGCGGAAATTGTTGCGACCGACCTCGCCGATGCGGCACTCGAACACGCCGCTGCCGCAGGAGCCGACCGCACGGTCAACGTCGCGCGGCTTGCTGACGGGCTGGCCGAGTTCGCGTTGCACAAAGGCTACTTCGACGTCGTATTCGAAGCATCAGGCACCGAACCTGCTATCTGCAGCGCGCTGCCGGTCATCCGACCGCGCGGCGTGTTCGTGCAGGTAGGCCTCGGTGGTGACGCCGTGGCATTGCCGATGAATGTCGTCGTCGCAAAAGAAATCGACCTCCGCGGGACGTTTCGTTTCCATGAGGAGTTTGACTGGGCCGTCGAACTGATGAGCAAAGGTCTCATCGACGTGCGGCCGCTCCTGACCGGTACCTACGCGCTCAATGAAGCACGCAGCGCTTTCGAGATCGCGGGCGATCGTGAGCAGTCGCTAAAGGTGCAAATCGCGTTTGACTGACTGGCGACCGCGCTGCTCGACCTACGCACTCTGTGTTACAGCGCCGCTGCCGATTCGCCCGGGTTGGGGCGGCGCGTCGCTCGACGTCGGCGGTTGCTGCCTCGACATCAACGCTTAACGGAGACCCCTGATGCTGGAACTCTACTACTGGCCGGTGTTGCAAGGGCGAGGCGAATTCGTACGCCTTATCATGGAGGACGCCGGCCTCGACTACGTCGACGTCGCGCGGTTGCCGGAGTCAGATGGGGGTGGGTTTGCCGCCATTGAGCGTCTTCGCTCTGGTGCCGTCGGGGCGCCGTGCCCATTCGCACCGCCAGCCGTGGTGCACGATGGGCAAGTGGTCGCGCAAACGGCAGTCGTCTGTGAATATGTCGCCGATCTCGCCGGTGCGATGCCAGCCGATCCGAAAGCGCGGGTCGATATCCGCCAGCATCTGCTGACGATCCTGGATGTGGTCGACGAGGCGCACGATACCCATCATCCGGTCACCGTTAAGCTGACGTTCGAGGAACAGCGCGCGCAAGCGATCGACGCGGCGCGTGCCTTCGTCAACGGCCGTCTGCAGCAGCGGCTTGGCTACTTCGAAGATCTGTTGCGCAACGGCGGCGGATCCCTGGTCGGCGGGCACGATGGCATCGCTGATATCGCGCTCTTTCAGGTGCTCTGCGGTCTCCAGTACGCTTTTCCGAAAGCCATGGCGGTCACGCGGGCCTCGATTCCGCATTGCCTGGCCCTGCAGGCGCGCGTCGCTACCCGACCGAATCTCGCGGCGTACCTGGCCTCGGAGCGACGTCTGCCGTTCAATGAACATGGCATCTTCCGTTACTACGCTGACCTCGACCTGTCGCCTGACTAACTGTCTCTTGCAGGTCGGGCGAGCGCGTCCAGGGTCGAACGGTAAATACCGGGATCGGCCGCCGCGGCTGCTATCACGGGCGTCGTGATGCCGGCGTTGGCATATTCGACGATTCGGCTGCGGCACTCCTCAGCTGAACCGATGATGCCGAGCTTGTGCAGCACCTCGGATGAGAATGCGTTGAGTGTTTTGTTGCGGTCACGCTCGGCAAATCCATCGATGATCTGCTTCGCCTCGACCGGATAACCCATCCAATCGAGAAAGTTGTTGTAGACCGGTGTGGAAAAGTACCCGGCTGCGATATTGGCCATCTCGCGCTCTGCGGTTTCGATTGCGTCCGTTGCGAACGCATACAGATAGACGGCGACATCCAGATCTTCTACACGTCGCCCGGATCGCTTCGCACCCGTGTCGATGTGCTCGAGCATCTGCGGTACCAACTCGAGCGGCACGAGGTTCAGGATCACACCGTCTGCCATCTCTCCGGCCAACTCCAACATCTTCGGTTTCAGCGCCGCCAGATGAATGGGAATGTTGCCCTGCGGCTGAATACCGAGGCGAAAGCTGTGGCTGCGAATAGTGCGTCCGTCGAAGTTGGTGCGCTCCCCGGCGAGAATCGATTTGACGAGTTGCGTCGTCTCCCGTACCCGCGTCAACGGACGCTCGAACGGCGTGCCATACCAACGGTCCACCATCGTATGGCTGGAAGCACCGAGACCCAGAACAAAGCGGTCCGGTGCGAGATGACTGAGCGTCATGGCCGATGTCGCAATGACCGCCGCCGGACGCGTAAACACCGGCACGATGCCAAGGCAAAGGCGAATCGTGCTGGTTTGTGGTGCCAGCCCGGCCCCCATCGTAAACGCGTCCATCCGGCCCATGCCGTCGGGTAGATAGAGTGAATCGAAGCCGTTCCGTTCCGCCCAGACACCCGTCTCGAACTGGGGCGCCGTTTGATTCGGCGGACTCATGTGCAGGCCGAGATTGATTCGGTCGAAAGCGGATGGAGAGTGCATGGATTTGCCCGGACGTTTACGGATGGCCGGATATTACCGCAGTGCCAACCGGCGGCAACGCAACAGGAGGTGCTGGACGTTCAGGTAAGCCGCACGGCTGCTCGTTCAAGATCCCCGCAGCCAGGCCTGGCGTTCCGCTTCGGGGTGTTTCTCAATCGCGTAGCGCAGCATCGTGCGCGGCATATCGTTGAGCTTCGCGCCGAGAAAGTCGTCCAATCTCGCACGGTCGCGTTTCCCCGCTTCGCGCAGCATCCATCCTGCCGCCTTGTGCATCAGATCCTGGTTGTCGTCCAACAACAGTGCCGACAGCGCGAAGGTATCGTCGAGGTCACCGGCCTTGATGAAGTGCAGCGTGCTCAGAATGGCGATGCGTCGGTCCCACAACGACTCGGCGCGTACGAAGTCGTAGAGCATGCTTCGGTCCCGCGGAAACAACCAGCGTCCTACGATGCCTGGGGCGGAACCGTCCACCAGATCCCAGTTGTTTACGTGCTCGCGTTCGCGGAGGTAGAACTCGAAGCTTGTCTGCAGGTCCTCCGGGCCGGCCCGCTTGCAGTGCTCGTTCAACCACAAGACGGCAAACAGGCGTTCCTCATGCCATTTCGATCGGATGAGGGTGCGCAGTTCGTGTAGCCGGATTTGCCGGTGTTGTCGTATGAGCGCACGAACCTCCGGCACGCGCACACCGAGGAACCGGTCGCCCTCTGCGTACTCGCCCGGCCCGGACTTGAAGAAACGACTGGAATGTGCGGCGATTTCCGGATTACCGATCGCCCGGAGCGCTGACTGAATGTCTTTCGCCTGGCCCATCTAGGCTCCTCCGTCGTCTGCGGCGGGTTGACCCTGCCTGCCGGGTCGACGTTGGACTTATACGCGGGTCTCCGGTAAAAACAACGGTCTCCGATTTGTCACCCGGTATGCACGCAATGACGCGACAGTTCGACCGCAGTGCTGAGGACGTCGGGAATATCATTACTCTGGAGCACGTCAACACGCTGATCCCGGACCAGTCGCAGGCTCATCTGTTCTACATATCGGGCATGGGCTTTACGCGCGATCCCTACGTCGACTTCGGCATGCGTAACATGTGGGTCAATCTCGGTCGCCAGCAGTTCCATCTGCCAGTTGGCGAGCCGCAGGTCGTGCGCGGTGTTGTGGGCCTTGTGGTGCCGTCGCTGCAAACTCTCGAAAAGCGCCTGGAAGCGGTATCGGAGAAGCTCGCGGAAACTCAGCTCGCGTGGCAGCGTGTCAACGGACGGCTGGACGTGACCAGTCCGTGGGGGAACCGCCTGGAAGTACATGAACGTGGCGCGTTCGGAAGAATGGCCCTCGGCATGCCCTACGTGCAGTTCGAAGTGCCGCTCGGGACCACGCCGGGTATCGCCCGGTTCTACGAGCGGGTGCTGGCTGCACCCGCCGAGCACGTGAGCGGCAACAACGGTGAACTGGCACGCGTCAGAATCGGGTTTGAACAGACGTTGGAGTTTCGCGAGACCGATGCCCCGCAGCCCGACTTCGACGGGCATCACATCGCGATCTACCTTGCCGACTTTTCGGGGCCGCACGAGTGGTTGGATGAACGCGGCCTCATCGCCGAAGAATCCAATCAGGCGCAATACCGCTTCAACCACATCGTCGACCCGGATTCCGGTGAGCGGCTGTTCGAGGTGGAGCACGAGGTTCGGAGTCTGTCGCATCCGATGTACGGCCGTCCGCTGGTAAACCGGAATCCGGAGCAAAGTCTGAGCAACTACGTGCGCGACAACGACGCCTTCTCGGGGTGACCCTGTATGTCTGCTGAGCCGATTCGCGAAATTGATTCGACCGCGCTTGACCGCGCGCGCGCACTGGCCGCCGACATCGCCCAGGCCGGTGATGCGATCGAAGCGGGCCGCGCACTGACTGACGATCTGTTAGCGGCGTTGCACCGGGCTCGACTATTTCGCCTGACATTACCGCGGTGGCTATCAGGTGAAGAACTCTCACCCCCTGAACTAGCGCAGGTGACGGAGTGCGTGGCGGCCGCTGATGCCAGCACGGCCTGGTGTCTGGGGCAGGCGTTCGGCTGCGGCATGTCGGCAGCCTTCATGCACCGTGACGCGGCTGCAGAGGTCTTCGGTCCCGACCACGCTGTGCTGGCGTGGGGCGCTGGCGCGCAGGGTCAGGCGGTACCGGTATCCGGGGGGTACCGGGTCACGGGCGAATGGAAGTTCGCGAGCGGTAGTTACCACGCCACCTGGATCGGTGCGCACTGTAAGGTGGTCGACGAACACGGCGCGGCCGTTCTGGGCAAGAGCGGAAAGCCTCAGCTGACCACGGCGTTGTTTCGACGCGAACAGGTGGCCATGCTGGATGACTGGCACGTTATGGGTTTGCGCGGTACGCGCAGCGAAGGTTATCGGATCGACGGACTTTTCGTAGACGAGGTGCTCACGCTGGATCGCGAGACGCTCGAGAGCCGGCAATACGATGCGCCGCTCTATCGATTTCCGACCACCAACGTGTACGCCGGGTCTTTCTCGGGCGTGGCGCTCGGTGTCGCCCGCGGTGCGTTGGACGACCTGCGCGCACTGGCGACCCACAAGACTGCGCGCGGGGCGCGCTCTTCGCTGCGTGACAGCCCGGTATTTCAGACTGAACTCGCAGAACTCGAAGCACAACATGCGAGTGCCCGTGCATTTCAGCGCAATACGTTGCTGGAAGTCTGGGATGGCGTTGAAGTTGGCGAGCCTTTGTCTATCGACCAGCGCGCGCAGATACGGTTGGCTACCACGTGGGCAATACGCAAGAGCGCCGAAGTGGTCTACGCCGTTCACCGGATGGCCGGGTCATCCGCCATCTTCTCTGCATTGCCGTTCGAGAGGCGTTTCCGCGACATGCACGCCGTATCGCAACAGGTGCAAGGACGCGCGACGAACTTCGAAAACGTGGGCCGCTACCTGCTGGGGCATCAGGCCGATACGTTGTTCATGTAAACCTCGAGACCAGCCACTCGATGCATCGTAACCAGCTGCGCGCGCGCCTGGCCGACTACGTCAGGCGCTTTCCCGCCGAGCAGGCAGTAGCAGCCGATTTCGACGAGTTCATCGTCCAACATGCAGACTGCTTCGAGCGCACATGCCGGGTCGGACACATCACCGGCTCTGCCTGGCTGCTGGATCCATCGGGCCGGCGCGTGCTGTTGACACATCATCGCAAGCTCAACATGTGGATTCAGCTGGGTGGCCATAGCGACGGGGATCCCGACACGCTCGCAGTCGCGGTGCGCGAGGCGGAAGAAGAGTCCGGTCTCAAGGTCACCGCCGTCGACGATGCGATATTTGATCTGGACCGGCATGTGATACCGGCGCGAGCCTCCGAACCTCAGCACTACCACTACGACGTCAGATTTCTGCTCCGGGCGGCGACGGACACATTCGTCGTATCGAGTGAATCGCTGGCTCTTAAGTGGCTGGAGGCCGACGAGCTTCCGGACGTGACCCAGGAGCCTTCAATGCTCAGGATGCGTGCCAAGTGGCTCGCCGGGCGCGGTCAGGAACCCGTCGCTACCGGAGTATCCTGACGGCCTCCCCACTCTGACCAGGAGCCGTCGTAGACGGCGACGTCATGCTTGCCCAACAGATGCGCACCGAGCGCAATTACGCATGCCGTAACCCCTGAGCCACACGAAGTCGTGATGGGCGCCTCCAGACTGACGCCGGTGCCGGCGAATACGGCGGCAAGTTCATCGGGCGGCAGGTAAACACCATCGGCGTCGAGCAGCTGGCCAAACGGCAAGCTCACGCTGCCGGGGATATGCCCGGAACGCATGCCTGCCCGAGGTTCCGGATCTTCACCAGTGAACCTTCCGGCCGCACGTGCATCCATGACCTGCTCCGTGCCCTGGTCGATGTTTTGCAACATGTCCTCCACGCTGCGTACCAGCTCTGGTCGGAAGCCGGCTGCAAAGCGCGCCGGAACCACGTCCGCTTCCGCGTTCGTCACCGGGCGACCTTCCGTTTCCCATTTCGGTAAGCCACCGCTCAGTACAGCGACGTTGTCATGGCCAAACGCGCGGAACATCCACCATACGCGTGCCGCGCTGTGCAGCCCGTACACATCGTAGGCGACCACCCGCGTGCCATTCCCGATGCCGAGTGCTCCGACCTTCTCGGCGAAGCGCTCCGGCGATGGCAGCATGTTGCCGACCGGATGGTCGGGGTCGCTAATCTCCGCGAATCGGAACAGCCTTGCACCGGGGATATGCTTTTCCGCGAACTCGGCGGCGGCGTTGCGCCCGGTTGTCGGCAAATGCGAAGTACCGTCAACCACGACCACGTCTGGCGACGACAGGTTGGCCGCCAGCCACTCGGTGGAAACGATCGCATCAGGATTCTGGTAGTTCATCTCGTATTTCCCGGTCTGGTTGCTGGCGCTACGACCACGTGCGCGCTTTCCCGATGCGCTAACGATACGCGGTTTGGCCCGTAGTTCACGAGCCATGGGGAGTAGCCGGCGATCCCGAGCGCGGCACGCTGCAACAGGCTGACGAACCTGAGTGACCTCGTCTTGGCGGTTTCAAGCATCACACCCTGTAGTGCGTTGTCGATTCGCAGCGTACGAATGCCGCGCCACGCGAGCGCCACCGGCAGACCGGTTATGCCGACGACACCGAGCGTGACCATCAACTCGTCCTCATCCGCATCGATGCTATTGATGCCTGACAGGCAAGGCACCGGAAAGCGAGTTTAGCGGCGCACGTGCTGGCTCTGCGCTCCGTTGTTATAGTGCTTCGAAAGTTGGATCGGCATGGTGCAAACAGCGATGAGTACGTCCCATATCAAGGCGCTGACATTCGACACGGGCGGCACCATTTTGGACTGGCACAGCGGGTTTCGTGACGCGCTCGCGAGTGCTGGCGCGAGGCACGGCGTGGAACGTGACTGGTCACAACTCGCCAATGAGTTACGCAAGGGTTCGCTGGGCAAGATGCTGAACCTCGGCGAGCACGAGCCGCCGGGCTACAACTTCGACGGTTCACACCGCAGTACGCTGGACGAGGTGCTCCGGAGTCACGATCTGGAAGTGTTCACCGACGCGGACCGACGTGCGATCTGGTGGGATGCCGTTCACGGCCTGCAATGCTGGCCCGACTTTCCCGGCACGCTGCCGAAACTGCGCGAGCACTACATCTGTGCATCGTTCACGATCCTGAGCTTCCGCATCGTCATCGATACGGCCCGCCGCAACGGGCTGTCGTGGGATGCCGTCATCTCCTGTGAGGCGATAGGCAAGTACAAGGTGTTGCCGGAGTCGTACCACACGGCTGCGCATTATCTGCAGCTGGACCCGAGCGAGATCTGCATGGTGGCGTGCCACAACTTCGATCTCGACGCCGCCAAGGCGTGTGGTTTCAATACGGCGTTTGTGCGGCGCCCCGACGAATGGGGGCCCGCGGGTCCGCCGGATCCCACACCGAATCCGCAGCACGACTTCATCGTCGATTCGTTCCCCGAACTCGCTTCCGCGCTGGGCGTGAACATGTAGCAGCAGCGTCCTGATGCCGGCCTCCGGGCCCGGCATCAGGTGTCCGCAGGACGGCTTGCGGAAGTGGACCGGTGCGTGCGTCAGCCGCCGGCTGCGGTCGCGTTCTCGGGAGCCTTTTCAGCCTGCCACTGCGCCACCGTTTCGCGTGCGGAGCGCTGGTGCTTTTCTTTGTCGGTGTCTTTTGCGCCGGCGGCCGGGGCGGCCAGTTCGATCACGTAGCCATTGGGGTCCCGAAAGTAGATCGAGCGGCAGAAGCCGTGATCGGAAATACCGCGCGTGTGAACACCTGCGGCCTTGCCTTTCTCGAACATGGCGTCCAGGTATGCGTCGTCCACCTCCAGCGCGATGTGCAGATCGAAGTCGTGCTGTTCCTTGAAGTCGAATGGCCGGTCGGGTGCTTCGAAGAACGCGAGGAACGAACCGTCACCCATCTCGTAGAACGAATGCAGCACTGATGTTTGCCGCCCTGTCAGAGTCGTCCTGATCGGAAAGGCCTCAGCCAGCGGTAAACCGAGAAAGTCCTCGTAGAACTGCCGGGTCTCCTCGGAGTCGCGGCAGCGGTAGGCGTTGTGATGTAGCCCCTTGATCATGTTTCGAGCCTCCATTGCGCAGGTCTTCGCTTCAGATGTTGGCTATGATGCATCAAAACGTTGATTTGAAAGACCTGAAATTCGATGAAAACCATCGATAAAATCGATGAGATGGTCGGGCGTGCAGCGACCCCAAAGGGCGTGACGCTTGAGCAGTGGCGCGCGTTCGTCGCGGTCGTGGAGTACGGTGGATTTGGCGCCGCGGCCGAGCAGATCGGCAAGAGCCAGTCGACCGTGTCGCACGCGGTGCGCCGCCTCGAGGTCCAGCTGGGGGTGACCCTGGTGGCACCGAACGGGCGAGGCGCGGCGCCGACGGATGCCGGACGGGTGCTGGTACAGCAGGCCCGTGGATTGTTGCGGCAGGCTGGACGTATAGCGGAGGCGGCTGGAGAGCTCGCTGCCGGCCACGAACCCGAGGTCCGACTGGTATCGGACGCCGTGTTTCCGCCGCGGCAAGTGCTCGCCGCGGTGCGGGATTTGGAGCGCGAACTCAAGGTCCCCAGGATCGAGGTTTACGATGAGGTGCTAAGCGGTGCCGAAGATCTGCTCGTGCGCCGGGCCGTGGATCTGGCCGTCGTGGCGCACATTCCGCCCGGGCTGCTGGGCGATCACCTGGTCAGTGTTCCGTTTGTGCCGGTCGCAGCACCCGACCATCCACTCAGTCGATCCAAGGTGCCGGTTGGCGTTGACGAACTGAACCGCTACCGCCAGGTGGTCGTTCGGGATTCCGGCGCATACCGGCGTCGGGATGCGGGCTGGCTGGAGCCGCAGCAGCGCCTGACCGTAAGCCACTTCCGCAACTCGCTCGAAGCGCTCGATCTGGGGCTGGCATACGCGTGGCTGCCGGAGCCCTACGTGGCCGCACATCTGCTAAACGGCCGGCTTCGCGAGCTCAGGTTGGCTGAAGGCGGGCGCCGGCGCGTGGACTTGCATCTGGTGTTTACCGATCGTTCGACCGCGGGCCCGGCAACTGTGCGGCTGGCGGAACTGCTGCATCAGCACGCCCGGTTGCTCTAGCCATACATGCCTCATACATGCCGGGCGGCGCAACGACGGCCCGTTGGCGGGACCGTCAAGCAGTACGCAAATGCCCTTGACCGCAGCGTCGCGACGCGTTTCTTTCCGGCCGGGTGTTTTTCAACGGCGTGCCGGGAATGCTAAGTTCGCGGGGTTGCTGCTAACTGGGGTGTTGTTATGAGCGCGCAAGCGAACGCGGAGCGGTTTCCCGTCACGGACCGCGATATCGCGTGGAAGCCGTTTGGTGACTACGAAGGATTCGACTATCGCATTCTCGATGTCGATGTAAAAAGGCGTACCGTCGAGATGATGCTGCGCTTCGAGCCCGACGGCGAATGCTTCTATCACCGTCATCACGGGCCGGTCGCCTCCGTGGTGCTCGAAGGCGAGCATCACATGACGGAGGTGCACGACGATGGCACGGTCGTCAAGAAGGTTCGCACTGCCGGCGAATACACGATGAGCCACGGCGGGCACGCGCATATCGAAGGCGGCGGCTCTGTCGGTGGAGTCATCTTCTTCAGCCTGCGCTCTGACCAGGACCACATCTACGACATCATGGATCCGGACTTGAACGTCGTGCGCGCGGTAACCGTGCAGGATTTCAAAGCCGCGATGGACGGCTGGTGAGGTCCGTCCGGCAAGCTGGTCGACCGGGCTGACACGGCCTGTATGAAAGTTCGCGTAAATCCCGACCTGTGTCAGGGGCACAACCGGTGCATGTCGCTTGCACCGGACATGTTCGACGTGGACGACTATGGGCTTGCCACGGCGTTGAACGACGGTGAGGTTCCGCCGGAGCTGGTCGAGAAGGCCCGGCTCTGCATGGATAACTGCCCCGAGTTCGCCATCGAGCAAATCGAAGATTGAGCGGCCCCGGCGCGTTGCGAAGTGTCGTCGCCGAGGTTGGCTGAGGCGGCGGATGGCTCGGCGCGCACGGCCGGCATCCTGTGGATGGTGGCGGCGACGGCGCTGTTCGTCGCCCTGGATGCCACCGCCAAGCTGCTGACTTCGTACTATCCGGTCGGACAGGTCGTCTGGGCGCGGTTCACCTTTCACTTCCTGTTCGTACTGATACTGCTCGCACCGCGCGGACGCGCCGGCCTGACCTCGCGCCGGCCCGGTCTGCAGCTGCTGCGTGCGGCCTGCATGCTGGGCGCCAATCTCGCGTTCTTTCTCGCCATTCGCACGATGCCCCTGGTCGAGGCGAGCGCGATCGTATTCTGCGGTCCATTGTTCGTGACGGCCCTCTCGGTACCCCTGCTCGGCGAGCAGGTTGGCTTGCGTCGCTGGTCTGCGGTCTGTGTCGGGTTCGCTGGCGCGATGATCATTATCCGACCTGGTCCCGACATCTTTCAGTCAGTGGCCGTGCTGCCGATGCTGGCGGCGCTGTCGTTTGCGTTCTATCAGATCTTCACGCGCAAGCTGACCGGCGTAGACGCGCCGATGACGACCCTGCTCTACACAGCCGTCGTCGGCGCAGTGCTGAGCAGCGCTTACGTGCCGTGGATTTGGGTGCCACCGGATGTGCCCGGCTTCATCCTGCTGTTGATGACGGGTCTGCTCGGTGCGGCAGGCCAACTGGCGCTGATAGAAGCCGTTTCGCGGGCCCCGGTCAGTGTGGTCGCGCCGTTCAACTATCTGGGCCTGGTGTGGGCATCGCTGCTCGGTTTCCTGATCTTTGGCGACCTCCCGGAGTCCTGGACGCTCGTCGGCGCTGCGATCATCGCGGCCAGCGGGCTGTACATCCTGCGTCGCGAGGCTGCGCGGCGATTGTGCACCGACTGACGCCCGCACGTCGCCGCCACTGGCCGACTCTCATGCTATTGATCGCCGCAAGCGCTCAACCGCAGTCGTTCAGCGTGGGCGGCTCGGTAAGCCCTGCGAGCGCGCCGTGGAAGAAGTCGATGAACGCCCGGATCTTCGGTGACAGGTAGCGCGCACTCGAATAGACCGCGTAGACGGCTGGCTGGCTGTCGTCAGGACCGATGTGATATTCGTCCAGCACGCGTACCAGTCCGCAGTCGCCAAAACAGTCGCTGACCATCCAGGCGGGGATCAGCACGAGTCCGAGGCCATCGCGTGCAGCCTGCAGCAACACGTCGGCGTTGTTCGTCTCAAGCGGGCCCGCGACCGGCACCTCCACGGTCGGTTCGCCGGTACGCCCGAGCTTCCAGATGCGCGCGCCGGCCCGCCAGATATCGCCAAACACGTTATGCCTGAAGGTCAGGCAGGCATGTCCGGCCAGTTGTTCGGGCCGCACCGGCGTACCGTGCCGGCGCAGATATGCGGGGCTCGCGCAGATGAGGCGTTTCAGCGGCACGAGCTGTCTCGCGATGAGACTCGAGTCGGGTAATGCGGCGATGCGGATGGCAACGTCTACGGCGTCTTCGACCAGATCGACCACCTGGTCGCTCAGTGACAGCTCCAGCTTGAGTTCCGGGTAGGCAGCCAGGAAGTCGGTGACGCGGGGCGCGATATGCATCCGCCCGAAGACGACCGGCGCGCTGACGCGCAACGTGCCGCGTGGTTCGGCATCCAGTTCTGTGACTGCCGTGCGCCCGTCTTCGACGCTCGTCAGGATGCGCTGCGCGTGTTCCAGGTAGAGGCGCCCGGCCTCGGTCAAGCCGAGGCGTCGCGTCGACCGGTTCAGCAGCCGGACACCCAGGCTCGCCTCGAGCGCGTCGATCTGGCGGGTCACCGACGAAGTGGCCAGATGAAGGGTGCGCGCAGTGGCCGAGAACGAAGCGCTCCGCGCGACATCCGCGAACATCTGAATCGCGACCAGATTCTCCACCGGGGTTTTTCCACCCGGCGTTTTCCAGCGTGACTCTGCCATCTTTGTCTCTGAGGTGCGTTATCCGGGTAAGTCCTTCCCCACCCGGATACCTGAAGACCCGGCGGGCGGGCGCGACCGTTACGGCCTGGTTAAGTTGCTCGTTGCGGAAAACGCAAATGTCTTGTGCATCTTGTCATCTTTTTCGCTCAGACGGCAATTCATATAACTAGCTACACGCAAAGCCAGATGTCATTGCCTTCTCGACTTTGCTCATTACGCAAGTTACGTAGGAGTAATCACGATGATGACGATCAGTTCAGCCAGAACTTCTGTCGCACCCGCTGACCATTCCGGCTCGCTATGGCGATGGCCGCTTCGGCTCATCGCCTCCGGCTACCGCCGGTTCGAGGCCGCCCGCGAGCGCGAGCGGGCAATTGCCTACGTGCAGCGCATGAGTGCGCGCGAGGCAGCCGATCTCGGTACGACTCGCGAGCGGCTCTTGTTTGAGTTGGAGCACGGCTCCAATCGTGGTGAGACGTCCACACAATCCCCGGAGGCCAAGTCATGAGCGCCGTGTTGCAACTTCCGACGCACGCGAGTGAACCCGGTGCGGTCACCGGACGGCTCAAGTTCCTCGAACTGTCCGCAGACGAACCGAAACCGAACGTGTTCATGCCGACTCCAGAAGATCCGGTCATGCGTCGCTCGAACACGTTTTCCGAGCGGCAGATTCGGATTCACGATGCCAGGGAACTGACCGAGACGCCGCGGCTCGACGACTTTGGCTTCGAATTGCATGGGCACCCGACCACGGTCAGAGACTTCACCGATGATGAAGAAGTGCGTGGCGTCTACTACCCCGAGGCCGAAGCACTGCTACGCGCACGTACCGGCGCAACCCGCGTGCATTTTTTCGACCATACGGTCCGGATCGAGGACGCCGGGACGCGCGCGGCCGGGGGCCGGCGCGAGCCGGTGCACTACGTGCATAACGACTACACGGAGAAGTCCGGCCCACAACGCCTGACCGATCTGCTGCCGCCAGACGAGGCGGCGCGTTGGCAACCGCACCGGTTTGCGATCATCAACGTCTGGCGATCCATCGCCGGCCCGGTGGAAACCACGCCGCTGGCATTTGCTGATGCGCGTTCGCTCGAACCGACCGATCTGGTCGCCACGAACCTCGTGTACCCGGATCGCACCGGCGAGATCTACCAGGTGAAATTCAGCGACCGGCAGCGCTGGTATTACTTCTCACGCGCTCGGCGTGACGAGGCAATTCTCATCAAGGTATACGACTCGGCGATTGACGGTCGGGCCCGTTTCAATGCCCACGCGGCGTTCGTCAACGAAGCGGCGAATAAGGGCGCGGCGCCGCGGCAGAGCATCGAACTCAGGGCGCTGGTGTCATTCGCACCGGGGTGAGCATCAGGCGGTAGAGCGAGGGCCGTGTCTGACGCCCCGACCAAGTTGCGATCTCGCAGTTCTGGTGCGATCCTCTAACCGGGAGCTATATCCAGCAGAACTCTAAAGATCATCAGGAGGAAGTCTCGCATGAAGCTTCGCAAACTTGGGCTCACCGCGTCAGCTGCTGTCGCGCTGGCAGCCGGCTCGGTCGCGGTGTCCGCGGCTGACGTCAATCTGCCGAAACAGATATCGTGGACGGCGTATGGTACGACCTCGTCGGGCTACGCGCAGTCGGTCGGTCTCGGCCAGATGCTGCAAAAGAGCTACGGCACCGGCTTGCGCATTATCCCTGGCAAGAACGACGTGTCGCGCATGGTGCCCCTGCGCAGCGGCCAAACGCCGCTTTGCGCCTGTGGTATCGCGTCTTATATGGCTGCCGAGGGCACGCACTTCTTCGGCACGAAGAAATGGGGCCCGATGGAGCTCTACAACTTCTTCAACAACATCGGCGACAACGGCTACTCGCTGGTCGTGGCCGGTGACGCCGGCGTCAAGTCCGCCGCCGACCTCAAAGGCAAGCGCGTAACGTGGGTGCGTGGTTCCCCGGCGCTCAACCTGAACGCCGGCGCTCACCTCGCGCAGGGTGGTCTCACCTGGGCCGACGTTAAGAAGGTTGTCGTGCCGGGCTGGAAACAGTCGGCGGAAGCCGTGATCAACGGTCAGGCTGACGCGACGTTCGGTTCCACCGTGTCGGGTGCATACAACAAGCTGGCCGCCTCACCGCGCGGTTTGTTCTGGACCTCGTTCCCGCATTCGGACAAAGACGCCTGGGCCCGCGCACAGGCCGTTGCTCCGTGGTGGAGCCCGGCGATGGTTTCCGTCGGTATCGATCTCGAGAAGAACGGTCAGGGCAAAGTGCCGTATGAAGGCAACTCCCAGCCGTATCCGATCTTTGTCTCCACGCCGGCTGCCAGCGATGACCTCGCGTATGGCCTGACCAAAGCCGTGATGGACAACTACGAAGCCATCAAGGACGCGGGTCCCAGCATGAGCGGATACCAGCTGAGCCGCCAGAACTTCAGCTGGGTTTTCCCGTATCACCCCGGTGCGATCAAGTTCTACAAGGAAAAAGGCGTCTGGACGGCCGAGCATGATGCTCACAACGAAAGCCTGAAGCAGCGCCAGGCACTCCTCGCAAAGACGTGGAAGGCCTACAAAGCCGCCAACGAGGGCGCGTCGGATGACGACTTCTCGAAAGGCTGGATGAAAGCACGCGTTGCGGCGCTTGAAGGAGCTGGACTGTCGGCACCGTTCCCGTCCTGGGAATAAGCCTGACCATTGCCGGCCGGCTGGCGCGCAAGACCTGCGGCCAGCCGGGGCGGTAACGGCTTCTCCGCCAACGGCAAGCTGACAAGGCCGGTTGTCCGCATTTGATTGTTGGGCAGCCGGCCTTTTTTTGCTTGCGATGCCACCTTCCTTGAACCTCTGCCTTGCACGACAGCAAGGCACATTTGCGCCCGGGCTGACTGCACATGAGCGATACCGATACGGTCGAACAAACTGAGGCCCCGAAGCAGGAATCCTCCCGCTATCGCACATTGCCCTTGATCGGCAATGCATGGCTGGGAATGGCAGCTTCCGCTTCGGTGCTGGTTTCCATATACGTGATTTTCGGGGTCGGCAACGAACTCGACTCTTACGTCCCCCTGGAGACCGAATACTTTTATTTCATGATCGCGGTGCTGTTGCCGCTGCCGTTTCTCATCTATCCGACCGAGAACGCTGATGGTGGGTGGGTGTCCTGGTTTGACATCCTGCTGCCGGCATTGGCGCTGTCGATTCCAGCCACGATGGGCGTGCAGCTGAGCGGTATCGCGCCAGACTTCGGCACGACCGGCAACCTCGCGATGCTGATCGTGATGACCATTCTGTTCGCGCTTCCCTACGCATTGCGCAAGAGTGACCGGCACCGGGTGCCCATCTTCGACGTAATCCTGGCTGCGCTCGCTTTCGGAGTGCCCGGGTATTTCACGCTGCAAGGCGGAGAGATTCTGGACGTCGGGTGGGAGTACGACGCGCCCGAGCACGCCAAGTACCTCGCATTCGTGTTGTGGGCGCTCGTCATGGAGGCGACCCGGCGCGCCGGCGGGAACGCCATATTTGTCATCTGCCTGATCGTTTCCATCTATCCGATCTACACCGACTACGCGCCGGGTTTCCTGGAAGGCATACCGGTCGCCTCGGAAGTCACGATCGGCTTCCACATGTTCGGAACCGAGAGCATGCTCGGGATTCCGATGAACGCGTTCGCGAACCTGGTCGTCGGATTCCTGGTGTTCGGGGTTGCGCTGCAGTACACCGGAGGCGGGGCGTTTTTCCTGAACCTCGCGTTCGCGCTGCTCGGCAAGCGTCGCGGCGGGCCAGCCAAGGTTGCCATCTTCGCTTCGGGCCTCATGGGCTCGATGTCCGGCAGCGTCATCACGAACGTGCTGACGACTGGGGTCATGTCGATCCCCGCGATGAAGCGGGTCGGTTTCCGCCCGGCTTACGCCGGCGGCGTGGAAGCCTGCGCCTCCACTGGCGGGGTATTGATGCCGCCGGTCATGGGCGCTACGGCGTTTGTCATGGCGACTTTTCTCGAGATCTCGTACGCAGAGATCATCATCGCTGCGGCCTTCCCGTCGATCCTTTACTACCTTGGTCTCTTCATGCAGATCGATGCGTACGCCGCACGTAATGGCTTGAAAGGCCTCCCGGCCGAAGAACTGCCGCCGGTCAGTCAGGTGCTGAGGGAAGGCTGGTACTTCGTTTTCGTGTTCGTGATGCTCATAGTCATGCTGCTCTACATGCAGCGCGAGGCTCAGGCGCCGTACTACGCGACCGCGGTTCTGCTCGTGATCAACCAGATCTCGAAGGTCCATCGCTGGGGTATCAAAGACGCCTGGAAGTTCATCGAAGGCATCGGTCTGCTGTTTGCGGAACTGATGGCGGTGCTGGCTGGTGTCGGCCTCATCATCGGTGCGCTGACACTGACCGGTAAAGTCGGCAGCCTGACCTATGAACTGGTCGACCTCGCCGGCGACTCGGTGCTGATGCTGCTGCTGATGGGCGCGGTGACGAGCTTTATCCTCGGGATCGGCATGACTGTGACCGCGGCCTACCTGTTCCTCGCCGTGACGCTCGCGCCAGCGTTGACGCAGGGCGGGCTCGATAAACTGGCCGTGCATCTGTTCATGATGTACTGGGGCATGATTTCGTTCATCACCCCCCCGGTCGCCATCGGCGCATACGCGGCGGCTTCGGTGGCGAAGGCCGATC
This sequence comes from Pseudomonadota bacterium, assembly GCA_039030335.1. Lineage (GTDB taxonomy): Bacteria > Pseudomonadota > Gammaproteobacteria > HK1 > HK1 > JBCCEJ01. Next base: position 49,362 of record JBCCEJ010000012.1, on the reverse strand, counting down.
CGTTGAGGACAGGTCTGGAGGCGATGCGACTTGGCTCGATCATCTACTTCGTGCCGTTCTTCTTCGTGCTGAATCCGGCCCTCATCGGGCAAGGCTCGACGATGGAGGTGGTCACGGTGTTCGGGATGACGGTCATCGGCATCACGTTGATCTCGGCCGGTTTGCAAGGCCACATGTTCTTCATCGGATCGCTCGACGGCAATGGACTCGCATGGCCGGCCCGTATCGCGCTTATCATTGCGGGCGGACTGTTAGCGTTCCCGGGCAGCGACATTACCGGTTTGACGAATATGCAGCTCAATCTCACTGCGCTGGTAGTGTTCGTGGTCGGGGTGGGTCTGTCTTACGGCGGACGGCGCAAGCTTCAGCCGGGCTGAGCCCGCAGCCATCGCGAACCTGCGAAGCCGGCCGTCATGGCCGGCTTCTTCATTGAAGGCATGTAGCGGCACCCGGTCTAACGGCACACGCCTCGATACAGTTCGATGCGGCGGACGCTGCGCCTGGTGCCATCGAAATGCGCCGCCCGGGTGCGGCTACGCGTTGCGCGTAGCGCCATCGCAACGTCGCTGATGACGGTTTCGTCCTGATATTCGATCCGTTGTTCACCGGGCAATCTGAGCGTTTCGGTCGTACAGTGACGATGGCGACGACCTTTCCCACCTCTGCCGTGATGTTTGACGTGGTGACCGGCATGGGACGTGCGGTGCGATTTGCCGGGGCGTCGGCAGATGCGCCGCTCCACCCGATATCGGCACGCTTCGTAGGTCACTCGTACCGGCGTGCGGCTGCGCGCCGTCTGGATTTCACCGGCAACGTCAAAAGGTTGCCCGATGTCCACTGACGCCAGCTGAAACCGACCGTTTTCGCGCGGCAGCTGCACGCCTGCCGGGATCGAGAACAAGAACTCGTCATCGCGTTCACGAGTCGCCACGCGCAACGTCAACGCGTCGGCGCCAGTCAGATCGATCTCGGCGTCGTAAGAGCCCGCTGCCAGCATCCGCTGCTCGCGGCTGACCTTCTGCTCGCAATCGTGCGGCACCGCACCTGGCATGCAGTCGTCAGTGACGACAGTCGCGTTCAGCGCGATCGACTGTCCGACCTTGAGCTCACCGTCGATCGACTGACAGGCGGCTGTCAGCGTGACGATAACCAATACCGCCAGTAGTTCTCCCAACCGGTAGTGCGTCGCGCGCATCGGCAAAGCTCCCAGCGAACCGAGGTGTTGCGCACCATCTCAACACACGCTCACTGAACCGGGCCTGAACGTCACACCATTGCGCCGGAACTCCGGTCCCCACGCGCCGGCCCTCGTTCGGCCAGCCCGGAGCTCGGGCGGTACAACTGCGATCAGAATCGCAGTCGCTGCCCGGCGGCGAAATGACCGGCGAACTCATCCAGCCCCGGCAATGCGCCGGTGAAATGTTCGAACTGCACGGTACCTTGTGCGACCAGCATTTCCGCGCCTCGGATAATGCGCACACCCGCCGCTTCGGCGTCCTGCACGAATTGTGAGTTCGGATTCTGATAGAGCATTTCGAAAGCGATTTGATCGCTACGTGCGAATACGTCCGAGGGAACGGGCGAGGGGTCGCCAGCGTCGGTACCGAGCGTCGTGGCGTTTATGTAGACGTCGAATGACTCGTCGATATCCGCCAGCAACGCCCCGGTAATGCCGAACTCGTCAGCGACCGGCTGCCCGCGTGCCGCGTTGCGGTAGAACAGGGTCAACGATGCGCCGCCCGACTTGAGCGCCTGCACGGCCCCGCGGGCTGCGCCGCCATTGCCCATGATGGCGATTTTCAGTCCGGCAATCGGGCGATGCGACTGGATCGGCAGCAACACACCGTCGAAGTCGGTGTTGAATGCGTGCAGCCGGCGGTCGGCCCCGTCGCGCTGCACCAGCAGGGTGTTGGATGCACCGCACGCGGTACTGCGGTCGTCGACGCCGTCTGCCGCTGCGAGCGCCTCTTCCTTGAACGGTGTTGTGACACTGACCCCGTCGATACGCAGGGTGTCGAGAATGTCCAGCGCGTCTTCAAAACTTTCGGTTTGCAGCGGTACGTAGACGGCGTTGGTGCCGCGCGGGTGAAAACCCAGGTTGTGCAGGAACGGCGAGAATGAGGTCAATGCGTGCGAGCCGACGATCCCGTATACACGCGTAGCGGCATTGAGGTCAGCCGCCTTGTAAATTTCCAACAACTCCGCGATCGGGACCTGACCGGGAGCCACGCTGGCGCCGAAGCTCGCATAGGTGATCGGGGCCCCGTAAGCGATGGTCAGGATGCGGCTCGACGCTCCGGCCGCGCCCATCGCAAAGCCGATTCTCGGTGCATCGGTGGCGGCGCGTTCTTCCACCCACCGCAACATGCGGGCACCGTCAGCGAGCGTCGCCGCGGTGGGTACCAGCTTCAGCGCCGCGGCGCCGCTCGCCCGCATGCGCACTGTCAGTTCGGTCAGTTCGGTTTCGTCGGGCATGCCGCTGAAATCGTGGTGACTCAGCACGACCGGGGCGCCGGCGGCGATCAGCGCATCGGCGCAAGGTGTGCCCAGTTCAGCATCGACGATGTGCGCGCCGGCTGCCAGTGCGCGTTGGTTGAGAGCGATGCGCTCGTCTTCCGAGCCGCCGAACGTGCCCTGATGGGTGGGGTGACGAAGTGTGAACAGTACCTTGAGGCCTGCCCTTGCGCCGTCGCGCACGATGTTCAGCAGGGCCTGTTCTGAATGCCCGGCGCTAAGCAGCAGGTCTGCGCGAACTTCAATGCACTGCAGGTTGAGCGCAACTGCCTCGCCAACTTCCTCGGCGCTATTCGCAACGATGCCGATAACGCCCTGCAGGGGAAATGTCTGGTGCATGATTGGATGTCCGGGACAAGGTCGGATGAAAGGTGTCGGGTCGCGGCGGTGCAGCTCCAGGGCACGCCGTCAGCTGGACTCCTGGGCTCCAGGGGCGTTGATGGCCGACCTCAGTATGATCGGCTGCGGCCAGTCGCCCACCGGCACGGTGTGGGTAATGAGTTTCTGTTGACCCTGCAGCGCATCGTCGTACCAAACGTGTACTGACATCCCCGGCGGTTCGAAGGTCAGCTCGAAACGTTGTTCGGGACCCAGATCCAGTCCGAAGGGATAGCTGAGCGCCGGCGCGGTGACCGCCAGCACGCCCGCGAATAGCGCCGAGATGGGCCGATGTACGTGACCGGCGATGAGCCGCACGACCTGAGGGTTCGCTGCGACCAGCTCCGCCAGTTCTGGCCCGCCGGCGCGTAGATGACTTGGTGCTGTCCAGCTCATGCCGGTTGCAAACGGTGGGTGATGCAGTGCCACGACGGTCGGTGCGTCAGGTGCCTCGGCAAGCCGATCCGACAGCCACTGCAGGCGCTCCGGGCAGAGTTCTCCGTCGACCAGGTCCGGCACCACGGAATCGCAGCAGAGGATCCGCACCGGGTAGTCGTCGATCGCGTAGCTGAGGTGCGACATGCCGTTGGTAGCTGTGCGCAGTTCCGGGAAGGCATCGCGCATCGGATCGCGCAAATCGTGGTTGCCCGGCATTACCATCCAGCGGCAGCGAAGCTCATCCAACAGTTGAATCGCGTGCGTGTATTCCTCCGGTGTCCCGTTGTCCGTGATATCGCCCGTATGCAAAACCAGATCGGGCAATGGGCGCATCGCGTTGATCGCCGCGATGGCATGCCGCAGCCGCTCCGCGGTGCGGAAGTGACCCCGCGTAACGACATCGTCCTCGACGATATGCGTGTCTGAAATTTGTACGAGTTGCATGATTGCCGTCCAGAGCGGGTGGGTGGTCTCCCCGGGGCGCGCTGACGTGGCCCCGGCGAAGCATCGCGCCCGGTATTGTCGATGCGTTACGTGGCGGAGACAAACGCGCGGGTCCCGGTTGCCCACCAAAGGTCATCATCGCGCATCGTTAACCCGGATCGCGACCGGCGACACCGAGCCAGGAGGCGCGCGGCGGCTTGACAGTTTCGCGTGCGACCTCTGCAATGCGTTGCCCCACTACGGCAACTGGCTACACCAACGTGTCTGAAATACCCGCTGCTCGCGCTGAACGCGATCGTATCGAAGCGGTGGCCACGTCTGGTTCTCGCCAGGGCCGCGGGCGCGTCGAGGATTGGGCATGACGCGTCCGGCACGCCTTGCGGTGATTGGCGCCGGACTCATCGGGGCGCGCCACCTGACTCTTGCGCGAGACGAGCCGGATTGCGAGATCGTGGCCGGCGTCGATCCCGATCCAGCGGCCCGGGGTGCCGTCGAGGCAGTGGGCGCGCGCTTCTACGCAGCGGTCGAACCGATGCTCGACGCTGAGACTCTCGACGGGGTGATCGTTGCGACACCCAACAGTGCCCACGCGCCCGTTGGTATTCAGTGCCTCGAACGCGGACTCGCGGTGCTGATGGAAAAGCCGTTTGCCGATACCGTGAGAGCGGGAGAGGCACTGTTGGAGGCGGCGCAACGTTCCGGTGCGCCGCTCGCCGTTGGCCACCATCGGCGTTTCGATCCAACCGTGGAACGCGCCGGATCACTGATCGCCGCCGGTGAGATTGGCCAACTGACAGGACTCCATTTCTTGTGGTCCATGCGTAAACAGGATGCGTACTACGACGTTCGCTGGCGTACCGAACGCCCCGGCGGTGGTCCCATCCTTATCAATCTCATCCATGACATCGATCTCATGCGGTGTTTCGGCGGTCCGGTGTCGCGCGTATATGCGGAGACGGGCAACGACGCGCGTGGGCACGCCGTGGAAGACATCGTGGCCGCGACGTTGCGCTTCACCTCCGGTGCGGTCGGATCGATCGTCGCGAGCGATGCGGCGCCCTCGCCGTGGGGATGGGAACTGGGTAGCGGCGAGAATCCGCTGATTCCGGCCACGCTGCAAAACTGCTATCAGCTGCTCGGCACGGCCGGGTCGATCGCACTGCCGCGCCTGGAACTTTGGCGACATGCCGATCGCGCCACCGGCAACTGGCATCAGTTTATCGGTATCGAGCGGGCCGCGTTTCAGCCGCGCGCAGCGCTCGTCGCGCAGCTGGCGCACTTTTGTAAAGTGGCGCGACGCGAAGAAGTTCCTCGGGTGAGCGGAGCCGAAGGTCTCGCGACGCTCGCCGTGACCGCCGCGATCACTGTTTCTGGCGATACGGGTCTGCCAGTCTCGCTCTAGGGTACTGCTCGGCAACACCCGGCCTGCGCGACGCGTGAAGTCGTGCTGCACGGGGCGCGTTCACGAGGTTCGGGCCATGCCGTTCCGGTATGTAGCCAGGTCGCTTACCCGGCCGGAAACGGTCAGACCGGAGGCGTCCCCTGGAGCATCACGCGATACATATAGCGCCGCTCGGACATATCGTAGTCGCCGTTGGCTTTGTGTAGCAGGCAGCGGTTGTCCCACATGACCATGTCGCCTTTACGCCACTGGTGCCGGTACTCGAACTCGGTTTGTGTGGCGTGCGCCACGAGGTCGTCCATCAGCGTCCGGGTCCCCGACTCGTCCAGATTGCCGATCTGTTGGATACGAATCGGATTGATATAGATCGACTGTCGCCCGGTCTCGGGGTGGGTGCGAACGACCGGGTGATGGACTGAAGGCTTGATGCGTGCCTGCCGGTCTGCCGTCAACGTCATCAACTTCCGCTGGCTGAGGGTGCTCTGGTAGACGTGCGAGGCCATCTGCCCGTCGATTTGTCCGCGCAGCCGTTCGGGCAGCGCTTCCAGTGCGACATGCATGTTGGCGAACTGGGTGTCACCCCCGTAGGTCGGCAACTCCACCGCATAGAGCACGGTCGCCTTCGGTGGCGCCGGTTCGTTGGAGTGATCGGTGTGGTAGCCGGAGCCGGGAATGTACCGGGTGCCGTCGGGGAAGCGGTCTTCGTTCGACAGATAATGGATCAGAGGGCACTCCGGCAGGCTGAACCTTGTGTTCTGTTGCTCGAACACTTCGCCAAAGTTCTGTACGGCACCCAGCAAGGCATCCGGCGTCAGTTGCTGGTCGCGAAACACGAGCACGGAGCGCCGCGCGAACTCGTCCAGCAGTTGGCCACGTCGTGTGTCGTCCAGCGGTTGGCGTAGGTCCAGATCCAACACTTCGGTACCGGTGTGGGCGGTTAGCGAATTGAGCTGCATGGATATCAAGCCTGACGTACATGGCGCGCGGGCGCGGTGCAGACGTGCCCCGGCCGGCCAATACGGCGGTGGGTCGGCTTACCGCACGACACGGTTAGTGTCCCCAGTATAGCCGCGGGCTCTGGCTTGCATCCGGGCCCGCCGCTCGCCATGCTGCGGGCTCCTTCGCCGACTACCGTACCCGGATGCGAGAGCCCTTTCTGATCGGCACCCACAATGCAGGCCCGTTTCTGGCCGCCGGTGCCAGGATACTGGCCGACGGTGGGTCCGCGCTCGATGCCGTCGAAGCGTCTACCAGGCTCGTGGAACTGAACCCGGACGATACGTCCGTCGGTTTCGGTGGGATCCCGAACCTGCTCGGCGTTCAGGAGATGGATGCGAGCCTCATGTGCGGGCGTACGCGTGCCGCGGGCGCCGTTGGCGCCTTACAGGGATTCTTACATCCCATCTCCGTTGCCCGGCTTCTGCTCGAGCATGCGCCGCACGTGCTGCTGGTTGGCGATGGCGCGGCCCGGTTCGCGCGACAGATGGGTTGCCAGCAGGCCGATCTCTCCACCGACGAGACGCGCACCGTCTATCAGGCGTTCGTCGACGATGCCTTCGAACATGACGGGATCGATGATTCGCAGACCTGGGTGATCGAATACGCAAAGAGCCAGAATCTGCGTGACTGGTACACGCGCCTGACTGACGATCAGCACGGCACGGTCAACATCCAGGCGGTCGACCGGCACGGCGACATCGCATGCGCGGTATCCACGAGCGGCACCGCGCTCAAGTTTCCCGGGCGGCTTGGCGACAGCCCGCTGATCGGCGCGGGAAACTACTGCGACAACCGGTATGGCGCGGCCGCCTGCACGGGCCGGGGCGAGCTGTCCACGCGCAACGCCACCGCGCGTACGGCGGTGCTGTATCTGCAGTTCGGAATGTCCGTGGCGGAGGCAGCCCGGCGCGCCATGGAGGATATCCACGAGCTCGGCACGTTTGGCGGTATGAGTTGCCTGCTGATGGATGCTGCTGGCAACACGGCCAGCGCCACTACGAACGTCGACCGGAAGAACTACCACTGGTATCAGGCCGCGTCGATGAGCGCGCCCGAGCAGCGCGAGGGCGTTACGGTGGCGGCGGCGTGAGCGATGACGGCGCGCTAAGCGCGGTGCGGATTTGGGTCGACGCGGATGCCTGTCCGGCGGTGGTGCGCAACATTCTGTTCAAGGCGGCCGAGCGAACGCGTACCGAGACGGTTCTGGTTGCCAACGGACCCGTGCAGGTGCCCGGTTCGCGCTACGTGCGCTCCATGCAGGTGCCCAAGGGGTTCGATGCAGCCGATCACGCGATCGTCGAAGCGGTAAACGCAGGCGATCTGGTCGTGACAAGCGACATACCGCTCGCCGCCGAAGTCATCGAGAAGGGCGCTACGGCGCTTAGCTCGCGCGGTGAACTGCACACTGCGGAGACGATACGCGCCCGGCTCAATATGCGAGATTTCCTCGATACGATGCGCGCAAGCGGCGTACACACCGGCGGGCCGAAGGCGCTCGACCAAAGCGATCGGAAGGCTTTCGCCGACCAACTGGACCGGTGGTTGCGCCAGCATGTTGGCTGAAGGACGCGGTGGGCCGCGCGCTGGGTGCGGCCGACGCCGGCCGCCGAACCGGCGCTATCCGAGCGCCGACCTGGCGAGACTTTCTCCTAGCGGCCCTGAAAGTCCGGCTCGCGCTTTTCCTTGAAGGCCCGTGCACCTTCCTGGCCGTCTTCGCTGTTCCGCACGGCGAGCAGCTTGTGCCGTGCGAGCGCACCCGCCTCGGCGGGGCTCTTGTTGATTGTCGCGAGCGAGAAAGACTTCAGCGTCGACACCACCAATGGCGCAGACCGCGCCAGGATTTTCGCATCCTCCATCGCCTCGGCGAGTTCCGTGCCCTTGGGTACTACGCGATTGACCATACCCACTTCATAGGCGCGCTCTGCCGGCATGTTCTTGCCGAGCAGCATGAACTCCATCGCAACTTTATGCGGGATGCGCGCGACCATGCTGGCGACCTGCCCGCCGGTGAAACCGAGCTGCGCTTCCGGATACTTGAACACGGTGGTCTCGGATGCGATGACGAGGTCGCAGAGCTGCACGATGCAGTAGGCCCCGCCGATGCACCAGCCGTGCACGGCCGCGATGATGGGCTTTGTGAGTTCGACGCCGACACTCGGCACGCCCTGCCACATCTCGGCGGGAGGATCTTTGATGTCGGCACCGACGCTCCAGGCGCGGTCGCCGGCCGCGTGGAGGATCGCAACCCGGTCGTCGCTCGCCTCGAACTGCTGCATCGCCGCCTGCAGGTTGACAATGACCGCCTCGTTCAATGCGTTTAGCCGATCGGGCCGGTTGATCGTAATGACGGCGATGCGTTCGCTCGATGTGTAGGTGATGACGTCGGTCATGGGGATACCTCGTTCCTGAAAGTGCCGGTTCCTTACATCATAGCCTCGTCGGCACGCCGGACCGAGAGGATGGCGTCGGCCCGGCCCCGGTCGACCTCCGCTACCAGTCGCCCCGCTCGTACTCAAATCTGAAGCCGGCCTGAGTCGCGCGGAAATGCCCGACCGACGGCAGCGGAAAATGCATCATGCACACGAGCGAGCCCAGTTCCGCGTGACGTTCCATGAAGGCACGGCGCGTCTCCATGGCCTGCACCGGGTTGAAGTCGGGCCGCGCGCGCCAGGTGGGATGCTGGCACTGCACCGGGCTGTGCATCAGATCGCCGCCTACCACCGCGTGCTGTCCGTCGCTCGCGAGCCGCACCGCGTAGTGGTCGGGTGAATGTCCTGGCGTTGGTTCGAGCCACACCTCGTCGTCCAGTGCGAAGTCGCTGCTGACCAGGTCGGCGCGGCCTGCTTCGACGATCGGCAACACGCTGTCGCCGAGCGACGGCGATGCGGCCGGATCGTCGTATTCGCGAAAGACACTCAGTTCCTTCTCCGACATGACGTACCGCGCATTCGGAAAGGTCGGCACCCAGCGGCCATCCACAAGCTGCGTATTCCAGCCGACGTGGTCATGGTGCAGGTGCGTGCACATCACGTAATCGATGTCTTCGACACCCAGCCCCAGGCGCGCTAGGTTGTCCATGTACGTTGTGTCGGTTTTCTGGTGCCAGGTTGGACGCGACGGACGATCCTTATGGTTGCCGATGCACGTATCGAGCAGGATCGTATGGTGTGAGGTCTGCACCACGTAGCTCTGCATGGGCAGCAGGATGCTGTCGGTGTCGGCGGTTAGTGCGCCTTCGCGAATCAGCCATTCCCGGTGCGGGGCCCAGTCTTCTTCCGTCGTGTCGGGGAAGAATTCGCGTGCGGGGAAGTCCTGAGTCATTTCGAGCACACGCGCGATGCGCAGCTTGCCGAGTTTCCGGTGTGACATGTTCTACTCCGCGCGCCACCGGGCGCCAGATACCGATCGACTGGCAGCTATCCTACGTCCAGCACGCGGTTGATTCGAACTTCCGCCGGATTGTGTTGCTCATCGACCGCGAACACGATGTCGGCCGTCTCTGGCATCTCGGCCAGCAAACGACGCGTGATCCGTTCGTAGTGGTGGATGAAACGCACGACCGCGTCGGGGTCCATGACCCGCAGGTTCAACTGCTGCCCGGCGGCCTTCACCCGCTCGCGGAGTTTGCGTTCCTGCAGTTCGCGCCATTCGAACACTCGATCCATCGAACCGACATTCAGCATGATCTGTACGTCGATCCGATCGAACAGCGCGCGATATGGGCCCGCCAGCGCGTCGTTGACATAGCGGCGCCATTGCTGAGCCTGGTCTTCGTTGGTTTCCAGCTGGTTGATCGCGGGCTCGAGTGACGCCTCATCGGTCGCCGTCGCGTTGACGCACCATCCCTCGAACAGCACAAAATCGACCGGTCCGCTGACCACGGGCCAGTGTTCTGCAGCGAGCCGGTCATCGGTTGCCTTATCGAAGGCCGGAACCGTCATCTCGCTTTGCGCGCAGAGGTGGGGGAGCTGTGCGATGACCCGTTGGCCGAGCGCAACGTCATGCGTGCCGGGTGGGCCGCGCGTTGCGAGCAGGGGGTGAACATCGCGCCCAAGCTGCTGACGTTCAGCGTGTGTCAGGTACAGGTCGTCGATGCTAAGCGGCACTGCGCGCGCGCCAAAAGCGTGTTCGAGCACTGTGCTCAGCAGCGCGCTGACCGTCGATTTTCCAGAACCCTGACCGCCGGTAAGGCCTACGACCAACGGGCGGCCGAGATGACCGCGCAGTTGCTCCAGCCATGCACTGAGCGGCAGATAGTGGGACGCGATGAGCGCACTCAGGTCTTCTTGAATCTGCATGTTCGCGCAGGCCGCGCGGAAGGCCGGCAGGCACGCAGCCGCTTTCTCGTCGCGTTCTTCCGCGGTCAGAAAATTCTGCGTGGCCGGCCATGTCGGCACCGTCATACCGGGAGCGCCGTCTCGTGCTTCATGACTTCCATCGAGAGGTTTGACGTCACGTTGTACAGATCGATGCTGGCCACGAGCCTTTTGTAAAACGTATCGAACTCGCGCGTCGACGCGACGTGCACTTTCAACAGGTAGTCCGTTTCACCGGCCAGCCGGTGGGCCTCCAGAATCTCCGGCATCTCCTGCACGATCTGGATGAACTGTGACGTCCACTGCGCGTTGTGCTGGTTCGTGCGGATCGAGATGAAGAAAGTCTCGGCGAGCCCGACGCGTTGCGGATCGACGAGCGCGGCGCGGCGCAGAATGACGCCTTCCTGTTCCAGGCGGTGAATGCGGTTCCAGACGGCGGTCTTGGAGCCACCGACCCGTTTTGCCAGGCGCTCGAGCGACGGCGTGGCGTCCTGCTGCAGTTCCCTCAAGATGTTCCGGTCGAGTTCATCGAGTGTGACGGTATCGCCCGACTTTGCGCTGGCCATGATGGTGCTTTGTGCCTCGTGGGAAGTGGATGGGGCCGGCTTTAGCCGGTGCAGTCCAGATTTCTTGATTTTGGCACATTATCGACATTTCAACTGAACGAAACGCCCCAATTGGGCGAAGTTCGGGAACAATGGTCACGCACAGTCCAGTATCGCCCTCAAAAAGCTATCGATGTTTATTCTGCTGATGCGGCGGTGTTGAATCGTTTGCCGAGAGCGGCGTAGCGGAGACGTCGAGGCGCATCACACTACGCCGACGACTCTACCTGACGCAGGCCGGGGACCGCTCACTCAGGCAAACTTCTGAAGCCTCGCAAGCCCACCCCGGTCCAACCCCTGGAGGCTGCCTGACCATGACCGGTCCGCGACAACTCATCCTGTTGACTGCCCTCTCGGTCTGCCTCGCGTGGCCAGCTGCCCGCGCCGCGCCTGTGACGGCACGTGACGTCGTGGCGGCCGCGCGCGAGCGCCTGAACCACGTAGTGCGTTACGACGGGTCCTACCGGCGGCTCGATTACCCGATGGGTGACGTTCCGGAGCACGTCGGCGTGTGCTCGGATCTGGTGGTGCGCGCCTATCGTGGCGTCGGTATCGACCTGCAGCAATTGATGCACGAAGACATGCAGCGCCGCTTCAGTGCGTATCCAACCCGTTGGGGACTGAAGCGACCCGACCGCAATATCGACCACCGCCGGGTTCTGAACATCGCCCGCTATCTGGCATTGCAAGGCGCCGCATTGCCGCTTTCACGCGATCCGGCGAGCTATCGGCCGGGCGACCTCGTAACCTGGATGCTGCCGGGCGATCTGCCGCATATCGGTGTGGTGTCTGATCGCTACGTGCCCGGTACGCGCCGACCGCTGATCGTCCATAACATCGGCGCCGGACCGGTCTAGGACGATACGCTGTTTCGCTATACGATTACCGGACACTTTCGGTGGCATCCGGCGGTGCCGTGAGCGGGCGCCGCGAGTCGCCGGCGTCGTAGGTGCGCTTGCGGTCGTGGAGAAAACTGTAGTTCCGGCGGGTTGCCGCAAGCTGTTCCCGCGATACCACAAACCGGGTGAGTTGCTCGGCTGACCCGAGGCGGTCGAGCGGATGATGTTCATCGACCCACGGCGGACAGAACATCGACCCACCCCAGTTCTCCCCGGCACGGTTGACGCTCAGGACATACACCTGGTTTTCGAGCGCGCGTGTCGTGATGAACGCTTCCCACGTGGCATAGGACTCGTCCTGGAAGAAGGCTGACGGGTGCACGATCAATGTGCATTCGTGCTCGAGCGTCAGCGCCCGCCAGAGTTCCGGGAAGCGGATGTCGTAGCAGATCGTGAGGCCGATGCTGAATCCGCCAATGTCGACACTTAGCGGCGCGTCACCCGGCCGGAAATAGTCTTTTTCCATCGATGCGCCGTACTGCGCCAGATGCATCTTGTCGTAGCAGCCGAGCAGCGCGCCAGAGGCGTCGATCACCGCTTGGGCAATCGTGAAACCGTCGCCTTGCCTGCGTGCAAACCCGTAACTGAGGGCGGTGCGGTGGGTGCGCGCCAATTGACTGAAACGATCGAAACTGGGCCCCTCGACCGGCTCCGCCAGTTGCTCGAGCTGCGCAAAGGTCTCGCGCGAGTAGTCGATGGTCGCGAGTTCCGGCAAGACGACCAGATCGGTCCCGACATGATTTTCAAGGGCGGCTGCAACGCGCGTGCACACTCCCTCGACGTGCCGCTCGCGCGCTCCGCTGTTCGGTGTTCGCGGCACGTCGATCTGCGCGGCGATGACGTTCAGCCGGTCGGCGGTGGGCTCGGGCGGGTTTGGCGTTCTGTCGCTGTCACCGGTCATGCAATGCGCACGGCCACGGGTGGCAGGTCGCCGACCGTCGCTTGCCACGACTGTCCTGGCGCCACCGGCATCAGGCCGGCATACGTGCCGGTCAGGATGGTTTCGCCAGCCCGAAGCGTGCGTCCGTGTTCGTGCATGAACGTCGCGAGCCACGCCAGCGTGCCGAGTGGATTGTCGTTGACGTCGCCGCCGCGGACGTCGACGGCGGTGTGGTCGTCGCAGAACACCTGAATGCGCAAGGCGTCGGCGGCCTCCGGTGTCGGCACCGACGTCAGGGCCGTGCCGAGGATATAGCCCGCGTTGCTGCCGTTGACGGCGCGCTGCAGTGCCCGGTCGTCCCATCCGGGCCGGCGGTGCACGAGTTCAAACGCGGTGCATGCCGAAGCGACGGCCGCGTGCGCTTGTTCCGGGCTGACTGCAGGCCCGCCCAGGTCAGTACCCAGCGTCAACGCCAGTTCTGGCTCGAGGAACCATTGGGTTGCGTCACCAAGTTCCAGAGTGCCGTCATTTGCCGCTTCCACCGAGGCTAGCAGATACCCGGGCGCCGGCGCACTCTCACCGCGCTCGGCGCGCATAGAGGCGGCCGTCTGTCCAACTTTCCAGCCGGTGTGGACCGCGCCGGTCTGCACCTTGGCGTCCAGCAGCGTCAACTGCAGAGCATACGCTTCGTCCATGCTGATATGGCCGTGCAGCGCCGCCGGCGCGGCCTCATCGCGATCCCAGGCGTGCAGCAGATCGCGCAGGCGCGCATCGAGTTGTTCAAAAGGTGATTCAGGCACAATAGTTACTCGCATGATCTCAAAGAACCGTCGCGCCCGCTTTCGGCAACGGTGCGGTTCAGTGTCCGTCGACCCCGAGGAGCATACATGTCCGGTCCGTTGAATGGCGTCAGGATTCTCGATCTGACCACCGTTGGCTTTGGTCCCTACGCCTGCCAGCTGCTCGCCGACTACGGTGCGGATGTCATCAAGATCGAGCCGCACGAGGGTGACATCACGCGTGGCATCGTGCCGTACCGCAACCGCGGGATGGGGCATTTCTTCCTGAATGCGAACCGCAATAAGCGCACGGTCGTATTGGATCTGAAACAGCCGGACGCCCGCGAGGTGTTCCTGAAACTGGCGGCCGGCGCCGACGCGATCGTGTGCTCGGTGCGCCCGGCGGCCATGGCCCGCCTGGGGCTCAGTTACGAGGACTGCGCCGCAGTCAATCCCGCCATCGTCTACGTGGCGCTGGTCGGTTTCGGCCAGAACGGACCGTACGCCAGCCGTCCCGCCTATGACGACATCATTCAGGGCATGACCGGCATGGCGGACATGCAGGGTGGACGCTCCGGTGTACCGCAGTTCGTCAACGCGTCGATCTGCGACAAGATCGGCTCACAGTTCGCCTGTCACGCGACGCTCGCGGCACTGTTCAACCGGGAGCGTACCGGCGAAGGACAGTACGTCGAAGTGCCGATGCTCGAGTCTATCGTCGGCTTCAATCTGATCGAACACAACGCCGGTCGGAGCTTCGAGCCGCCGCTCGGCGAAGCTGGCTACGAGCGGTCGATGGTCGAGTACCGGCGCCCTTACGCCACGCAGGATGGCTACGTCTGCGTGCTGCCATACAACGTGAAACAGTGGCGTGCGTTCTTTCAGCTGATGGAGCGGCACGACATGCTCGAAGATCCCCGCGTCACCGACCCCGGCAAGCGTAGCGAGTGTATTGGCGAACTCTATGCGATGGTGGCTGAGTGTGTCGCAGATTGGGAGACGCAAGCCCTGTTGGGAGCCCTGAGAGCGGCAGACGTACCAAGCGGTCCGGCGACGCGCCTGGACGACCTCGAAAAAGACCCTCATCTCGATGCGGTTGGGCTTTTCCAGCACTTCGACCATCCGACCGAAGGCACGATCCGACTCGCCGGTCCTGGCGTCCGGTTCGAGAAGACGCCGCTCACCATCGGCTCACTGCCAGCGAGGCTTGGTGAGCACAGTGTGGAGGTATTGCGCGAAGCCGGTTACTCCGATGCGGAGATCGAGTCGCTGATCGATGCGGGCGTCACGGCTGACGGTACTCACGCGTGATGGGGCGGTTGCGATTGTTCGGCCGCGAGCGCTGACCTCAGGTATTCGCGTAGCGGGCTGGCCGCGTCTTGCAACTGTTTGTAGCCCCGCAGGCTGTCCGGCATCGTTTCGATCTGTTCGACCAGGGACGCCGCGACACCCGGTTGGGTACAGGCTTGTGCGACAGATACCTGAAGAATTCTGATCGAAAAAACGACCGCACGGGACCTGGGTAACCGCACCAGGCACTGTCGTTCGCTGCGCAGCCAGAAATGCTCGCCAGCTTCCGCCGGCGTGCGCGGCGCCGGCATCGGAATGCGCACCGGCTGATAGAGTGCCGGGGAGTCGACGATAGACCAGTTTTGCCGCCACAGTGGCCGTTCGGCGGTGATTTTGCTCATGACCTTGTCGGTGGCCCGGCCGATCTGTTCGGCGTATCCAGGCACGGGGGCATGAATTGCGAGCATTGGATGACCAACCTTGTCGGCCAGACGCCAACGGGTTGGAAAACAGAGCGCGGCAGCGGCCAGTATGTAGGTGTCGTCGGCGTCGGGCAGCATGACGACCAGGTCATCGGGGACCAGTCGGGCGGCGGTTCGCATCGCTTCGAGGCCGTCGCAATCGAGATCGACCCGGGCGCCAGTCGCCATTACCTGAAGCCTGCGTCCCTCGGCTCGATAGTGCCTGGGGAGTTCGCGCGGCAATTGCCGGCCGAGCTTGGCAACGAGTTCGGCGCTCGCCAGTTTTGCTTCCGGGAGCGCGCTCAGAACGTCCGATTGCGCAACCAGCACACGCTCTTTTTCCTGCAATTGCGCGTCGTGATCCGGGAACCATGCGATCCAGTCTGATGGCTCCAGCGGGCGTAAACCGATGGTCATGCGGTGGGCGCCCGGCTGCAGCCCTCGCACGGTGGCTGCGCTCAGCTGCGCGCGTTCGGCGTGAGAGAGCTCCGGGAGGTTCACACGTCCAGGTAGCCCCGGCCGGTGTCGACGATCGTGATTCCCGGGTAAAGGCGTCCGGCCACTACTTCTATCGCGTGCGCGAAAGCTGCGGCCGAAGCGTACCGGTCACCATCCGACTTGGCCATGGCCTGGGAGATAAGCCGTTCTACTTCCGCAGGGATATCTGGTCTGAGCGTCGTGATGGGCTCCGGTTCCTGGTGCAGGATTTGGAACGCAGTGTGCCGCTTGTCAAAGGGATATTCGCCCGTCAGCAGCCGGTACATCGTCGAGCCGAGCGCGAATACGTCGGTTAACGCTGAGATGCGTCGTTTGCGGTCGAAGTGTTCCGGCGCCATGTAAGCGATGGTGCCGTTGTCGCGCGCGGGCGGCTGTTCGATCTTGTGTGCGATGCTGAAATCCATCAGTTTCGCGATGCCCTGCGCCGGGTGGTACATGATGTTGCCAGGCTTGATGTCGCGATGGATCACGCCGTGATAGTGGATGTAGGCGAGCCCCACGCAACATTTGTGCGCGAGCGCCAGCGCCTCGACTACGTCGAGAGGGCCCGTGGCATCCATGTAGTCCTGCACCGAGCGCCCGGGCACGAACTCCATCACGAGATAGTTAAGGCGCCCGGCGCAATGCACGTCGTAGATTGTCACGATGTTCTCGTGCGCGAACTTACCCGCGATCTGGGCTTCGTGGTGGAACTCTTCGACGACGTGTTGGATCTCGTCGTCGGACATCGAGTTCGTGCGCGCCAGCTTGATCGCACAGTCCCGGTCGAGAATCGGGTCGTAGGCACGGAACACGACGCCGGACGCACCTTCCCCGGCACGAGCCTTCAGCTCGTAACGGCCGATCTGTTTGGCGTATTGATTGGCGATGCTTGTATCCGTCCGTCCGTGTCGCGCGCGCTCGGATGCCGGGTTACCCCGGTGCTGGACCCAAGGCGGCGAGAGACCGTCGTGGTCCGACTCGCCCGTTGGCCACGTTGCACGGCGGGAGGGGGCCTTTGGAGCGCTGCGAATCGATCATGCGCCGAGAAGTCGCGCCGGGCAACTCGACTATGGGTGAAACTGGTGACAGAGCCCGATACAGTTTGTTCCCGTTGTCCTACCCGCCTCGCGCGCCGTGAAACAGATGGGAGAAGAAGATGCCGCGATTCTCGGCGAACCTTGGCTTTCTATGGCAGGAGTTGAGCTTGTGTGACGGCATTCGGGCGGCAGCCAAAGCCGGATTCGCCGCCGTCGAATGCCATTTCCCCTACGACATCCCGACGGCTGAAGTGCTGTCCGCTCTGAACGAGACGGGCTTGCCCATGCTCGGTCTCAATACGCAACCGGGCAACAAGGAGGCCGGCGACTTTGGTCTCGCTGCGGTGCCTGGCCGCGAGGAGCAGGCGCGCGGGTATATCGATGAGGCAGTCACGTACGCGAGCGCTATAGGTTGCGCCAACGTGCATGTCATGGCCGGCCGGACCGATGGTGGCGATGCGGCCGAATCGGCCTACCGCGAAAACCTGGCGTATGCCTGTGCCGCCGCTGCCGGGCATGGCTTGGGCGTTCTCATCGAGCCGATCAATCACCGCGATGTGCCCGGTTATCATCTCGCCAGCGTAGAGGCTGCTCGCGCAACGCTCGACGCTGTAGGGGCTGACAATCTGAAAGTCATGTACGACTGCTATCACCTGCAGATCATGCAGGGCGACGTCTGCGCGCGGCTGGCGGCGAGCCTCGACATAGTGGGGCACGTACAGTTCGCCGCTCCGCACGACCGCGGAGAGCCAGATGCCGGCGAACTGGACTATGGCTATGTCTTCGACGCGATCGACGCGATGGGGTACCAGGGCTTTCTCGGCGCCGAATACAAGCCTCGCAGCACCACAGAGGCCGGGCTTGGCTGGTTGACGGCGCTTTCGCGCTGACCTGCGCTTCCCTTCAGGTTGGGATCTCGAGCGTCGGGTTGCGGTCGAAAAAGCCATCTGCGGTAAGCGAGAAGCCGGTCTTGGCGACCGGCTGCACCGGCCAGTCTTCCAGCCGCGGGATATGCAGGAGCCCGAAGGTGTGCCATAGCACGATGTCGGTATCGCGCACGCTGCGGCCCTGTTCGGTCCACGTCGCGATCGAGTCCTCACCGGTACTTTGATTGACATACCGCCCGGCCGGGTAGCGTTCAGCCTCGTTGTACGGTGTGCACCAGAGCTGCTTGAACATGAACGCCGCGCGTTTGCCCAGCCTCGAACCGGGGTCGTTGAACGCGCGAACGCTGCCGTGTGGATGCAGGCGGTACGCGGTCGGTTGCCCCAGAGCATTGGTCCGATCCGATGATTCGATACGCCAGTAGCGTTCGGTCTGCGCGTTGCGTTCGCGTCCGCCTTCGCGCGCTAACGTGGTGGGCACCGCGCGAAACGCATTGCCCCAGGGATTGTCCGGGCCGGGTGGGTCGGCGACCACATCAACTTCGACAAGCCGGTTTTGCTGGCCGTCTACCGCCATATCCAATCGTGCACAAAACAGGTGCAGGTGGTTGTGAGCTACAACACCGGGCATCACCTCGGTGCCATAGCGATCGCCGCTCACTGCATTGACGCCGGCGGTGTTCATGATGCCGGTCGCCTTCACCTCCAACTCGAGCGTGCCGTCCAGATAGAAATTCCAGTAGAAACCGTACTCGTAGTTTCCGACCGTTGCGATCATCGACACGACAAGCCGCCGGGATCGCCGCACATCCACGTCTTCGGACATGTAGTCGGTGTGTTTCCACAGCATCCCGTCGTCTTCTTCATGCAGGCAGATCGCGTTTTCGATGACGGCCGGCTCTCCGCGGGTGTTCGCGACTACGCCGTCGAAGTAGTGGATGAAGCCACGGCAGTCGCACCCGAGCGTCAGTGAGTTCGCGAGCTGACCGAGCCCGTATTCACCTACATCGAAGGCGTTCTTGCGAAAATGGTTGAACGATGGATCGCCATAAGGCACCACCATCTCGGCGATCGAGGCGCGATGGCAGAGATCGCGCCAGTTTTCGGTCCCATTGCTCGCGCGCGGATGACGCACCTGGATGTCGTTCAGCACCAGTCCCTCGCGCGAGTGGAACTCGACGTGAAACCGCCAGTTGAGCCAGGTCACCACATGGTCTTCTACCGTGAAAGTCGGACCGTTTGGCTGCGAGATGTCGATGCGCTGGAGATCGGCACGCAGGTGCTCGCGAATGGCCGGGAAATGGCGCGAGTAGTTGGCCTCGTCGCGCGGAACCTCGTGCACGCCGTGCTCGATGAGTTCGACGACTTCGTTCCTGTTCAGGTCGAACAGGACATTCAGCCCCTCGACCGGGTGCGCGTAGCCGTTGTCGAAGGGGTTGTTGCGGTAGTAGACGAGACAGTGCACCAGCCTGCGGTCATTCTCGGCGGCAAGGCCGAAGTTGCCGGCCGAGAACGGGTCGACCTGAATGTGCGTCAGGTCGGTAATGCCCCGCTTCGCCATCGCCGCTATGAACCCGGAGTGCTGCGCGACCGTCTGGGCGCACATCATGAATTCGTCGCCGCTGATCGCCGGGCGTGCGCCGGGTATGTTCTGCACACGGTCAACAGCGCTCCCGTTCAAATCGACGACGGCTTCGTAGAGTGTGTTGTCGAGCGTGTCGTAGAAACACACCTCGGCTTTGCGCCAGGTGCGGGCGGCGTCTGAGTGCAGGCCGTGTTTGGGCGGATAGCAGGTCCCGATCGACTCGAACCGGCACTCGCCGTGCCATGCTTCCAGCGCGCGCGTCAGATGCGCGGCGGCTTCGATTTCGGCCGGTGTCAGTGCGTTCAGCGGATGACATCCGCGAACGGCGCTTGCGGTGTGCACGGATTGGTCTGGCATGGAAGGCTTCGCCGGTCGGATGGGGGCTTCCACTATGCCTTGGAAGTCGTGGCGAGCGCAGGTCTGCGTCAGTATCGCGGGCGTGGCGCGTCGTAGCCTTCGCCAAAGACCGCGAAAGGCGGGTCCCGGCCGACCAGTGCTTCGATGAGCACCAGTTCTTCATCGGTGTGGTTGATGAACGGCGCTGGCTGAATGCGCGTGCCTGCGGCACCTGCGGCCAGGATGTAGCGCGGTGCGTCGTGCTGTGTGGAGACGATGGTTTCCCGCGACGTCTGGTCGTCGTTGGCGGCCAGTTCGGTTTCGCCGTAACAGGTGCAGATGTAGGTACGCTCCGGATCGGCTTCCATGTACACGCCCGTACCCCGAATGCCGATCGTGGCGACCGAACTCGAAAGGCTGAGCGGCTGGCGCCGGCGGTCAAATACGCCGAGTAGCGCGCCGGTGAACATGCGGAGCGCGCCGATTATCGCGTTTTCGCGTTCTAGCTGGATACGGCTGTTCTCACGCAACAGGAAAGCGTCGCCGTTGACTGCGAACACGACTTCCGCGCCTCGCCTCGTCTCTACTTCATCACCGGCGTTGATGCGGGTTTCCGGCGTGGCCCTGGTGCCGTTGACCGTGGCTTCGCCGACCAGTCGGTAGATGGAACGTCCGGCTGGCAGTGGGCCAGGTGACGGCACGCTTTGCTGAGCGAGGGACGCCGGAATTCCGGCCCCAATTCCGAACAATCCCAAACCAAGCGCCTGGACCAGTTTGCGGCGCAGCACCTCAGGATCTTGAAGATCGGGAGCCTTGTTGCGTCTATTCATTGAAAAACAGTAATTTAGGTGACAATATTAAGTATGATTCTAGGTCATGCGAAACACCGATGCAGTCTGCACTGGCCTGCGGCATATTGATATCCCTTGTCATGGCGGTTCCTGCCGCCATGAGCGAGCCGGTGCGCGTCGAAGCCCTGACGACAGTCGTATTCGAGTCCAACCAGACGAACGCAGCCAGCGCTTCGGACCGGGAGGAAGGCTGGCTCAGTCGGTCGGAACTGTCGGTCAGGCGGCGCCAGCTGGTCGCTGACGGGGTTGGTCTGGAACTCGCCGGCGAAGCTGGATACGAGCATAACCTGCGCTATTCAGACCTCAGCAACGGCACCCTGGACGCGGTAATCCGTGGCTACTTCAAACCTTTTGTGGGGTTTTCAGTACCGCGCCTCGAGGTTGGGGCGCGCGGTGGTTTGCGCCAATACCGTGACAGCGATCTGCGCGACGGCATGGCCGGCAGTCTCGACCTGACGCTCGCCAGCCGGCTGACGGAACGCCTTAGCGTGCGTGCCGGTTATATATACGACTGGCGTCGGGCGAGCAGCGCGCGGGTCTTCGACCTGGATGGTCAGTCGCTGTTCGCAGCTGGTATCTGGCGGCCCTCGAAGCGTCTCGTTCTCTACACGCGCTACCGGTTTCGGGTCGGCGACACCGTCTCCGCAGCCACTCCGTCGGCGAGCATCATGCGGGTCGCCAAAGCCGTCGCGGCAGACAATGCCTTCGGGCCGCTGTCATTGCCGGCCGCGGTCAATCAGACCCGGCAGCGGTTCGCCTATCGCATCGACGCGACGCGGCACGATGCGTCTCTGGGTCTCGGCTATGTCATCAACCGTCAGCTTGCGCTGGACGTTGGGGGCAAGTTTCGCGCCAGCAACGGCGATGGTGGTGACGACTACCGCGGTTTCGCCCTGCAGGCCGGCATAACCTACCGGTTCTGAGCTGTCGCCCGAGCGCTGCACGGTCCGATCTGCAGCGGCTGTGACGGCGCCGGGGCTGCAGCCGGCCGGCGCGCGCCACCGCGTCCTCTCAGCCCTACTGCAGATCGATGTCGAAACCGCGCAGGAACTTCGATGTCATGACGTAGTATCCGACCGCGAGGTGCAGCTCGATCAGGGCCCCCGGAGTCAGGGCAGACTGTACCGCTGCAAACGCCGCCTCGTCGGGCCGATGAGTTGTGACGATCTGGTCGGTGAATTGCAGCACAGCTCGCTCCAAAGACGTGAACACCGGCGCGTCGCGCCACGTTTCGAGCGCGGCGAGCTGCTCGGCCGGGACACCGACGTCTGCGGCGATGCGTTTGTGAGCGATCACTTCATACTCTGACTCGCACAGCATTCCGGTCAGCGTAATCGCGAGTTCGCGAAGTTTCGGATCCAGCTCCCCCCGGTGGCGAATGGCATGTCCGAGCCGGCAGTAGTTGCGAAAATGCGACTCCGAGTGAGCGAGCATTCGAAAGATGTTCTTGTGACCGTTCTGCTCGAGGAGTTCGCGGCCCCTCGCCGAAAGGTTCTCGGTGTCTACATATTCCAGTCTTGCCATGGTCATTTGCCTCGAAAACGTCAGATATTGGCACTGGTCGAAGCGGCGGTGCCAACCATCGCGGGGCCAGGGGATCCCGGTAGCGCGCCACAACTCCCGGTATCATGGTGGCGTAAATCCCAAGTTGAGGACCAGTGCCCTGTGACGAAGGCGTCTGACAGCCCGATGGATGGGTCGCCCGCGCGGTCGGACGACCCCGAAGGCTACCTGGGCAGCAGTTACTACATTGATTTCGAACATCCGATCGTCCGGACGTTCGTCTCCGATCACGTCGATACCAACGCGACGTCGACAAGGCAGGCGGTGCGATTGTTCTACGCGGTTCGCGACCAGATCCGTTACAACCCTTACAGTGCCAGACTCGCGCCTGGTGCCTACCGCGCCAGTGCCACGCTTACGGCGCGTGAGTCGTGGTGCGTCCCGAAGGCGATCCTGATGACCGCTGGCGCACGGCTGCTCGGAATTCCGGCACGGCCCGGCTATGCGGATGTCCGCAATCATCTGACTACCGAGAATCTGCAGGCACTGATCGGTACCGACGTGTTCGCATACCACGGCTACGTGGAACTCTGGCTCGAAGGTCGGTGGGTCAAGGTGACGCCGGTGTTCAACGTGGAGCTGTGCCAGAAGTTTGGGGTTCGCCCGCAGGAGTTCGATGGCACTGCCGATGTACTGTTCCAGGAATTCGACGCTGGCGGACGCCGGCACATGGAGTATTTGCAGGACCGTGGCCCCTACACCGATCTGCCGCTCGGCGAAATCCTGACCGACTTTCGCGAACGCTATCCTCGTTGGATCGCGCATATCGAAGCCGGCGCGGAAGGCGACATGCACGTCGAGGCCGGCCGGCAACCGTAGCCGCGCCGAACTCGGCCTGGCCGCAACGCCGCGCGCGCTCCATCCGTCAAGTCAACCAACCACATACGTTGGCGTCGGCTTTCCCTTCACCTGAGCCCTTGCCGCGACCGCCCATGACACCGGGAGGCGGATTTCGCGGTAGTTCTCGCGGCCGACGGCCAGACCGAAGCGATCTCAAAAGTCTTCGCCCAACCGGACGACAAAGGTAGAGCGGTAGCAATACCTGCTGCAGTCGGACGCTCCGAGTGACGGAAAAGGGAAGGAAGTGCAGTGAGATCCTGGTGTTCGGTACGAGGTCTGTGTGTGCTGCTGGCGCTGGCGCTCGGGCTGAGTACCACTATCAGCAGTGCAAAGGTCATCAAGATCGGCTCGATCTCGGACGAACCGACTCGCGAGTCCAAGCGACTCCGTGATTTTGCCCGGTATCTGGCGGTCGAACTCGCCGATCGGGACGTCGAGGCGGTGGACGTCGTCATCGCGCCGAGCACCCACTCGATGGCGCAGATGCTGCGCGATGGCCGGGTCGACTTCTATATCGACGGTGCGTACCCAACCGCCATCGTTACACGCGCAACTGGCAGCCGCCCGGTCTTGCGACGCTGGCGTAGTGACGGACCAGACCACCGCAGCGTTCTGTTCGTACGTGCGTCGTCGTCGATCCGCACCCTGCCCGATCTGCGCGGGGCGACCATCGCGCTGGAGGGACGGTTCTCTACGGCTTCCTATTTTTTGCCGAAAGCCGCCGTCGCCGGTGCCGGTCTCGAAATACGTGAAATCGAAGGTGTCCCGCCTGATGACGTGGTTGCTTATCGCTTCAGTGGCGATGACCGGAACACGCTCTTGTGGGTGCTGCGGGGCAAGACTCAAGCAGGTGCGATGAGCCTGTCGGATTACGAGCGGCTGAGCCAGCGCAAGCGCGACGAGTTGCGTGTTCTGCACACGAGCCAGCCGGTGGACCGCAGCCTCATCAGCCACCGCAGGCAACTTGACGACGCCACGGTAGACGACGTCAAGCGCATCCTTCTGAACATGCACCAGACCTACGTGGGTCAGATCGTCCTCTCGAACTTCGAGGGGACGACGAAGTTTGAAGAATTCTTGGGTGGCACCACCAGTTTGATGACCACGATGCGCGGCGTTGGACGTGGGCTAAGCGACGAACTGGGGTTCTGACACTGTGAATTCGCCAATCAAACTGCGTCTCACCATGCATACCCTTCTGGTCGTATGCATGGTCGTGCTGTGTACAGCCGGCTACGCTTTGCTGCACCAGCGCTCCACGATGAGCGAGGAATTCAATTCGAAAGCGATAACGCTAACCAGCGTACTGCGCGAAACGCTGGTAGACCCGCTTTACCATCTGCACGTCGACGACATGATCGATGTGCTCGCCGCGACGCTGCAAGACGCAGATGTTGACCATGCCTACGTGGTCGATCTCGGCGGCGAGATCATCGCCGACGGTACCGAGCGTAACGCGCGACAGTTCGAGAAGCTGGAAATGCCATGGCCGGTAGCCGAACTGAAGGCGCCGGACTCGAAGGTTCATTTCGAGCACCGGCCCAACGCGATGCTGGCTGCGGCTCCCATCCTGCAACCCGACGGAAAACCGGGCGGTATCTTGGTGCTGGAGATGTCGACTGGCCGTCTAACCAAAGAGCTTCAGTACATTACGGCTCACTTCGCGTTTCTGGCGATCGCGTTGTGCGTCGTCGGCGGCGCGTTGTCGCTGGCGCTGACCAAACGCTTCACCGGCCCCTTGATCCAGATTATCGACGGACTGGAGCGCATCAGAGATGGGCGTCTGGATGACCCGATTCGCATGATGCGCGACGACGAGCTGGGGCTGGTTTCCGATTCGATCGACAGACTTGCGCAAACGCTTCAATCGACCACCGTCAACAAAGAGTACGTTGACGGAATCATTCATTCGATGGCGAGTATGCTGATAGTCATCAAGCCCGACGGAACCATCGACATGGTGAACTCGAAGGCTTGCAAGCTTCTCGGTTATCGCGAGTCGGATCTGGTCGGCGCTTCTTTTGCGATGGTCGCCAACGGCATCGGCGAGGCCGGGTTCGATACCAACGAACTTTTGCAAAATGCTGGCGGCGAAGGGACTCAAACCGAATATACGCGCGCCGACGGCCAGACAATGCCGGTCTCGCAGAGCATCTCTCTGTTCGAGAACCACCCCGGTCGGCTGGACCGCATCATCTGCGTTGCCCAGGATTTCAGCGACCATCTCCAGATGCAGGACGAGCTTCGGGTGGCGCGCGATGATG
Organism: Pseudomonadota bacterium; assembly: GCA_039030335.1. Lineage (GTDB taxonomy): Bacteria > Pseudomonadota > Gammaproteobacteria > HK1 > HK1 > JBCCEJ01. The sequence goes on along the minus strand of JBCCEJ010000012.1, from coordinate 24,117 downwards.
CGTTGCAGGCGGCGCGCGCCAAGAGCGAGTTCCTGGCCAACATGAGCCATGAGATTCGTACCCCGATGAACGGTGTCATCGGTATGACGGGACTGTTGCTCGAAACCAGTCTCGATGAGGAACAGCGGTCATTCGCCGAGACCGTACGCGGTTCCGCTGACTCGTTGCTCACCGTCATCAACGACATTCTCGATTACTCGAAAGTCGAAGCCGGAAAGCTGGACATAGAACATATCGAGTTCAACTTGAAATCGACCGTCGAAGAGATCGGAGACCTGCTGGCACTGAAGGCAGAAGAGAAAAGCATCGAATTCATCAGCGCGCTGCATCCCGGTGTTCCGCATCTGCTCCTGGGCGATCCCGGCCGCCTTCGTCAGGTCATCATCAATCTGGCTAACAATGCCATCAAGTTCACCGAGGAAGGTGAAATTGCGCTCGAGGCCAAGGTCCAGTCGGAAACCGATGACGGTGTCGAGCTGATGTTCAGCGTTACCGACACGGGCATAGGCATTCCGGCCGATCGCATGGACCGGCTGTTCACCTCGTTCTCGCAGGTCGACGCGTCGACTACCCGCAAGTTCGGTGGCACGGGTTTGGGGCTGTCCATCTCCAAGCAGTTGGTCGAACTGATGGGCGGTACCATCGGTGTGGATAGCGAAGCCGGCGTCGGCTCGACGTTCTGGTTTTCGATTACGTTGAAAAAGCAGACCGCTCCCCGCGCGGAGAGAATCCAACATGCGGCGGCCGCGCGCGGCCGCCGGGTGCTGGTGGTCGACGACAACGCGACGAACCGGCGGATCCTGATGCTGCAACTCCAGTCATGGGGGTGCCTGCCGGTGGCCGTAGAGTCGGCCGCTCTCGCCCTGCAGGAACTGGAACGCGCGAGCGTTGCGGGAGAACGATTCGACGTCGCGATTCTGGATATGCAGATGCCGCGCATGGATGGCAGGCAACTGGCGGTCTCCATCCGCTCGGACTCCCGCTTCGACGAAATGCCGCTCATGTTGTTGACCTCGATGGGGCGGCGGGGCGAGGCGGCGGAGATGCAGGCCGTCGGGTTTTCAGCCTACCTCACCAAACCAGTGAAGCAGTCTCAGCTCTTCGACGCGCTGGTGACCGTGCTGACCAGGGCCACCGTCCCGGAGGCAGCGCCCGCCAAGGCTGAACTGGTGACGCGTCATTCACTCGCTGAACAACGCAAGGGCGACGCACGGATCCTGTTGGCCGAGGACAATGCGGTCAATCGGCTGGTAGCCGTCAAGGTGCTGGCGAAGATGGGTTTTCGCGTCGACTGTGCCGGCAATGGACTGGAGGCGCTGGAAGCGGTCCAGAGCGAGACTTACGGCGCCGTTCTGATGGATTGCCAGATGCCGGTCATGGACGGGTTCGAAGCGACCAGGCAGATCCGTGCATTAGACGGGCCGGTCGGTCGCATCCCGATCATCGCCATGACTGCCAACACGATGACAGGCGACCGGGAGCTCTGCCTGGAGGCCGGCATGGACGACTACGTAGCCAAGCCGTTCGATCGTGCAAAGCTCAAGGAAACGATAGAGAAGTGGGTGGGGGCCGAGTCGGGTACGCAGTCGCTGCTGCGTGCGGTCAGCTGAGTTGTGCCGCGCCCGGCATCCGCTGGCCGCACGGCCGCGGGAGGCCGTTCGCGCACTAGCCGCGCACGTTTGACACACCGCAAGATGCCGTTATCGTAGCGTTCGACGTCTCCGCGGAACACCCGGGACGCAGTCGTTGCACAAGTGTGGTCGAACGGGGTTGCTGTGACTTGCCAGAGCTAACGACTGGCGTGGCGCTGATGGCGTTCGGGGGAGACATGTGATGACCAGGCGCACACAGGTCCCAAGAAATGCCCCTGCGGGTCGTCCGGTCGGCTCGCTGCTCCTGCATCTGGCTGATGGCGACGCGGCGGAAGAACGTATCCGTCAGGCGCTGGCGCTGCTCGGCGGCAATGTCCAGATCCATACCTCTTCTCATTCGGTCGCGGCGCTGACCGAACAACTGGCTGAATCTCCGGAGCTGGTGCTGCTGAGCGCGCGCACCGACAACGGTGACCTCGCGCCCCTCGTGAAGCACGTCGTAGCCGCGGAGCCGCCGACGCCGTGCCTGGTTATCGTTGAGCAGCTCGACGCTCACGGCATGCTGGCCCTGATGCGCGCAGGCGCGACCGACTGCCTGCTACATTCCGACCTCGGCCGGCTGCGTGCCGTTACCCAGTCGCTGATCGAATCGACCGCGCAGAGTCGTCAGCGCGAGGCTGGCCGGCGCGCACTGCAACAAAGTGAGATGCATTTCCGGAGTCTGTACGACAACAACCCGGCCATGCTCTTCACGCTCGACGCCGAGGGCACGGTTCTCAGTGCAAATGATTTTGGCGCTCAGCAACTGGGTCTGACCAGCGCGGATATCGTCGGTCGCCCGTATGTCGATCTCTACTTTCCCAGCTCTCACGGCGTCGTCAGGCGGCAGACCGGCGCCGGCCTCAAAGAACTGGGCGGCGTGCGGCGATGGGAGGGCTGTAAGCGCTGCCAGAACGGCGTCGAACTCTGGGTGCGAGGGCATGGCCGATGGCAGCAGGAGGCGGATGGTCGCGACGTGTTTCTGGTGGTCTGTGAGGACCACACCGAAGCACACCGCCTGTCTGAAAAACTGCGCCATCAGGCGCGCTATGACGCCCTCACCGACCTGCTGAACCGGCAGGCGTTTGCCGATCGCGTGCAGGGACTGGTGCGTCGCACGCACGAGCAGTCGCATACCCATGTGATCGGTTACCTGGACCTCGATCAGTTCAAGCTCGTCAATGACACCTGTGGGCACGATGCAGGCGACGAACTCCTTAAGCAGATGGCCGGGTTGATGCGTACGAAACTGCGCAGCCGCGATACGCTGGCACGAATCGGTGGCGACGAATTCGGCGTGTTGCTCGAACACTGCGATCTGGACCAGGCCGAACGGGTGGCTCAGGAGTTGATCGACTCGGTCGCGCGTTTCAGCTTCGAATGGCGCGACGAGCGTTTCAGAATCGGTATGAGCATTGGCATAGCGGCGCTCGACGACACGGTTGTAGATGCCGCAGAAGCGATTCGGCGTGCCGACATCGCCTGCCTTGCTGCGAAAGACAGCGGCAGAAACTGTGTTCAGCGCTTCATCGCCGACGAACCTGGCGTCAGTCAGCGCGCCGGCGAAACGCGTTGGGCCGGGCGACTCAACAAGGCACTAGAGAGCAATTTGTTCGAACTTTACTGCCAGCCGCTGGTTCCGGTTTCATGCAACCGTACAGAGGGTTCCCGGGAGCCGCACAAGCACGAACTGGCGCGCTGCGAAATTCTGCTGCGCCTGGTCGATGAGCCGGGGCCGCCAGTCGCGCCAGGGGCTTTCATGCCGGTGGCAGAACGTTTCAACATTGCGCCGCGTATCGATCGCTGGGTTCTGGAGAACGTGGTCGGTTTGCTGGCGGCCGGCGGGCCGCGGGTCGACGGAATCCAATTGTGCAGCATCAACCTGTCCAATCAGACGCTCGGACAGGCCGAATTCATGACCTTTGCGCTCGACTTGCTCGGTCGCCACGAGCAGGTGGCACCACGACTTTGTTTCGAGATCACCGAAACCACGGCGGTGCGCAACCTGGCCCAGGCACAGGCCTTTATCGCTGCTTTGCGAAAGCTCGGATGCAAATTCGCGCTCGATGATTTCGGGAGCGGCGTTGCGACGTTCATTTTGTTGCGGGACCTGCAGGTAGATCTGCTGAAGATCGATGGCGAGATAGTGCGCCCGGTCGCTGATGACCCGGTCAGCTACAAGATGGTCGAAGCGATCAACGCCGTCGGCCGCGCAATGGATCTGGTGACCGTGGCCGAGTACGTGGAAGACGCCGCCGTGCTCGAGCGGGTTCGGGAGATTGGTATCGACCTCGTGCAGGGTTTTCACATCGCGAAGCCGCGCCGCTTCGGTCCGAGCGCGCGACCGGACCTCGCGTTGTCGATAGTCGATGGGGAAACCTGAGTCGCGCGCCCCCCATTCGCGTACCATGCCTCGCCGATGGATACGGCGGCCGTGAGACCGCCAGCAGTTGGAGGTGGGTATGCAGGAACTGGAAGGTAAGGTTGCGCTGGTGACGGGCGCAGGGCGGCTGCGCGGTATCGGCAGAGCGGCGGCGCTGGCGCTTGCGAATCTCGGTGCCGACGTCGTCGTTACGGGCACCGGGCGTGACCCCGCCACATTCCCGGACGATGAGCAGGCGATCGGCTGGCGCGACGTCGAAAGCACGGCCGAACAGGTTCGGGAGCTTGGGCGCCGCGCCTCTACACAGGTATTCGACGTCACCGATCCGCACGCCGTACAGAGCGCCGTCGATGCAGCCGTCGCCGAACATGGGCGTCTGGACATACTCGTCAATAATGCGGCCGTGGGCCGGGGGCGGGATCGCTGCCCGGTGGAGCTGCTGGAGCCGGCGGTGTTTCAGCGCGTGCTCGACGTGAAAGTCACCGGGACCTTTCTATGCACCCAGGCTGTACTGAAACAGCTGTACCGCCAGGGCCACGGCGGGAAGATCGTCAACGTGTCTTCGATCGCGGGTAAGCGTGGGTCCGAGCACACGCTTGCCTACAACGCCGCCAACTTCGCGATCGTCGGCATGACGCAGTCGATGGCGCGTGAATTCGGCCCACACGGTATCAATGTGAACTGCGTCTGCCCCGGCCTGGTCGCAACGTCGCGCATGGATGCCGTCAAACCCGACGATGCGCGCGTGACGGCGCGTGGTGCCGAGCCGGTCGAGCGCTGGGGTACTGACGAAGAGGTCGGGAACCTGATCGCCTGGCTCTGCACCAATGCGTCGTCCTGGATTCAGGGACAGTCGATCAACCAGGATGGCGGCCGGGTCATGGAACACTGAGCCCGGCGGCGAGGAACCGGGATCCAGCACTTTTTGCTGGCCCCCGTATCGACTCGGTCTTGCCGTGGCGGCAGCGATTCATGCCATGATCGCGGGCGTCGCAGGCCCTCTGGATGGGGTAGCGGTGACCCGCGCCCTGGCGCCGCCGCGTTGCGAGCAACCCCGGTGCCGGTCAGTTTTTCCCTCGCAAGGTTGAATCATGGACTTTGGCATCTTTTTGCTTTTGCAGTCACCGGCCGCACTGTCCTCGACCGAAATGTTCGATCGTGGTACCGAGCTGGCCCAGGTTGCTGATGACCTGGGTTTCGACAGCGTCTGGTGCGCCGAGCATCACTTCTCGACCTACGGTTACCTGTCGCGGCCGTTGATGTACGCCGTGCATCTGGCGAACCACACCAAACGTGTTCGTGTCGGATCAGCGGTCGTCGTCTTGCCGCTGCACAATCCGCTGATCGTAGCCGAGGAGATCGCAACAGCCGACCTTCTGAGTAACGGGCGCCTGGACGTGGGGCTCGGCCGTGGCTATCAAACCTACGAATTCGAGCGGCTCGGTCATACGCTCGAGGAGAGCCGCGAGCGATTCGAAGAGGCGGTCGACGTGTTGCTCGAGGCGTTCAAGGGTCAGCCGTTTTCTTACGGTGGCCAGCACTACGAGTTCGAAGAGACCACGGTCTTGCCGAAGCCTCTGCAAGATCCCCGTCCGCCGATCTGGGTAGTTGGTCAGAGTGCCGAGTCCATCGTCGCGACGGTGAAGCGCGGCTTTAATCTGGTCTCTGGAGGATTTGGCGTGCCGGTCGAGCGCCTCGCGGAATTCCGCCGGAGCTACGATGAGATGCTCTCGAACGGCAGCGGTCTGGCAGCAACGCGCGTCAGCACGCAGCGGCCGGTCTACGTTACCCACGATGAGTCCGAACTCGATGAGGTGATCGAGCATGCGCGCTGGAACATGCGTGTGACGTTGAGTCTGCGCCAGGGACTGCAGCGCGTAGACAAGGGTCGTGCCATCGCCGTGCCGTTCGATTCCGAGCCCGACAACGAAGATCTGTTGAGCCGCTACTTCGTCATGGGCACGCCGGAGACCTGTATCGAACGAATTCGAACTCTGAAAGAGGTCATGGGTATCGACCACTTCAATGGCAGCTTCTGGTTCGGCGATCTCCCGCACGACAAGGTACTGAATTCGATGCGGCTGTTCAGTGAAGAGGTGATGCCGGCGTTCCACTGACGCAGGCTCGCGGCCGGTGCCTGCATGGCACCGGCAGGTGACCTGGCGGATATCAGTCCGAGCCGATGTCCAGCGCGACGCGTCCGATAGACGAACGCCCCAGCACCACTTCCATTGCCTGTTTGAAATCGGCGAGCGCAAAGCGGTGCGATGTGCGCAACGTGATCGTTCCTGCTTCGTACCACGCTCCGAGCTGCGCCATCATGGACTGCAAGGTCTCGGTGTATTCGTAGCGCACGTCTTTCGGGCTCCATCCGTAGTAGTAGCCCATGTTGAGACCACAAACCGTTATGTTCTTGACCAGCAGAATGTTCGCCGGCACCGAGGGTATACGTCCTGCTGCAAAACCGATCGGCGCAATGCGTCCTTCCGGCGCAATGCAGCGTAACGACAGGTCGAACACATCGCCTCCAACCGGATCGTAGACGGCGTCTACTCCCTGTCCGTTCGTCAGCTCGAGAGTTACGTCGCGGAAGTTCTGCTCCCGGTAGTTGATGACGTGGTCGGCACCGGCCTCCCTGACGATGTCGAGCTTGTCTGCCGAACCAGCCGTGCCGATGACTGTTGCACCCAGAATCTTGCCGATTTCGACGGCGGCGAGTCCTACGCCGCCAGCCGCTCCGTGCACCAGCAGAGTCTCTCCGGCTTTGACGTTTAGCAGGTGTGGCCAAGTCAGGCCCGCAAGCGACGTCATGTAGGAGTTCGTGAGCCCGATACCTTCGTGATAAGGAATGGCGTCCGGGAGCTTGAACACGGTAGCGTCCGGCGTCACGGCCTGCTCGGCCATTGCGCCCCAGTCGAGCGCCGCACAGACCCGGTCACCTGGTTGAAAGCGCGTTACGTTGGCACCGGCTTCGAGAATCGTGCCGGCCACTTCGGTACCCGGGACGAACGGCAGCGGCGGTTTGCGCTGATAGCGCCCGGCGACTACCAGGCTCGTTGCAAAGCTGACGCCGGCCGCGCGGATGCCGATACGTACTTCGTTCGGGCCCGGTCCCGGCGGCGGGTCGATCGCCTTCAGCTCCAGATTGTCAAATTCGGTCCATTCAGTAACCAGAACGCCTTGCATCAGCTTGCCGCCAGTGTCCAGATCAATGCGCAGAGCATAGAGAACTTCTTTGCTACAGTACCAGTCGCGAACGTTTCTGGCGGACCGCACTGCAGTCCCGCGAAAAGTGTGGTGCGGCGTCACGTTACGTGGAGGTAGGTATATGGCAGGCGGCTGGACGCGCGACGGCGCGATACAGGATCAGATCGACGCTACCGTTGACGATGCCGTGCGCAGGGCCCGAGCGGGACTGCCGGAAGGGGTTGGCCGCGAGGACTGCGCCGAGTGCGGTGAGACGATCGCGCAAGCACGGCGCGAGGCGTTGCCGGGAGTCCGGTATTGCGTACGCTGCCAGGCGGAACTGGACGAGCGCGAGACCGTCTTCAGCGGTTACAACCGGCGCGGCAGCAAGGACAGCCAGCTACGTTGATTTGCCAGCGGTCAGCAGGCCGCAGGAATTCGCCTCGTGCGGCCCACTTCATGATGCCTTGAACGCCGCGATGTCACGCTCAGAGAACCGATGCTGGCCGATCCGGTAATTGCGCGCGTTCTGGCGGTAGAACCTGGCATTGACGAGATTGGACTCGCCGCAGTCACGCGTTGCAACGACTTTTCCGGGCACGCCGGCGATGATCGAATTGTTCGGGTACGTGGCGTTCTCGGGCAGGATCGCGTGCCCGGCGATCACACTGTTGGCACCGACCGTGACACCGTCCATCACCGTAGCGTTGATACCGACGAGCGTGCGGTCACCGATAGTGCAACCATGCAATGTGGCATGATGCGTGATCGAACAGTCTTCTCCGATCAAGACCGGATGGTCAAAGCCGATATGGATCAGCACGAAGTCCTGTACGTTGGTGCGCGCGCCGATACAGACTTCGTGCAGTTCGGACCGGATGACCACGTACGGCCAGATGGAGACGTCTTCTGCGAGCCTGACCCGGCCGTAGACCAGAGCCGTCTCGTGGACGAACACGCTGTCGTCAGCATCGATTTCGGGTCCGAACATTCTCTCTTCCGGCATCTTTTCGCCAACCCTGCCATCGTCTTGGACAGGTGGCATTGTAGCGGCGTTGGTACCCGGCACGCGGCCAGGAGCAGATGAAATGCAGAGTCTGATAAAGATCGTCTTCTGGCTATGTACGCCGCTCGTGGTCATCGCGTGGTGGAACAGCGATAACTTCGTGCCGCACCCGGCGATTCCCGTCCAGCTCACTGCTGACCCGGCGCAAAAGAAACTCAAAGCGCCGCGCTTCAAGGCGAGTTATAACGATGTCGACTACGCGGTGGTGCCAAAATACGAGTACGAGATGTACGGCATGGTCGTATCGTTTCGGTATCACGATGGTGATCGGATGCTGCACAAGCTCTGGAATGACCACCTGAACGTGGCGGACGTATGCGTCGTATGGGGCAGTAACGCGGTGGTCGTGGATCTGAATGCGTTCGACTTTTACAACGGGCAGTTCACTTGCAACTTCAGCACGACTGACCGCGTGGCCTGGACACGTTTTTCGCCGCGTAACATCTCAAACAACCACCTGCTGAGCGACGACCCGACGATGCGCGATCGCATCACGGACCTGTCCGTAGGTGACATCATCCGTGTGCGCGGCAAACTTGCCTGGTACGGTCAGGTCGGGCGGCAGGATCACCAGATGCGCAAAACCAGCGTCACGCGCGACGATGTCGGCAACGGTGCCTGCGAGACTATCTACGTGGATGACTTCGAAGTTATCGGTTCCATGCCCAACCAGTGGCGTTCGATTTTCAAGATGGCACTGGCGGGTTCGTTGATTTCAGCGGCTATCTGGGTTTTCGGTGTCGGTACGGGCCGGTTCGGCCATCGCTATGGCTGAAGGCGCAGGCCGCATCTACTACGGATGGTATGTCGTTGCGGCCGCCTTCGTCGTCATGCTCACGGGCTTTGCGGCGGCCTATTCGTTCAGCGCATTCTTCCCTGCCTTGCAACACGAATTCGAGGCGTCACGTGCCAGTGTTTCGCTGGTCTTTTCCGTTGGCGGCGCGCTCTATTTCTGGGTTGGCGCGATCAGCGGCCCACTGTCCGATCGCTTCGGCCCGAAATGGGTATGTCTGTTCGGATTTTGCGCGTTGGGCGGTGGACTGGTCGCCGCAGCGTTCGCGCCGAATCTCGCCGTCGTATACCTGGGTTTCGGGCTCGGCATCGGGATTGGAGTTGGCTTCACCTACGTGCCTGCGGTGGGCGCCGTGCAGCCGTGGTTCCTGCGCCGCCGTGGCTTCGCCTCCGGCCTTGCCGTATCCGGCATCGGCGTGGGTACCCTGGTCGGCCCGCTCATCGCGAGCGCCCTCATCGCCACCGTAGGGTGGCGCGACACTTTCGTCGCCCTTGGTCTGGGCGCCGCGGTGATCGGTGCCATGGCGTCGCTGATCCTCCAAAACGATCCGTCGCGACGACCCGGCGGGCTGCGCGATGAGGCCACCGGCACCGCCGCGGCGGTCGTATCCACGGGCTTGCGCGATGCGCTGCGCACGCGACCGTTTGTGTTGCTCTATGCGTCGGCCGCCTGTTTGTCGTTCGCGTTGTTCGTACCGTTCGTACACCTGGTCCCATACGCATTGGACCATGGGTTCACCGTCGCGACGGGAGCGCTGGTACTGGGACTGGTTGGCGTTGGCAGTACCGTCGGCCGTTTTCTGGTGGGAAGCGTCGCCGACCGGTTTGGCCGACTCGACGTCTACGTCTGCTGTTTCGGCGGTGTCGCGATGACGTTCTTCGTCTGGCTGCTGGCGTCGGAACTGGTTCTGCTCGGGGTGTTCGCCTTTGTATTCGGCACGTTCTACGGCGGGTTCGTGGCGTTGGCACCGTCGGTCACGGTCGACTACTTCGGGCCGAAGTCGGCTGCCTCGATCATTGGTTTCCTGTACTCGAGCGTCGGTATTGGCACGCTGCTTGGCCCGCCGTTCGCTGGCTTTGTGTTCGACCGACTTGGCGGTTACGACTACGCCATCGTGGCCGGCCAGTACGCCGCGATCATAGCGACCGGGCTTGCCATGCTGTTACCCGATCCCAAGCGATGGAACGCTGAGTGACCAGTCCGCGCGCTTCGAGCGCCGGTGTACCGGTTGCACTGCTGACGGTGGCGATCGATGCGATGGGCATTGGCATCGTGTTTCCAGTCATGCCGGATCTGTTGCTGTCGCTCGGTAGCGAGACCGTGGCGAATGCGGCTTTGTGGGGCGGGGTACTGTCGACTCTTTACGCGGCGATGCAGTTTCTGTTCTCGCCGCTGCTCGGTGCCCTGTCGGATCGTTTTGGCCGACGTCCGATCATGCTGACGTCGCTGCTGGCAATGGCCATCGACTACGTGATCCTGAGTTTCGCTGGCGGGCTGGTTATTTTGCTGGTGGGACGCGCCGTGGCAGGGGTCGCTGGCGCAACGTACGCGACCGCCACGGCTTACATCGCCGACGTCAGCGACACCACGGAGCGGGCGCGTCGGTTCGGACTGGTCGGTGCCGTGTTTGGCCTGGGTTTTGTGCTGGGGCCGGCGCTCGGCGGTCTCGTCGGTGAATGGCACGTACGTGCGCCGTTCATGCTGGCGGCTGCACTGGCGGCCCTCAACTGGTTGCTCGCCATCTGGTTCTTGCCGGAGTCACTGCCGCGCGAACTCCGCCGTCCCTTCGAATGGCATCGGGCCAACCCGATCGGCGCGCTCGTTCGGGCGCTCGCTCTGACTCGGCTGCGCTGGCTTTTTACCGGCTTTTTGCTGTTCACGCTCGGCAACCATGTATATGTGACGATCTGGAGTTTCTGGGGCAAAGCCACGTTTGGCTGGAGCGTCGGCACCATCGGTATCTCGCTTGCGATGTACGGGCTCGGTATGGCCATCGTGCAAGGCGCCATGGTACGGCCCGTCGTTGCGCGCTTAGGTGAAGCCCGCACCATCGTCGTCGGGCTGGTGTTCGGGGCGGCCGCCGGGTTCGGGTTCGGGTTCGTTACGGTCGGCTGGATCGCGCTCGCGCTGATCCCGCTGGCCGCGCTGAGCGAACTGGCGGTGCCGGCGCTCACGAGCATGATGTCGAACCGCGTCGGCGACGACGAGCAGGGCGAGTTGCAGGGCGTTCTGGCGAGTCTCACGGCCGTCGCGGCGGTGTTGATGCCGCCCGTTGCGACCGGTCTTTTCTATGCCTTTACGCACCCGGCGAGCAGCATCTCGCTGCCCGGGGCGCCGTTCCTGCTGGTGCTGCTGTTGGTGGGCCTTTGTATTCCGGTCATGTGGCGATCGTTATTCGAGGCCGATCCAGACGAATAACCGGTCGTGCGCTCCGCATCCGGTGCGGGCGCAACCACGCGGCCGGCAATGGTGGTGAGCTCATGTGCGGTTCAACGCCAGACCGCGCATGAAGCGGGTACGCTCCGACGCTGCGGCCATCATCAATGCGATGTCGTTGCCGCCGAGGATGAACCGCATGCCGAGGCTGACGTAGCGCTCCAGCAACGACGGCGTATACACACCGCCGAGCCCCGCGTACTTGCCGTGCCTCTGGCAGGCTGTGACTACCGTACGCAGCGCCGCTTCAATTTCACGATGCTCAGGCTGCCCCGGCAGCCCCATCTCCATGCCGAGGTCGCTGCAGCCGACCAGCAGCACGTCGACGCCCGGAATCGCAGCGATCGCATCCGCATTGCCGATCGCCTCCGGCGTTTCCAGCATGATGACCAGCAATGTCGCTGCATTGATCGCCTGGGTCGCTTCCGCGAGCGGCGTCGTTGCGAAATCGAGCTGCGGCAATGCACCCGTAACCGAGCGGTGACCAACCGGTGGGTACTTGCAGTTGTCGACCATTGCGGCCGCAACCTCCGGTGTGTCCACATGGGGCACGACGATCCCTTGTGCACCGCCGTCCAGGACCCGTGAAGCGTGAAAATGCTGTGGACCCGGCACGCGCACGATAGGCGTGATGCCGGCGTCCTGGGCCGCCACGCTGATCTGCACCGCGAGGTCGACATCCATTGAATTATGTTCCATGTCGATGAACAGCCAGTCGAACCCGCAGGTTTTCATGATCTTGCCGATGTCGAAGGTGCGGGCCTGTCGGAGCCCCACGCCGAGGGCCAGTTCGCCCGCTTCGAGTCGCGCTTTTGCGGCGTTTACGATGTGCATTATGGAATGAGCCTCACGGTGGGACGTGCGCGCAAGATACCATCGCCGGTTATCTCGCCCACGCCGTGGCGAGCTGCTTGCGCCCGATGCGCAGGCTTGTTGCTCAGGCCGGCGTCGTGCTGGTCCGGAACCGGGGGCGCGCTCGCAGGCCGGTGGTGATGAGCGCGATGAGCAGGGTCAGCGCGGTCATGCCAAACCCCCAGTACGCGCCGGCCGGGTGGTAGGTGAACGTCACCACAGTTACCCCGGGTGGCACCTCGACGGCCATGAAACGACGGTTGCCAAGACGCAACGTCGCTGCTTGTCCATTGATACTGACTTCCCAGCCGGGGAAGTACGATTCGCGAAACAAGAGCGTTACGCCGTGGGTGGTCTGTACGCGGACACTGCGTCGCTCCGGCGTTCCGGGTAGTTCCTCTATCGCACCGGGTGACGCTTCACTGGCACTCAGGCTGAGGACGGGCAGTGGGGGGTCATTCGCCAGCCAGTGCGCCGGCGTCGCTTCGGGCAACCGACCTTTGCCGGCCTCGAGCCGATGCGCACTGAAGGTATCCGGTACCTCGGGTACCGCGAGCACCCGCAGGTTCAACTCGGGTGCTTCCCAGACCGTATCGAGGCCGGCCTCGAACCACATCGGGTTGGTTGGCGCCAGAGGCGTCAGTACGAAAGATACGCGCGCGTCCTGCAACCGTTCCAACGGTGCCGCCGGTAAGTCTTCTGCCACCCAGCGCCGGTGTGCGTCCGGACGGAGCGGCATGACAGAGCCGTTCAGATACTGGAACCCCCAGTTGATACCGAGCGCCATCGATAGCCGCTCGCGCAGATATAGAAAACGATAAAGATGGGCGTAGCCGGCCGCGTGGATGTCGCGGTTCGCCAGTGCCCGGGTCAGTGTCTGTGCGATGCGGCCGCGGTCGAAGCGAAGTCCGGCCGGCGCTACGAATTCGTCCTGATAGATCCGAATGGGTCGCGAGTCGTGTCGCCCGAGTAGATTCAGCAGACGAGGTTCAGGCGCGGTGGCCAGGATTGTGCGTGGCCCGCGCGGGACGTGATACCAGTGTACCCACACAAGGTCTGCCACCGACGCGATGAACACCACCGCGACGGCGTGGCGACGGTGTCGGAGTGCGAGAATCACCGCGGAGGCGAACGCAAGACCTACTATCAGAGCGTGGCCAACCAGGCCCTGAGCGTGCGACGCCGGCGTTCCCAGGCGCACCGACCAGATGATGCTGTTACGCCAGGCATCGTCGCCGTGCAGCCAGATCAGCGGCAGGTAAAGCGTTCCCCCGAGCCACAGCAGCAGACCCGCGATGGTGATGCCGATCACGATGGGCGATGGTGTCGGCGAATGGTCGTGCACGAGCCGCTTCGCCCCGAGAGTCGCCAGAACAATCGCACAGAGTGTCGTCCAGAAGATGAACTTCTCCGGATAGCGTTGCAACGCGAGCAGCGGCAGGTGTTCCAACAGGAACGCGTAGTAGGGCGCGTGGCGACCGAACGACAGCAACAGACAGATGAGACCGAGTCCGGCCCAGGGAGCGCTAGTTCGCCCCGTCCTGAGCGCCGCGTAGATCGCGAGCGCGGCAACGCCGGCCCCACAGTAGACACTGCCTGCCCATGCGCTGCCTGCGCTCGGGTACAGCGCTGGCAGGCGGAAGTCGAACACCGGGTACTCGCTGCCGAAGAAGTAGGGGTGCAACCATTCGATCATGCGTGCGACGGGGAATGACCAGACCGTGAGTTCGCCGTAGTCGAGGCCCGAAGCACGGCTCGAGTACAACGTAGCCTCGAGAGCCGGCAACCATTGTGCCGCGCTGAAACCCAGCGCCCAGATGAGTGGTACAACGGTCGTGGATACCACTGCGCGCAGTTTGCGGCCTGGTCGTGACAGCCCGAGCAGCAGCGCCGCGAGACCGAGTACAGGGGGGTTCAACGGGTCGCCCGCCAGAACTGGCATCGCGATACAGAACCCGGCCAGCATATGGAACATGGCGGGATGCGCTGCGAGGCTCCGGTACAGGCAAGCGAGCGCCAGCGGACACCATACCGTCGCCGGCAGGTAGGTCATGTTGTCACTGATCGACAACACGTACCCGGACAGTACGTAGAGCAGGCTGCCGGCGCTGGCGAGGGGCCGGGGGAGGGTCAACGTACGCAGCAGACACCACATGGCCACGCACGCGCAGAACGCGTGCGTCAGGGTAAACCAGGTGTTGCCGGTTGCCGCGTCCGGCGCGACCAGGAACACGGCGTTTACCGGGTAGAGCACCTGGGTGGCAGGGTCCGCGAAGAAGGGCATTCCAGCCCCCAGATGAGAGGTCCAGAACGGAAACTCTCCAGCCGCGATGCGTTCGGCTGCGTAGTGCTTGAGCGGCCCCGCGATGTATGCAAGATCGCGGAAATACAGCAGGTCGCCGTAAATCAGTACCGGAGCCCAGAAGCAGGCGAGGGCCACAACGGTGAGTGCGAGCCAGAGGGTATCGTAGGTGCGGTTCCGGACAGTCATGGTGTACACGCTCTGACCGGGGCTACCGCGGGCATCCGGCGGGTTCGCGTTCTCAGCACAGGTCCAGGGATAGCAAGCGACATTTCAGGGCGAGAACACTTACCGGCGGGGTCTCGGGCGGACGGCGGTGCAGTGAACTGCGTCAGGTCAGCGCGGCGAGGGCATCGGCAACACCGGTTAGTGAAGCGACCTCCGTCGTCGCGGCAAAGTCTACGTCCAGCGGCGCGTCGTGCCGACGGTTCGACCATATGCATGGCATACCGTAGGCGCGCGCGCCCAACACGTCATTGGCGCTGCCCGCCACATGTACAGTCGCGTTGCGATCCAGTCCCAGGATAGTCTCCGGCAGCGCGTAGACGGCCGGATGCGGTTTGTACTGCCCTGCGGTGGCGGCCGAGAGAATGTGATCGAAAGGTGTTTCGAACTGCGCAGCGATTGCGGCGAGCATGTCGGGATCGCCATTGGAAAGAATGCCGATCCCGACGCCGAGCGCTTTGACTTCGGCGAGCGCCGCATCCGCCTCTGGCCACGGTGGCAGCCGATCCCACGCTCGCACCAGGTTCTCGGCGTCCGTTTCAGAAAGGTCGATGCCGCGGCGCCCGGCGACGGACCTAAGCGCCATCCGCGTGCAATCGCGGAAGCGTGTGTGTCCTCGCGCCAGCGAATTGCTGCTGGCGGCCCGCAGCATTTGTGCAGCACGCCACTCGGTTACGAACGAACCCGCTGTGTCGGCCGGCAACGACAGTGCGGCCGCCACCGTTTCGGTCAACCCACCCTGGATATCGACGAGCGCCATGTAGACGTCGAACGTAACGAGCTTCACGTTGGACTGCATGTTTAGAGCCTGATCACAAAGTTCTGGTGACAATCCCGCACGCGACCAGGACGCCTTGAGCGCTCAGGTCGCCGGTGCCCGTGGCTCAACCTCGGCAGACGTGGTCACGCGATTGCGGCCCCTGCGTTTGGCTTCGTAGAGAGCGGTATCGGCCTGGTGCAGCAACTGCTTCGCTGCGTCCGGCTGACTGCCGTCAACGCTCGCAACGCCTGCACAAACGGTCAGGACGTTGGCAACTTTGGAGCCTGCGTGCTCGAGGCGGCGGGCTTCGATGCCGCCTCGCGCGCGCTCCGCAAGTATGCGCGCGTCCGTCAGGTTGGTCGTTGGCAACAGGATCGCGAATTCTTCTCCGCCGTAGCGGGCGACCAGGTCGCTCGCACGCCTGGTAGCATTCCGCAGCTCTTTGGCAATGAGCTGCAGGGCGGTGTCACCCGCCTGGTGTCCATATTCGTCGTTGTAGGCTTTGAAGTAGTCTGCGTCGAGCAGGATCAGCGACAGCGGCTCCGCGCTGCGCGCCGCCCGTCGCACTTCGCGCGCGATGGCCTCATCGAACGCGCGCCGGTTCGCGATACCCGTCAGACCGTCCGTGGTGGAGCGTTCTTCAGCGCGCTTTCGATCGGCTCTAAGCTGCTCCTCGAGCAGCTCACGTCGTTTGATCTCCTGCGTCAGCTCAGCGTTCAGAGCATCCATGCGCTGACGTTCCGCGTCAATTTCGCCAACGAGCTCGACGTTGGCGAGTCGGAGTTGAATCTCGCTCACCAGCGACCGGCGCGCGAACACTGCGATCGTCAGGAGAAATCCATAGAGCGCCAGGAGCCCGATTACGATCAATGAGCCGAGATAGCTGCCGTCGAGGCTGAGTCGAACGACGACGCAGGCCACGATCGTCAGCGCGTGCATGAGTGGAATCCACGACGACAGCGACATGGTCGCCACACCGGATACCGATACGCTGATCAGCCAGAGCAGGGCGTACCATTCGACCGGTTCGTTGCCTTCTGGCACCAGAGTCAAGATCGCAAGGCCCCAGATGAGCCCGCACGCACCATTCGAGGCGGCGGTGAGGTAAACCTTGCGCAGGTTCACGCCATCCGCTAAGGGGCTTTCGAGCCGGATACAGATGCCGCGGACCAGGATCGCGACGGTCAGCGCCGCAAGCCAGATCGACGGCCCGGCCACTTCGTCCAACAGGTAGGCGAAACCGAATGCCAGCGCGACCGCGCCCGCCAGCTCCGGCAACTCGGCTACTTTCAGGAACCTGTACGTCTGGTCGAACAGGCGCTTGCGCACCCGGTCGTCACCCTGGTCGACCAGATGCGCGACCTTCGAAGCCGTGACGGGCACAGTCGCACTCATCGCGCTTGCATCCGCGCCCACACGTGCCTGCAACCCGATTGTTGATGGTTTATGAATATCACTATGAGCCGTTTAACGGCCATATATGAAAAAACTGAATCTTCAGCGCGCCGTCGTACCCGTGTCGGGAGCGGCGCCCGGGGACTCGCTGGTCCAGTGAGCGAACGTCCGCGTATCACGGGGCGCGTGCAGCGGGTGGTTGCGGTCGAGGGCCTGGCCCGGCTTCAGTGAGCCGCGACCACCGCCTCTCCCTTTGTCTGCGTGCGCCACATGAATCGGATGTCATCGTCATCCACTGGATGGCGCATGTGCAGCATCATGCGGTTGTCCCAGGCGACAACCTGTCCGGGCTGCCATTTGTGGTGATAGCAGAAACGCTCCTGGGTCGCGTGTGCCCACAGCTCGTTCAGGAGCGCTTCGCTGTCTCCGAGCTCCATGCCAGGCACGTAGCCGTTGGTGCGGCGGCCCAGGAACAGCGCTTCGTCTCCGGTGCTGGGGATTCGCCGGATAACCGGGTGTGGATATCCAATCGCCTCGATCGGCGATTTGGGGGCGGTCATGCCCGGCCGTGCGATGCCACTGCTGCCGTAGGTCGAATCGTGCTTGATCCTGAGGTTGCTAACTTTCTCGCGCAGGTGCGCGGGCAGCTCGTTCGCGGCCATTACCTGCGAGCAGAAGCCGGTGTCGCCGCCCTCGTCGGGCACGATGCGGGCGTGCAGCAGGCTGAACGTCGGCGGTACCTCGATGTAGGACATATCGGTATGCCATTCCCATTCGCCGTAGAACTTCTTGCTGATCGGTTTCAGTTCCAGGGTCTTGGGATCGACATTGCCGATGTAGGCGAGATACGGGTCGACGCCGTCGGCCCGCAGACGGGCGACCTGGTCGGCCTCCGACAGATTCTCCTCCCCAACCGGGGTGGCTTTACCGATGCCGTTGATACGCCCGGGCGCATACTCTGGCTCGCCGAACACGCTCGTGAGTGCGTGGAGTTCTTCCGCCTCCAGCCAGTGATCGAAAGAAAAGCAGATGAGGCCGTGCCGGTCCTTGTATGTCTGCCAGATCAGCTCGCGCACTTCTGACGACATCTCAAGCGGCTTTACCCCCAACATCTCCGCGCCGAAGAGCGCGCCTTCCAGAGGTTTCACTTCGATGCCGGCCACGGCCCTGGAGGCGCCAACGGCTGTTGATGATTGCTGCATAGCTCCGCTCCCGAGCATGGGCTGCATGCCTAAAGTGCAGTATGTTGCGATCGCGTGATCCGGATCAACCAGTTCTGAAGCGCCACACAGAGGTGCGCCTCAGGTCTGAGTCTTCCAGTTCAGTCGTGGTCGTAACGCCGTATGTCGCGACTTCTTCGAGCGTCGCGCGAGGCAGGTACGTGCGCTTCGGATCGCCAATGAGCACCGACGCGCCATCGTCCCTGGCGCGCCTCAGCGCTGCTTCGAAGCGGCTCGACATCGGCTCTTCGTAGAATGCGTCACCCGCTAGCACCACATCGAAGCCGGTCAGCGACAGGTCCAGCATGTCTGCCGCCGAAGCCTCTACATCAACGCCGTTCAACCGCGCGTTGAGGTGCGTCGCCGCAATCGCCATCGGGTCGATATCGGCCGCCACCACACTCGCTGCGCCGCACAGGCCTGCCGCGATGGCGACCAGTCCCGAGCCGGTTGCCAGATCGAGCACCCGCTGCCCCTGCATTTGCTCCGGGTTGTCCAACAGGTAGCGGGCCAGCGCCTGACCGCCTGCCCAGGCGAATGCCCAGTACGGCGGTGCGACGCCGGAGTCTGACAACTCGGCCTCCGTCTTGTGCCAGAGCGGGAACATCCGGTGCGCCAGATAGAGCTCGATCTCGGGCAGCAATTCGGTACGTTGCGCACACGTGTTGGCAAGAATGAACGTCTCTGGCGCATGGCCAGACGCCAGCGAGGACACGGTTCGCTCAGCCGCGCCAGTGCAGCGCGAGCCCACCCTCGGGCCACGGCACGCTGACCAACTGGCCAGTAGACGACAGCGTGATGTAGGCGGTCGCGAGGTCTGGCCCGCCAAAGCAGATATTGGTCGTCGCCGGGTCAGGCATCGGAAGATGGCGCGCCGAACCGCCATCCGGGGCAACCACGGTGATACCCCCGTTGTGCAGCGTCGCTACGCAGACGTTGCCTGCGCCATCGACGGCGAGCGAGTCGAATTCCTGGAACGCCGCCGGGGTGAACATCAGGGAGCCGCGGCTCGGCGCGGCGGAGGCCCGGTCGAAAGCGACCTTGCCCGGCGCCACTACGGGCCAGGACCAGAGGCGCCCCGTCAGGGTTTCAGCGGCGTACAGAGTTTTGCCGTCCGGCGACAGGCCCACCCCGTTCGGCGTCACCAGACCGCGGATGACCTGTCGACATTCGGACCCATCAGTGCGGGCATAACCGATATACCCTCGGTCCATATCGCGCTCGCGAATCTTGCCGAGGTCGCTGAACCAGAAACCACCTTCGGCGTCGAACACGATGTCGTTGGGGCCGTTCAGCGGCCCGCGGTCGGAGTCGGTGTAGAGCGTCGTGACAGCACCGTCGGCAAGATCCACAACCTGAAGCCGACCACCAGAGTATTCCGCGCCGCTCAAGCCCGGGACCAGCCGCTCACCTGACTCGTGCCATACGAATCCGCCGTTGTTACAAAGGTAGCAGCGGCCATCCGGTCCGAGCGCCGCGCCGTTCGGGCCGCCGCCCGTTTCCGCCACGACGGTGACGGTGCCATCCGGTGCGACTCGCGACAGGGTCTGCCGTTCGATTTCGACGAGCAGCACTGAGCCGTCTGCCAGGGCCACTGGCCCTTCCGGGAACCGGAGTCCGGCAGCGATGACTTGGGGCTGTGGGTTCATTCAGGCCGCTCAGATAAGAATTGGCTACGCCGCGCGGACGACCCGGCTGACGCCGTTCCTGGAGACGCGCCACAGCACCAGATTGATGACCTGAGAGGGGGTGAGCAAGCCGATGTCCACGCTCGAAGTGCTGCTGGCGTTATCGCCGCTCACCCGGGCTGCGCCGTCGGCGTCGATGCTGCAGACCCGCTTGACCATGCGGCCAAATTGCCGGTGGTCGACGATGACGACATCTCCGGTGCGCACGGGACGACGCCGCGACGGGCGCCGTCCAATCACATAGTCGCCGTCAAGGAGCGTCGGCGACATGCTGTTGCCGCGCACCTTGAACAGCACGTACTAGCCGAGTACCGGGTAAACGACTTCCATCGACGGCGGGTATGGGCAAGTAGCGCGCATGGTCTTGACGTCTTTGGTGTCCCAGAAGATCTCAGCGAACTGATTGACCAGGTCCACCAGGGCCTCACCGTCGGCGCGATTGCACTCCTGCTTGCAGGCACTGCCCTTCAGCATGATCTGGTGCGCGACGTCGTCGACGTTCGGGTGCTTCTCTTTTTGCGGCGCTTTGATGTAGTCGCCCCAGATGATGCGAATCTCGTGCTTGACCTTCTCAGCTTCCTCTTCCTTGCGCATCACGCAGCGGGCAATGGTGTTCTGGCGGCCGAGGGAGTCGGGCTTCTCCATCGTTTCCTGCATGATGTCCATCAGGCGGACGACTGACAGGGCCGCGATCAGCGCGGTCGACGGATCGTAGATCTTGCAGTGGATGTCGCAGTGGGCGTCAGCTTCTTCGACGCCGACAACGCGGTCGACGAAATTCAGGGCAGAATGCAGCATCGATGTTTCCTAACAGTTGCCAATGACGGACCCATGCGGCGTTCTCCTACCTCGAGCACTCGGGCAGTGCGCCGTTAGCGGGCCGGTGCGGAATTCTCCAACGAATCGGCGAAGCCCGCAATCCGCGGTCGGAAAGCCAGTCCGCCCGGAGACACGGCGTTTTGCCCTTCCAAGCTCTGGAATGTTGTGCGAGCGTCGGCCTGATATAGGCAGCCGAGTTCTCGATCGATGACAGCACCGCATTTTGAAATCCGGCCCGACGACGTGCGCGACGAGGCTGTGATCGCACTGCTGGAACAGCATCTTGAGCACATGCGCGCCATCAGTCCGCCAGAGAGCGTACACGCCCTCGACCTCGACGGCCTGCGCGCACCGGATGTCACGTTCTGGAGCGTCTGGTGCGGCGCCGCGCTGGCGGGTGTCGGGGCGCTGAAAGCACACGGTGCCGGAGAAGGGGAGGTCAAGTCGATGCGGACCGCTGATCCGTTCCTGCGCCATGGCGTGGCCGCGCGGCTGCTGGCTCATATTCTCAGCGAGGCGCGCCGTCGCGGATACCGGCGGATCTCGCTGGAAACCGGTTCGACCGAGCATTTCCTGCCCGCGCGCGCGCTCTATGCGCGCCATGGGTTTGTCATCTGCGGTCCGTTCGCCCAGTATGAGGAGGACCCTCACAGCACCTTCATGACGCTGACGCTGGCGCAGCCTTAACGCGGTCCCGGGCCCAGTGCGCCCAGGCCAGACGCCATGCGTCGCCGGAGTTGGCCTCGGGTAGCGCTCACCACCTTCACACAATCATCACGGCTCGCTTGTTAGCTTCATGTTCGAGGCGGTGTAGCCGCACGCCGGCAAGTGGCCCATGACTCAGATGAATAAGCGGATACTCTTGGTCGAAGACCATCGCGACATCGCCGAGTTGCTCTATGAGCACCTCGAGCGCTGTGGCTACATCCTGGACTATGCCGCCGATGGCGTAACCGGGCTGCATCTAGCCGTGACCAATCGCTATGACGCCATCATCCTCGATCTGATGCTGCCGGGGATGGACGGCACGGATGTCTGTGCCCGGTTGCGAAAGGACGCCAAGGACCCAACGCCGATCCTGATGCTGACCGCTCGCGACACCCTGCAGGACAAGATCGCAGGGCTGGACATCGGCGCTGACGACTACGTCGTGAAGCCGTTCGAATTGCAGGAGCTCGAGGCGCGTCTGCGTGCCGTGATGCGCCGCACGCAGGGTGGTCTGGACAACGATGTTTTGAAAGTCGGTGACCTGACACTGGACACCGGTACGCTCGAGGTACACCGGGCTGGCGCGGAGATCAGCCTCATGCCGATCGGCCTGAAGATGTTGACAGTGCTCATGCGCGCGAGCCCTCGCGTGGTCACCCGCGAAGATCTGGAGCGCCAGGTTTGGGGTGATGTAATGCCGGATAGCGACGCACTGCGGTCGCACCTCTACAACCTGCGCAAAGCTGTCGACCGTCCGTTCGATTCCCAGCTTGTGCACACCGTTCATGGGGCCGGCTACCGTGTGGCGAGTCTCGAAGGCGATGCGTGAACCGATGATGATCAATCAGGGCTTGCGCCATCGGCTGGTGCGCAACATCGTTCTCCAGCTGCTCGCCATCGGCCTCGCGGCGTTCGTCGGAATCTGGGCGGCCGCGCTGACGATAGAGAATCTGCTGATCGAGCAGGCGCTGGAAGATGAAGCCACGTACTACTGGTCGCTGCTCGAAAAGGCGCCCGACATGGCGGCCCCGGATACCCGTAACCTGACCGGCTACCTCGCGCGCGGTGGTAACTATGCAGCTATTCCGCCACCCCTGCGCGACCTCGGTAACGGCGTGCATTCGATGGAGAGCGACTCCGACCTGACGGTCGTGCACGTCAGTCAGCGCGGCGCTGACCGGCTCGTTCTCGTGTTCGAGGGGCAGCAGGTACGCGAGTTGTCGGTACTGTTCGGCCTCGCGCCTCTGGCGCTCGTCCTGATCGTGGTGTACGTCGGCGCGTGGTGGTCTTACCAGGCGACGCGGCGCGCGATTTCGCCTGTGGAGTGGCTAGCGCAACAAGTCAACCGACTGAATCTCGAACGACCCGACCCGCAGGCCTTTCAATTAGGTCATCTCGGCGTGCCGCCTGACTCGGAGGTTGTCGATCTGGCCAACGCCCTCGTCAGTCTGACGCGGCGCGTGAACTCGTTTGTCGATCGTGAGCGCTACTTCACGCGCGATGCGAGCCACGAACTACGCAGCCCCCTCACGGTCATCCAGATGTCGGCCGACGTGCTTCTCGCGGACCCGAAGATCGACGCCGCTTCGGCCAAGTCGGTCGAACGCATCAAGCGGGCCGCAAGCGACATGGTAGAACTCGTCGACGCGTTCTTGCTGCTCGCCCGGGAAAGCGAAATGGGCGTCGAATTCGAGCCTGTCTGTGTCAACGACGTCGTCGCTGACGAAGTGGAGCGAACCCGGTTGCTTGCCAACGGCCGTCCGGTTCAGCTGTCGCTCAAAGAAGATACGCGGATGCTCGTCGAGACGTCCGACAAAGTGCTGTCGTCGATGCTGGGCAATCTCATTCGAAGCGCGGCCGACTACACGGAGGAAGGCGAAGTCTGTGTGCGCATCGGCGAGGGTGTTGTCGAGATCCTCGATGACGGGCCCTGTCCCGGCGAAGCCCAGACCGACCGCCCGTTCGAGGCGTTTTATCGCGATCGCAGTTCGTCGCGCCGCGGCAGTTCGGGCTACGCGATTGGCCTGACGATCGTGCGACGGCTCTGCGAGCGGTTCAACTGGCCTTTGGTAGTCGAGAGCCAGCCTGGCGAAGGCACTCGGGTAGTGGTGCGATTCCCGCAGTTCCGCAGCGGCCCGGTAACACGCTCGGCTTGAGAGGCTGTCGGCGCCAACAGCGCGCTTTCACACTGATTTCACCCACCAATCATTCGGCGTTGACGGGCCGGGCTGCATACTGAGTCATCATCAGGCCTAGTCCGGAGTCTCACCGATGGCAGCCACTGCCCAGCCGATCTCGAGCCGGTTAATCGACTGGTTGCTGAACCGCGCACCAGATCCGAATTCCCTCACGCCCGAAGAGGCGAACCAGATCGACTGGCTGCGCGCAACGCCATTCGCACTCGTGCACGTCGCCTGCTTCGCAGCGGTGTGGACTGGCGTCAGCACTACGGCTGCCGTGGTCGCTGCATTGCTGTATCTGGTGCGCATGTTCTTCATCACCGCGTTTTACCACCGGTACTTCTCCCATCGATCGTTTCGCACCTCCAGGCTTACCCAACATTATAGAATTCACACGGGAGAAAAACCTTTTGCTTGTCAAATTTGTGGATCTGCATTTAATCACTCTGGTAGTCTCAATGTCCATATGAGAC
>JBCCEJ010000011.1:0-111010 GCA_039030335.1 Pseudomonadota bacterium | reverse complement strand
GGCGTTTCATCGAGCGGCTTATCGCAAGGATTCATCTAAACTGGGCCCCGGGCTGCGGGCGCTGGTGGAGTCGGGGCAGATGTTGCCGGCGGTCGACTATGTTCAGGCCCAACGTGTGCGCCGCAAGCTTTGCCAGGAAGCGTTGGCGGCCATGGCACCGTACGATGCGCTGCTGTTACCGACCACGCCGCTGCCAGCCTGTCCGGTTGTGGAGGACGACCCCTCACTGGTCGCTGAACGTTTTCGCAACTGCTTGTTGTTCGATGTACTCAGCGTCCCGGCTATTTCCGTACCGTGCGGGTTCGATGCCGACGAAATGCCCGTAGGTCTGCAGATTGTGGGCAAAGCATTTGCCGAAGATCACTTGCTTGCGCTAGCGAGATTCTTCGAGCGTGAAACGCACTGGCATCGCCAGCGCCCGTCGATGTAGTTGCCAGATCGCTCACTCGAGAATCGCCTCGTGCGCCGGGCAACACTGCGAGACAGCAATAACGACGGATACGTAGTCTTGTTCGAGACACTGCGCAGTGAGAAGCGGTCCGCGCTGCATGTGGACGTGCGCATGTTGCGAAATAACGACGCGCTCATCGTCGACGATCGGGTTGGCGACAATCGCGGTCTGGTCGGATTCCTGGGTCCGCACGTCCGCTTTGGCGCCGCCCACAGTTCGCAGGTTGGTGGTGCCAACTACGCGGCCGTGTCTTTCTCGAGCCTGCCGGCGCCAGTCAGTGAGCCGCACACGGCCCTGCTGCTGGTAGGCTTGCCGCTGCTGGTCGCCATGCGCGCGCGTCGCCGCCGGACGAGCTGACGCTACTCATCCCCCAGCCAGCCGACGGCTGGCCGGGCACTGCCCTAAAAGCCGCCGGTCGCCGTGACCCGCGGCTTTCTTGTTTGCGTCTCCATCCCGCCTTGCCAGTCGCCTCGTCAATCCGACACCGACGCGACTGACGCCCGCTCAAGCTGAGCCGGATCCACCGAAACCCCGAGCCCCGGCGTGGCCGGCACATGCACCTGACCACCGCGGACCGGGGACGGCTCGGTCACGATGTCGTACTCGGCGTAGTACGTCGCCATGTAGAACTCGCACTTGAGCCGCAAGTCCGGCACTGCTGCCATCAGGTGGGCGCCGGCCGCATGCGCGACGCCGGTCTCGAACATGCAGCCGCCGTAGACGTCGATACCGGCCGCCCGGGCGACCGTCGCCAACTCGAGCGCGCGCCGGATACCGTCCCATTTCATGATCTTGAGCGAAAAGATGTCAGCGATGCGTGCACGGGCGGCACCTAGAGCCGTCTGGGCGTCAGACACGCTTTCGTCCGCCATGACCGGCGTATCGTTTACATTTGCGATATGCGCCAGTGCATCGCGCTCATGCATCTTGACCGGCTGCTCGACAAAGTTCGGACGAAACGCTTCGAGATCGCGAATTTTGCGCACCGCGTCATAGGCTGGTAGTCCCTTATATGGCCCGCGGACCGCTGTCGAACGAGCGATTGTCCATCGATGGCGATGGCCTGGTGGTGCATGGGCTCAAGCGTCCATTTCGCGACGGCAGTCAGCCACCGTCGCAGTACTGGCCCGAGGGTGTGTCGTCGCGCGAAACACCTGCGTAACGCACGGCAGCGCCGGATTCGATTTCAGCACGGCCCACTGTAATGCGCTCGCGACCTCGCCCGGCAGTCGCGGGGCTTGTGACTGTTCGAACGTCGCGGGTAAGAACCCGTCACATCACTACAACGGAAACCCCGGATCGGTCCAGGTCCCTGCGAGCCGCCGTTGCGCCGCGGCGGAGAGCGGGAACTACGGCTCGTTCCAGTCGACTGTCCGATTGGTCTTGCCCGATTATAGTGAACAGTTTCGCTTAGCATCTGGACTTCCCCCGGTCTCGTGGACATGCCGGGGCTATTCGCCACACGCCGGGTGTAACTGGACACCGTATGGACCTCGCTGCCCAAGATACGGAGCCCTTGCTCCAGCGGGTCTACAGTGGCTGAAAGCTCATTGCCAGCGCCACCTCTGGCTTTCGCCAGCGCCTTTGAGAGTGCCTGGTCAATGTCGAGGCCTGGAGCGAGAAGATGCGCGAGGCCCGGATGTCATCCCTCAAATGAACCAGATCTGTTGCCCTGGCGCGGCCATACACCGGCACGCCTGAATCATTGATTCACCTGCACGGTCTGGCAGCCGCCGAATTCCGGGCGGTGTCATGTGCCCCGCTCAGGTGAACGACCCGTTACGAGAGATTGCGGATACGGTAGGGTCTTGCAGTTTGCGCACATGGATGCGCCGCGAACCGTCACGTGCCCAGAGCGTCCCGAGGAGTCCCGATGCACCAAAAGAGCCCCGACGACACGCCGCAGTCCGGCGGATGGTACGCGGTGATCGCATCGTCCGGTGTACTCTCGTTGGCGCTGCTTGGCGATGCGCTGATCTACGCTGTCCTGCCCGTACACGCGGCGGCGTTCGGCATTGGGCTTGGATGGGTAGGCATACTCCTTTCGGCCAACCGCATCGTCCGGGTCTTCGCGTATGGCTGGATCGCCCGGCTGAGCCATCGGATCGGCTACCGGAACGCGTGTATCGGGGCGACGTTGGGCGCGGTGATATCCACTGCGCTTTACGGGCTGGCGGACGGTCCCTACCTGCTCTTGCTCGCCCGCGTTATGTGGGGGCTCGCCTACGCCACGTTGGTGATGGTAACGCTCGCCTATGCGGTGACAGATCGCGCGAGCGTTGGTGTCCGCGTTGGCTGGAGCCGCGCTGTCCAGCGCGCCGGCCCGATCGTGGCTCTGACCGGAGGTGCCTGGCTGGTCGGACTGCTCGGGCCGCGTGAAACGTTCGTGTGGCTGGCCGTCCTGACGGCGGCCGCGCTCCCGCTGGCGCTATCGTTACCGCGTCAACAACTCGCGGAAGAACCCACGTCGACGTCGAGAAGTCTCGCGCGGCCGCGACTGATCGACGGCATCTTCGCTTTGCAGGGAGCCGGGGTCGACGGGGTATTCGCCGTCAGCATCACGCTGGTGCTCGCTCAGACGATGCCGACCGAACTTGCGGTTGCACTTGGCGGCACGCTCCTGGCCATGCGCCATGCCGGCGAAGCCGTGGCCTCACCCATCTTCGGTACCCTGGCGGACCGCTACGGCGCAAACCGGATCTTCGTGGTCTCGCTCGCCATGACTGGCGTAGGTTTTGTCGGAGTGGCGTCCGGATTCACCATTCTGGGCGCCGTATTGATGCTTATCTTCAGGGGCGCTCTCGCAGTACTCGGGCCCGCCGTGATCGTGCAGGCGGCATCGAAGGATGCACCCGTCATGGGCGACCTCGCAAACATGCAGGCCTGGCGGGACCTGGGCGCGGCCGCCGGCCCGACGATAACCGGCTTCGCTCTGGCGCTGGTGTCCGCCGAACTGCTCCATGGTGTGGTAGCGGTGCTACTGGCGATGGCGCTGGTCGCCTGGGTGCGACATTATCCGTGGCGCTAGTACGATCCAAGGTCCCGAGTGCCGGTATCGGCAGCGATGGGCGCTTGATAAAGACTGGCAAAGCACATCTGGTGGTACCACGTTGACTGAACCAACTGAAGCCGCCCCGGTTCGCCCGCGGCAGACACTACTGGCCTGTTGCGGTGCGCACCTGACGCAAGACGGACTGGTGGCATTGCAATATGTGGTGCTCCCGATACTCGCGCAAACTTTCTCGCTCTCTTACGCGCAGGTTGGTCTGCTGAGGGCAGTGAGCCACACTTCGATGTCACTGCTCGAACTGCCTGCAGGTTTGCTCGCCGAACGGGTCGGCGAGCGCAGGTTGCTGGTCGCCGGCTTGTTGGGTGCCGGCGGCGGCTACCTCATCGTGGCACATGCGATCGGCTTCTGGTGGGTAGTGTTGGGATTCTTCGTCGCGGGCGCTGGTGCAGCGCTGCAGCATTCACTCGCATCGTCGGTACTGGTGCAACGGTTTCCAGGTAGCGCGCGACGCAAAGCGCTCGGCACCTACAACTCCGCCGGTGACGCCGGCAAGCTCGCTTTCACCGCGGCATTCAGCGCAGCCGTTGGAGCCGGATTCGTCTGGGACGCCGTCGTCACGGCACTGGCCATCGGGGCGGTCGTGTTCGCGGCGCTGCTGCACTGGCTGCTGCGGCCAGCGCACGCGACGGACGCGCGCACTGACGAAGGGCCGTCAGGTGCCAGCGCCCGTAGTCCGGGATGGGGAATCAGCGACCGCACACGCTTTAGCGCACTTGGCACAATGGTTTTTTTCGACAGTGCGGTGCAGGCGGTCTTCCTTACCTTTCTCGCCTTCATCATGCAGGCGAAGGGGGCCGGGCAAGGGGTTGCCGCCGCGGCGGTAGTTCTCGCGCTGATCGGTGGGATGATTGGAAAATTCACATGCGGCTACCTGGCCGCACGGCTCGGCGACCGTGTAACTTTCATCCTCGTGCAGGTTCTGACCGCCCTCGGGCTCATCATGCTCGCCGCACTGAACGCCGAACAGGCCCTCATCGCACTGCCGCTACTCGGTCTCGTTGTGCAAGGTTCGACCACCGTCAGTTATGGGTCGGTAGCCGACTTCGTCGAGCCGGGTTTCCAGGCACGCGGTTACGCGATCATCTACACCCTGTCGAGTGCATCCTCTGTCGCAGGCCCGATGGCGCTAGGCTGGGTCGCAGATCAATTCGGACTCAATCTGGTGCTGTACGTGGTGGCAGCAATAGCCGCCGGCACGCTACTGGTGGCCCGGATATTGCCGGGGCGTATCGGCAAACAGGCCACGGCGCAGACGTAGCCCGCGGACCAGGTTCGCTCCGGGCGTCGCACGCGAGAGACGGCCTCGATAGGTTGGAACGTTCATCCAGGCCATCGCAGACAGCTCGCCACGCCGCAACCAATCAGTTGTGAAGATCGGTGGGAAGGCGCAGTTCTCATCTTCAGCGGCTTCTTCAAGAAAACGGTGATAGCCGACCAGTTGGCACCCTTTGTGGAACAGGCTTTTGCCGATGCAAACGGATCTACGTCAACGCTGTACTGGTGGATCGTCATGACCGCATTCGCCATCCAGATCTATGGTGATTTCAGCGGTTACAGCGACATCGCGCGCGGTCGCCACTGTGATCGTATTCGCGCCCGTGTTGCTCGCGTGGGTGCCATTTCGTGCCACCAGCCTCGACCAGACCCTCGAAATCTGGCGGACAATGCTGACGCTCGGCGATCTGGAAATCGGCGCCGCACGAGCCGAGGTCTACAGGTACAAGCTGTCGCTGTCACTCGCTGTAATGGTCCTGTCGCGCGAAGCGTTCTTCTGGGTTGACCTGCAACAACACGCGATTTGGACATCGCGCATCTATGCCCTGTATCTGAACCCCGCGCTCATCGCCGCAACTCTTGCCGGCAAGCGGATACAGAACTTCGGATTCAGTGACAACGGCTTTACCGAAGAGTATCTCCCTCGCGTTGAGTCGGTCGTACGGGGAGAGAAACCGATCGTTGTGATCGGCGTCACGGCGCACGCATTCACGCATACGGCGTTGACGGACAACCAGTTCCTGCACTCGCTTCAGCACCACTCACTGACCGAGCGTTTCAAAATGCGATATCTCGCTCCGGCCTACCAGCTTTTTGCCCGGGTCCCGCTCGATCAGCTAGCGAGATCCTTCAAGCGTCGCCGAGATCGTAGAGTGAAATGCCCTCAGCTCGTGCGAGCCTTACCAGCGCATCTTCGAACAGCATACGCGCCGATGCGGCGGTCACCCGCAGGTAGCGGTGCTCGGCGGCATCCGCAGGCTGCTCTACCTCACAGGTGGCACTGTAGGCTTCGAACGACATGACTGCCATCAGCAGGTCTGCGATGTGATTCGGACATTCGCAGCGCATCGCCGAGGACAAATTCGAGACCCGCATCAACGCGCCCTCGGAGAAACGCGCAGGTGGCGCGTCGGCATCTTCATCCGAACCGAGAACAATAGTTGGCCAGCCTGCCACCTCGTACCACAGACCGAGCGCGAGCCTCTGCAGATCGGCTGGATCCACGGGCATCCTCGCCACGGCAACGCGCGACGAGCGCAGTTCGTCCAGAACCCAACGCGCCCCGAACTGGTACAGCACGATAGCGGCTCTCGCGCCGGTGGCGGCCAGGAGACGATCCACCGACGCGGGAGTCTCATTCGTCACATTTACCTGATCGCAGATCAGCAGGTGGGTAGCGTCGATGCCGGTCAGAGTCTGATCGGACGAGTCGTCGAGCACCTGCTCGATACTCAGCCGGGACAGGCGGTCACCGTGCTGGCGCACGAACTCTCCGACGTGACGCCCGACCACGGTGACGCTGGGGGTTGGGATTTCGCGCTCGGGAAACCCGGCGTCCGCTAGCACCCTCTGTTCAGTTGCTTGTAAATCATCCTCGCTGAGGTCGACGAGGTCTGAAATCTCCAAGCCGGCCTCGATCAGCGTTTTTAGTCGCGCGAGGTAGCGGACCTGGGCCTCGGAGTAGAGCCGTTCACCCGACCGTGTCCGTGTGGGTGCAACGATTTGATGGCGCTCCTCCCATTTGCGCAGCGTATGGGCTGCTACGCCGCTCAGTCGGGAAGCTACACCAATCCGGTACTTGACCGATTCTGTTTGATCAGACCGAAGTTCAGTCATGTCCAATCACTGCCAACCTTTAATTAGACATAGCTTAACGCACTGATGCTATGGAGTCGATGATGCTAGAAGACATTCCTGAAAATCTGGAGTGCCCGCATCAACCAAAAACGGTGGCTAAAACGCACTGACCCCTCTGCTGCGAGCTTTATCGCTGTCAAGCATGCTGTCCCGTCGGCCTTTTATCTCATTGGCCGGCCGACCTAACGTCTAACTAACGTCTAATTAAAATCATCGAAATGTCTTGACATTGTTTAACGGCATCCTCATCTGTGGGACTGTGTCGAACAAAAGCGTGCACTTCTAACTGGAGAACTGTCATGGCACCTATCACCATCGGTCAGTTCGATCTCGTGTCGAACTTTTTTTCCCTAACCATCGCGACGATGGCCGCGGCAACCGTATTCTTCTGGCTTGGCCGCTCGCAAGTCGCCCCCGCCTACCGCACGGCATTGACCGTCACAGGCCTGGTGACCTTCATTGCGCTCTACCACTATGTGCGTATTTTCGAGAGTTGGGACGCAGCCTACGACGTCGTGGGCGGGACCATCACGGCGACGGGCGTAGCGTTCAACGACGCATACCGGTATGTCGACTGGCTCCTCACGGTTCCGCTGCTCTTGATCGAGCTGATCCTGGTCATGAATCTGACCCGCTCAGAGACCGTTTCGAAAAGCACGAGACTCGGCTTACTCGCTGCCATCATGGTTGTGCTCGGCTACCCGGGCGAGGTGTCATCCGACGCCGGCACGCGCTGGATGTGGTGGAGTCTCGCGATGCTGCCGTTCCTGTGGATCGTCTTTGAGCTGTTCGTCGGCCTGAAGCGCTCGATCGCAGATCAGCCAGATGACGTCCGCGGCCTCGTAAATGCTGCGCGTTGGGTAACCGTACTTTCCTGGTCGTTTTATCCAGTCGTGTTTGTTTTCCCGATGATCGGGCTGACCGGCGGCTCCGCTGCAACTGCGGTTCAGGTTGGTTACACGGTCGCTGACATCGTGGCGAAAGCGGCCTTCGGCGTGCTCATATACATGATCGCCGTGCGCAAATCAGCTGCTGACGGCCACACCTCGGTAGCTGCTGCTATCGCGCACTAGGCGCTTTCCGCCACGCCGAGCCCGCAAACGGGCTCGGCGCCCTTCAAATCGCAGCTGAGATAACCGTATGTCTGCCATCGCATCCAACGCGTCCCCGCGCACCGCCAACGCAGCGGGTAACGACCACGAACGTCATCTCGTCAGAGTCGAAGAAACGCTCCGTAGCATTATGACTAACCTTCCCGGCAATCGTGTGCTGGAGACCGCGCTGCATCACCACCTCGACGCAGGCGGTCAGCGGTTTCGTGCGCAACTGTGTATCGATGCGTCCATTGCACTCGGGATTTCGGAACAGGCCGCCACTGCCATGGCGAGCGGCTGCGAATTGCTTCACAACGCGTCCCTGGTTCAGGACGACCTGCAGGACCGGGACGAGACCCGCCGTGGACACACCTCGGTCTGGGCTGAATTCGGCGACGACGTTGCGATCGGCCTGACAGACGCACTCATCAGTTCCGCCTTTGCAGCACTTGCAGATGTCGACGATCACACGAGGGTCGCGGCGCTGGTAAAAATAGCCCATGCGGCCGTCGCGGAGACGGTCGCGGGACAACACTCAGACCTCGCGTTCCGCGAATCACCTCAACAAACCGTCGCTGCATATCTGAGCATCGCCCGTGCCAAATCGGGCCCGCTCGTCGCGCTCGCTATGCAGCTACCCATGACATATTGCGGCTCATCAACATCTCTCACGCGAGCAGGACGCGCCGCTTGCGCCTTTGCAACGGCCTATCAGATCGTTGACGACCTACGCGATCGGGAGAGCGATCGGGCAACGGACGGCAACCCGGGAGCGCTCAACCTAATACACCTGCTCGAAGCACTCGACGTGCCAGAGCCCACTGCAAACGCCGTAGCAATTGCCGAAGACCACCTGGCAGTTTGTCGGTTTGCCGCGCCGGGCCTCCCTCAGGGCATCGGGGCGCCGCTTCTCGGCCAGGCAAACGTCCTTGAAGACACTCTGAGGCGGCTACGTCATGACGGCTAGTCGCGCAGTAGTAGTCGGTGCCGGATTTGGCGGGATTGCAGCGGCGCTGCGGCTGCGCGCAAAGGGTTATCGAGTTCAAATCGTCGACCGCTGCGCACAGCTCGGCGGGCGCGCCCAGGTGTTCGAGCGAGACGGCTTCCGCCACGATGCGGGTCCCACGGTCATCACGGCCCCGTTTCTGTTTGATGAGTTGTTTGCGCTGTTCGGACGCGAGCGCTCCGAGTATGTCGAATTCACACCCTTGGATCCCTGGTACCGTTTCGTATTTCCCGACGGCGGGCAGTTTGACTACGGCGGCACGGTCGAGACCACGCTAACCGAGATCGAACGCTTCAACCCGCGGGATCGGGAGGGGTATCAGTCTCTTGTCGCCGACTCGAAGAAAATTTTCGAGGTCGGCTTCGAAAAGCTTGCCGATCAGCCATTCCACTCGTTTACCGACATGCTCCGGCAAGTGCCGGAACTGGTGCGTCTCGGCAGCCACCGCTCCGTATGGGACCTCGTCTGCGCGCACATCGAGGACCCGCGCCTGCGTCAGGCGTTCTCGATTCAACCGCTGCTGGTCGGCGGCAGCCCGTTCGATACGACAAGCATCTATTCATTGATCCACTATCTGGAACGTCGCTGGGGCATCCAGTTCGCAATGGGAGGAACCGGTGCGATCGTTGCCGCCCTCGGCCGACTAATGGAGGAGGTTGGAGTCGAGGTCCAGCTTGGCGCCACCGTCTCCCGGGTCATTACAAGAAACGGCCGGGTGCGCGGCATCGAATTGGATAGCGGCGAACAGATGACCGCCGACATCGTCGTCTCGAACGCGGATCCGGCGCACCTCTACGGTTCTATGGTGGAGACTCGCGAGCAACGCCTTTCGGCGCGCGCAAAGACCCGCTGGGCCCGTTACTCCATGGGGCTCTACGTCTTGTATTTTGGAACGCAAAGACAGTACTCGGATGTTGCACATCACACCATCTGGCTGGGGCGGCGCTATCGGGAACTGCTGGATGACATTTTTCACCGGCAAATTCTTGCTGACGATTTCTCACTCTATGTGCACCGTCCAACCGCGACCGACCCGTCGTTCGCACCAGATGGATGCGACAGCTTCTACGTGCTGGCGCCCGTCCCCAACCTGGAAGCAAATATCGACTGGGATGTGGAAGGCCCACGGTTGAGAAACCGAATTGTCGCAGCCCTGGACGGCAGCATGCTGCCAGGGTTGAAGGATTCGATTTGCAGCGACTTCTTCATGACGCCGCGAGACTTTGCATCCGATTACCTGAGCGTCGCTGGATCCGGCTTTTCAGTGGCGCCGCTCTTCAGTCAGTCGGCATGGTTCCGCTATCACAACAAGGCCGAGGGACCCGAGGGACTCTATCTTGTCGGTGCCGGCACCCATCCCGGAGCGGGCTTACCCGGCGTGCTCTGCTCGGCCAAAGTACTGGACCGACTCGTGCCCGCGGCCGAGCCGAGCCGCTCGCGGCGCGTCGCATAGAGCGCATGGGCTGATGAACGGCAGGTTTAAGCATCACACTGACTCCGGCGCGTTTGCCGTACTTCGTCGGCACGGGCGCTCGTTCGCGTTCGCCAGCGCATTACTTCCGCGTCGTCAGCGTGCTCATTCGGCGCGGCTGTACCGATTTTGCCGCTACGTCGATGACCTCGCGGACCGGGCGACCGACAGGAGCCGTGCTGACCGCCAGCTGTCGGCGATGTCATTCGATGTCAGCTCAGGACGAAGCGAAGAACCGGCAATAGCAGACTTCCTCGACCTGTGCGAAGAAGCCTCCGTCGAACGCAGCGCAGCGGTCGAGCTGATCGCGGGCGTTCGATCCGACCTCACGCGGGTACGGATTCAGGACGAGCGGCACCTGCTGGAGTATTGCTACCAGGTCGCAGGTACGGTCGGCCTCATGATGAGTTCCATACTCGGAGCGAGCGGACCCGACGCGAAAGCCGCCGCCATCGACCTCGGCATCGCGATGCAGCTCACCAACATCGCACGCGACATAGTGGAAGACGCGCAAATCGACCGACGATATCTCCCTCAATCCATCGTCGGTGAGCTAGAGCCCGCGCAAATTGTGAATCCCACCGAACACTCCAGAGCGCTGTTGAGGGGCGCGACACTCTGGCTCCTCGAGCGGGCGGAGCACTTCTATGGCACGGGGAGCCGGGGCCTGATTTACCTGCCATTTCGCGCCCGTGCCGCGATTCTGATCGCCGCCCGGCTATACCGCGCCATCGGAAAGCGGATCGCAGCACAAGGATACGATCCCTCACGCGGTCGTGCCGTCGTGGCGGATGCAGAGAAACTAAGGCTCGCCTTGACATCTCTGCCCGCGCTACTACGGTCGAATGGCCGATACGGATGGCCTGGTTTCAAGCCATCACAACCTCACTAGCGAGTTGCTTCGATGACACGTCAAGCCGGGGTGGTCGACGTCGTCATCGTTGGAGGCGGATGTGCGGGACTTTCGCTCGGTCGTGAAATCGCAACAAGCCGTACCGCCAACTGTCACACGGTGATCCTCGAGCCTAGATCGCAATACGAAAACGATCGCACCTGGTGCTTCTGGCATGCGCGGACGCACAGTCTTTCGCACCTGGTCAGTCACACATGGCCCGCGTGGCGGTTCTCGGACGGAGGCAGCTCCGTTGCCCACAGCGGCAGCTATCGCTATCAGTGCATACGCGCAGATGATTTTTACGCAGCTGCATGCGATGCAATCGACAAGAGCGCGCACGTAGAATTAAGACGTGGCACGCACGTACTGGACATCGAGACGAATGGAAACCTGGTTACACTTGAGACGAACCACGGTTCAATTCGCGCGCGGCACGTCGTCGATACCCGTCCACCAGTCGAACCGCGCACGGCCCGTTCGCCGATGTTCCAGGTGTTCGCGGGCGCCGAGATAGAAACTACCGCGCCCCTCTTCGACACCGATGTGGTCGGCCTCATGGAGCAAATGTCGCATGTCGAGGCAGGCTTGGACTTCACCTACGTGCTACCTTTCTCGACGACTCGGGCCCTAATTGAAGTTACCCGATTCTCGCCCGTGAGAACGTCGCTCGACAGTCTACGCTCTGAGCTCACGCAACGGCTCGCGGCGGGCGGTCTGGGCCACCACGAAGTCCTTCGGCGCGAGTCGGGAATCATTCCAATGGGGTTGCCCGAAGCAGATGCACCTCACAGCACACGAATCGTCAGAGGCGGTACTGCCGGTGGGGCCGTACGCGCCGCTACGGGGTACGCCCTGCTGCGTATCGACAACTGGTCGAAGGCCTGCGCTCGCCGGGTGATCGAAGGGCTTCCTCCGGTCGGGCATCCGCGCGAGCCGCGCTGGCGTATCGCCATGGATCATTTGTTTTCAACAGTTCTCTTGCAGGCGCCGGAGCGGGGTCCGGAACTATTCATGTCGCTCGCGCGCGGCACTCAGCCAGATGCACTGGTACGGTTCTTATCCGACGTTGCGAAACCGTGTGACGTAGCACAGGTCGTGCGTGCACTCCCCAGTTCGTTGTTTGTCAAAACGGCGCTGGCCGAGCTCGGCTTTCCGGGCGCGGGCTTGATGGCGCGACGATCATGATCGCGGCGCTGCGACGGCAGCATGGCCCGTTCTTCGCAATGATCGCCGCAGCGATCGGGTTGGGGTCGGCATCCGGCGCAATCTCGGATCCTCAAGACCAACTTGTGATCGCGGGAATAGCCGTCGCGTTGTTGGGGGTTCCACACGGTGCGCTCGATCCTTTGATTGCGCGGCAAAACGGTCATTGGAAAGATGCCTGGGGCCTGGCGCGCTATCTGCTCACCTACAGTGCTCTAGTCGGTGCCGCCGTCGCACTATGGCTCGCGATGCCGGCGCTGTCCCTTGGACTCTTCCTCGCTATCTCTGCCTGGCACTTCGGAGGCGACTGGGCAGGTAGCGGTGCTCCATGGCAACGGTGTGCGCTCGGCGCTGCCGTGCTGACACTCCCGTGCGTCACGCACGCCGCGGCAGTCGCAGCCGACTTCGCGCTACTGATTCCGCTTCGAGATGCGTTTGAAATTACCGCCTGGCTCACGCTCGTTAGTCCCGTACTGTTTGGCTTCACACTGCTGTTTGCGTTCGGTCTACGTATTGATGCACCTGACAAATCAGCAGAATTGCTTGCTCTGGTGGCTCTTGCGCTGACGCTCGAGCCCATTATGTACTTCGTGGTCTACTTCTGCGGTTTGCACAGCCCTCGTCACCTTTTGGAGGCCATTTTGCGACTCGAGAGTGTCGCATCGTCAACCACCGTAGTAACGGGCATCGGCATTTCGGCGATCACCGTCGCGATTGCACTCACAATCGTCCTGGCAGCCGCGCCGACAAACGTGGACACTGCCTTGCTGCAGGTTGTATTCATCGGGCTGTTTGCGCTGACCATTCCACACATGTTGCTCGGAGCGCTGCCGGCAGCCAGTTGTCTGCGTCCCGCGCGGTAGTCACACCGCAGCTCGCCAGCGCCGCGCACCTGCCTGGCCGATAGTCGGTCTTCTGAATCCACCGACCTGACGCGCCTTACCTTTCGGCACCGGGGTCTCGAGTGGTCACGCGCGGCGGTGCGCCAGTAGGACAGCGCGCTACCGGGCCGGCGCCGGTTCGGGTGCATCGAGTGTAGAGCCCGATGCGGCTGCTCCGATCGCGTCCAGCCGTTCCGACGCACCGGCCCCCTCGTTCACACGCACAGTGACCTCCCTGTTCGCGAATCGAATACCCGCCGTTTCGAATTCGGCGCGAATCCGATGCAGCAGTTCCCGACGAATCGGGAACTGCTTCCCCGGGATCGCCTTGAATTTCACCCGCAGGATCATCGCGGAGTCCTCCATCTGGATCACACCCTGGGACTTTGGCGGCTCGAGCAGGCCGCGCCCCCACTCCTCGTGTTCCATCAGCTCGGCACCAATGCGTTTGACGATCTTCTTGACCAGCTGCGGGTCCGTGTCAAAGGTCAGGCGGAGCGGCAACTTCATGATCACCCAGTCCCGTGAATAATTGGTCAACGCGGCAATATCGCCGAAGGGAATCGTATGCACTGCGCCCAGGTGGTGGCGCAGCTGAAGGCTGCGCACAGATATACGCTCTACGGTTCCTTTTACGGCGCCCAGGTCGATGTACTCGCCGCGCCGGAACGCGTCGTCGACCAGAAAGAACACGCCAGAGACGATGTCTTTTACCAGCGTCTGCGCGCCGAAGCCGATCGCAAGCCCCAGAACACCAGCACCGGCTAACAGCGGAGCGACGTTGATACCGAGGCTGGACGCAGCGGTGAAGAAACAGGTCAATCCGATCGCCGCCAGTGCCACCGACCGCAGCAATGGCAATAGCGTCGCGGAGCGACTGACACCCAGTCCGCCCTCGCCGTCTGCCCCTTCGTCTTCATTGCTGGCAGGCTGTTCCGCCGCGATCCGCAGGTCGATAAGTGTGCGTACGAAGTCCCAGATGGCCCATCCGATGAGGGCCGTGAGAGTGACGCTGACGGCACCTTGCAATACACGGCCTGCGAAGCCGCTCGCTTCCAGGGTCGCGGGGCTGAGACCCCAGATTTCCAGTATCAGCACCAGACCCACGGCCGCGAGAGTCGCGCGAACCGCCCTGCGGATGGCCGATTTCATGCCTTCGTCGAGCGCCTGTGCTCGCAGGTAGTGCACGAGCACCCGATAGGCTGCCCAGAAACTCAAGACCATCAGCATGACTTTGAAAATCGCGAGCGCGACAAAGTCGACATCGCCGCTCAACAGCCCCCCGCCCGCGAACAACACCCACGTCGCAAAAAAGGCACCGCCCAGCAGCCCCGCCCAGCTACGCGTCAAGCCGTCCGTAAGTGAACGTTGTTCCGGACCGGGCAACAGGTCGGTCGTCGCACGGTGGAGCAACCACGTGCCCGTCACCGCAGAACTTACCCAAACGATGCTGAGCGTAAGGCTAAATAGCACGGGCGTTCCGTCTGGCGCGCCAAAGCGAGTCATCAGATCGGTCGTGATCGCCTCGAACACCCAGAGTCCGGCCAGCCAGTTGAACACCCGGTGCAACACGCGAGTTGCGTGGTCACTGATGGCTACCAGCCGGTAGACCGCAAAGTCACGGGGAAACATGAGCTCGAGAAACGAGCGCACGATCAGCACGACAGCGGCGACCGCGACGTAGCTTGAGACGAAAATGCGGAGATCGGCGTTATCAAAGAACACGTAAAGGGTCATCATGGCCGCCACCGCGAAGACCACGGCGCTCGCAACATCTCCGATCAGGAACTGCAGCGCGTCGCGGATATGGCCGGGCGTTGAATACGCCGGTTTACCGGCGTTTCTCTCTCCGAGTTCGAGCTGACGCCGGGCCATGCGGCGGCGCCACAGGTACCGCGCAAAGAACCCAGCCGCGAAGCACAGTGCCAATGCCAGCAGGGCGAAGCCAACCCCGCCGGCGTCGGTCAGACGATTCAAAACGGCGCTGACGGCTTCGCCCATCTCGGTCCACTTCGCGAGCACAGCACGCGAGTTCGTGCTCAGCTGCTCACCGACGTTGCGCACGATGGATAAGAATCCTTCACCCGCCTCCGCGTCGACCTGTCGCCGCACCGCAAACTCGCGGATCAGAATCTCACGGACCTGTTCGTCGCTCAGTCGCCCGAGCAGGGCCTGGAATTCTGGTTCGGACAGGTCAGCGGGCAGGGATGGGGAGACTATCGCTTCAGACTGCGGGGTAGGATCGGCCACGGAACGCATTCCTCACAACTTTTCTAAACGATCGTTTAGTTATAGTTTGACAGGATAGCCGGGGCTGTCAACGGGATAACCTGAATGGGACGCAGGAAAAGCTACGACCGCGACGAACTGACTGCATACGCTCTGGACATCTTCCAGGAGCACGGGTTTGGTGCAACTTCCGCGGAGATGCTGTCGCGCGAGTTGGGGGTCAACCGGTACAGCCTCTACGCGGAGTTCGGGAACAAGCAGGGCCTTTTCGAGGCGGCGCTCGAACGCTACGACAAGCTTAATTTGTCCCAGATTCTGGGTCCCATGGAACGGGGCGAATCTGGCGTCGATGCCGTAGTTGGCCTGTTCGAACTTGTGGAGCGCGCGAGCATGGGGTCCGCTCTCGGGCGCGGCTGCCTGTTGTGCAATACCGCAGTCGAACTCGGTTCGACCGAGCCCGCTGGAAAAGACTTCATTCCGGCATACTTCGAGCGCATCGAAAGCGCCTTCGCAACCGCCCTGACAAGGGCAGCGGAGAGGGGAGAACTGGACCAGCGCATCAAAATTCGCGTCGAGGCGGCGCACTTCACCGCGTGTCTGCTCGGCCTGTTCGTGATGTTGCGAGCAAAGGCACCTGCGAACGTTATCCAGAATGCGACCCGATCAGCCGCCGCACACGCACGTGCAATGCGGAAAGACCACTAGCGTTCCAGGTCGACCGGGGTCCTGAATGGGCTGTGTATGCGGACAGCCCCGGCGCGACGACAGAGCGGCTCACCGCGCTAAATCCACTCCGCGTATCTGGTATCTCAACGTCGCCGCAGAGACGCATCGGAGTAGCCAGTGGAACGTCGGCCGCCTCATACCTAAAACTGATCCCAACCGGACATTGAAAATGATCTATCCTGGACAGGACCGCGCACCGTGGTGCTCTGGTCATTGGTCAACCGCTCGGGCGCGCTGGCACGAAGGCCACGAGCTCTGATGACTGAGGATCGACCGGATTCAAGACAACGATGCTGTTAGCGCAACAAGATCGAGCCCACGAATCCTATGAGTTCCTGCAGGCATTACTCGACGCGCTGCCGCAGCAGATCGCCGTCATCGATGCCACCGGCGATATCCTTGCCGTCAACCAGGCGTGGATAGACTTCGCCAACGAAAACCGCGGTCAGCTGGCCGCCACGGACCATTTCGTAAACTACCTGAATACTTGCAGCGCTGCCGCGGCTGCCGGTGACCGCGACGCCGACGAAGCATTCCACGGCATCTCGGAAGTACTGGCGGGTCAACTCGACCATTTCGAGCTGACCTACCCGTGCCACAGTCCGGAAGAACAACGTTGGTTCTCCATGCAGGTCCGCCCGATCAATTCTGACGGACGCGCCAACTTCATCGTCCTACACACGAACGTCACCGAGAACAAACTGCTCGAAGACGGGCTGAAACGCGAGAGCGCGGCTGTTCGTGAAAAAGAGGCCTTGCTCGTCTCGCTGCTCGACAACAGTCCCAATCCAATATCGCTCAAAGATACAGACCGGCGGTTCCTCTACGTCAACCGCGCTTTCGAAGAAACGTTCGAAGTCAACTCAGATCAAATTCTCGGTCAGCGACTCTCGCCGGTGTTTACCCAGTACCACTCGGCTGCCGCCGACGTGTTGGATGATGACGTCATTCGCACCGGGGAGGTGCGCTCCGAGGAACGTGCCTTTCCGAAAAGCGCCGGCCGCCTGTTCGAATACGTGGCAACCAAGTTTCCAATCAA
Source organism: Pseudomonadota bacterium (assembly GCA_039030335.1). Classification (GTDB taxonomy): domain Bacteria; phylum Pseudomonadota; class Gammaproteobacteria; order HK1; family HK1; genus JBCCEJ01. Next base: position 93,813 of record JBCCEJ010000011.1, on the reverse strand, counting down.
GGATGCCAAGAACCGCATCACCGGCGTTGGAACGATCCTGACAAATGCCGCTGCGATCAAACAGCTGGAACATCGGTTTACGGCGGCATTCGAAAGTATGACCAGTGCCAATGTCCTGTTCGACCAGCTGGGCAACATCGAGTCCATCAATGGCGTCGCCGAGCAAATCTTCGGTTACACACGAGAGGAACTGATCGGTCAGGAAGTCGGAAAACTGCTGCCAGCGGAAGACCGCGAGCACCACGTTCGAAGGCTGCGGGCGCATGTGCACAGCGATGCAGGAGACTTTACCGGGGTCAGCCGTGAAGTGAGCGGGTTACGGAAGAACGGAGAGATTTTTCCGATGCAGATTGGAATCGGAGAAATGACCGTTGGCGGGCGCAAAGCGTTCATTGGCTCGATTTCCGATTTGACTGACCTCAGGAGGCTCGAAAAACAATTGTTCCAGGCGCAGCGAATGGAGGCTGTGGGCCAACTCACCGGTGGCGTGGCGCACGACTTCAATAATCTGATGGCAACCGTACTGGGTAATGCGGAGTTGTTGGAAAGGGTGCTCGGCGTTCATGAATGTGTCCACAGCTATGTCAGACCCATTGTTCAGGCCGTCGATCGTGGTGCAGCGCTGACGCAACGGCTGTTGGCATTCGCCCGTCAACAGGCTCTGTCGCCCGTGGCGGCTGATGTGGCCAAGCGGATCGACGGCATGGGCGAGATTCTATCCCGTGCACTGGGTGGGTCGATTGGCTTGCGCATCGACCGGCCAGCCACTCTGTGGACGGTCATGGTCGACCCGGCACAGTTCGAGACCGCTCTTTTGAACCTCGCGTTCAACGCTCGTGATGCGATGCCGTCTGGCGGCCGCCTCGAGATCGAAGCCGAGAATGTCGCCTTCGCGGAAGACGGCATCGCGGGCGCAGGCGAAAGAAAGGCCGGCGAATACGTGCGAATCGACGTCAGCGATTCGGGCACCGGCATCCCTGAATCCGCAATTGCTCACGTCTTCGAGCCGTTCTTCACTACCAAGGAAACCGGCAAGGGAAACGGTCTCGGGCTCAGCATGGTATACGGCTTCGTGAAACAGTCGGGCGGCGAGATTTCCGTGGCCAGCAGCGAAGGCGAAGGCACCACGGTCAGCCTCTTCCTCCCCAGAGCGACGACGTATACCGAAGAAGACGTGCCCGGTGCAGACACTCACGGTTACCAGCAGGGCACGGGCCGCATATTGGTCCTGGAGGACGACAAGGACGTACGCGCGGTTGCAGTGAGCGTTTTGAAGGAGCACGGTTACCAGGTGCGGGAAGCATCAAACGGTCCCTGGGCTCTCGAGCTCATGAGAGCTGAAGCACCATTCGACCTCTTGTTCACAGACATTGCGTTGCCCGGAGGTATGAGCGGCGGTCAGGTCGCGAGCAAAGCGAGGGAACTACAACCGGCGCTTCAGGTAATCTACACCACTGGGTACGCACACGATGCGCTGACGCGCGACGACATTCTCGAGGTGGACGCAAAGATTCTGAGAAAGCCCTATCGCCAATTCGAGCTACTGGAAATCATCGCCAACATGCTCGTAAGCGATTGAACCCCGACAGCGGACAGCGGTTTGTGGTTCGCCTGCGGGCCGGCCATCTCGCACCGCGATGAACTGCGCCGAGGAGTCAATCGGTCGCGGAACGCAGTGGCGCGAAGTCCAGGCTCACCTCGACTCGGACGTGCTGCTGGCCGTGTTCGACTACTGGGCGAGTCTGGAAACGCGCGCAGATTTGCCGCGATGGTCAGCCTTCGATCACACCCGGATTAACGACGTACTGCCACACGTGGTGCTAATGGGTGTTCGCACAACCCCGCTCGACTTTTCTTTCTTGATCATCGGGACTGACATCCTGGCCCACTTCGCGACCGACTATACCGGGCAGTGGTTCTCCGAAATCTCGCACCGATCCGACCCCAGCGCTTTGTATACAAACCTGAGCCGAGCGGTCATCGAGCGCCGGCCGATCGTGAGCGAGACGCCCTATGTTGGCCCGAAAAAGGACTACAAACTCAATAAGGAAGTCATCCTGCCGATGACGGACGACGAAGGTCTGATAAACCGGCTCGTCGTCATCATCGACTTCATCTGGTCGCAGGACGACAGCTGAACGGTTTGGGGCACCGGCGGGTCTGCCGGCAACTCAGGCTGACAGAGTACGTCCGTGCAGGGGCGTGGCGAAGACCGTCCGTCGCTCCCCTTCGTAGCGGTCCTGTGCAGCCCTATGTAATGACCGATTTGAACTTCCGGACTGGCGGGGAGTGGGACAGATCGTGGTCGCAGCTCGTCAGGTCGCTAACCAACGCCTTCAACTCATCAAGATGATGCTCGTAGAGCCCTCTCGGCGTCGTCTGCAGTTGTTTACAAAGTGAGGCGGCCGCAGCGACGGCGACACCGTGCTGCGCCCCGTTACCCATGAACTTGGTTGACGTGCTCGCAACGTAGGAAACGCTGATGTGCTTTCCCGCCATCATGAGATTGTCGATGCTGGCCGAATAGAGGCATCGAAACGGCACCGCGTACGGCGTCCGATCACGGCCATCGAAAATCCAGTCTTTCAGGCGAAAGTCGTACGGTGCTTCACCGGGCTCGAACGCACAGTGAATGCAAAACGATCCGTCATTCGCAATCAGCGCATCGTCAAACGGTGGGTGGTCCCGGATGTCGGTCTCCGTCAGGACGTAGTCACCCCGGTAGCGGTGAAACTCACCTTGGGCGGGAACGAACGCCATCCACTCGAACTCGAGGTTCGCGTATTCTTCCGGCTCCATTTTCTTGACGTTGGAAAACGTGCCATAGAGCGCCCGCATGAGGTAGTCCCGGATGTGCTCGCCTTCCTTATAGGGGTCGAGCCACTGACCGTACTCCCAGAAATGCGTAGCCGGGAAACTATCGCCGGATTTGCCGTACAGGAACTCCGGAGTATTCGGATTGGTTCCAGCTTTTGGGCCCGGGCCGTTTTCGAGACCTGGCTCCAAAAGTTGCCCGCTCAGGTTCGCGTAGTCTTTCGCGACCTCCGTCGCCCAGGGCACGTCAGGAAACGGCACCGGGCTGTCTGCCATGCGCGTACGGAAAAACAGCGTGTTCCCGTGGTGCATGTCGTCAGCTTCTTCCGGCGCGTAAGACTCACCGTATTGCGCGCGTGCCTCCCGGCCGAACAGCGTTTCTGCGCCAGCCAGAAGACCGAGAGTCGCGACCCCACTCGAGTCGATGAACATCTGGCCGGTAAACCGCTGCTCGACGCCGCTCCTGGCTTCGACCGTATCGACCGACGAAATGCGATCACCCGACCGGGCGACGCCGATAACCCGCCGTTCCAGAAACACAGCCGCAAGCGGCTCGGCATTCAGCAACTGTAGTGCCATGAGGTCGCCATCCGGAGTGCGCGTGGACAACTCCTTCAGCAGCGCACCCTGCGCGCCTCTCGGCATCAAGCCAATCTCCTTGCTGGCGTTCCCCCCGAGAACAGGCCTGTCGTGTATGAGTGCTACCGACTGGCCGAGCCGGGCAGCAGCCAGTGCAGCTGCGCAACCGGAGATTCCGCCACCGACGACCACGATATCGTAATCGCCGGCGTCGGCAGGCACCTCTGGGTGACCGCGCAGCATCTTTCGCCAGGCCCGACTGGCGTCATCGACAGCGTTCGGCGGCTCGCTGCCGTCGGCGGACAGGAAAATAGCGTCGCAGCGCCCCTCGAAGCCCGTGAGGTCGTGCAGCGCGAACAGCGCCTCCCCAGCACCGAGTTCGACCGAGCCGCCCGCCTGCCAGCACCAGTCCTGGTCATTGGCGCCGAACACCTGCTCGAGTTGGTGACCATTGATGGACAACGCAAATCGGCCTGGATGATGTCCGGGCACCCAGTCCTTTGCACGGACCCAGACCGCGTAAGTGCCGGCCGCCGCTATCACGACGCGGGTTCGGGCGTCGCGAACCGGACGACCGAGACCATGGGCAAGGAGATAAGGTGACCCCATTTGTGTTTCAAACTGCGAGTCGAGCACCCAGCCGCCAAAGTCGTCGAAGTCTTCGGCCTCGATCAGAATTCCACGCGGGTGAGCACCGCCAGTTTCTGTTGCGGTCACGATGCAATCCTCCGTCGACTATGTTGTCTTACCTGATTCAGACCGGTCCCGACGCAATGCGTCGCTGAGGCGGGAGTCGACATCCAGGCCGACCGCTTCCCCACGACGCGAGCAAACGACCGTCGGTTCGAAACCTTGTTGGCAGGCCGCGTGCAGATGTTCGACGTGCCGTGCCTTGCCCGATCTCCATTCGTTGCCCCATCGTGCGATGAACAAAATGATCGGTTGCATTGCCCACCCGGCCGCCCTGAGGCGGTATTCGGAACCCTTGTTACCGTCATGACTGAGCAGTTCTTCCCGGACGAGGCGCCGCAAGCGCGCCGCCAGCGTGTGCGGCGAAACACCCGGCACACGCTGGAACTCATCAAAGCGTCGAGTTCCAGGGAACGCCTCTCGCAAAATCAGAAGTGTCCAGCGATCCCAAGTATTACTGCGGTCTGAGATACCGGGCAGATAGTGCCGGCCGTATCGGGCCATTTCATGTCGAACTCCACGGCATCGGATGGCGCAGCGAAATCTTGCTTCAATAATTGAAGTTGCTCAATGCCGAAGATGAGATTCGAGACGCCAGCAGATCGCGGATGGAAGATCGAGAATCGGGCGCGAGCGACTGGCGCGAACGGCACCTCCTTCGCGGCTGTCTCAAGGCATGCGATCGCCACCCGCAAGAGACTGCGCCGCAAGCCGCCTCACCTCATCGAGCGGCCTCGGCGGCGTAACTCTAGGCAGATGCCGGATCACCTCGGGGACCGTGGTAACGCCGTCAGCGGCTTTCAACAGCCCTTCTTCCAACAGCGTGACCAGACCGGCCGAGCCCATCGAAAGCGACCGTATCTCATGCGTTGTACGTCGCCGGAGGATGGCGTCTTTGACCTGCTCGTCCGGCACGAGCACCTCGTAAACGCCGATGCGCCCCCGATAGCCCGTATTGCGGCAATGAGGACACCCTCTGCCTTTCTTGAAGGTGATATGCCGAAGGTCGGATAGCGAATAGCCGAGATAATGGCAATCCCTTGGCGTTGGAGCATAGGGCTCCGCGCAGTCAGGGCATACCTTGCGCAAAAGGCGCTGCGCGACAACGGCTACGACGGTCGAAGAGATCATGAACGGTTCGATATCCATGTTCATGAGCCGCAGCAGGCTGCCGACGCTGTCTTCGGTGTGAAACGTGGTCAGCACTTTGTGCCCGGTCAGCGCCGCCTGAATCGCGGTGTCCGCAGAGAACTTATCGCGGATCTCGCCCAGCACGATGATATCGGGGTCCTGGCGTACGATGTGACGCAGCGTTTCATCAAACGTCAGTGCTATCTTGTCGTTGATCGAGCACTGCGAGATGCCTTCGATAACGTACTCAACCGGATCTTCAGCCGTCACTATCGAGACGTCCGGTGAGTTGAGGTAGTCGACACAGCTGTAGAGCGTCGTGGTTTTGCCGGAGCCGGTGGGGCCGGTCACGATCACCACGCCGGTCGGCACATCCAGCGCGTCGCACTGAAACCGCTCCAGCGCTTCGCTGCGAAGCCCAATACGATCGATCGCCAGCAGTTCCGTGGGGCGGTTCAGCAACCGCAGCACGGTTTTTTCTCCGTGAATCGTCACGTAGAACGATGCTCGAATGTCGATGGTGCAGCCGCGGTCCTTGAGCTTGTATTCGATGCGTCCACCCTGGTGGCGCCGTCGCTCGGCAATGTCGGCGCCAGCGAGGACCTTGATGCGGCTGACGAGGGCCTGACCCAGGGTCTGTTCGACTTCCTCGTGCTCAACCATTGCGCCGTCGATACGGAACCGGATCCGACTTCGTCCCCGCAGCGGTTCGATGTGCACGTCGCTTACGCCCTCATCCAGCGCTTCGCGAACGATCCGGTCGAGCGCTTCGACGCTGCCTGACTCACGGCTGGCGAGTGGCATATGCACCGCACGTCGGAATGCTCCGAGCGTTTCGCGAATTGCGGTGCGCGGCGCCAGCATCGGCAGGATAGGCCGGCCAAGCATGTTGCTCGCTAGCTTCACTACATCCTGGTCGAGCGGGTCGGCGAAGGCGACGTAAGCGCCATCATTGTCGGTTCGAACCGGCAACACGCCGCTATCGTGACACCAGTTGATGTTGACCCGCTCCAGCAACGAGCGATCGACTGTGTCAAGGTTCGGCTCAACGACCTGCAGACCCAGCTGATCGCCCAGCAATTCGAACAACCGGTGTTCCGAGAGCACCCGGTTTGCGACAAGAATCTCGCCCAGACGCTGCTTGCCGCTCTGCCGGGCGCTCATGTTGAGCGCAGTGTTCACGTCATCCTGGCTGACGACGCCGAGTTCCACGAGAAACTCGCCAAACCGGACCACGTTGGGGTTCGCGCGCACAACGGCGCGAATTGCAGCTTCGTCTACCGCCTCCATGCGCCGGAGCACACCCAGCAGCGAGACGGTGTCTTCGAGCTTGTCGAGCATGCGCCGGGCCAGTTTGACCTGGCTTGGGGTAACGCTGCCCGCGGCCAGTAACAGCGCGACGAGCCGGGCTCCCACGACGTCCTCAGACACCACTCCTTGGGCGTCATCGGGAGATGCTGCTCGCGCCGACGCCTGGGCCGGATTGAAATCTTGTGCCGCGTTCAACATGGCGATGCTCATCCAGGGCGGCGGGTTTTCCGAGGACAGTTCCGGACCCAACACACCGCTCAGGCCGCTCGGTTGGAGGTTTGTGCTCGGATTATCGGCAGAGCGAGGGGCTGATTGAATATCCGGGACAGTGATGGATGCCAGAGCAGGCGGATTCGCGGCCGGGTGCCACGCCCTGTGCCTACGCCGTCCGATCCCGTGCGCGGTATCCGATCGCTTCGAGCAGATGCTCTGCGGCGATCGCCTCCCGGCCAGCCAGATCCGCGATCGTGCGCGCTACCTTCAGCACGCGGTTGGCCGCCCGGGCGGAGAGCTGCAGACGGTCCGCCGCCGCCTCCAGCATGTCCAGCTGCATTTCTCCGAGACGACATTCGCGGCCAAGTTCGCCAACGTCCAGGCGCGCGTTGAGTTTCCCGGAGCGCTCCATCTGGGTCGCACGTGCGTCGAGCACGCGCTCGCGCACCGCCAATGTGGTCTCGCCGGCTGGAGCGCGTCGCAACGCGGTCAGAGACTGCTGTGGTACGTGCACGTGCAAATCGATCCGATCCAACAGCGGTCCGGAGATCCGATTACGATATCGCGCGATTTGCCCGGGTGCGCACTCACACCGGTTTGTCCCATCGCCAAGAAAGCCACAATTGCACGGATTCATTGCCGCAACCAGCTGAACCGAAGCCGGGAATCTCACTTTGTAACCGGCTCGTGATAGATGGATCACACCGGATTCGAGCGGTTCGCGCAGCACTTCCAGCACGTTGCGCTGGAACTCGGGCAGTTCGTCGAGAAACAGCACACCTCGATGGGCGAGCGAGATCTCGCCAGGCGTCGCGCGCGAGCCGCCGCCGACCATGGCGGCATGGGAAGCGCTGTGATGGGGCGCGCGAAACGGTCGTCGACGCCAGTTGGCCGGATCGAAGCCAATCGTTCCAATGGACTCGATCGCCGCCACCTCGGCTGCTTCTGATTCGTTCAGCGGCGGCAGAAGCCCCGGCAGGCGTGTCGCGAGCAATGTCTTCCCCGTGCCCGGTGGACCGCTCAGCAGCAGGTTGTGGCCACCGGCCGCGGCAATCTCGAGGGCACGACGCGCATGACCCTGACCGCGAACCTCACTAAGGCACGGATACTCCGGTTCCGGTGCGGCCGATCGCGACACCGCATCCGCAGAATCAGGAGCATCGACGTCCGGGTCGCTACGTTCGAGCAGCCGTACGACTTCGGACAATGACGCCGCGCTGGTTACCTTACAGGCGGCGACCAACAGTGCCTCCTCGACGTTGGATGACGGTACGAAGAGTTCCCGGTCAGCGCGCGCACACGCGATGGCCGCCGGCAGAACACCCCGGATAGGCCGCACGGCTCCCGTCAGGGCGAGTTCACCCAACAGTTCAACGCGGGCCAGCCTGGTGTCAATGCCCGCACCGAGCAGCCCGGCAGCAGCGAGCAGGCCCACCGCGATAGGCAGGTCGAAGCGCCCGCCCTCCTTCGGCAAATCGGCTGGTGCCAGATTGACGACGATGCGCCGCTGCGGAAGCTTGAACCCGCAGTTGCGGATCGCACTCTTGATGCGGTCGCGGCTTTCGCGTACGGCGGCGGCGGGCAAGCCGACGAGCGTGAAGCCGGGCAGGCCACCTTGCAGATGGACTTCAACCTCTACGAGTGGGGCTTCGAGACCCACGCCGGCGCGGCTCAAGACCTGCGCGTAACTCGCCATGTTTCCTGACGCCGTCCACTACCGGGCTGGTGATATTGATGCCCCCACTTTGCACTCGCAAAAAGGCGGAGCATGTAGGCGAACCGCCCGGTATCCGCAGGCTCGGGGCGAATTCGCAGGCAAACCGCCCGTATCGACTCCGCTATCGCCAGACTCAGCTTCGCAACTCACGTCTGCGGTACCGACCATCGACTGGTATGCCTGAGGGGGTGACGTGCCGGGGGACGCAAGGTTTTGAGACAGCTCCGACTCGAGTTGTCTGATTCCCGCAACCGATACGTCAGGCGACTGCGGACACGGAACGCGGGTCGTAGTCGAGCACGGGTGCCAGCCAGCGTTCCGCCTGTTCGATCCCAACGCCTTTGCGCAGGGCATAGTCTTCAACCTGGTCTTGCTGGACTTTGCTCACACCGAAGTAACGACTATCGGGATGTGCAAAATACAATCCGCTGACAGACGCGGCCGGATGCATCGCATAACTTTCGGTCAACGAGACACCGATATTTTGGCCGGCGTCCAGCAGCGCGAACAAGGTGGCCTTTTCAGAGTGATCCGGGCACGCCGGGTAGCCGGGCGCCGGGCGGATCCCAGCGTAGGACTCGCGGATCAGCTCAGCGTTGTCGAGCCGTTCCGAGGGTGCGTAGCCCCACAGCTCACGCCGCACACTTTCGTGCATGCGCTCCGCGAGCGCTTCGGCCAGACGGTCGGCCAGCGCCTTTACCATGATGGCCGAATAGTCGTCGTTGTCAGCTTCGAACGCCTTGGCACATTCTTCCGCACCAAAGCCGGCACACACAGCGAAGCCGCCGACAAAATCTTCGACGCCGCTGCCAGTCGGCGCAACGAAGTCGGCTAACGCAAGGTTGGGCCTGCCGCGATCGCGATGGATCTGCTGGCGAAGTGTGTGCAACGTCGCGACTCGCGTGCGACGTTCCTCGTCAGCATACAAAGCAATGTCGTCTCCGATTGAACCGGCCGGCCAGAAACCCACCACCGCACGCGCCTCGAACCACCGCTCGTCGATCAGGCGGTCGAGCATCCTGTTCGCATCTTCGAACAACGAACGCGCGGCGGCGCCGATCACCTCATCATCCAGCAGCCTGGGGTAGACACCGGCCAGATCCCAGGCCCGGAAGAAGGGAGTCCAGTCGATGTAGTCGCGGAGCGTGCTGAGGTCGTACTCGTTGAAGACACGTGTACCGGTAAATGTGGGTGCCGGCGCGCGATACGCTGACCAGTCGATCTGCAGACGGTTCTGCCTCGCGTCCACCAGGGATGTACGCCGCGCGCCCTGGCGTTCGCGCGCACGCCGTTCTCGTATTGTCCGGTACTCGATGCGTACCTGTTCCGCATAGGCGTCGCGCCCATTGCCGATCAAACGGCTGACTACACCTACCGCCCGGGAGGCATCAGGCACATAAACAACCGCACCGTTGTAATTGGGTTCGATCTTTACTGCCGTATGCACGCGGCTGGTGGTCGCACCGCCGATCAACAGCGGCATTTCGAACGATGCCCGCTCCATCTCCGCAGCGACGTGGCACATCTCATCCAGACTTGGCGTGATGAGTCCGGATATCCCGACGAGGTCAGCTGATTCACTGCGTGCTGCATCCAGGATTTTCTGTCCTGGCACCATGACGCCGAGGTCGACGACGTCGTACCCGTTGCAGCGAAGCACAACGCCGACGATGTTCTTCCCAATGTCGTGCACATCGCCCTTGGCCGTCGCGAGAACGATCCTGCCTTTTGCACTCCGCCCGGCACCGTCGTCTTCCATGAAGGGTTCGAGGTGGGCGACGGCCTTCTTCATGACGCGCGCACTCTTGACGACTTGCGGAAGAAACATCTTGCCGTCGCCGAACAGGTCGCCCACGACGTTCATGCCGTCCATCAACGGACCTTCGATCACGTCCAGTGGCCGCTTGGCGGCGAGCCGCGCCTCTTCTGCATCTTCGACGATAAAGCGATCGATCCCTTGCACCAGTGCATGCCGGATTCGTTCGCCAACACTGCCTTCGCGCCATGCCAGGTCTTCGCGAGATGCCTTCGTACGCGAGTCGAGGCCCTGGGCCGCCTCGAGCAAACGTTCCGCCGCGCCGCTACGACGGTTCAGTACGACATCCTCGATGCGGGCACGCAAATCTGGTTCGATGTCTTCATATACCGGCAGACGGCCGGCATTGACGATCGCCATGTCGAGACCCGCGTCGATGGCGTGGTAGAGGAACACGGTGTGCATCGCCTCGCGCAACGCGTTATTGCCGCGAAACGAGAACGAAAGATTGGATACTCCGCCGGACAAGAGCGCGCCCGGCATAGCGCGCTTCAGCTCACGAACGGCTTCGATAAAGGACCGCCCATAGTCGTCGTGCGCATCGATGCCCGTTGCGACCGCGAAGATGTTCGGATCGAAGATGATGTCTTCAGCCGGCAGGCCCACCCGCTCGGTCAGAATCCGGAACGCCCGGGTGCACACAGCAACACGTTGGTCGACCGTCTCCGCCTGCCCGTTCTCATCGAATGCCATGACGACGACGGCGGCACCGTAACGTCTGATGAGTCGCGCCTGTTCAATGAAGGCTTCTTCGCCTTCTTTGAGGCTGATCGAGTTAACGACACATTTTCCTTGCACACATCGCAAACCCGCTTCCAACACATCCCAACGCGACGAATCGATCATGAAAGGCACGCGGCTGATGTCGGGCTCTGCCGCCAGCAGGTTCAGAAACCGCGTCATCGCGGCCGCGGAGTCAATCATGCCCTCGTCCATGTTGATGTCGACGATCTGGGCACCGTTTTCGACCTGGTCCCGGGCAACGTCGACCGCTCGTTCGAAGTCTTCGCCAATGATGAGCTTGGCGAAGCGCGCCGAGCCGGTGACGTTGGTGCGCTCGCCGACGTTAACGAACAGACTCTGTTCATCGATGACAAACGGTTCCAGTCCGGCGAGGCGTGTCGCTCGCTTGAGCGTCGGAACGCGGCGCGGCGCATGCGCTGCAACCGCGGCTGCGATTGCAGCGACGTGTGCTGGCGTCGTGCCGCAGCATCCACCGACGAGGTTGACCATCCCCTCAGCCGCGAGTCCGCCGAGAATGGCGGCCATGTTCTCGGGGGTGTCGTCGTACTCGCCGAGATCGTTTGGCAAACCTGCGTTCGGATGACAACTCACCGGCACGTCGGCGGCGCGGCTGAGTTCGGCTACGTACTGGCGCATCTCACTGGCGCCGAGCGCACAGTTAAGGCCCACTGCGGCCGGCGCTACGTGACGGATCGAATTCCAGAATGCTTCGACCGTCTGACCGGAAAGCGTGCGACCGCTGAGATCTGTGATCGTGCCGGAGACGACAATGGGCAAACGCACATCGCGTTCGGCGAAACACTCTTCGATCGCGAAGAGCGCCGCCTTCGCATTCAAGGTGTCGAACACGGTTTCGACCATGATCAGGTCGGCGCCACCATCCACCAGGCCGTCCGCTGCCGCGCGGTAGGCGAGGCGCAGGTCCTCGAATGTCACCGCCCTGAATCCGGGATCGTTGACGTCTGGTGAGATCGAGGCCGTCCTGCTGGTTGGGCCCAGAACTCCGGCGACCCAGCGCTGGCCGGAATCACCGGCTTCATCCGCCACCGATCGGGCAACTCGGGCGCCAGCCAGGTTCAGCTCATAGGCGAGTGACGCCAGGCCGTAGTCCGCTTGCGAAAGCGACGTAGAGTTAAAGGTATTCGTGCAAATCACGTCCGCACCGGCATCGAAGAAGGCGCGGTGAATGCCGGCGATGTGTGCGGGTGCCGTGAGGTTCAGCAGATCGTTGTTGCCGCGCAAGTCCTGATCGTGCGACGCAAAACGGTCGCCACGGAAGTCTGACTCATCGAGCGAGAGCGACTGGATCATCGTGCCCATCGCACCGTCCATAACAAGAATGCGTTCGGCGAGTGCACGCTCGAATTCAGATTGTGACGCCAATGCCCTGCTCATATCGCTGTAATCCTCCGGTGACGGCCGGCGCGGGGTGATGTCAACGCGCAACGGCGACGTCAGATGACTCTGGAGCCGCCCGCCCTGTCGACGCTCGAACCCCGAGCATGTGACAGATAGAGCGGGTCAGCTCAGCCCGATTGAGTGTGTAGAAATGGAAGTCGTTGACACCACTTCGCTGCAAAGCCCGGCAGAGATCGATGGCGGTACTCGCCGCGACCAGCTGGCGGGTTTTCGGATCGTCGTCGAGTCCGCCGAAAGTCTCTGCCAGCCAAGGCGGCACGCGGGCGCCGCAACTCTGCGCAAACCGCTCTACGGTGGCGAAGTTGGTGACGGGCAAAATGCCCGGCACGATCGGTATCGTGATACCAGCAGCCGCGGCACGGTCCAGGAAACGCAGGAAGGTGTCGGCCTCGAAGAAAAACTGCGTGATCGCGCGAGTCGCACCTGCGTCGATCTTGCGTTTGAGCCAGTCCAGATCGGCGCGGGCAGAGGCAGCCCGAGGGTGTACCTCCGGGTAGGCCGCGACGCTTAGTTCCATATCCGGATCAATGCGCCGGATCCCTTCGATCAATGCAAGGGCGTCGCGATATCCGGTCGCTGACTGTGGTTGTAACGTCGGGTGCGCCTGCTGCGGCGTATCACCTCGCAGCGCGACGATGTGGCGAACACCGGCATCGCGGTATCGTTCGACTACCTGGTCGACGTCCGCGCGGCTGGCGTCCACACAGGTGAGGTGCGCCGCAGCGCGAAGAGTCGTCTCCGACATCAGCCGCTCCAAGGTCGCGTGAGTCCGCTCGCGCGTCGAACCGCCGGCGCCGTAGGTAACGGAGACAAAAGAGGGGCCGATCGGCGCCAGCCGCTCGATGGCTGCCCAGAGTGTTGCCTCCATCTCCTGCGTATGCGGCGGAAAGAACTCAAAGGACACCGAGGTGCGAGGTGGCGGCAGATGCGAAGAATTCGGTGGTTTCATTGGCGGTGCTCCCGATCGAAAGGCAAAACTTCGGCGGCGCTGCGTGTAGCGGTCCATATCGCCGTAGTCAAAGGTCGATCCGCGTCCCCCTCTTGCGCGGTGAGATAGCGGATTTCGACATTGGTGAGACCAGCGTCCGCATACCATCCCTCGATCTCAGCGTCGGTGAAGCCGAGGCGCCGATGCGCGTGCTCCGCTCTCAGCATCTCGATGTCGTGCGGACCAAAATCGGCCGTTATCAAGCGCCCCCCCGGCCGCAGCAGGCGAGCCGCTTCCGCAAGTGCTTCGCCAGGCCGGTCCAGGAAGTGCAGAACGTGGTGGATAGTGATCAGGTCAACGCTCGCCGCGGGCAGGTCGAGCTGGTAGATGTTGCCCTGCCGTACGCGGCAATTCCGGAGACCGCTACGCTCCAGGCGGTTGCGTGCGACAACGAGCATTTCGCGGCTCATATCCACCCCTGAGCCCTGCTGAACGCGATCCGCAAACAGCTCGAGGATGCGTCCGGTGCCGGTGCCGAGATCGAGGAAATCTTGAATTGGCGTACTGCCGGCCGCCTCGAGAATGGCGGCCTCGATGGAAGCGTCATCGACGTGCAGACCACGAATTTCGTCCCACCGGGAGGCCACTTTGCCGAAGTAGCGCTCGGCTTGGTCGGCGCGTTCCCGAGTGACTGCCTCCAGTCGCTCGCAGTCCCGCAGCAGTTCTGGATCCTCCGCGGGGATCAGACCCGCGATCGTGTGCACCAGAGCTGCATTCGGGCCGTGCTCAGCCAGCCGGTAGAAGACCCAGGCGCCTTCCTGAAAGCGCTCCAGAAGGCCGGCCTCGCAGAGCAGCTTCAAATGACGGCTGACGCGTGGCTGGCTCTGCCCGACGATGCGGCCAATTTCGTTCACGGCCAGTTCGTTGTGCTGCAGGAGGGCGAGCAATCTCAGCCGGGTGCGCTCCCCGGCGGCTCTCAACACCGCAAGCAACTGATCCATGCCAAGGTCTCCATTTGATGTCTTATTTACTTAAACATATCTTTATATCTATAAGCAAATAGCGAATCAGCGGGATACCCGGCTCCGACGTGATTCGCGATCCCCGACGCTGACCGGCCCGGTCATCCAGTACCCAGGCACAAAGCGCGACCGTTCCAGACCACACTTGCGCGCCCGTGCGCCGATGCGTAGCGTCGGAGCGACACGCGGGCGCGAAACCGAACTGATGAATGACATCCACGAAGCAGGCCGGCATGACGGCACACTCGCCGGACCCGAAGCGACCAGCAACCTGTTGGATGGCAGCACCTACCTGGCGAGCCTCGATGATGGCCGCGAGGTCTGGTACGACGGCGAGCGCATCCGCAACATCGCGGATCACCCCGCGTTCAAAAATAGTGCACGCTCTATCGCCCAGCTCTACGACGCGCTGCACGCGGCAGAACACCGGGCGACCTTGACAGGCCTCGATCGCTTCGGGCAACGCACGCATCACTTCTTCAAACCGAGCTATAGCGCCGCAGAACTGAGTCAGTCCCGCGACGCCATCGCGCTATGGCAGCGGATGACGTACGGCTGGATGGGACGCACACCGGACTACAAAGCCGCGTTCATGGCGCAGCTGGCAGAGGGCCACGCCTTCTACGGCGAGTTTGCCGATCATGCGCTCGCCTGGTATCACCGTTGCGCCAGCACCTGTCTCTATATGAATCACGTGCTGATCGATCCCCCGGTAGACCGCGGCAAGGCGCGCATCGATGTGCGCGATGTGTTCGTGAGCGTGGAGCGGGAAGATGACCGTGGCATCTACGTCAGCGGCGCCAAAATGGTCGCAACCGGATCGGCGCTGACACACGCTACCTTCGTCGCCCTGAACAGCGGCGTCGCGGCACGGATGGAGGCTGGCCGCGACGAGGACATGGCGCTGGTCTTCATCGTCGACATGAACACACCCGGCCTGAAGCTCATATCCAGGCCGTCGTACGAAGCCGCCGCGCGGAGCCCGTTCGACGCACCCCTCGCGAGCCGTTTCGACGAGAACGATGCCGCCGTGGTCTTCGAGAACGCGTTCGTGCCATGGGAGAACGTGTTGGTCTACCGCGATGTAGAGCGCGCCAAGGGCTTCTATGCGGAGTCAGGTTTCTTCAATCGATTCAACCTCCAGGCGTGTGTGCGACTCGCGATCAAGCTGGAGTTCTGCGCTGGCCTGCTGTTGAAGGGAACTGCGGCCTCGGGAACCGACGGGTTCCGTGGCGTCCAGGCGGCGGCCGGGGAACTGATCGCCATGCGGGACCTGCTGTGGGCACTCAGTACCGCGATGGTGGCCGATCCGGAACCTGGCATCGGGGCGACCGTCGTACCGCGTATCCAGACAGCCGCCGCCAACCGGCTCTATATGACCAACGCCTGGGACCGCGTGCGTGCACTGTTCGAGTCGATTCTTGCCGGGGCTCCGTCGTTCACCGTGTCCAGCGTGGCCGACCTGCACCAGCCGGAACTCGCAGAGGTCATCGCCCGGTACTATCGTGGCACCAATCTGGATGGGAAGGACCGGATCAAGCTGTTCAAGCTCGTGTGGGATGCCCTGTATTCAGAGTTCGCCGGGCGTCACGCGCTCTACGAGCGCAACTATGCCGGCAATCAGGAGCAGCAGCGGCTCGATGCGCTGCGCTTCGCGGGCCTGCGCGGCGATACGCAGCGCTATTGTGACCTGGTCGATCGGTGCATGGCGGACTACGACGCGAACGGCTGGCTGGCAGACCACCTTCGCGAATGATCGATCGGCAGCAAAACGTCCCGACGGTTGGCTGAGGCCCGCTGCCGCGGCGGTTCAGCCCCGCGATGCGGATTCCAGTTCGGCGACGCGCCGCTCCAGGGCCTCAAGTTTCTCCCGTGTGCGCCGCAAGACGCCGGCCTGAACGTCGAACTCTTCGCGAGATACGAGATCCATACGCTGCACAGCGGTCGTCACGGCGGCCCGCAAGTTCTGGCGCATATCTTCGTGGACCGCTGCCAGACCCTCTGGCAGGTTATCCAGGACTCGGCGACTCAGTTCATCAAGGTGTCTGGGTTTCAACATAATCCCGGGAAACGGGTCATGCGACCGTGTTTCCTGAAGTTGGTGTGCGATGGGGAAACTATAGGCGAGATCGCGACGCCGCCCCAGCAGTAACCAAAGCGAATGAGCGCACAATAGTGGTGCGCTATACATGGCGCTTTGCACTCAACTGGTGCGCAATGTGTTCCAGAGTCCCTTTTCAGCCCGTTCTCAGGTTTGGCACGTTCCATGCTGTGTATTCGCAGGAACTCCGTAACCCTGTGAGAGAAGCATTCATGAAGCTCGTTACTGCCATCATCAAACCGTTCAAGCTGGACGATGTCCGCGAGGCGCTTAGCGCGCTCGGTGTGCAGGGCATGACGGTGACCGAGGTAAAGGGTTTCGGTCGCCAGAAAGGCCACACCGAGCTCTACCGAGGTGCCGAGTATGCGGTCGACTTTCTGCCCAAGGTAAAACTCGAAATCGCGGTCGACAGCGAACGTCTGGAGGAGGTGCTCGAGGCCATCAGCAACGCCGCGCAGACTGGCAAGATCGGCGACGGCAAGATCTTCGTTGTCGAGCTGGAGCACGCTATTCGCATCCGGACTGGCGAAGTTCAAAGCGAAGCGCTGTAGCGCAAGAAGCCGCGACCAAGCACGGCGTCAACGCGCCGTTTCGGGGACCGTTGCCATGCCGTACGGGCAGACCGCCCGTCGCGGGCAACACGTCCCTACAGAATCAAACCACGCTGCCGGGCGGTGGAATCACCATCACCGGACGTCTGCTCATTACGGGTCTATCCTTCGCGCGTTCCCCGACCTAGAATATCGGGCTCCGCTCAAGTCTTACTCAGGGCATGAAGGTTTATGGCCTCCGCTGACAAGCTCGTCGAAAAGCAGGTTCTGCGAACGCTCGTACCACCGAGTGCGCTCAATGCCGAGAACTTCGAAGAACTTGCCCGTAAGGCGATAAAAGAAGAAATTCCGGCTGGCCGGCTGCTGTTCAAAGCAGGTGAACGAGACAACAAGGCCGTTTACCTGCTGGAGGGCGAAGTAGAGCTCTTCAACGACGACGGCAACCAGGGTTCGGTCAAGAGCGGGTCGCAAGAGGCCCGCCATGCGCTCGCAAACCAGCAGCCGCGACAAGTCAGCGCCCGGACCAGGTCGAACTGCACCGTAACGCGTTTCGACAGCGACCTGCTCGATATCCTCTTAACCTGGGACCAGCTGTCTGGAATCGAAGTTTCCGATATCCAGGTCGAAGAATCCGAAGAGGACGAAACGGGCGACTGGATGACCCGAATCCTTCAATCTAAAGCCTTTCTGAAGATTCCGCCCGCGAATATTCAAGCGATGTTCATGCGCCTGCAGGAACTGCCCGTGTCGGCCGGACAGAACATCGTCAAGCAGGGTGAGGAAGGCGACTACTACTACATCATCAGCCGGGGCCGCTGCAAAGTGACTCGCGAAGCAGCCTCAGGCTCGGTCGTCACGCTGGCCGAGTTGAAAGACGGCGATGCTTTCGGTGAGGAGGCACTGCTGTCGGAAGGCCGCCGCAACGCCAACGTAGCTGCCGAGACCGACGGGTTGCTCATGCGCCTGTCCAAGAGCGACTTCGAAGAGTTGCTCAAAGATCCGATGCTTCAGGAAGTCAATCTCGACCAGGCCAAAGACATGGTCCGGGAGGGAGCTGTGCTGCTGGATGTCAGACTCGAAAGCGAGCACAAGGCCGGCAGTATCAAGGGCAGCGTCAACATGCCGTTGTTCATGCTCCGTCTGAAGTCAGAGACTCTCGACAAGAATAAGAAATACGTCTGCTACTGCGAGACCGGACGGCGTGCTTCAGCGGCAGCGTACCTGCTGACCGAGCGCGGCTTCGATGGCTGCGTGCTGAGCGGCGGCCTGCAGGCCATTCCTCAGGCGGCCGGGGCCGGAGGCTAGCTGCCTGACGGTGTTGGTCGAGGCGCTGCACTTCTGTCAACTTAAGTCTAATTCTCAGGTTTCTCGGAAAGTCATGCTCGAACAAGAGTTTAGCTTTCAAAGCTGAGTTTCGCCGCACGTTTATGCACAAGCGAAAATTGCAGCTTTTTCGCGATGTCAATAGTTTTACGCCCTCGCCCATCAAATCGGCGAGGCGCCCGTAAGTCGTTGATTTGTAGCCAGACGTCGCCATAGGTCAATATGTAACCAATCTGTTGTCCCGTCAGCCTCGCTGCGGGGAAATGGTTGTTGGCCCCACTTTCTCCACATATTTATCCACAGCAACTGTGGGTAACTCCGGCTGCGCGGTGAAGCGCCTGTGAGAGGTCGCGAAACTGCTTCACGCTCAAGGTTTCAGGGCGCGCGGACGGGTCCAATCCAAGTGCCTGCAACTGGTCAGTCCCGACGGTGCCGCTCAAAATGCGCCGCAGCGTCTTGCGACGCTGCGAAAAACAACGTTTCACGAGTGCGCTGAATGCCGGCATCAGGGCGGGTCCGACCAGTGGATCGGCGTGCGGCGTGATGCGAATGACACTCGACGTGACTTTCGGCGGCGGACGAAACGCCCCCGGCGCTACGTCGAATAGCCGTTGAACCTGTCCGTGCACGGCCGCCATGACTCCCAAACGACCGTATTGCCGGATTCCCGGTCCGGCAGACAGCCGTTCAGCCACTTCCTTTTGCACCATCAGATGCAAGTCGGTAATAACCGAAATGCTGTCCAGCAACTGAAACATGACGGGGGTGGAAATGTTGTACGGGAGGTTCGCGACGACGCGAAACGGCTGTCCCTGCTCCGCGAGGTCGACGAGCGACAGGCGCAGCACGTCTGCCTCCACGAGATGAAACGGCCAACCGCCGAACCGCTCCCGAAGTTGCCGAGCCAGATCGCGATCGACCTCAACGGCGGTCACGTGCACGCCGCTCGCCAGCAGCCGTTCAGTCAAGGCGCCTTCTCCGGGCCCGATCTCCAGCACCGCTTCGTTCGCACGCGGTTCTACAGCCGCAACGATGCGGTCGATAACGCCTTGCTCGTGCAAGAAATGCTGACCGAAGCGCTTGCGCGGCGTGTGTCGCGGGGTCATGCCCTCACGCCCGGTTTCCGAGCGACGTGCGAGCCAGCGCCGCGGCCATATCGATCGCCGCCAGCAGACTTTCACACTCCGCCTCGCCTCGCCCGGCGATATCCAGCGCGGTCCCGTGGTCGACAGACGTACGGATCAAATCGAGGCCGAGCGTAACGTTGACGGCATCCCCAAAACCGAGCGCCTTCAGCACCGCGAGCCCTTGGTCGTGGTACATCGCAATAGTGGCGTCGAAACGTTTCCGACGCGAAGGCACAAACGCCGTGTCGCCGGGCCAAGGCCCTTCCACGCGAAGCCCTGTCCGCTTGAGCGCAGCCACCGCCGGCACGATCTCGGCGTCGTCTTCAAGACCCAGATGACCGCCCTCCCCCGCATGGGGATTCAAACCACAGAGCTGCAATCGGGGCTGCTCGAT
Organism: Pseudomonadota bacterium; assembly: GCA_039030335.1. GTDB lineage: Bacteria > Pseudomonadota > Gammaproteobacteria > HK1 > HK1 > JBCCEJ01. The sequence continues at coordinate 73,933 of JBCCEJ010000011.1, read as the reverse complement.
CCCGAAGCGTTGGCGCAGGTCATGGTCGACAATCCGGGTGACCTTCTCGACCAACGGCTGCCTGATGGCTGCCGGCACGGCACTCAGGGGTAAGTGTGTCGTGACCAACGCGACGCGAAGTTCGGGCGCTGCGAGCATCATGACCGGGTGCCCGCAACTGCGTTCGGCCAGGTATTCGGTATGGCCGGTGAATGCCACTCCAGCGTCGTTGATAACCGCTTTGTGCACGGGCGCCGTGACCAGCGCATCCGCCTGTCCTCGCTGACAAACATCGATGGCAGCGTCGAGCGTGGCGAGCACATAGCGTGCGTTGCGGGGATCCAGGTGGCCTGGACGGCTGGTGACCGCGAGCGGCACGTGCAACACCTCGACCGCGCCAGCGGGCGGCGCGCGGTCCGCCAGGTAATCGACAAATTCGAGGTTCATGGCGAGTTCGGTGGCACGGCCTGCCAACAGGCCACGGTCAGCCACCAGCACCAGCCGGGCAGCGCCAGACCCTTCAGCGAACCTGCTCGCGGCCGCGAGCGCGATCTCCGGCCCGATGCCGGCCGGTTCGCCGGGCGTGATCGCCAGCGTTGGCCGTCTCATGCTATTCGTCCAGGCGTACTTCGACGTAGGCTTCGTCACGTAGTTGGCGAAGCCAGTTCTGAAGCTCCTCGCCACGTTTGCGCTGCATGATCGCCTCGCGCGCCTGCGCCCGACGTACGGCGTCGGTGCTGTCGTGGTCGCGGCGCTCGAGCACCTGCACGATATGCCAGCCAAACTGGCTGCGGAACGGCTCACTGATGCCACCGTCGCTCAGGATGTCCATCTGACGCTCGAAGGCGGGTACCGTATCGCCTGGATTCACCCAGCCGAGGTCTCCTTCACGAAGCGCGGACGCCCGGTCGTCCGAGTGCGCGCGGGCGAGGGCTCCAAACGACTCGCCGTCTACGATGCGCTCGCGCAGAATCCGCAGCCGTGAAATCACCTCTTCTTCGTTGGCCAGTTCGCCGGGCCGCAGCAGAATGTGCCGCGCGCGCGTCTGCTGCACGACATGGCGTTCGCCTTCGCGGCGTTGTACCAGTTGTATGATGTGAAAGCCGCTCGCACTACGCACAAGCTGCGAGTAGGCACCCACGGACAGTGACCCGATCGCGGTCGCGAAGACTTCCGGCATCTCGTCTACGCCCAGCCACCCGAGCTTGCCACCATCGAGCGCATTCTGACCGTCCGAGTAGGCCACAGCCATCTCCGCGAAGTCCTCGCCAGCGTCGAGCTGCTGCAGGACATCCGCACCACGTGAACGGGCGTCTGCGATCTGTTCTGACGAAGCGCCGTCGGGCACCGCAAACAGGATGTGCGCGACCAGGAACTTCTGATCGTCGCGTACTTTGAGATCGGCATTGGCAAGGTAGCGCTTGATCTCGCGCTCAGCCACGCTGATGCGGCCTGCCACCAACCGTTGACGGGCCTGATTGATCGTGATTTCGGAGCGAATTCGTTCGCGGAATTGGGCGAAGTCGTAGCCGTCGCCCTCGACAGCGTCGCGAAACTGTCCCAGGCCCATGTTGTTTTGCCGCGCGATGCCTTCGAGCGTGGAGTTCAACTGGCGGTCGTCGATCCGAATGCCGTTACGCCGCGCTGCCTGCACCTGGAGACGCATCATGATGACACGCTCCAACACCTGCTTCTCGAACACAGATTGACTGGGTAGCCTGGTATTCGAAGCCCTCAACTGGTCACGCACCGAGCGCATCTCATCAAGGAGTTCGCTGTAGAGAATCACCTCGTTGTTGACGACCGCGACAATGCTGTTGAGAGGTTCAGCGTAATTACCCTGCGCGTATGCGCAAGGCACTAGCGAGGCGAATAAACAGGACAGCGCCAACGTGGCACGACGCGCCCGGACGAACAAGCTTGAGTAATGGGACATGATTGCCTCAGCGGCAAGATAGCGCCTACGCGAGCAGGTGCGCATCAGAACGGGTTCTTGTATCCCGGAATACTGCGCTGAAGGAACTGCTCCGCGTTGCGGCCGAGGCCGGCCAGCCCCTTCAGCTCGAATTGCAGGAACACGCCGTTCGTGTAATCGCCGGTCGTGTCGCTCAGAAATCGACGCGCGATAGCACGTAGTGCCCAGCAACAGCTGCTGTATTCGATACCGGCAAAGGAGTCGAGGGTACGCTCATCCGCCAGTGCGTAGTTCCATCGCCCGACCAGCCCGGTATCGTGGCGCAGTGGCCATCGGAACGACAGATCCGTCGTTTCGGCAGTGCCGCGCACGAACCGGTACGCGGCATTGACGACCCGCTCGTCGTCCGGCTGATAACGCATCGACACGGTGCTGCGGTTGGTTTCACCGTCGTGCGGGTTCCACTGCAGCCCACCAGTGACATTCAGGGCGCTGGTCAACTGCGCGCGAACTTCACCGACGAAATCGGAAGAGTCATCGCGCTGCACCGCGGCGCCCGGCAGCGTGACGCTTCGGTCGCGGAAGTACCGTATCTGGCCAACGCTGGCCCGGAACAATTCCTGCCCGCCGTCCTGGCTTAGAAGCCGCGAGGTCAACGACAGGCTGACCTGGTTGGCGTCACCGACGCGGTCGGCACTGGAGAACCGGTCGTCGCGGAACAGCTGCGCGAAGTTGAACGTGAACTCGCCAGTGTCGAACACCGGAATGTTGTTCTGGTTGTCGAAGCCCTGAAACAGGTAATAGACGCGCGGCTCCAGCGTTTGCACGTAGGCATCGCCGAATAGCGAAACGGACCGGTCGAAGAACAGGCCGCTATCGACCGACAGCGTCGGAATGATCCGATCGATGCTGTTGTCCTGACCGACCGGCGTATTCTCCAGACTGTAGTGTGTGTACCGCAGTTTGGCGGTCGGAATAAGGAAACTGCCGGCCGTTCGCATCGGGTAGCTCACCGATGGCGTAACGTCAAAGCGAGCGCCGTCAATGCTCGCTTCCCGCTCGAAGTACGTGCCTTCAGCTTCTACCCCGTAGCGCATCGTGCGGTTTCGCAACGGGGTGAAGTAGCTCATCGAGACCTGCGGCAGCCGCTTGTAAGGACGACTGGTGCCGGGGATTGTGCGGTCTACGGTCTGGTAGTTCTGCACGCGGCCGAGGACAGACAAGCCGTCGTTCGAGTAGTGCAGTTCGACACGCTGGTCCAGGTGCTGGGTGCTGGTCACGTTCAGCTTGTTGCCGAAGTCTTCGAAGTAGCTGCGGTCGGAGACGCGGTCGTAGCTGACGAGCCCGCGCAGCGCCGGCGAGAAACGGTGGCGATGCCGCAGCGAGAGCAGCGCGCGCGTGTCGTCGTCTTCCAGATCGCTCGGAACGAGTTCGCCGCGTACTTCACCGCTGTAGCTCGGCATCAGATACCGGAACTCTCCGCCGAGCATCACGCCGCGCTTGCTCATCACGCGCGCTCTCGCGGTGGCGTCGAGATTGGGCGCAATGTTGAAGTAATAAGGAATCGTGGTTTCGTACCCAGTCTCGCCTCCGGCGGCGAAACTCGGTGTCAGGAATCCGGACTTGCGCGTGTCGGACAGCGGGAAGGTCATCCACGGCGAGTAGAAAATTGGCATCCCCATGAACTCGACCGTGACGTCTCGCGCGGTGCCAATATCTTCTACCCGATCGAGGCGAATGTGTTCAGCGGTGAGTTTCCAGTCTTCCTGTTGCGGACTACAGGTGGTGTAGTGCGCATCCTCGATACGGACCAGCTCGTTGCCGCTCAGGATGACACGCTGTGCGCTGCCCCGGCCTTGTGAATCCTCGATCAGGAAGGTGGCATCTCTGAAGTCTGCCTCGTCGCGGCTGAGGTCCAGCTCCGCGGATTCGCCGTTGACGAACAGTCCCTCGTCCCAGAGTTTCAACTTGCCGGTGGCGCGGATATGCGCGTTGGGCTTGTCGTAGCGCATCGATTCTGCGAGCAGACGTCGCTCGCCAGACCCGTACTGCACGTTGCCGCGAAGCAGGGATATACCTTCTTCACTGAGCTCCGCGTCGTCGGCGGTAATCTCGATCGTCTCGGTGTTCGGGTCGCCACCGAAATCGGGTTTGGGCGGGATCGCGAAACCGGGACCGCACAGCGCAAGCGTGCGGTCCGCGTATGCGGCTTGCGATAGCAATAACAGCGCCGGCGCCACGAAGGTGACGGCCAGCGCTCCGGTCCACGACCGGCGTGCGTCTGCGCGCAAGGTGTCCTGCCCCTGATTTTGTAATTTTAGGGATCGCTCCAAGCGTAGCACATCGCGGCCGGATTGCAGATGTCCGGCCGCTTTGCGACGCAGGCTGGGATGGGAGCGCGAGACAGCCCCCGTCAGGCTTCCGACATCAGCTTTCGCTTCAGGAAGTGGTCAACAGAGATTGCGCCAGGGCCGTACAGCATGGCTGGTACCATCGCGAGCCCCCAGGCGTAGTGCCAGACCTTGCCTACGGCGTTGAGGTCCGGGTAGGACACAACGGCGATGATGTTGAAGACGAACAGCGCTACAGCTGCGAAGCGCCCGGCGAGCCCGAAAGCCAGCAATACCGGCAACACCAGCTCTGCGCCAGTGCCGAGATAGGCCGCTATGTCCGGCGGCAGCAGCGGCACGGAGTACTCGTACTCGAACAGCATGATCGTCGTATCCATACTCTGAATTTTGGTCAGACCGGACTTGAAGAAGACCCACGACACCCACAGACGCAGCGCCAGATTCACGACCGGAGCCAGGATCTGTTCATCCAACCAGATTGCGGGGCGGTAGGCGTCCGCCAGTGTCTTCATCATGCTCATGCTCCCCTCCTCGAAAACGGCAGCGTGTTGTTGTCAGCCTCGCGGCCGACAGATCTCAAAATCGATGAGCGCGCCAAGCGCCATCAGGTCTCGTAGTGCACCGCCCAGATCGGTATCGGGGGCAACCTCGTGTGCATGCTCGCAGGCATCTCCGAATGTGGCACCAGACGCGATGGCCTGCAGCATCGCGTACATGCCTTGAATCAATCGCACCACCTGTACCCCGTGGTCGTTGCGGAGCACCAACACCCATTCAGCGCCCGTGTCGAGGTCGACGGTGATGTCTGTCGCAGCTTCAGGCTGGTGCGCTTCCCAGATGCCGCTGGCCGGGAATTCCGACGCCACCAGGGTCATCCCGGGGCGCACCGAGAAGCGCAGATTCTCGTGTTCCTCGACCGGCACGGCGGCCAGGTCTTCGAGGGGAAACGGCTCTACGTCCGCGGCGTGGAAAGCTCTGTGCCAGCCCCATTCGACACGCGCGACGTCAGGCAGGTAGGCCAGGTCGGCAGCAGCCTCGAACGACTCCAGGAATACCGGCAACTCAGCACCGAAGTCGTGCAGGTTGCCAGAGCGCGACGGATGCACACTGACGAACTGGTGCGCAAGCCAGCTGAAGAAGCCTTCCCCCACCAGCTGCTCCACTACCGGGTATACGTCCCCCAGCGCAGCCGCCAGGCTGATGTTGTAGTTGTTGCGATAGATTTGTAGACGTTCTGCCGCCGAGAAAGTCCCAGACCGCACGATGCCATCCAGCGCGTTCGCTTCACCCCCCAGACCGGCGGCGAAGCGACGCTGCAAATCATGCAGCGACAGCATCGTAGGCACCCATGATGCGCCGGGCGCGTTCAGCTTCGCCCAGCAACGTTGTCAGTGGTGGGATGTCGGTGTCCCATTCGATCAGGGTCGGGGTTCCGGGGAAACGCGCGCAGGCGTGCTCGTAGAGCGCCCAGACGGCTTCGGCTACCCGCGCCCCATGATGGTCGATCAGAATTTCGCGGCCATCGATCTCGTTGACTGCGAAGCCAGCCAGATGCATCTCCTGCACGAACGCCGGGTCGATCGCGTCGATGAATGCGCGCGCATCAAACCCGTGGTTGCAGGCACTGACGTGGATGTTGTTGATATCGAGCAGGATTCCAGAGCCGCTACGATCAGCCAGCGCGTTCAGGAAATCCCATTCCGCGATCACGGAGTGCTCGTATTCCAGATAGCTTGAGACGTTTTCGACCAGCATCTGCCGACCGAGGATATCCTGCGCTTCCGCGACGCGGTCGGTCAGGTGGGAGAGCGCTTCCTCGGTGTAGGGCAAAGGCAGCAGATCGTTGAAATAGGTACCTTCAAATGCCCCCCAGCACAGGTGGTCCGAAACCAGCGCAGGCTGATAGCGGGCGATGAGGTTCTTCAGGTGTCCCAGGTGGCGACGGTCGAGCGGATCGACGGCGCCGAGCGACATGCCCACGCAGTGAACGCTGAGCGGGTAGTGGGCGCGAATCGCGTCGAGGTAAACGTGCGGGGTACCCCCGGCGCCAAAATAATTTTCGCCGTGGACCTCCAGCCACCCTACCGAAGGCAGGGTGGCCAGAACATCCGCGTAGTGCGGAGCGCGCAGACCAATGCCGACTCCATCAAGCGCTGGCGCCTGCTGGTCATCTCGATATTGGCCCATCTCGCGCTCCCCACCACCATTGCGGACTAGCTCAACCCCGGAATCAGGCTGGCTTGTCGGCGCCGCCGACGATCTTGGCGCAGGTACCTTTGGGCACGTAGATCCAGGCGTCAGCCTGGTTGTCGACGGTCGAAGTACCCGCGCACGCGGTGTTCGAGGTCTGGCAATCATTCTTGCCGGCTTTCGCAACGCCGTAGCACTTTTCGAACTTCTTGTTGGCCATGGCCTGCCCACTCACGGAGACGAGCCCAGCCGCGAGAACGCCAGCCAGTGCGGTAGTTGCCAGAGATTTCTTTTTCATCAGGTGCTCTCCTAAACGTCGTGTCATAACGATTGCAGTAGTGTACTCGCGGCCCCGTCACTGAGCGGTGATGGTATCTCCTACCAGCAACCCGGCCTTTGGGAGCTCGCCTGCCGCTTCTCGGAAGCCTGCATCGCGTGCTTGTGGGATATGACCCGGCGGCTCGTCAGGATGTTTCATCGACAAGGGAAAGTTTTTTGAACGCGCGCGGCTCGCCCCGACCGGAGGGGTTGTCGCGGATGCGCCGCAGCCTGGCGCGCCGCTGAGCGCCATTCAACCGGGCTGTTCGAGCGCCAGCCGGGACGCCTCCGCGCGGGGGTTTCGTTCGGTATCAGGCGTCCCCGCGTTCGACGGTTCGGCCCAGTCCTGCGTCTGTCGTCGGATGAGAGCGGTGAGCATATCCACATGTGCGGGATCGTCGTTCAGCGCGGGCACGTAATGGAATTCGCCGCCGCCAGCGTCCTGGAACGTCTCGCGCCCCTGCATGCAGATCTCTTCGAGCGTCTCCAGGCAGTCCGCCGAGAACCCGGGACACACCACGTCCAGACGCGCGAGCCCTTGTCGACCCCATTCCTCCAGCGTCTCGTCTGTGTAGGGAGTCAACCACCGCTCGCGCCCGACACGCGACTGGAAGCTCACGCCGTAATCGTCCGGCGCCAGTCCCAGCTGCTCTGCCAGCAGTCGGGCGGTAACCTGGCAGTGACAGAAGTACGGGTCGCCAGCCCTCAGATACCGCTCGGGAAGGCCGTGAAAAGACATCAGAAGCCGCGCGTCGGCCGGACGCTTTCCTCCCCAGTTCGCCCGGACGGTGTGCGCGAGCGCACTGATGTAAGCAGGATCGGCGTAGTAGCTGCCTGCGACCCTGAGCTCCGGAACCCAGCGCCACTGCTTCAGAACCTCGCCGAGCGCGTCCATGACCGACCCCGTGGTACTGCCGGAATACTGCGGATACATCGGCACTACCAGAAGGCGCTCGAGCCCCTGGTCGCGAAACTCGTCGAGCACCTGTCCGATCGAAGGATTGCCGTAGCGCATCGCCACGCGGATTGGCCACGTGATGCCGTCGGCCTCCAGACGCGCGGCGACAGCGTCGCGCTGACGCGTGCTGTACATCAGCAGAGGCGAGCCTGCTTCGCTCCACACCTGCTGGTAAGCGTGAGCTGAACGGCGTGGCCTGATGCGCAATACCACGGCGTTCAGAAGCAGCCAGCGAACCGCCGCCGGCAGCTCGATGACACGCGGATCGGACAGAAACTGCGCCAGGTAACGGCGCACTGCGCTGGTCGTAGGGGCGTCCGGTGTGCCTAGGTTCACCAACAACACCGCCGTGCCGGGGAATCCTCGATGATCGAAGTCTGGCGAGGCCAGATAACGGGGCATGTAGCGCTCCCGGTCAGGTGCTGAAAAGCCGGATATTCTGGCACACTGTGGTTTCTTGAGGCCGGTTTCAACCGGCTGCACGGTACGGCCCCGGACTGCCGGAAAGTCGAACCAGCCTGCCCGACGGTGACCGCCCGCGTGACCAGCGCAACCAACCCTCGCGACAAGATCCGGATCCAGAGCACAGACTTCGATGTGGGGAGCGAGCTCGCTTCACTCAGAGCGGGCGACCCGACGATAGGTGCAACGGCGACCTTCGTCGGCCTGGTGCGCGACCTGAACGACGCGCGCGACATCGCTGCGATGGAACTCGAACACTACCCGGGCATGACCGAGCGCGCGATCGAGCAGATAGTCGCGCAAGCGCGAACGCGGTGGAAACTGAATGGCTGCACGGTCATCCACCGGGTGGGTAGGCTCTACCCCGTCGATCAGATCGTGCTGGTTGCGGTCGCCAGCGCCCATCGGCAGGACGCCTTCGCGGCGTGCGAGTTCATCATGGACTTCCTGAAGACCAGTGCGCCGATCTGGAAGAAGGAGGCCACGGCCGAAGGCGAGTATTGGGTAGCTGCCCGAGCCAGCGACAACGTCGCCCGGGACCGCTGGAATCAACCGGATTGATGCACCCGAGGCTTCGCACGGCCACGCCCTCGCTCCCAGGTCTGCGCGCAGGCGCCGCACATGGCCGGTGAATTCGCCGCGATCCCAGCCGACTGGTTCACGTTAACTGCGATCCTGGCCGGCCCTCCGGATGGCATCGAAGCCCGCGCCGGCGCCAGTGGGCTAAACGCTGAAGCCCTGGACGAAGCATGCATCCTGCATCGTCACCTGCCCTGGGCTGAAGAAGTCGCGCAACGGCGCGCCGGGTATGCGCTCGAAAGACTTGGTGCCGGAGAAAAACCGACCGCGCGGCTAGCCGAGGGTTGCGGGTTCGACGACGCCCCGACCTGCGATGCGGCGTTGAAGAGCCACTTCGGGCTGGATATGCGTCGCGCTGGCGCGCTTCAGAAAGCGACGGACTTCTCCCTTGAGCTGCCGGAAGATTTCCGGGTAGAGGAGACCCTCCTCTACCTGGGACGGGATCCTGGCAGTCTGAGCCTGCGCAGGGTTGAGAACTCAACGGTCCTGGCGGCGGTGTTGCTCGGCGGCAGAGCCACGACCCTGAAGCTCGTATTTCCATCGCGGCGTGGCCGGACGCTGCACGTCACCATCGCGCAAAGCCGCCGCACCGATCCGAATGCCGCAGCCCATGCGGTGCCGGTCGTGGCACGTCTGCTGGGGCTCAACTCCCGCAGCGCCGCCCTGCAGAGACGTGCCGCGGAAGACCCTGAGATCGCGCGCCTGGTGCGCGAGCGGCGAGGTCTCCGGCTACCGCTCACCGCAGCACCCGTCGACGCATTGACCTGGAGCATTCTCGGTCAGCAGATCACGTTGCAGTTCGCTTACCAGCTGCTGCGCACCTGTACTGAACTGGCGGGTGTGCGCTGCCCGCAGGGCATGCGCACGATGCCAACGCCAGAGCGTCTGGCCAGCCTGTCGGTGGATGCCTTGACCTCCCGGAAACACTCCCGGTCCAAGGCGACCTATCTGCTATCGGCTGCGGCGGCCGTCGCGAGCGGCGAGTTACCGCTCGGTGCGATGGCCCGGGGCTCGGCAGTCGAGGCCTATCAGCGACTCACTGCCGCGCGCGGCATCGGACCCTGGACGGCCAACTACACGATGATGCGCGGCCTCGGCTTCAACGACTGCGTCCCCCTTGGTGATGCCGGCCTGCGCCGGGCCCTGACACGATTCATGTCACTGGACACACCGCCGGGCAGCGACCAGATGGATACCCTGATGACACGGTTCCGGCCACATCGCTCGCTCGCCACCTATCACCTGTGGCGCGGTAGCGACGATGCGCTCGGCTGAAACGACTGCGCCCAACGCGGGTCTGAATCCATGCACGCCGCATTCAGCGCTTGAATTTCCAGCCGAAAGATGTACAAATTCGGTAGCGTTGGATTGCTGGATGCAGCGACGCTCTACCGCGGACGGGCACCGCCTCGAGGATTGTGACCTGGGGCGCAGACGCTTCGGGGGCGTTGTGGCAAAGTCTGCGTAGCTGGTGACGCAAAAGCCAGCATTCTTCTGACGCATCGCGCCGCTGGACATTGCCGCGGCTTGGCTGAGACCAAAGGGGAAGTGATGACCAACTACAAGTACTTCATCTACCGGATCGAGTCGGACCCGAACGCGGCCGGTGAGTACATAGGCCCCTTCACCACCCGCGAGCAACGCGACGTGGAAGCGCAGCGCATGCGCTCGGAAGACCGGAAAGTCATCTCGCTGCACCGCGGCGTATCGATCTATCGCGCGGACATCGCCGATGAAGTAGTCGACTCCCTCGGCTCTCAGGACGAAGTGGCCGCCTGACACGAGCTGGAGCCGGGGTCTCGACCGGCTCGCGCAACTTACCCAAGCCCGCTGGAAACCCGCCGCCACGGCCCGGGTTGATAGCGGGTTTTTTGCGTCCGAGCACGCTGGCCGCCCAATACGACTACGCGAGAGGCACCCGGACACGCATGTGCACCTGAGCGCGGCACCGGAAGCCCGGGACAGCGCCAATCCGGTGCTCGGTGGCGCCAGGCCAAAGCACGCCCATCAATGAATCGTGCCGGTTCGTTCGATCATCGTCCGGGGTCTCGTCGCAACAACATGGGCAGAATCGCCAACAGACGCTATATTTGTGGAAGTTTGCGCCAGCTGGCGAGGTCACCTCGCACAGCTGCGAACCAACGCGAATTGCCGAAGACATCATGCCGCCAGAGCATGGGACCGTTACGACAACAATCAGAACTATGACGTCACCGAGAATTCTGCTGAGCCTGGTGCTCGTTGCGGCGCTGATCGCCCTCCACTCGGTCGGTCGCGCCGCCAACCAGGACTTTACCCGCGGCTATCAGGCCTGGGACCTGGGCGACTACGCAACCGCGCGGCGCCACCTGTTGGCGGCGGCGAAAGCGGGCGACCTCGACGCACAGAACCACCTTGGCCAGATGGAAGAGGATGGGCAGGGTTCACCAGTCAATTTGAAGCTTGCTGTGCGCTGGTACCGGCAGGCAGCAGACGCCGGGCATCCAGCCGCACAGCTGAACCTGGGCCGCATGTACCGGAGCGGCAAAGGCGTGGCGCAAAGCGATTCAGAGGCCGTGGCCTGGTATCAGAAAGCTGCCGACCAGGGGCTCTCGATAGCGCAGTTCTTCATGGGCCTGATGTACGACACCGGCAAAGGTGTGCCGAGTGACTATACACAGGCCTACAAGTGGTTCGACCTCGCCGCCCGGCAGGGCGATGAGGATGCACGCTACAAGCGTGACCGGCTGGCGCGCCAGATGACTCCATCGCAGATCCTGGCTGCCGAACGGCTGGCCGCGGATTTCCTCGGCGAAGCCCCGCCCGCCGAGGTGAGCGCGTCCACGGCACAGCAGGGCGGCCGGGAGCTGTCGGGTGGTGAGCAGCCGGCATCGCAGCAGCAGATCGCGCTCGCCCGGCCGGCCGATGAAGCCGTCCTGGTGCCTTCGAATCCTGCGCCGGTTCAAGCCCCTGTCAGTCCGCCGCTAAGCGCGGAGCAGCTGGCTGAGCTACAAAAGCTCATGAACTCACTCGGCTATCATGCCGGTACTCCGGGGCGCAACGATGCGGCGCGTATAGATCGGGCTATCGCCCTGTTCTCGCGTGATACCGGATTCCAATCAGCCGACGGCGGACGCCGCGCGATCGATCAGGCGCTGCTGGCTGAATTGCAATACATCCGCGTCAATCTGCCGCCGGAAGCGGCTCGCCCCAAGTCCTCATCAGAACTCGTGACGCGTATCCAGACAGCCCTGAACGCGCTCGGGTACGAGGCGGGCACGGCCGACGGGATCATCGGCCGCAATACCATCAAGGCTGCGCGCAAATACCGTGCGGATCTGGGCTACAAGGTCCGCGATGAGCTGACGCAGGGGCTCTTGCGTGTCACGGAGACACGGCTGGCTGTGATCCGGCACGCCCGGACCAACGGTACGCGTACCCGCGCGGCGGCGACGCTGGCCCAGGCAGCAGTCAGCCAGCCGGCACCAGCGCCTCAGCCGAAACGTGCACAGGTCGAACCGGCGCCCACCGGTGCGCTACTCGTCAAACGTATCCAGGAAAGTCTGCAACGCCTCGGCTACGAGCCGGGTCCGGCAGACGGGGCCATCGGATCCCGCACCCGCACGGCAATTCGCAAATTCCAGTCTGCCTCCGGCATCGAACAGGATGGTCGCGCTACCGTGTCGCTGCTCGCGTCATTGGATTCTGACAGAGCAGGCTCCACGAATCCGGGCCCGCGGCTGCGCTTCGTCCGGCCCGCCAGCCAGCGCGAGCTGGTCCGCCGTGCCCAGGTACGTCTCAACTCGCTCGGCTACAGCGCCGGTGCCCCCGACGGACTGGCCGGCTCGAAGACGACCAGCGCCGTGAAGGCGTTCCAGGGCAGGGCACGTTTGCGCGCGGACGGCAGGCTGACAGAAGACCTGCTGAAGCGTCTGGAACAGCCGAACGCGGTGAAGCCGGCTGGTAAGCGCAGAAACCTGAGCGGCGCTCAGCTGGTGCGGGAAATCCAGAACGAGCTGAATCGATTGGGCTATCCCGCCGGAACCGCGGATGGAATCATCGGCCGGCGGACCGTCGATGCGGCACGGGCTTATCAACGTGACGTCGGGCTCGCGACCAATGGCAAGCTGACGCCGGCACTGCTCCAGTCGCTACGTGCCGCGCGTTGACTCCGAGGTAACGCCCGGGCACGCATCCGGCGCACCCAGCTCGCGTTCCAGCCGCCCCGACCGGATGCGACGCAGCCAACGCGGCCTCGCACTCACAGTCGTCCTGACCATCATTAACCTCGTCTGGCTGCCAAATGCAGCCGCCGAGCTCTTCGACGCCATTCGTGCGTACGACCAACAGCAATACGATCGTGCCTTTCTGATGTTCGAGGACATGGCTCTGAACGGGGATGCCCGTGCACAGAGCTGGACGGGCTACCTGCTGGAGCGCGGCGAAGGCGTGCCGCAGGATTTCGCAGCCGCTGCGCGCTGGTATCAGGAAGGCGCCGCTCGGGACGACCCGGTTGCCCAGTACCGCCTGGGATACTTCCATGAGCTGGGGCGCGGAGTCGAACAGGACTACGCGGCCGCGAGGCGCCTGTATGCAGATGCGGCCGAGCAGGGTGATGCTAACGCGCAATACGGCCTCGCCCGTCTTTACCGGGATGGACTGGGAGTGACGGCTGATTTCGAGGCGGGCCGCACCTGGTATCTCAAAGCTGCTGAGCGGGGGCTGCGCGGTCCATTGCGCGACTACTACGATCCCGATCCTGGCGCGCCCGTCAACGCAGAGCTGGTCAAGTATCTCGAGAAGCTCGCGAATGCAGGGGACCACAACGTCGCCGCCCGGCTCGGGCATATCTACCGGGATGGCAACGGTATTCCTTCCGATTCGGACGCGGCCGAACAATGGTTCCTGCAGGCGGCCCTCGCGGATCACGCCGAAGCTCAGGCTAACCTCGCATGGCTACTCGAGCAGCGCGGCAACTCGCCAGAAGATACCGAGCAGGCGCTGTTCTGGTACCGCAAGTCGGCGGCACTTGGCGACCCGCTGGCGCAGACCAATCTCGGCTGGCGACTCAGTCAGGGACAAGGCGTAACCAAGGACATCGCGGCAGCGATGGCGCTATTCCGCAGCGCCGCCGCACAGGAGTACAGCTACGCGAAAAACAACATCGGCTACCTGGTGCTGCACGGTGAAGCACCTGGCGACCGTGGCGAAGCGCTGCGACTGCTTCGCGAAGCCGCAGACGACGGCAACGGCCAGGCCCAGAGCAACCTGGGTTACGCGTATCTGCACGGAGTCGGCGTGCCTCAAGACCTCGACACCGCGCTCGAGTGGTATCGACGCGCGGCGGCTCAGGAGGATGTGAACGCAATGGAGACGCTCGGGTACCTCCACCACGGAAATCCAGATGTAGGCATCGATCCCGTCGAGTCGGTCCAATGGTTCACTCGCGCGGCAGAACTTGGCAGCGCGTTCGCGCAGCGCAGTCTGGGCCAGTTTTATCTGTCAGGTTTTGGCGTAACCGCGAACCGTGAAACGGCACGAACATGGTTTGCCAAAGCAGCCGGGGCGGGCGACACGGAAGCTCTGCAATGGCTCAAGAAGCTCGAATGACGCTTGACTCGAGGGGTCGCGCGAAGCGCCGGCAAGCATTCTGGCAAGGGTGGAGTGAGGAGGCGCAGTGCCCGCGTGGCTTGGGGCGGTGAGCGAGCCCTTCGGACTGATTCTCTGGATCCTGGTCGGGCTGGGAATCGCGAATCTAATGGTCGTCGCGGCGCTTCTCGCGAGGAGTCGCCTCAGCCAGCGGCACAGCGCGGCGCTGCTGGCCGCGCATCAGACCGAGGGTGAGCACATCCGGGAGCTGCTCGGGCAACTCACGCGGCTGGAAGAACGACTCGCTGCCGAGCTCCGCGTCGTGCATGCGACGCTGGAACGCACGGCCGGAGAATCCGAGGCTACAGGCCTCAGGACCAGTGCGGAGCTTAGGGAAGCCCTGGCGCGCCAATTGGGTGACGCGCGCAGCGGTATCGATGCACGCCTTCAGGCCGAGGCAGCGCGCACACTCGAGAGCCTGGGCGCGCTTCGTGAACTGAACGTCCAGCAACTCGCCAACCATCAGACGCGCTTCGAGCACCGCCAGACACACGCGCTGAAGACTCTGCAGCAAGCCTTGAACGCGGGGCTCAACACACTCCAACGCCAGATTGGCAACTACCTCGAGCGTTCCAACCGCCACCTCGGAGAGCGGGTCGACGCGCTACACCGCTCCACCGACGCGCGACTTGGTCAGTTGAGTGAACAGGTGGAACAACGTCTGGCCGACGGTTTCGACAAAACCACCGCAACGTTCGCCGATATCGTTCAGCGCCTCGCGCTGATCGACGACGCACAGAAAAAGATCACCGAACTGTCGACCAGCGTCGTGAGCCTGCAGGAAATCCTCGCCGACAAGAGCGCTCGTGGAGCATTCGGTGAAATCCAGCTGAACGCGCTGCTCGCCAATATGTTGCCGCCTCGTGGCTACGCCATTCAGCATCAGCTGTCCAACGGACGCATCGCCGACTGCATCCTGTTTCTGCCCGAGCCCACTGGCAATGTTGTCGTCGACTCGAAATTCCCGCTGGAGGCCTACCAGCGGATGATGTTGCCGGACCTCCCGGCGGGCGAGCGCAGCGTCGCGGAACGTGCCTTCAAAACGGACATCCGGCGCCACGTCACCGACATCGCCGAGCGCTACATAGTGCCAGGCGAAACCGCCGACGGCGCGGTAATGTTTTTGCCGGCCGAAGCGGTTTTTGCCGAAATTCAGGCTCACCACCCAGACCTGGTCCAACTCGCACACGATGCCCGTGTCTGGATCGCATCACCGACCACGCTGATGGCCATCCTGAATACCGCCCGCGCAGTTCTGAAAGACGCCGCGACGCGGGCACAGGTCGACGTCATTCAGACCCACCTCAACCTGTTGGCGCGCGACTTCGAACGGTTCCGTAAACGCATGGAGAATCTATCGCGGCACATCAAGCAGGCGGATCGCGACGTGGACGAAGTCCACGTCTCGGCGCGCAAGATTGCAGCGCGCTTCGACCGCATCGAGCGGGTCGACTTCGACGAAGAGAATGGTAATGCCGGACTGTCGATCGCCGAACCAGGCGAAGAAGTGTCCGACAAACTGCCAGATGGCAGTTGAAGGCAGCTTCGTAACCGGGACAGTTCTGGGTGTCGGTGCCCTGGTTGCTTTTCGCGAAGGCGGCAGGCTACGGCAATACCAGACGGCGTTGAGCATTCCCGCGACGAACGATGAGAATCAGACCGTCGGGGTAGGTGCCTGAGAACTCATCCAATTCGCGTGCGCTACGCACGACGCGACCGTTGACGGCGATCACGAGGTCGCCGGGGCGCAGACCAATGCGGGACGCGGCGGAGCGCCGGGGCACGGCTTGCACCATCGCACCATCCACGCGGCCGTATAGCGGATGCTGTGTCGCGATGTCGGTGAACATAACGCCTTCGAGCTGCCGGTGCAGGTCACCGCCTTCAACCCGGTAGTCGTCCGGCTCTGCGATCGTTGCTTTGACGGTCGATGCGCGACCGTCGCGCAGAATATCGAGCGCGAGGGTCCGACCGACGCGGCTCAACCCCACCAGCGTTCGGATCGCACCGGCATTGGCGATCGGCCGGCCGTCTACGCTCCGCACCACGTCGCCCTCACGTAGCCCGGCACGTTCGGCAGCGGAGTTGGGAAACACGCGGACGATCACGGCTCCGCCCACACCAGCGGAGCGCGCATCCAGCCCAAACGCCTCAGCGAGATCGGGCGTGAGGTCCTGTGCGACCAGACCGAGCAACCCGCGCCGCACTTTTCCGTGGCGCACGAGCTGGTCCATGATGTCGGCCGCCATGTTGATCGGGATCGCGAATCCGACGCCGACATTCCCGCCGGACGGCGCCAGAATCGCCGTGTTGATGCCGACCAGCTCCCCGCGCAGATTGACCAGCGCACCACCGGAATTCCCGACATTGATCGACGCGTCGGTCTGAATGAAGTCTTCGTAACCCTCGATACCCAGTCCGGTCCTACCCAGTGCGCTGACGATCCCTGACGTTACGGTCTGACCGAGGCCAAACGGATTACCGATGGCGACTACGAAGTCGCCCACCCGGACCCGCGCAGAATCGGCGAGCCTCAGCGCGCTCAACCGCGCCGGTTCGATCCGGATGACCGCAACATCCGTATCCGGATCGGTTCCCACGACCTGCGCCTGGAAACGCCGGCCATCGCGTAGCGTCACCGTGATTTCGTTGGCCTTCTCGATGACGTGATGATTGGTCAACACGAAGCCACGCTTCGCGTCGACGATCACGCCGGAACCAAGGCTCTCGGAGCGGCGCCGGCGAGGCTGGTCCGGCAGGTTGAAGAATCGTTTGAAGAACGGGTCGTTCATCAGCCGACTCTGCGGGACCTGTTCGGTTCCAACGGCCGCAATATTGACGACCGCGGGCGTTACCTTCTCGAGCATCGGCGCGAGACTGGGCAACGGTTTACCGTCCACGCTGGCCGGCAGCGCAGCGTCGACCCTGACGCCTGGCCCCGTGGCGATGATCGCCATTATCAGCACCAACTGGCCGGCGATTCGGTTGCGGACCCTGGCGAGAATTGAGACGAGTGTCGGGTAGAGCACGCTCATGACCACTGCGATCGGATTCGAGGGGGATGTGGGGCGGCACAGAGCCCCGGATGTCAGCATGCCAGATTCATCCGCGGCTCACACGCCCTGACGTCTCGGACACATCTACCAGTCGGCCCGCGGATCGAACGCGAACTGCTCGGCCATCTGCCGGTACAAAGCAGCATGCTCCTCCGTCTCAGCCGACGGCCAGACGGTTTTCAGAACGACGAACTGATCGCCCGGGCGCGGACCCAGTCCACGACCGCGCAGCCGCAGCGTGGCACCGTCGCGCGAGCGCGGCGGAATGGTAAGGTCGACCGTACCGCCGAGTGTAGGTACGGCGACTTTCGCACCCAGAGCCAGTTCCCACGGGGCGACGGGCAAATCCAGATAGACGCTGTCGCCATCGACGCGAAACCGTCGGTGTGGACGGATATTCAGTTCCAGAATCAGATCGTCGCGACGCCCGTCCCGGCGGCTGGCGCCCTGGCCGCTCAGCCGTATCTTCTGTCCGTCGGTGACACGTTCGGGAATCTTGATCTTCAATGTGCGCACTTCGCCGGTACCGTGATCGGTCAGGCGCACCTGCTTTTGCGCGCCGGCAAACGCTTCTTCGAGTTCGACCGCGACCGACAAGGTCTCCGCCTGCGGTCTCGGGCCGCGCGCCTGGCGCTGCTGGGCGCTGAACAGGTCTTCGAAGAAGCGGCTGAACGGGTCGCCGGTCTGACCACCGCCGTGGTTCGACGTCCTGAACACCGACTCCCAACCGGGCGGCGGGCGGAAATCCTGGCCAGCCTGCCAGTTGGCGCCGAGTTGGTCGTAACTTGCGCGTTTATCGCTGTCCCGCAGCACATCGTAAGCCTCGCCTACGTCCTTGAAGCGAGCCTCGGCATCCGGCTCCTTGCTGACGTCTGGGTGGTATTTGCGCGCGAGCCGCCGGTATGCGGACTTTATCTGATCGGTCGTCGCATCGCGTGCGACGCCCAGCGTTTCGTAATAGTCGCGATACTTCATTAGCCGTCCCGTACGCTCGGTGACTCTCGTCTCAAGGCTCCGTGTGCCGACCGGTACCCACTGGCGTATACTTGCGCGCCTTCGCCAGGGGTTCCGCTCCCGTTCCCGCTGCGATCCGGGTTCCAACTTACGATGACCAAACGAAAGCGCATCTACAAGGTTGTATTCCACAACCAGGGCAAGGTCTACGAACTGTACGCTGGTGAGATTGCCCAGGGTGAGCTGTACGGCTTCGTAGAAGTCGCCGATATCATCTTCGGCGAGCGCAGCACGTTGCTGGTCGACCCGTCCGAAGAACGACTTAAGGCCGAATTCGAAGGAGTCAAGCGGACCTACATCCCAATGCATGCAGTCATTCGGATGGATGAGGTCGACAAGGAAGGGGTAAACAAGATCGTCGCGAGCGACGATGGCAGCAACGTGACGCCGTTTCCGCAGACGGTCTACTCTCCGCGCACCCCGGGCGGTTCCGGCGACTCATCTCCCGACTGAAGCTTGGTCAGAATCTGCTCACGGTAACGATCTACCTCGGTCAGCCGCACGCCAGAGCGCTCCAGTTGCATCGACAGTAGCGCCAGGCGCCTGACGGCAACTCGGCGGCCGGCAGCGTCAGCCGCCGTGCACTCGGCTTCGATCGCCTGCACCAGATCCGCGCGCGCCCTGACCTCGGGCGGCGCCAGGCCGGCGTTTTTGAGAATGCGATAGGCGGCCCGGAGTTCTTCCGGCACCATCGAATCGTCATCCAGGGTCAGCGGCTCACCAGCGCCGGGCAGGTCATCGAATTCACCGTTCTCCATGGCTTCGATAATCTTGCGCTCCGCGACCCGGTCGAAGTCGAGCATCTGTCACTTCCAATTTGAGAACGGGTGACGCACGAGGGCTGCATTCAGATACCTGGGATCATCGGAGACCTCCTTGCCCAACCAAGGCGGTCGCGCGAACTGCTGACCGGCGTCGGTCAGCTCAATTTCCGCAACGGTCAGACCCGCATTGTCGCCGCCGAACTCATCGATTTCCCAGACGTTGCCGGCAAACGACACTTCGTGGCGGACTTTTTCGATAAAGGGTCGCTCGGCGAGTCCAGCCAGCATGGCCTGCGCATCCTCCAACGGCACCGGGTATTCGAACTCCGTCCGCGCGATGCCCTCGGTGCCGCCCTTCACCGTCAGCCAGGCAGCCGTTCCCTTGACCCGCACCCGAACCGAACAATCCGGACGATTGGCGAGGTACCCTTGTGAGATAGCTGTGCCACCGTCCGAACCGGCGCGCCAGCTATCATCAACCAACAGGAACTTGCGTTCGATCTCCAGAGCCATCGGTGCACACCTCGTTGCTCATACAAGCCTCGACGCGTACTCGGGCGCCGGGCGGTCAGCCTGCCGTGGCGCCGTGTGCGCACGCGCGCGAACCGCACTACGGTGTCCGTACGCGGCAAACCGTGCGGCATTCTCGGGGTCTAAGCAGGAGCTGAGCCTGCGACACTGCGGCCAATAATGCAGGAGATCCCGGACCTTGCGTAGCGCCTTGCTCGGATTCATCGGACTGCTGGTCGTCGGATACGCCGCGATCGTTGCCCTCGTGACATTGTTCCAGGACCGCTTGCTCTATTTCCCGGCCGCAGACCTGGTCAGCACACCGGCCGATGCCGGCTACACCTTCGAGGACGTGTGGCTGGATACGGCCGACGGTGACCGGATTCATGGCTGGTACATCCCCGCGGCTGCGCCGACCAATCGCACTGTGCTGTTCCTGCATGGCAATGCCGGCAACATCTCTCACCGGATGGAGACGATTTACCACTGGCACACGCTGGGATTGAACTGCCTCATCATCGATTACCGTGGCTACGGACTGAGCGGGGGTAAGCCCGGAGAAGCTGAGACCCGTGAAGACGCCCTGGCAGCATTCAAGTTTCTGACCGGTGAGCGCGGAATAGGCGCTGACGCCATCGTGCTCCACGGCCGTTCGCTCGGCGGCGCGGTGGCCTTATCGGTCCTGGATGCGGTGACGCCAGGCGCGGTCATCATCGAGTCGACCTTTACGTCACTGCCAGACATTGGTGCGGAACAATATCCCTGGCTTCCGGTGCGCCTCATGAGCCGGATTCAATATTCGAGCCTCGCGCGGGTTCGCGAGCTGACCGTGCCGCTGATGATCATGCATAGCAATGAAGACCGTCTGATCCCGTTCCACCATGGCCGGGCGCTGTACGACGCTGCGCCCCAGCCAAAGCGGTTCTTCGAGATGCGCGGTGGTCACAATAGCGGCTTTGCGGAGACCGGCCCGGCCTACATCCAGGCTCTGCGAGAGTTCGTGACGGAACATCTCGCGCGCGATGAGCTCGCCCTGGCGGCGACACCCGGAAAGGCTGTGCACAACGCCCGATCGGAAAGCTCAGCCGGGCCGGCGCGCCAATAGCCATAGAACGCGGAAGCACCTGCATTGATTCGTGCTGGAAGAAGACCTATTTCTATCCCTGGCCCGGCCGCACCGGACGGCGCCACCTGGGGTTCAGCTCGGAACACACGATGCGAAGAATGAATTTTCTGGACAAGGTGCTCGGCGGCGTAGACCAGGCACTCAGGACCAGCGCCGGCGTCAAACCCGTGGCGGGCCGGAGCTACCCGGCCGCGACGGAACCCCACGGTGAGTTGGATGAAGGTGAGCGCCTCGAGGCGATTCGGCTGATGCGTGTAAACCACGCCGGCGAGGTCGCGGCCCAGGCGCTTTACTCAGGGCAGGCCATGGGAGCGCGCGCACCGGAAGTAACCGACGCCCTCAACGAAGCAGCCGAGGAAGAAATCGACCATCTGGCCTGGTGTATCGAACGTCTCGATGAGTTGGGGGGTGACGTGAGCCGCCTCGGGCCGCTTTGGTACCTCGGATCGTTCGCGATCGGCGCGGCAGCCGGCCGGGCCGGGGATCCGTGGAGCCTCGGTTTCGTCGCGGAAACCGAATATCAGGTCGGCGCTCATCTCCAACGTCACCTGGCCAGACTGCCGGCCCAAGACCACCGGTCACGAGCCATTCTGACGACGATGCTGGATGACGAACTGCGCCACGCGAGCAACGCCGAGTCGCAAGGTGGCAGACCGCTGCCTCTGCCCGTACGGCAGCTCATGCAGCTGACTTCCAAGTTCATGACCACGGGCGCGAGGTGGATCTGAGAGATGGACCAGGAGGCGCTCGAAACACTTGGCACAATCATCGCGACGCAACGCTGGGTCGCACTCGCGACCAGCAACAAAGACCACACCCCGCTCGTTTCACAGGTTGCCATCGCTGGCGTAGCGGGGCAGCCCGAGCTGCTGATGCACCTGTCGCTACTCGCGAAGCACACCCGCAACCTGCTGGACCGCCCAGCCTGCTCCATCAGTATGAGTGAACCCGACGACGGCCGCGCCGACCCGCAGACCCTGGCGAGAGTTGCGCTAACCGGCACCGCCAGCGTGCTGGAACCAGGCACCACGGAGTTCGAGCAAGCGCGCGCTCACTACCTCAGACGCTTGCCGGACGCGGAGCCGCGGTTCGACTTCGGCGACTTCCGGCTGGTCAACGTGCGAGTCGCAAACGGACAGTACGTAGGTGGCTTCGCGCGCGCATTCAAGGTCAGTGCAGCAGACCTGGCTGCCGTGCAGGCCGAGGCTCCCCTCTGATCCGTTGACCTGTTTACTCACCGCGAGTAACATTCCCGCTCTTGCATGAACACTTTTGGGGCACGCGTACGCACATGAAGACCTACTCCGCCAAACCGGAAACCGTTGAGCGGCAGTGGTACGTCGTGGACGCCGAGGGCAAAGCGCTGGGCCGGCTCGCGTCGGAGATTGCGACTCGCCTGCGTGGGAAGCACAAGCCGGTATTCACGCCGCACGTCGACACGGGCGACTACATCATCGTCGTCAATGCCGAAAAGGTGCGCGTCACTGGCCGCAAGGAAACCGACAAGATGTACCACCACCACTCGGGCTACCCGGGCGGTATAAAGTCCGTTTCGCTCGACAAAGTGCGCGCCTCCGCACCGCATCGCATCATTGAGACGGCCGTGCGGGGCATGTTGCCCAAAGGCCCGCTCGGTCGAGATATGTTTCGCAAACTGCGCGTTTACGCAGGCCCGGAACACGGACACGCGGCACAGCAGCCGCAGCCGCTGGAGTTGGCATAGCGAGCGCGCTACACCTCCGGCGTGATTGGATGAAATTCACGAGGCTGGCGTTGTCGACTGCAAACGCAGGCGACACGAGAACGACGTCACAGTCCTGACCAACCAAAAACGTAGAAAGCAATGCCCGATACGAACTACGGCACTGGCCGACGTAAAACCTCCACCGCGCGCGTATTCCTGCGGCGCGGAAACGGTCGAATTCTGGTTAACGGACGCACGCTGGACGAATACTTCGGCCGCGAGACGGCACGTATGGTCGTCTGCCAGCCTCTGGAAACCGTGCAGATGCGCGACCAGTTCGATGTGACGGTTACCGTCAAGGGCGGTGGCGGCACCGGCCAGGCCGGCGCCATTCGCCATGGGATAGCGCGCGCACTCATGGAGTATGACGAAACGCTGAGAAGCCCCTTACGGCGCGCCGGGTTCGTCACCCGCGACGCTCGCGAGGTCGAGCGCAAGAAGATCGGGCTGCACAAAGCGCGTAAACGCCCACAGTACTCGAAACGCTGACGGCGCCTGGCAGCGCCAACGTGCACTGCCGCTCAGGACCGGGTACGCTCTACCGAGCGCCTTGGCGCATCTCTAAGTGGGGGATCGTCTAATGGCAGGACAGCGGACTCTGACTCCGCCAGTCTAGGTTCGAATCCTAGTCCCCCAGCCAACACCCGAAAGCCTCGCAACCGCGAGGCTTTTTTTGTTGCCGAAATTCTGTTTACCAGGCAAAAGCGCCGCGATCCCGGACAGCGAAGACGCAACACGCGTCCGCTCGGGCCGCGCTGTGGCTGCGTGGCGACAAACGCCGTCGAATAGTTGTGAACATGAGGCGCCGCCGAACGGTTACCTGACCCACCGATGCTCACGCTACTCCCGCGGATGTGGCATCCACTATCCGTTTTGTGACAGCCTTCGCCCTCGAACATGGATCCCCACCCGCTGCTATCCCACCGCCGCGCGGACCCTACACGCCAAGATTCAGGAGACTTTCATGTACATCGACACGCAGGCTACTAACCTGTCGCTGGACCGTATCGGCGACGAAGCGGCGCGCTTTGAGCGTATGGGTTTCGACTGCGCATGGACCTTCGAAGCAGCACACGATCCCTTCCTGCCGTTGGCGATGGCGGCATCCACGACCGAACGCCTGAATATCGGCACCAACATCGCAGTCGGCTTCGCGCGGAGCCCATTCGCGATGGCTCAGGTAGCGTGGGACCTGCAGGCGGCCAGCCACGGGCGCTTTCATCTCGGCATCGGTACGCAGGTGCGCGCTCATGTGGAGCGCCGCTTCTCTATGCCGTTCGACCGTCCGGCCGCACGCATCACTGACTATATCAGGTGCATACGGGCAATTTGGGACACGTTCCAAAACGACTCCAAGCCTGACTACAACGGCGAGTTCTACCGCTTCCATCTGATCAATCCCTTCTTCAATCCCGGCCCCATCGAGCACCCGGATATTCCCATCTATCTGGCCGGCGTGAACCCGCGTATGTGCAAAGCCGGTGGGGAGGTAGCCGATGGATTTCACGTTCACCCGATGCATTCCATCGGTTACCTGAATGACATCCTGCGCCCGGCGATCAATGAAGGCGCGAGTCTCGGTAGCCGCACCGTGGATGACCTTACGCTCTATGCGCCCGTCTTCGCGATCACGGGACGCGATCAGGCCGAAACCGATGCGATGGAGCAGGAGATAAGGCGGCAGATATCGTTCTATGCATCGACACCGAACTACCGGGTCCTGCTCGAATATCACGGCTTGGACGGGCTTGGCAAAGAGCTGAGTGCTCTGATGCGAAAAGGCGACTTCGACGCCATGCAGAAACTCGTACCCGACCGCCTGGTGGAGGAAGTTGCCGTCGTGGCGGCGCCGACGGAACTGCCGGTGAAGTTACGTCAGCGCTACGAAGGTGTGCTCGATCGGGTATCGCTCTACTTTCCGTTGGCGGCGGATGCCGATGACGCCGAGTGGCACCAGTTCGTACAGTCGTTCAAGCAGGCCGCTTAGCGACGACCCAACGCCGCTCCGAACGCTGAGTCTGCGCCGCGCCGGCGATACCGCCGGCAGCGCGTCCGGCGCGTCCGAACTCAGAGCGTCATCATCAGGAATCCGCTGAGAGCGGCGTAATTCGGCGCGAGCGAAGGGCTCACTTCCTTTTTTACGTCGCGCATCAGCGCCTGATAGCCGCGGTAGAAGGCCCAGCTAGGCGTCGCGTGATACTGGAGATCTGGCACTTCCAGGGCTTTGATGATGCGCTTGACGGTAGTTGGTTTGACGAATACTTCGCGCCGCGGTGCAAAGTAGAACGGCACCGCGGAGACGACCGCCCACTTGGCGAGCTTGTGTGGTTTCAGCATATCTACGAAGCTCTCAAACCCGGCGCCCTTACGATCGTACAGGCGATGCTCCAGGGCCCTCGCGAGCAGTTCCTTGCCGTCGGAATCCAGACCGTCGACAAAGCGCTTGAACGGCGGCTTTTCGAACCTCGAAACCATCGACGAACGGCTGATGATCGTCACCAGGGTATCCGCGACGTACTGCGGCCTCTGGCACTGCTCGCGCGTCAATGCCGCCTGGGTGAACTGCACCAGTTTGTCGACGTTGTGTTTGCTGCGCACCGCCTGCATCGATGCATCGGCAAACCCGTCCGGATAGCGGGCCAGAAAGCTGGCCTGCGCATCCTGGAGTTTGTCCAGATTCATTCCGGCCCCCGGCGACTCAGCACCATCCTCACCGCTGACACGCAGGATGATGCGAACGGATCTCGTGGCCGTCTGGACCCCGACGAGACAGAAGTCCTGTCTCTGCCGTCCTCAATGCCCCACGTCGTCACAGGAACGAGCCGCGCGCCGGCCCGCTACCGGCCGCTGAAAACCGGTTCACGCTTCTCGACGAAGGCCTTGGATGCTTCGAGATGATCGTCGGTCGTGCCCGTATGGCGATGGTGAGTCGATTCAAGATCCAGAATCGTACCAAGGTCGCACGTGGTGGCACGGTTGATGTTCTCTTTCATGTAGCGATAGGCGATCGGGGGGCCGTCGGCCAGTCGGGCTGCGACGTCCCGCCAACCGCTCTCATACTCATCCGCGGCCAGCACCCGGTTAACGATGCCGAGTGTCATGGCGCTCGCCATGTCCATGCGCTCGGGCAGGAAGTAGAGCTCCTTGGCCTTGGCAGGACCCAGTAGCTGAGTCATGAACCAGGTGCCACCGTAATCGCCAGCCAGTCCCACACGCGCAAACGCGGTGGTCATGACGGCTCCGTCGACCGCTATCCGAAGGTCACATGCGAGCGCCAGCGATAATCCGGCACCTGCGGCCGCGCCGCCGATCGCGGCCAATGTCGGCTTCGGCATGTTGTACAGCGCGCCGGAAGTCGCGCGGTGCGACAGTCGCTGCTTGTGCACACCCTCGTCCCAACTCCCTTCGCCACCCCCGGCACCGCCGCCTTCAGCGAAACCCTTGACATCCCCGCCCGCGCAAAAAGCACCACCAGCGCCGGTCAGCACAACGCAACGGACATCGCCGGCAGTTTCGAAGTCGGCGAGGGCTGCGGCCATGCCGTCTAACATATCACCCGTCAGCGCGTTCTTCCGCTCGGGGCGGTTCATCGTTATGACGCCAACGCCGTCGTTGACCTCAGCCGCAAGGAATTCACTGCCTGTCTCAAACACCCGACTCATCATTCATCCTCAGTATCAGTAATCTGGCCGGCAACCGAATTGCCGGGGCCGGTTCAATCGCGATAGCTCTTGTCGATTCGATCGAGTTTTCGCATCAGGGCGGCAAACTCGAGCGCTCCCACGCCCGCGTCGCTTTGCTGATCGGAAAACTGATCGATGCCGCGCCCGGAGAGTTCTGCAACCTGCCCCGGGATCCGACGGAGCGTTCCGGCTGCGGCCGCATCCACCTGGATCTGACACGCCCGTTCCATGCGATACAGGCGCAAGAAGGTCTCGGGAATCGTGCGTCCAACCACCAACAAACCGTGGTTACGCAAGATCATCGCGCGATGCTCACCCAGGCTCTTGAGCAGCCGTTCTCGTTCATCGATATCGAGGCTCGGCCCTTCATATTCGTGAAACGCCACGCGGTTGAAGAACGCGGTTGAAAACATGGAAATGGGCTCAATGCCCTCCTCGATCGCGGAGATCGCCATGCCGGCCCGGGTATGCGTGTGCATGACGCACTTGTTGACCGCAGAGTTCGCCATGTGCACGGCCGAGTGAATCACGAAGCCAGCCACGTTCACCGGGTAGTCGCTAGGTTCGACGAGATTGCCGTCGACGTCGATCTTGACGAGGTTGGACGCGCAGATTTCGTCGTAGTTGAGGCCGTAGGGATTGATGAGGAAATGCGGCTCGGGTCCGGGCACGCGTACCGTCAGGTGCCCGTAGATGAGTTCGGTCCAACCGAAATGGTCAACGAGGCGATAAGCAGCCGCCAGTTGCAGGCGCAGCTCCGCCTCGTCACCCGCCATCGCGAGACCGGTGGTCGCGGGCGCTGCGGCCGGCAGGTGGGCGGGATTGGCACTCATGGGCATACTCCAGGACGGGTTCTGGCTGACTACAGCGTAAGAGAGCACCGCGAGGTCAGCAAGCACCGGGCAGGCGAGTTGCCCATCCGGACTAACGCCGTTCGCACCACGAAGACGCCATTGACCGACCGCCGTTCAGCCGGAGCCGGCACCGACTCGGCTATAGTGCCGGGCTCGATGTGAGTGAGGAGTAGAGCCGTGTCGCCAGACCGAATGGGTGTTCGCTGGGGTCTTGCCGGAGGCGTTGCGCTGCCGTCGATCGGGGCCGCCATGGAGATGGCGCGGTTTGCCGAGCTGGCGGGCTTCGACAGTTTCTGGATCTCGCAGGCAGCTGGCATCGACCCGGTGGTCGCGATGGCTGTGGTAGGTCAGGCGTTTCCCACCATTGGCGAGTTGGGTACCTCTATCGTGCCGCTGTACGGCCGGCATCCCCTCGCGCTCGCACAGCTTGCGCTGACCGCTCAGTCGGCGTTGCAAGGCCGTTTCACCCTCGGCGTAGGTGCAGCGTCGAAATGGGTTGCCGAAGACAAGCTCGGCATGTCGTGGGACCGCCCGTTCAGCTTCACCACCGAGTTCATCAACGGCATGCAACCGTTGCTGAACGGAGCGCCAGCCCACGTAGAGGGCGACCAGCTGACAACCCGGGCTGAACTGTCTATCGACGCGGCGCCGGTGCCCATACTGTTGGCTGCGCTCGGACCGCGCATGCTGAAATTTGCCGGAGCACGCGTCGCCGGCACAACGCTCGGGCAATGCGGTCCCCGGACAATTCGCGAATACGTGTTGCCTAACCTACAGCAAGGTGCGACCGACGCCGGTCGCACGGATAGGCCGCGCGTCATGGCTCTGGTACGGGTTTGCGTGACGGACGACCGCGCGGGCGCATATGCGCTGGCGAAGGAGATCTCCGCGTTTTACCAGTCGTTCCCTTCGTATCGTGCCGTGCTCGCCCGGGAACGGCTAAACGACCCGGCCGACCTGCATCTCATCGGCAGCCGTCAACAAGTTATCGATGGGCTCGCCGAGTACGCGCGGGCAGGTGCCACGGATCTGCGCGTTGAAGTCGCCGCGCATACCGAGCGCGCCACGCAAGACACCCGCCAATTGCTGGTCGATCACCTCACCTGACAACCTGCTCCCAGCTTCCGCTGCCGACAAGTGAGGCTGCGGCCAACGCAACCATCAGACCCGGCTGATAACAACGTCGAAGCGCCGACGTTGACGCCGACGGCGCCTTCAATTGAACAAGCGCGTGCCTGAGCAAAAAGGGACCCCGGCTTACGCGTCTGCCGTCCAACACGGCGGCCGCGTCCGGCATAATGTGCCTTCACCGTCGCCACCCTGGTGAGAAGCTGATGAGTTCATCTTCTGATCCGCACGCGCTCGACACCATCGAAGCCCTGGAATCGCTCTACGGGACGCCGGTGGGGCGTTCGCTGACGAAGGAAATCGACTACATCTCGGATCATTACCGCGCTTTTGTAGAAGCCGCGCCGTTTGTCGTTATCTCCAGCGTCGGGCCTGAAGGCACTGACGCCACGCCGCGCGGCGACCCGCCCGGGTTTGTGCGCGTGGCGGATCAAAAAACTGTCCTGATCCCGGACCGGCGCGGCAATAACCGCATCGACACGCTGCGCAATATCGTGCGCGATCCGCGTGTGTCCCTGTTGTTCCTTGTCCCAGGCGTCGGGGAGACGCTACGGATCAACGGCCGCGCGAGCATCACGGCCGATCCGGCTCTGTGCGAAGAGTTTTCGATACAGGGTAAACCGGCCCGCTGCGTCATTCGCGTGGCAGCCGAGCGTGTCTATTTCCAGTGCTCCAAAGCCCTGATTCGTTCGCGCCTTTGGGACGTGGACGCGCAGGTCAAGCCGGGCGCGCTGCCGACTGCCGGCTCGATTCTCAAGGCGCTGTCAACAGAACCTTTTGACGCTGACGAGTACGACCGGAACTATCCGAAACACATGCGCAAAACCATCTACTGAAAGTCCGGTTCGCTCGCGCCCGACGCCCCCCGGTGTTACGCCGTGCACGGCCACGCTCAGGTGAGCGTGCGGCGAAACAGATCGAAAATTTTCGTCCAGCTCGCCTCCGCCGCGGCCGGGTCGTAAACAGGGCGCTCGACGAACGCGTAGCCGTGGTCGACGTTCTCGAACACGTCCATCGTGTAATTCACACCCGCATCGTCAAGGCTTTGCGTGAACGTTCGAATATAGTCGGGCGGGGTCGTGACATCGATGGTCCCGAACGCGTAGTGCATTTCCGCTCGAATGCCGCTGAGGTCGAGGTGCGGAGAGTTGGGCTCATCCGTCACCAGCCGGGTGCCGTACATCGACACCGCGCAACCGAAATGATCCGGGAAGCTACGCGCTGCCGTGGTGACAAACCGGCCACTCATACAAAAACCGATGGAGCCCAACTTGCCCGGGCGGACCTCGGGCTGCGCGGCGAGGAACCCGATGATGCCAGCTGTATCTTCGTCGATGTTGTCGTCGGTCAGGCTCAGATAGGCGGCCTTGATCACGTTTGACATGCCATCGTGGCGTCGGGGCAGATCGAATCGCAGCGTTCCATACCGATGATAGAGGTCGGGTAGCAGGCAGACATAACCAGCCTTCGCGATACGCCTCGCGATATTGCGCAGCTCCTCGCGAATGCCGGGTGCGTCCATGTAGAGCACCACTGGTGGAAGCGGATCGGCCGACGCCGGAGCGACCAGAAAGCTTGGAATGGCGCCGTGTTTGGTGGTGACATCTACATAGCGTTCGATCACGTGCGGCAACTCCTGAATAACGACACATCGGACTTGAGGGTGAGATCTTCAAGAGAGCCTGAAGATCGGCGCGCCGTCAACTGTCCGGCGACGCGGCGCTCCCGGCGAACGGTTTAACATGCATGCGGTGCGCATGGGAGATTCAAGCAGATGACGGACACCGGACAGACGGATGCCCGGCCAACGAATGCGGGCGAGGTCTACGACATCATCGTCATAGGGTCCGGTGCAGCCGGGTTGAGCGCCGCACTCACGGCATCGGTAGAGGGTGCGCGCGTGCTCGTCATCGAAAAGTCGGAGAAGCTTGGCGGCACGTCGGCCATGTCTGGCGCTGGTGTCTGGATTCCGGCCAATCATCTGGCTGCGCGGGCAGGTATCGCCGATTCGGAGGCGGAAGCACTCGCCTACCTGCACGCCACCGCACCCGAGGGCTGGGCCGAGCAGGAGGCGCCGCTCTGGGAAGCATTCGTCGCGGCGGCGCCCAAAACGCTCGCCCTTCTGGATGAACACACACCCCTTGAGTTCCGACTGACGACTGAACCCGATCCGATGGCGGAAGCCGAAGGCGGAAAATCCGTCGGCCGCATGGTCTCGCCGCTCGCGATGCGCCGCGCGGTTGCCGGACCTTTTGCAAAGTCACTGCGCCGCTCGACACTGCCGCACCTGTTTACCTACCACGAGGTCAAGGACTACGGCGTCTACATGCATCCCTTGCGAGCGATTCTGAAACTGAGTCCGCGACTGGCACGACGCCTACTCACCAACGCGCGCGGACAGGGCAACGCACTCGTCGCAGGGCTCGTTCGCGGCTGTCTCGACCATGGCGTGTCTATCGAGCTTGGCTGCAGTGCGCAAGAGCTGGTGCAAGACGAGCTGGGCGCGGTCACGGGGGTGATCGTGAGCCGCGGGGATGTGCAGGTAAACCTGCAGGCCGAACGCGGTGTCGTACTGGCTTCGGGTGGGTTCGAATGGAATGCGGAGCTTCGCGAGCAGTACTTCCCGGGGCCTTTCGACCGGGTTGGATCGCCGCGCACCAATACCGGCGACGGCCATGAGCTGGCGCGGCGCGCGGGCGCCGCCCTTGCGCGCATGGATCAGGCGAATGTCTACGCGACCGTGCCGGTGACTTACGAAGGCCAGCCACACGGAATGCCAGTAACCTTTCACGGTGCGCGCCACGCGATCGTCATCGACCGCAATGCCGAACGGTTCGTCAGTGAATGGGACTACAACGTCGGTGAAGCCGTGGATCGACGCGATCCGCAAACCGGGGATCCGATGCACCTGCCGTGTTGGATGGTGGGCGACCGCCGTTTTCTTACCGGCGCGCTCGTGTTCCTCTGGTACGCACGCAACCAGCGTGGCTGGCTCAAGCTCGCGAATACCTTGCCAGCGCTGGCGGAGAAGATCGACGTGAACGCAGACGCGCTTCGCGTCACCATCAATACTTACAACGCAGACGTGGCGACCGGCCGCGACCGCGCGTTTCATCGTGGTGAGAGCTTATGGGAGCAGAAACTCTCCGGGGCAACGCCGGACGATCTGGAACCCGCGCTCGGCAGCATCGAGCGTGGGCCGTACTTCGCAGTGCCGCTTAACCGCTCCATCCTCGTCACCAAAGGCGGCCCGCGCACCGACGCTACGGGTCAGGTGCTGCGCCCGGATGGCAGCCGGATCGGCGGGCTCTACTGCGCCGGTGTAGCGATGGCGAACCCCATAGGCACGCGGAATGTCGGCGCCGGCACTACTCTTGGCCCCTGCATGACGTGGGGTTACATCTGCGCCCGATCACTTCTCAGAACGAACCGCGCCGAGACCTGATCGAACGGCTGCGTGTTCAGTTCACTGCGCGGCACTCGACTTACCGCGCACCGCATCGGCAGTTCGCCCCACCAGTGACTCGTAGAGCACGGGGTCGGTATCCCCTTCCGTTCCGAATGCGAGAACCCTCGAGTCGCCGGTAAGTTGCAATGCGTCACGCAGGGAGGGCGCCCGGAGGGCCTTCTCGAGCACCGCGATCGTGCTGGCGGCCGATTCACCCGACACCACCGCCGCGTCATCGCCCACCGGGTTGGCCAGGGTGCGCATGGCTTCTACCGCCTCGGCATCCGATACCGCTACGAAATCGTGAGCGCCAGCGTGCAGTACGGGCCAGGCGAGTGGTGATGGCTCGCCGCAGGAGAGCCCGGCCATGACGGTCTCGATGTCGCCGTGCAACGCCGTGAGCTCGCCCGCGGCGGCACTTTCCATCAGACATGCTGCGTTGTCAGGCTCGACGACGATGATGCGCGGCCGGTCGGCATGAAAGGCCCACCACGTGGCCGCCGTCACCGCGGCCGCCACGCCGCCCACACCGGCCGGCACCAGCACATGGGTCGGAGGTTCACCAAGCTGTCGCAAAGCCTCGGCGCACATCAGGCAGTAGCCGTGCATGACATACCGCGGAATTTCCATATACCCAGGCCAGGCGGTGTCGGATACGACGGTCCAGCCGTTCGCCGCTGCATCTTCGGCGGCGCGGGCGACCGTCTCATCGTAGTTGCCGGGATGGCGGATGACTTCGGCGCCGTACCGGGCCATGGCCTCGACACGGCCTTCACTGACCGTCTCGTGGACAAAGATAACTGCCTGGCAGCCGAACTGTTGCGCGCCCCAGGCAACCGCGCGGCCGTGGTTGCCATCCGTTGCACAGCAAACCGTGAAGGAGCGCGTAACCTCCTGGAGTGCTCCGGCGGCGAGCGCGGCCGCTTCCGGGTAGTCTCCGGTCGCATCCCGCACCGCATCGGCCAATACCCGAAACACCGCGTATGCGCCGCCGAGTGCTTTGAAGCTGCCGAGCCCGAACCGCCCGCCTTCGTCTTTGTAGTGCAGCGCGCCAAGCTGCAAATGCGCGGCCAGGCCGGGAAGCGCAACACAGGGCGTGGGCGCGTAACCCGGCCACGTCTCGATCTCGCTACGCGCGCTCGCCGCCTCTGCCGTCGACAGCGACGCGTCGAGCTCACCCGGATATTCGGGCGCCGCCGAGACTGCCACATTCGGGACGTGTACGGCGCT
This sequence comes from Pseudomonadota bacterium, assembly GCA_039030335.1. Classification (GTDB taxonomy): domain Bacteria; phylum Pseudomonadota; class Gammaproteobacteria; order HK1; family HK1; genus JBCCEJ01. The sequence continues at coordinate 40,996 of JBCCEJ010000011.1, read as the reverse complement.
ATCGGTGATCCGTGCATGGACACGTGCGTTCAAATTGCTCTCCTGCGGCGCCGAGGCGTTCGGCGCAGTGGTTGCCGCGCGCGTCCCGCGGACTGGGAAAATAAGGCCGACCGGTACGGTCAGGCGTCGGGCACGTCCGGGCGCGGAGGCGTGCTACCAGCCGATGGCGCGACTCATGCGCCGGGGATCGGCACCTCCCACCATCTGTCCGGTGCGCAGATCCTTGCGCACGGCGCAAAGACCCGCGACGGCGTGCGTCCAGTCGGCCAGATGTTCCATCTGGTGACCGCGCTCGGCCATGCCGGCGACGACGGCCGCGTCCACCCGCCCTTCGATGGTTACGCGCCCCGGTGTGCAGGCATGCGGTGCGAAGCTGTCCGGCTGGCTGTGTGTGATCAGTCGCGGTGCTTCGATAGCATCCTGCAGCGGCATGCCGAACTGCAGATGCGACAACAGCATCTGCACATTGGCCTGAACCTGCTGATCGCCACCCGGCGTGCCGAACGGCATGATCCATTCACCCGGGACCTGGGCGAAACAAGGATTGGGGGTCAACCGGGGACGTTTACCCGGCGCCAGGCAAGACGGATGCCCCTTGACGGCCCACGACTGTTGACCGCGCGAAGAGATCGCGAGCCCGGTACCCGGCACGACCGGTGTATCCCAGCTGGTATCGGATGGGGTGATGCAGATCGCATTGCCGCGCTGATCGATGACGGTGACGATCGAGGTATCCGCCGGCAGTCGCTCGGGTGCGGTGCGCACGACTTCGGGTGCGAGGTACGGGGCATAACCCTCGATAGCGCCCGGGGCGGGCATTCCCGGCGTCGCGCGCCGGGGATCGACCGCACGCGAACGCTGATACCCGTAGCTCGCACTGATGAGGTCGGTGACCGGCACCGGTACGAAGTCGGGATCGCCCAGATAACCCTCGCGATCGGCCAGCGCGAGCTTCAACACTTCCGCGACGGTGTGGAAGTAGGCGCTGGAGCCGTACTCCATGGCCTCGAGGTTCAGATGCTGCAACATGGACAGGGCCTCCAGCATGATCGGCCCCTGGGACCAGGCGCCACAGCTGTGCACGACGACATCGCGCCCGCCGAAATGCAGCGTACGTTGCTCCGTCGGCAGCAGGCGCACGTCGAAGCGCTGCAGGTCCGACTCGCTCAACATGCCGTCGTGTTCCCGCTGATGACGCAGAATTGCGCTTGCGAGATCGCCCGCGTAGAAGGCGCTACGCACCGCGGCCAGACCCGCCTCACGACGCCCGGCTGCCCGGTCCTCATCGATGAGATAGCGCAGCGTGCGGCCGAGATCCGGCTGCACGAGCAAACTCCCTGGCGGCGGCACTTCACCGCCCGGCAACCAGATGTCGACGTTATCCGGAAACTCGCGATAACAATCCGCGTATTGGGCAACGTATTCCAGCATGACCGGATGCCGTGCAAAGCCGCGTTCGGCGTACTGCGCCGCACGCTCCGCGACATCGGCGAAGCGCATTGTCCCGAACAGTTCCAGCGCCTTGATTACGGCCGCCGGTGCAGCGGGAATCACCGTGCGGCGTACGCCGAGCGGAATCGTGCCGTTATGCCGCGCGATGAAGTCGTCGACATCCAGGCTTGCCGGCCACCCGCCGAGCCCGTCGATCGTGATGAGCTGCCGCGTCTCGGCGCTGTAGATCAACATCGGCGCGACGCCTGCGATACTGACCTGATCGCTGTACAGCACACCGAGTGACAGGACGGCCGCCACGCCGGCATCAACGGCGTTGCCACCCGCCTCGAGGACCTCGAACGCGGCCTGTGCGGCCAACTCGTGGCCCGCGGCAACAACGTGTTGATAGCCAACGGTTGCAGGTACTACGGACATCGCTGAAGCTTCCTCGCGAGAAATAAGCGCGAAGTATCGGGGATAAGCGCCATGCAGGTCACGCCAACCGCGTCCGCCAACAGCCTTTCGGAAGACCACGATGTGATGACGGCAACCGAGGCGGTGGCCGCTGTTGCGCGTGCCGAAACCACCGTAGAAGCGCTCACGGCGAGAGCCCTCGAGCGGATCGCGGAGCGCGATGGCGACATTCAGGCTTTCAAGCACGTGGATCCGGACTATACGCTGGCCGCCGCCCGCGCCGCGGATCTACGCGCCGAGCGCTCACCGCTTGCCGGCGTACTCGTTGCGTACAAGGACAACATCGACACCGCTGCGCTGCCAACGGGTTATGGGAGCCCGATTCATGAAGGCGTGCAACCGGCGCGGGACGCCGCCTGCGTCGCGCTCATGAGTCTCGCCGGGGCCACGACGCTCGGCAAGACGGTTACCACCGAGTTCGCGCACAGACACCCTGGCGCCACGGCCAATCCCTGGCATACCGGTCACACGCCAGGCGGCTCGTCGAGCGGATCGGCCGCCGCCGTCGCGAACGGCCTCGCGCCGATCGCATTCGGGACGCAGACGACCGGATCGGTCATCCGGCCAGCAGCGTACTGCGGTGTCATCGGTTACAAGCCAACCTTCGGCGACATCAATGTCACCGGTGTCCTGCCGAATACACCGAGCTTCGATACCGTTGGCATCATGGCCCGCGCGGTCGATGATCTGGTCCTGGCACGCCGCGCGCTGATGGACGCGAGCCTGCCAGCGCTGGCGGCACCCGAGGCGAAAACGTTGAAATTCGCCATTTGCCCGACCCCGTTCTGGGACGAGGCCAGTGCCGACATGCAGCAGCTGGTCGAGGACACGGCACGCGCGCTGGAGCGGGCTGGCGCGACGCGTGTGGACTTTGATGAGAACGGCGCATTCGTCGACCTCGTGAAAGCCAACGTAGCCGTCAGCGGATACGAGTTCGCGCGAACGCTCGCCTACGAACGCCTGCATGCCATGGACCGACTGAGTCCGATCCTGCGTGATGGCCGGATGACGGATGGCCTGACGCACACGCACGCCGACTACGTGGCGGGTCAGCGCCGTCTCGCGGCCGCGCGCGTGCAGCTCGATGGCGCATTTGACGCGGTGGACTTCGTGGTCACGCCAGCCGCACCTGGCGCGGCGCCTGCCGGTCTCGGCCATACCGGTAGCGCCAACTTCAACATGCCGTGGACCAGCCTGCACACACCGGCGATTACGCTACCGTTGAGACGCGACAGCGCCGGGCTGCCCCTCGGCCTGCAGCTGGCGAGCCGCCGGTATGCCGATGACACATTGCTCGCGGCGGCACGTACCGTGCTGGATCTGGATTTGACCTAGCGGCGGCCCGGCGCCGCACCGAGGCAGCTCGCGTACCGGTGGCCGGCTGCTAACATGACTGGCGATGACGCCGCGACACAGGAACGCCCCAATGAGTGCCCTCTCCCACCTCAAGGTTCTCGACCTCACCACCCATCTGTCCGGACCCTACTGCGCCATGATCCTGGCCGACCACGGTGCCGACGTCGTCAAGGTCGAACGCCCCGATGGTGGCGAAGACATGCGCCAAACACCGCCTTTCATAGGCGGAGAAAGTGCGCCGTTCATGCTCTGGAACCGCAACAAACGGTCCCTCGCTCTGAATCTCAAGGATCCGGAAGATCTCGCCCAACTAAGAGCCCTGGTGGCCGTGGCGGACGTCATGATCGAGAACTTCAAGCCAGGCACTGCCGCGCGTCTCGGGCTCGGCTACGACGACGTCGCAAAGCTCAATCCCCGACTCGTCTACTGCTCGATCTCAGGTTTCGGGCAGACCGGACCGTATGGGCCGCGTGGCGGATTCGACCTTATCGCGTGCGGCATGAGTGGCCTGATGAGTGTAAACGGCCCGCCTGATGGGCCGCCGTACCGAATCCCCGTACCCGTCACCGATCTGACGGCCGGCATGCACGGCGCCATCGGCATCCTGACAGCGCTGGCGGCGCGGGAACGTACGGGACGGGGGCAGCACGTAGACACCTCCCTGTTCGAGGCCGGCTTGTCGCTCGGTGTCTACGAAGCGGCGTCGGTGTTTGCCACCGGTGAAGTACCGCAGCGGCTCGGCCAGGGTCACCGCGGCAGTGCGCCATACCAGCTCTTTCCGACTGCCGACAGCTACATTACCGTCGGCTGCGCGAACGACCGGTTCTGGCAACAGGCGTGCGAAATTCTGAGTTGTCAGCAACTGGTAGAGGACCCGCGTTTCATCGCCAAAGCCGATCGCGTAGCGAATGTCGCAGACCTCGTCGCAGCGATGACGCCGTACTTCCAGAAGCAGTCGACAGCGCACTGGTGCGCCGCGTTCGAAGCTGCCGGTATCCCGGCCGGCCCGGTTATGAATCATGTGGAGGCGCTGGCCGACCCGCAAGCGCTCGCCCGGGACATGGTTGCACCAGTCGAACACCCGAGCGCCGGCGAAACCCGCACGCTCGGCGTAACCGTGAAGCTGTCTGATACCCCCGGGGGCGTGCGGCGCTCTGCACCGCTGCTCGGCCAGCACAACGACGAAGTCTCAGCAGACTGGCTCGCCACCGACCGCGACGCCGCGGAATAGCGGTCGGGGGTGCGGCACCGGCAGAACGGAGCGCAGCATCGCCATGAAGATCGTCAGCCTGACCCCGGTAGCCGCATCTGATCGCGAGGCCGTCGAGGCAGTGGCGCCAGACATCCGTCTGGTCGACGCAGGCGGTTGGTTCGATGGAGAGTTCGTCGACACCTGGCCACCGGCGACCGTGTCCCGCTACGTAGGCGGCGCGGGTTGCGGAAGCCGCGACGAACGCGATGCCCTACTCGCCGACGCCGAGGTCGTCATCTGCGGCTTTCCGTTTCCGCGCGACCTGCACGCGCGCGCGCCTCGCCTCAGATGGTTGCACCAGCGCCCGGCAGGCGCTTCGAACCTGCGCGCCGGGGACATCTGGGGACGCGATGTACCGGTCACCACATCGAGAGGGCACGGGGAGGTCCTGGCCATCGCCGAATACGCGATAAGCGGCTTCAGCTATTTCGCCAAAGGCTTCGATCAGGCAGAGCGCGATCGCCGCGAGGGTGTGTTCGATTTCCGGCGCTACCGGATCACCAGCCTTGCCGGGAAAACGCTCTGCATTATCGGTGCCGGCGGCATCGGGCGCGCCGTCGGCAGGCTTGGCAGCGCGCTCGGCATGCAGGTCATCGGCACACGACGGTCGGCTGGCACGGCCGACGATACGCTCGCCGCCGACGGCTTCGAGACCATCGGAGGGCCGGAGACGCTGCCAGATCAGCTCGCCCGCGCGGATTTCGTCGCAGTCTGCTGCCAGTGGACCCCGGAGACGACCCATCTGCTGGATGCGTCCGCATTCGATGCGATGCGACCCGGCGCGGTCATCGCCAACGTTGCGCGCGGCGAGATCATCGACGAGTCAGCGCTGCTCAACGCCCTCGACAGCGGACATCTGCGCGGCGCCGTTCTGGATGTGTTCGTCGGCGAATTCGACGGCCCACCGCCACCAGCGCTCTGGCGGCATCCCAACGTATTGCTGACTCCGCATACGTCAAACAAGACCGACTACAGCAGGCGCGGTGACATGGCCCTGTTCGTGGACAACCTGCAACGCCTGCGCGCCGGCCAGGCCCTGCGCTATCAGATCGACTGGGAAACCGGCTACTAGAGGTTCGTCCGACATGCGAAATCCCGAGCCGGCTTCACGCAAGACGACGCGCGCCCGCGGGTCGGCGCGTCAGGCGGGTCAGGCGGTCTTTCCCCAGAGATCTACTGGCTGGCACAACCGGAAGCAAGATCCCAAACAGCTGTGAAGCTGAGAAAAATCAACAGATTCCGGACCAGATTTACCAGATTCGTGGTAGAACACACGAATATGGTGCGCCAGTTCACATTCGGGGTGTGATCGAGCGGCAGGACAGCCGCACGAGGTGGTACCCGCACGACTATAATGCGGTGGGATGGAAGTCACCGGCTATAACGTAAAGCGTACGATCGGCAAGGGAGGCATGGGTACCGTGTACCTGGCCACCCAGGAGTCGCTCGGGCGCGATGTCGTGCTCAAAACCATGAGCACGGCGGAAGCCGAATCCAGCGAGTTTGCCGAACGCTTCCTGAACGAAGGGCGCATCGTCGCGTCCATCCGCCATCCGCACATCATTACCATCTACGACATCGGGCGCACCGAGGATGTGCTCTACATCGCGATGGAATACGTGGACGGGGGCGACCTGAAATCGCGCCTGAACGGGGCTTTTCCACCGAGCGTGTGTCTGGAACTGCTCGTGCGGATCGGCAGCGCGCTCGAGCACGCACACGAGCACGGCATCATCCATCGCGATGTGAAGCCCGCGAACATTCTGTTCCGGCGTGACGGGACCCCGCTCCTCAGCGACTTCGGCATCGCCAAATCAGTGCAGCTGGACTCCGAGCTGACGTCGACCGGCACCATTCTCGGTAGCCCGTTCTACATGAGCCCCGAACAGTCTGAAGGGCGCAAAGTCGACGGGCGCACGGACATCTACAGCCTCGGTGTGATCTTCTACGAGATGCTGACAGGCGAGCGGCCTTACGAAGCCGAATCAGCTATCAAGATCATCATGCAGCACCTGCAGTCGCCGCTTCCGACGCTGCCGGCCGATCTGGAACGCTTTCAGCCACTGCTGACCCGGCTGATGGCGAAAGACCGCGAAGAGCGGGTCGGCGGGGCGACCGAACTGGTTGCTGAGGTCGAAGAGCTACAGGCCCGCGAAGCGGTCCTGAATCAACCCGAAGTGGGCGAACGTACGCAGGCGTCGGTTGCCCTACATCCGCCGCCCGGCGGTACCCGTCGTTCGATGCGCGCCGTGTGGATGACGCTTGGCGGCGTCGGTTTGTTTGCCATGGGCTTCATGAGCTTCTGGCTGTACGCGCGCACATTGCAGAGTTCAACGGTGGTTCTGGCACCGCCGATCACCGCGACCATCGGCCGCTCGCCGGTCGCTACCGCCCCGTCTCCATCCGGCACGTCCGCTCAGCCAGCCGCGGCGCTCGCGCAGCCGAACCCTGCCGCGCCACCCATTCAGGAAGTGATCCGCGCGCTGGAGTGGCTGGCCCGAAATGCGCTGGAATCAGACCGTCTGACCTCGCCTCCGGCGGACAACGCTTATTACTACTACAGCCGTCTGCTGGCGTTGGACCCAAACAACCAGTTGGCACACCAGGGTTTCGGCCAGATCGCGGAGCGTTACGTGGTGCTGGCTGAGCAGGAGTACTCGCGCAGCAACTTTCGACAGTCGCGCGTGTACATCGCCCTGGGGCGGCAGGTTGCCCCAGGGCATCGGGGCCTGGCGGCGCTCGAAACCTTCATCGACAAGAAACAGGAAACGTTCTGGGAAGGTTTGATGGGCTTTTTCCGGAGCTAGCGAGTTTTGGTCGGGCGGCGTCTGGCCTACACCCGCTTCCCGGAGCGCACTACTGACGCAACTGATCGAACGCGGAGATGATCGCTTTCAGGCGGTCGATGCCGTCCGAATCCAGTACGGAGGGCAACTCGGTGGCCCGTTCGGCAGGGGCCTTCTCGGCATCCCTCGCGGCTGCCGCTCGGGCGCTACGACCGGATTGACGATCGGCGATCTGGTCGCGCTTATCCGCCAGTCGGGCCGCGCGCTCCTCCGCTTCCTTCAGACGGCGTAGATCGGCGACGGCGCGACGCTCTTCCAACTCGTCGAACGCTTTCTTACGGAGCGCAAGACGTCGGAACACCGAGACGTCGATGTCGGTGTCGTCGACCAGAAAGCCGTTGTCGTAGACCATAACGCGGGGCCCCGGAGTCGCGCTGCGATACCAGCTCGGTGGCTCGCCGGACATCTGCAGCCGCCCGGAACTGGCATCCCACCACTGGTACATCCGCGCTTCACACGCCGTTGCCGCGAACAGCGTAAGCGCCGCCAACAGCAACGTCCGCATCAGCCACCGGCCGTTGGGGCCAGCAGCCGCTCCGCTCACGCCGTTGCGCCAGATGGTTTCCATAGCACCCAAGTATAGCTCGGTGAACGAAATCCGGCGCATCGATGACGGCCCGCGCGGATCACGTATCCGGCTGTTCGACGGCGCGCAGTGCGGCGAGCTCAGCGATGAGCGCCGTCATCGCCTTGCCGCGGTGACTGAGCCGGTTCTTATCATCGCTACTGAGCTCGGCGGCGGAGCGCATCTGCCGCTCGGGCACGCCAAACACCGGATCGTAGCCAAAGCCGCCCGTTCCCCGCGGCGCATCGAGAATGACGCCGTCCCAGCGCCCATGACAGATGAGCGGCGCCGGGTCGGTCGGATGTCTCAGCAGCACGACGCAGGCGTGAAAGCTCGCCCGCCGTGCCGCACCGGGCCGCGCAGCCAGCTCGGCCAGGACCCGCTCGACGTTGGCGCCGTCGTTGCCGTGCTCGCCCGCGTAGCGTGCCGAGCGAACCCCCGGCGCCCCATCCAGCGCGTCCACCGCGATACCGGAATCGTCTGCGATCGCGGCGAGGCCGGTGTGCAAGGCCGCATGACGAGCCTTGATGAGGGCGTTTTCGACAAATGTCTCAGCCGGCTCTTCGGGCCCTTCGAGGCCAAAGTCCGCAAGGGACGTAACGGTGAGACCGAGGGGTTTCAGCATCGCCCCGAGCTCCGCGAGCTTGCCGCGATTGCCGCTCGCCAGCACGACTTTTGCGAGCGGGAACGAACCAGAACGCGTTCCCAAGGACCGATCGAATTCGCTGCTCATGGGTTTGGGGGCGTCCTGAACTGAGCCGAGCCGGTGGCGTTCACCCGCCCGGGTCTGATATCGCTTCTGTGAATCGCTGGCCGATGGTGCTCGTCGGTGACGTATCAGAGCGGTCTTGCGAGGGCTTCGCGCTGCACGCCCATGATCTCACCGATGCCATGCTCGGCGAGGTGCAGCATCGCGTCGAGCTCTTCGCGTCGAAATGCATGCCCCTCGGCGGTGCCCTGTACTTCGATGAATCCGCCGGCCTCATTCATGACCACGTTCATGTCGGTCTCGGCTTCGCTGTCTTCAGCGTAGTCCAGGTCCAGCACCGGGGCTCCGCCGTAGATGCCCACCGATACCGCCGCGACCTGCCCATGGATCGGATTCCGTGACAAACGTCCGGCCCTCTCCAATTTCCCCAGTGCGTCTACGAGTGCCACGTAGGCACCGGAAATGGACGCAGTACGGGTACCGCCATCAGCCTGCAGGACGTCGCAGTCGAGCGTTACAGCGCGCTCGCCGAGCGCGCTCAGATCGACGACAGCGCGGAGCGACCTTCCTATCAAGCGTTGAATTTCAAGCGTGCGGCCGCCCTGTTTACCTCGCGCCGCCTCACGCCCGTTGCGGTCCGTGGTCGCGCGCGGAAGCATGCCGTATTCGGCCGTGACCCAGCCGCGGCCCTTGCCGCGCATCCACGGCGGCACGCGCTCTTCGACCGACGCGGTGCAAAGCACCCTGGTGTTGCCGAAAGACACGAGCACCGAGCCTTCGGCATGCATCGTGAATCCGCGCTCGATAGTGACACTGCGCATCGCATCGGCGGAGCGCCCGCTGGGTCGAGTCATGAATACCCCTGTATCGGTGGCAGGCGCTGCCGCATCGGACACGCCTGGAGGTTAAACTATGCGGCTACATTCACCGCCCGGCCGCTCGGCTTTCGATCACGAACGCGAGCGTACAGCCAGCGTCAGAGGCACGGGTCGGCGTTCGACCACGATTACCCCATTCACGCTATCGTCAGGAGCCGTCGCACGATGATTCGCAGCATGACTGCCTACGCACGCACCGCCAGTGATACGCCACTCGGCACCGTCACCTGGGAACTGCGCACGGTGAACAACCGTTATCTGGATCAATCGCTGCGCCTGCCGGAGGACGTCAGGGCCCTCGACAGTGCCATACGGGAGCGGGTATCGGGTCGTCTGAAACGCGGCAAGCTGGATTGTACGCTGAAACTGCAGTCCGGCACGCAGGTCGACGCGCCATTGAATGTGAATCTCGCGCTGGCCGAGCAGGTTGCCGCCGCGTGCGCGGCCATTGGAAAGGTGTTTCCGGAAACGGACCCACCTGGCCAGCTGGAAGTCTTGCGATGGCCGGGCGTCATCGAGGCGCCGCCCGTGGATCTGGACGCCGCCGCACCGGCCGTACTCGCGAGCCTCGATCAGGCCCTGGACGAACTGGTTAGCACCCGCGAGCGCGAAGGTGCCCGCCTTGACGCGATGCTGCAGAGCCGGCTCGAGACGATGAGTGGCATCGTCGACAGCGTCCAGGCCGGGTTACCCGGGATCGTCGAAGCAGCGCGGGAGAAGCTCAAAGCACGCCTCGCCGAGGTCAGCGGTGAGTTGGATCCGCAGCGTGTGGAGCAGGAGATCGTGTTCTTTGCACAAAAGATCGATGTCGCTGAAGAGTTGGATCGGCTGCGCGCGCATATCGATGAAGTGCGCGCAGTCCTGGGTCGCGACGAGCCGGTGGGCCGCCGCCTTGATTTCCTGATGCAGGAGCTGAACAGGGAGGCCAATACACTTGGCTCGAAATCTGTCGATACTGTTACCACCAGGGCATCGGTTGATCTGAAGGTCTTGATCGAACAGATGCGCGAACAGGTACAGAACATAGAATGACCGAAATGAGCGCTGCCCCCGAACTAGCTGTCGTGCCCGACACGAAACCGGCGCCGGGCTTCGCCCTCATTGTCTCAGCGCCATCCGGAGCCGGTAAGACGTCGTTGGTGCGCGAACTGCGGCGTCGCATCCCCGATCTCGAACTCTCGGTTTCGCTCACGACGCGGGCGCCGCGCGAAGGCGAAGAAGACGGAGTGCACTACCACTTCGTTACCGTCGAAGAGTTCGAAGCCGCCATGCGGGGCGGCGAGATGCTCGAACACGCGACCGTATTTGGCAATCTGTACGGCACGTCGCGCGCGTTCGTGGCGTCGCGGCTCTCCGAAGGCGCCGACATCATCCTCGAGATCGACTGGCAGGGGGCGCAGCTCGCCCGTCAGCGCCTCAAGCAAACGGTCTCGGTCATGATCCTGCCGCCGTCGCTCGATGCCCTCGAGCAGCGGCTGCTGAACCGCGGCAAGGACAGCGACGAAGTAATCGCCACACGGCTCGCCGAAGCGCGCGATGAGCTGGGTCATCTGGACGAATTCGAATACTGCATCATCAACGATGACTTCCAGGCCGCCGCGGCAAGGCTTGAATCGATCGTCGTCGCCGAACGCCAGCGCACGGCCAGACACCGGGTTCGCGAAGCCGAGCTGATGGCCCGCCTCGGCCCCGGGTGAGAGTGCGCTCGACCACCGACGGATATCTATTTGCGGCAGTGTGGGCGGCTCGCGCCGAGTAAGCTAAAATACTGCGTTTTACAGACAGAAGTTGCAGCCATGGCACGCATTACCGTAGAAGACTGCCTCGATAACGTCGACAACCGCTTCGAACTGGTGCTGCTGGCGACCAAACGCGCCCGCCAGATCGCACGAGGTGCCGAGCCGCTGGTCGATGAATCGAACGACAAATCGACCGTCATCGCCCTGCGCGAGATCGCGGAAGGCAAGATAACGCCGCGTACGATGGCGGAAAGAGAAGCCGAGGAACGGTCCCACGCCGAATTGCTGGAAGGCATCGAGGGGGACGGAGAGCTTGCAGATCCGATGGCCTGACCGGCAGGCGCCGCGCCGGCGGGCCTGAGTCGTGGTGGCCGTCGCCAAGGCAGCCGAACTGCCGAAATTTCGCATCACCGACCTTTGTGATGAGGTCGAGCGCTACCTGGAACCCGAACAGGTGCGCACCATCTACAACGCGTTCATGTTCGGTGCGGAAGCACACGCCGGTCAGCGGCGCGCTTCCGGCGAGCCCTACATCTTCCACCCGCTCCAGGTTTCGCGAATCCTGGCTGACATGCAGCTCGACCATCAGGTGCTGGTCGCGGCCATCCTGCACGATGTCATCGAGGACACACCGACCGGCAAAGACCAGATAGCCGCGCTATTCGGCGGCGAGGTTGCAGAACTCGTCGACGGCGTCAGCAAGCTGACGCAGGTTGAGTTTGGCAGCAAGGCGGAGGCGCAGGCCGAGTACTTCCGTAAGATGATGCTGGCGATGGCGCGCGACATTCGCGTCATGCTCATCAAGCTGGCCGACCGTCTGCACAACATGCGCACGCTGGGTGCGCTGAAACCGGAAAAGCGCCGCCAGATCGCGCGCGAGACGCTCGACATCTACGCCCCGATCGCGAACCGGCTGGGCCTCAACAGTTTTCGACTCGAACTCGAAGATCTCGGGTTCAGGGCGCTCTACCCTCAACGGCATCGCGTACTGGCCGACGAAGTGAAGCGCGCCCGCGGGCACCGGCGTCAGATCATCCGCACGATCACCCGCGCGATCAAAGCGCGCCTCAAGCAAGACGGTTTGAAAGCCGAGGTGATCGGACGCGAAAAGCACATCTACAGCCTCTACGACAAGATGTCCCGCAAGGGACTGTCCTTCGCGGAGGTCATGGACATCTATGCCTTCCGCATCATCGTCGACAGCGCCGACAACTGCTACCGCGCCATCGGCTGCGTGCACGGTCTCTACAATCCGATGCCCGGCCGGTTCAAGGATTACATCGCGATCCCGAAGGCCAACGGTTACCAGTCGTTGCATACCGTGCTACTCGGCCCGTTCGGCGTGCCGATAGAAATCCAGATTCGCACGGCAGACATGCATGCGGTAGCAGAAGCGGGAGTGGCCGCGCACTGGCGATACAAGACCGGCGAGGCGAATGCCAATTCGGCCAACAAACGCGCGGCCGAATGGGCCCGTGGGCTACTTGAGCTCGGCGACACCGCGGGCGACACCATGGAGTTCATCGAGAACGTCAAGGTCGACCTATTCACACGTGAAGTCTACGTGTTCACCCCCGCAGGAGAAATCAAGCAGCTACCCGAGGACGCTACGGCCGTAGACTTTGCTTACGCTGTGCACACCGACGTCGGCAATACCTGCGTAGCCGTCAAGATCGACCGGCGCTACGCACCGCTCAGCACGCAGCTCCAAAGTGGCCAGACCGTCGAGGTCGTAACCGCCCCTTGGGCCCGCCCCAACGCGAGTTGGCTGGGATTTGTGGTCACTGGGAAAGCGCGCGCCAACATCCGCAATCAGCTGAAGAATCTGCGCTCAGGCGAAGCCGAAGAGCTCGGCGAACGCCTGCTGAATCAGGCGCTGGCACGCATGTCCCTGCAGCTGAGCGAGATTCCCGAAGCCGACCAACGGCGCGTTTGCGATGAAGTTGGTGCGGGCAGCATCGGCGACGTGCTCGCGGATATCGGCCTCGGACGCAAACTGGCCTTGCTGGTGGCGCATCAGCTGGTCACACCAGAGCCGGCTGACGACGAGGCAGACAACGACGATTCAGCCGCTGAGGCAGAGGCCGCTGCATCGCAGGAGCCGTTGCTGGTGCGCGGCACCGAGGGCATGCTGGTGACGTTTGGCCGCTGCTGTCATCCAATTCCAGGTGATCTGATCGCGGGCTTTGTCAGCCCCGGGCGCGGCATCGTCGTACACAACCGCAACTGCAGCAACATCGTCGATGCGGCCAGCAGTGTCGACCAGCAGATCGAACTCGCATGGGAGCCGTCGGTAGACCGCGAATTCACCGCCGAAGTGCGCATGCTGGTCAACAATGAACGCGGGGTGCTGGCGACGGTCGCGCAAGTGATCGCGGAAGAGGATGCCAACATTGAGCATATCGCCACGATCGAGCGCGACGGGATGGTCTCTACGCTCGATATGCAGATTGGTGTGCAGAGCCGGACTCACCTGGCAGCGATCATGCGAGGCTTGCGCGCTACGCCGTCAGTGAACCGGATCCAGCGCACGCGCAGCTGAGACGCAGACCGTCAAGCAGCACGGTGCCAGCCGTCTTGGGCAGGGGCTGCCGTCGCCGGGACCACTCTCCGGGCATCGAGTTGCGCCACAATGTGGCAACAAGAGTGCGACATCCTTCAGGAGCCTTCGGGACATGAGCAAGACCATCATTCAAACGGACACCGCGCCCGCGGCGATCGGTACCTATTCGCAAGCCGTACGCACTGGCAATACGGTTTACATGTCCGGCCAGATCCCGCTGGATCCGGCGAGCATGGAACTGGTCAGCGATGACTTCCGCGAGCAGGCCGATCAGGTCTTCCGAAATCTCGCTGCCGTCGCAGCGGCCGCGGGGGGCTCGCTCGGCGATATCGTCAAGGTCAATGCGTACCTGACCGACCTCAGCAACTTCCCCACCGTCAACGAGGTGATGGCCGCCCATATGGCAGAACCCTTTCCAGCCCGGGCCGCGGTGGGCGTGAGTGAGTTGCCGAAAGGCGCGCTCGTAGAGATCGAAGCGGTGATGGTGCTGGACTGAGTCCAGCGCGGGGGCAGTGTTGCTGGACCAGCCCGTTACATCGCTGCGGGGTGTCGGCGCCAAAGTAGCCGAGCGTCTCGGTCGCCTGGGGCTGGAACGCGTCCAGGACCTGCTGTTTCACCTGCCGTTGAGGTACGAGGATCGGACGTGCGCCATACCCGTGGGTTCGCTGCGAGCCGGGCACGCGGTCCTGATCGTCGCCGATGTACAGGTCTCGGAGGTCAAGTTCGGACGCCGCCGGAGCCTGCTGGTGAGGGTTGCCGACGGCACGGGCCATATCGACCTGCGCTTCTTCCATTTTGGTAATGCTCAGAAACAGGGTTTCAAGCGAGGCGCGCGGGTTCAGTGTTTCGGCGACGTACGCCGCGGCCCGGCTGGCCTGGAGATGGTGCATCCCGAATATCAGCTGCTGGGTGAAGACGAGCCAGCACACACTGACGCCGAACTGACGGCGGTTTATCCGACGACCGAAGGTCTGAACCAGGCGACGATCAGGCGGCTGTGCCAACAGGCGCTGGCGGGCGCCGAGCGAAGCGGCGCGTTGGAAGAATTGTTACCGCAAGCGTGGCGGCAGCCGCTCAATCCAGCTTCCTCACCGCCCGATTCCGAGCCCCTCGAACTTGCCGCCGCGCTGAGCCGGCTGCATGCGCCGCCCGCGCCGGTCGATCGGCTCGCGCTCGAACAGGCACGGCAACGTCTGGGCTTCGAGGAGATGGTGGCGCACCAGTTGAGCCACCGGGCGCTCAGGGCGCAAGCCACTGAGCGACGGGCAAAGCCGCTGCGCGGCAACGGCACCCTGGAGCCGGCCTTCGTTCGCGCGCTCGGGTTCGAACTCACCGGCGCACAGCGGCGGGTTGTCGATGAGATCGGCGCAGACCTCGTGCGTGGACATCCAATGTACCGGCTCGTGCAGGGGGACGTCGGGTCCGGCAAAACCGTGGTCGCGGCGCTGGCCGCCATTCGCGCCGTGGAATCAGGTCACCAGTGCGCTGTCATGGCGCCGACCGAACTGCTCGCGGAGCAGCATCTTCGCCAGTTCAGCACCTGGTTCGAGCCACATGGCGTGCGCGTTGCGTGGCTCGGTGGAAAGCAGACGGCAAGAGCCCGACGCGACACGCTCGAAGCGCTCGCCAGCGGCCAGTGCGGTATCGCGGTTGGCACGCACGCATTGTTTCAAGAGGCCGTACGCTTCGCACGCCTCGGCCTCGTCATCATCGATGAGCAGCACCGCTTCGGCGTGCACCAGCGGCATGCGCTACTGGCGAAAGGCGGTGAGGACGGTTCGATGTTTCCACATCAACTGATCATGACGGCAACGCCTATTCCTCGCACCCTGGCGATGACCGCCTACGCGCATCTCGACGTCTCCGCGGTCGACGAGTTACCCCCCGGTCGTCAGCAGATCGATACCGCGGTGCTGCCGGACTCGCGGCGTCCGGCGATCGTTCAACGGATCGCGGCAGCGTGCGCGGCTGGCCAGCAGGCCTACTGGGTTTGCCCGCTTATCGAAGAATCCGAGGCCGTCCAGGCGGAAGCGGCACAAGCGACGGCTCAGGCGCTCGCGCAAGCGCTTCCGCAGTTGCAGATCGGCCTGGTGCACGGCCGGCTGAAGCCGGCAGAGCGCGACCTCGTGATGCAGGCTTTTCGTGCCGGCGATCTGGACCTGCTGGTCGCCACGACGGTCATTGAAGTTGGCGTGGACGTGCCGAATGCAAGCCTGATGATCATCGAGAACGCGGAACGGCTGGGACTTTCACAGCTCCATCAGCTCCGCGGTCGAGTCGGCCGCGGTCAACGCAAAAGCGCCTGCGTGCTGGTCTACAAAGCCCCGCTCTCGCGACTGGCGAAAGCGCGACTGGGCGTGTTGCGCGACAGCACCGACGGATTCGAGATCGCCGAAAAGGACCTGGAGCTGCGCGGCCCGGGCGAAGTGTTGGGCACGCGTCAGACCGGAGATGTGCAAATGCGGGTCGCCGACCTGGGTCGCGATCATCAGCTGCTTGAGCAGGCGGTAGAAGCCGCTGAAGATATCGTCGGAACATGTCCTCACCGCGCGCCGCTGCTGATCCAGCGATGGATCGGGCGCGGTGTTGAGTACGCAGAGGTAGGCTGAGATCACGACTACGACTGCACGACAACGGCTGAAGCAGTACGCATTGCTGATGCGAATGGACAAGCCCATTGGATCGCTACTGTTGCTGTGGCCAACTCTTTGGGCGCTATGGCTCGCTGGCGATGGTTTTCCCGACCCGCTGATCCTGTCGGTGTTCGTCCTGGGTGTATTCCTGATGCGTTCGGCCGGGTGTGTGATCAACGACATAGCCGACCGCAACTTCGACCCGCACGTCGAACGTACCCGCGAGCGGCCGCTCGCTTCGCGACGCGTGTCACTAGGTGAGGCCATCGGACTCTTCGTGGGTCTGTCCGTCGCGGCGTTTGCATTGGTGCTTACCCTGAACTGGCTGACCATCGCGCTGTCGATTCCCGGTATCGTACTGGCGGCCAGCTACCCGCTGATGAAGCGCTTCACATACCTGCCGCAAGCCTACCTGGGCGTCGCGTTTGGCTGGGGCATACCGATGGCCTACGCCGCGCACCTGAACGCCGTACCGCTGGAAGCGTGGTATCTGCTCGCGGTTAATATCGTTTGGGCGATCGCCTACGACACGATGTATGCGATGGCCGACCGGGCGGACGATCTCAAAATCGGCGTCAAATCGTCGGCTATTCTGTTCGGAACCGCGGACCGCGCGATCGTGGGTTTTCTCCAGGCGGTGGTGCTCGGTCTGTTCGTCGGCCTCGGTCTCTACGCGGACCTCGGGCTCTGGTATGCCGCCAGTGTGACGTTTGCAACCGGCGCGGCGATTTACCAACAGATTCTGATCCGCGCGCGGGAGCCGGCGGACTGCTTCAAAGCGTTTTTGAACAACAACTGGCTCGGCGGCGCGATCTTCGTCGGTCTGTTTGTGGAACTGACCATACTGGCCGGCCCCTGACAGAGTACGGGCGCCGGCCAAACGAGGAGGCTGATGAAATGGGGCGACTGCAGAACAAAGTAGCCATCGTAACGGGCGGTGCCAGCGGCATGGGCAAAGCCACGGTCATGCGCTTTCTGGACGAAGGCGCGATGGTCGTGGTCGGTGACCTGAACGCCGACAACGGCGCCGAGCTCACCGACCATTTGCACCGTATGGGACACGTCGGCAACTTCCGTTTCGTGAAGACAGATGTGTCTTGCGAAGCTGATATCGCACAACTCGTCACCAAGGCCGAAGAAACCTTTGGCAAGCTGGACATCATGTTCAACAACGCCGGGATCGGCGGCGCCATCGGCCCGCTCGGTGAGATCGAGGTCGACCACTGGGACTACACGTTCGCGGTTCTGACCCGTGGGGTATTTCTAGGCATCAAACACGCATCCAAGGTCATGCGTACTCAGGCGACTGGCGGTTCGATCATCAACACGGCCTCGATTGCGGGTCTGGGCGCCGGCAATGGACCAACTGCCTATTCAGCAGCCAAGGCGGCAGTTGTGAATCTGACGCAAAGTGCGGCGCTGGAACTCGCACCAGACCGGATCCGCGTCAACTGCATCTGCCCGGGCATGATCTTCACACCGCTCATGCATCGCGGCGACGAAGAAATGGCCGAGGCGACGATGCGGCAGGTACAGCCTTGGCCTGATCGTGGTGAAGGCCATCACATCGCGGCCGCGGCGCTATATCTGGCAGAAGACGACTCGGCGTTTGTGACCGGTGAGGCCCACCTCGTAGACGGGGGCTACCGAACCGCAGGTGCTATCTCCCGCACCTCGCTGGTCGGCAGCCAGAACCGTTACAGTGGTGTCACACACGGATCCACCGGGCGCGCTCCGGACGTGCGCAAACTCGACTGAGCCGTTAGCCCCGGCCAGTGTCCGCGCCGCTCGCCAGCAACTGCTCCGCGCGCGCGAGATCGCGTTGCGTATCGACGCCGGGACCCGGCAGCTCATCCGCGTCGTCGACGTGGATCTGCGCGCCGTGGAACAACGCGCGCAGCTGCTCAAGCGCTTCGGCCCGCTCGAGTTCACACGGGCCAGCGGCGACGAATTCGGCCAGGAATCCCGCCCGGTATGCGTAGATGCCGATGTGGCGCCGGAGTAGAGATGCCGGCGGCGGCCCCGCATCCGGCGCAGATGCAAAGGCGTCGCGATACCACGGGATCGTCGCGCGGCTGAAATAAAGTGCGCGGCCGTGCCGGTCGACCGTTACCTTGACCGCGCCCGGGTTATGCAGGTCCTCGGCACCCAACGGCTCAGCCAGCGTCGCCATCTGAAATCCAGGCCGGTCTGAGAGGTTGCGCGCAACCTGCGCGATATTGGCCGGAGGAATCAGAGGCTCGTCACCCTGGACATTGACGACGACATGAGCGGCCGCCCAAGCGCGCCTTGCGGCAACCTCGGCGATGCGGTCCGTGCCCGAACTATGATCGGCCGCGGTCATCTCAACCTGCGCACCGAATGCGCGGGCGACCTCGGCCACGCGCGCGTCGTCGGTTGCGATCAGCACATCACCGACGTCCGCCTGCACCGCACGCTCCCATACGTGCTGAACCATCGGCTTTCCAGCGAGCGGTTTCAGAACTTTGCCCGGCAGCCGCGTTGACGCAAGGCGCGCCGGGATTACTACGGAAACGTGCATGCTCTCCATCCCCAGACGCTCAAACGGACCGGGCGGCCTCAACCATTACCGTCAGTTTGCGCACGGCCAAATCCGCGCCCAGGTATCCGAGGCCGCAGTCGGGTCCAGCCAACAGCCGGTCCGCTTCGATGTGAGCCAACGCCTGCGTCAGGCGACTACTCACCTCTTCTACCGTTTCAACGCGGCTGGATGCCACCCCCACGACGCCGAGTATGACCTGCGTGCGGCCAAAACGCTCCAACAGGCTGAGGTCGTTGGGCCGGTGAGCGTCTTCGAGTGACACCGCCTGAATGGATGAAGCGTCCACCGCATCGGCGAGTTCAAAGTACGCGCGCGGGTCAGCCTTCGGATATTCGGGATTGTCCAGCCGGTCTGGATAGCCGCAGCACATGTGCATCGTTCGGGTGACGCGCGCAGGACAGTTATGGAAAGCACGTTCGAGGTTATCCATGCCGTAAGCGATGGCATCCGCAGGTTTGCGCGCGAACAGTGGCTCATCGATCTGAATATGACGGCAACCGGCCTCAGCCAGGGACAGAACCTCGACGTTCAGTGCCTCGGCAAGCGCTCTGCCCATGGAGCGCGGATCACCGTAGTACGCGTCGGCTACCGTATCGCAAACCGTCAGCGGCCCCGGCAACGTGAGTTTGACTGGCCGGCCCGTTGCCGCCTGCGCCACTTGCCAGTCTCGCACCAGGAACTGCTCGCGAACAGAGATGGGGCCGCGCACGGTCGGCAATAACGCGCTGAATGCACCGTTGCGCAGGCTCGCTTCGGTCAGATCTTCGAAGTCGAAACCATGTAGATGCCGGCAGTGGTAGTGCACATAGTTTTCGCGGCGAATCTCACCATCGGTGGGTATGTCGATGCCAGCGTCGACCTGGGCTCGGACGGCAAGGTGCGTGCCGCGTTGGAGGATCGCTTCGGCGTCTTCGCCCATCGCGGCCAGCGCAGATGCCCAGCGCGCAGTCGGAGCGGCCATGTCGGGGCCGTCAGTCGCACCGAACCAGTCCGGGAGGTGGACGAAGTCGGGCTTCGGAAAAGCGCCGATGGTCGTGGTCTTGAGGGCCATCCGCGGCGGCTCCTGAACAGGACTGCGCTTAAGTTCACGGCGCGATCCGGAGACCGTTCGGGCGCCGGTGCTGACGGAAAGGCCGCCGCGGCTGCGGCGGCCTTTCACGCTTGCAGCGAAGTCCTGCCTAGTAGGTCGATAGTACTTCGCGCAGCTTGCCGGCCAGTTCGTCGATGTGTGCGCGCTCGGAGATGAGCGGTGGCGCAACCAGGCCGGCATCACCGGTGAACTTGATGTGCAGTCCGGCGTCGAACAGCTTCTTCTGCACCTCGGTGCCCCGACGGCCGGGGGCGCCGTCCTGCGCCACATCGATAGCGGCCATCAGCCCGTAGCCGCGGATATCGGTGATCACCGAAAGGTCCGACAAGGCAAACATCTGGTCGAGGAAGTAAGGCGACAGTTCCTCGCCGCGCTCGAACAGATTCTCGCGCTCGTAAATGTCCAGCGTCGCCAGACTTGCGGCGCACGCGGCCGGGTGCCCTGAGTAGGTGTAACCGTGAAACAGCTCGATCGCCCCATCCGGAGACGCGCCGGTTACCGAGTCGTAGATTTCATCACTGACCGCCACGGCGCCCATCGGCTGGCAGCCGTTGGTGAGCGCTTTCGCCATCGTGATCATGTCCGGCACCACGCCGAAACTCTGCGAACCGAAGGCCTTGCCGGTGCGGCCGAAACCGCAAATTACTTCGTCGAAAACGAGGAGAATGCCGTGTTTGTCGCAAATCTCGCGCAGGCGCTTCAGGTAGCCTTCGGGCGGAATCAGAAAGCCGGTAGAGCCTGCCACCGGCTCTACGAAGCACGCGGCGATCGTCTCCGGCCCGAAGTTCATGGCGATCCGATCGAGATCGTCAGCCAACTCTGCGCCGTGGGCGGGAATACCCCGGGTAAAACGGTTCTCATCAAGCCAGGTGTGGCGCATATGTGCGACGACCGGCATACCCACACCGAAGGCCTCGCGGTTCTTGATGAGCCCGGACAGCGCCACGCCCCCGAAATTGACTCCGTGATACGCGCGCTCGCGTGATACGAAACGCTGCCGCTGGCCCTGCCCCTTGGCGAAGTGGTAAGCCAGCGCGATCTTCATGGCCGTATCGACGGACTCGGATCCGGAGTTGGCGAAGAAGACGTGATCCAATCCGGTGGGCGTCAGCTGGGCGACGCGGCGCGCCACTTCGAAGGCAGCCGGATGGCCGAGTTGGAATGGCGCGGTGTAGTCGAGCTGCAACAGCTGCTCATGGACCGCGTCAGCGATCTCCTTACGCCCGTGCCCGGCCGCCACGCAGAACAGGCCGGAAGAGCCGTCCAGTATCTGCTCATCCTTGTGGTTCCAGAGATAGGTTCCTTCGCCGCGCACAATGAGCCTGGGGTTGGCCTTGAAATCGCGGTTGGACGTGAACGGCATCCATTGATGCTCGAGCGAGTTACCGGCGTAGTTCATACGTTGCTCTTCCTTTGTATGCCGCGCTCGCAGGCCGGCATGGCCCGTCGCGGACTGATTCGAGTTCTGGAAACGGACTGTAGCGGCGTGCGGATGTCGCGATTTGTCAGAAGAGTACAATAGTGTGGAGGCCGACGCGCCGCTTAGAGCCAGATTGCGAACGCGTACTAGACCAACACAAGCCGTCTCACGATGCGCGAACATCTGTTCCAATTGCCGGACAACGCCACCAGCAGCCTGCAGGCGCAGGTACGCGAGATGCTGGTGTCGGCGATCCTGGACGGTCACCTGCCACCAGGACGCGCCCTGCCATCCTGCCGCAAGCTCGCTACCCAGCTCGGTATCGCCCGCAACACCGTAGTGCTCGCCTACCAGCATCTGGTTGACGAAGGCTATCTGATCTCGCGGGAACGAAGTGGCTTTTACGTTGACCCGGGAATTCTCGAAGGGCGGCTGTCCGCATCCACCCAGGACGCGCATGCGCCTCCCGTGGACCGGGCCGCTGTGAGCGCTTTCGCACCGGCATGGCGAGCCCGGCTGCAGGTCGAAGCCACGGCACTTGCGAGCCCCAACCGCCCGTCCGACTGGCAACGCTACGATTATCCGTTTGTCTACGGCCAGATCGATCCCGCGCTGTTCCCGATCGCGGAATGGCGGGAATGCTGCCGCGAGGCGCTGTCGGTGCGAGCGATCAGGCAATGGGCGCACGACCATATCGACACCGACGACCCCGACCTCGTCGAGCAGTTGCAAACACGTGTGCTGCCGCGACGCGGCGTGTGGGCCAAGCCCGAGCAGATCCTGGTCACGCTGGGCGCCCAGCAGGCGCTCTATCTGCTTGCCGCGCTGCTGATGGGCGACCGGGATACGGTCGGCATAGAAAATCCCGGATACGCCGATGCGCGCAACATCCTGCAGATGCACGCGGGGAAGTTGGTACCGATCCCGGTCGATAGCCAGGGGCTGCGCGTGTCAGCGTCGTTGCGTGGGTGCGACTACCTGTACGTCACGCCATCGCACCAGTGCCCGACGACCGTCACGATGCCTCTTACGCGTCGCCGCGCGCTTCTCGATAGTGCGCGCGAGCACGACTTCATCATCATCGAGGACGACTACGAGGCCGAGAACAACTATGCGGGACCACCAACTCCGGCCCTGAAGAGCCTGGACGCCGACGGGCGCGTTATCTACGTCGGCAGTCTGTCAAAAACGCTTGCCCCGGGGCTGCGTCTGGGCTTCATGGTCGGACCGGAAGAACTCGTGCGCGAGGCGCGCGCGCTGCGCCGGTTCATGCTGCGCCATCCGCCTTCCAACAATGAGCGCTCGCTCGCCCTGTTCCTGAGCCGGGGGCATCACGACGCGCTCGTGCGGCGGCTGAGCCATGCATTTCGCGAACGCTGCCAGGTGATGGGCGAAGCACTGCGCCGCCACCTTCCGCAAGCTTCGTACGTCCCGACGGTGGGCGGCACCTCCTACTGGGTCCAGGGTCCGGACAATCTGAATGTTGCCGGCCTGCTACCCGAGGCGCGGCGCGAAGGCGTTTTGGTAGAACCCGGTGACGTGTTCTTCGCGGCTCCGGAGCAGCATCAGAATTATTTCAGGCTTGGCTTCAGCGCCATTCCAACCCAGGCCATCGAACCTGGCATCGTGCGCCTCGCGGCGTTGCTCAGGCGCTGTACCTAGCACCAGATTCCGTCTGGCTCTAGTCGCCCTGCACTCTGTAGCCGCATAGTCGCGCGCCGTCAGGGCTAACGTCGACACGAGCTACGCGAGAATCAACATGCACGTCGGAGTACCAACCGAAATCAAGAACCACGAAGCGCGAGTGGGACTGGCGCCTTCCAGTGTTCGCGAAGTTATCCACCACGGCCATACCGTGACGGTTCAGTCCGGCGCTGGCAATGGTATCGGCAGCAGCGACGACGACTACCGCGCGGCCGGCGCGAGCATCGCTGCTGACGCCGCTACCGTTTTTGCCGAGGCGGATCTCGTCATCAAGGTAAAAGAGCCGCAGGCGGAAGAGCGCGCGATGCTGCGCGATGGCCAGATGCTGTTCACGTATTTGCATCTCGCGCCCGATCCGGACCAGACACGCGAACTCATCGAGAGCGGCGCCACCTGCGTCGCATACGAGACGGTGACTTCGCCGTTCGGGGGGTTACCGCTACTCGCACCGATGTCGAAGGTTGCCGGGCGCATGTCGGTGCAGGCTGGAGCCTATTGTCTTGAACAACCGCACGGCGGACTCGGCATGCTTCTCGGCGGAGTACCCGGCGTCGACCCGGCCAAGGTCGTCATCATTGGCGGCGGCGTCGTCGGCACGCACGCGGCGCACGTTTCCGTTGGCATGGGCGCTGACGTCTGGGTGCTGGACCGTAACAACGACGTGCTGGAGATGCACTGGAAGCAGTTCGGTCGCGCGACGAATACCGTGTTCTCCACCCATGACGCTATCGAGCGCCATGTTCTGATGGCGGATCTCGTTATCTGCGGTGTACTGATCCCAGGGGCCGCCGCGCCCAAGTTGATCTCCAGAGAAATGATCGCGGCGATGCGCCCCGGTGCAGTGCTGGTCGACGTCGCGATCGACCAGGGTGGCTGCGCGGAGACGTCGCGTGCAACGACCCATGCGGATCCAACGTACACGGTGGACGGTGTCGTGCATTACTGCGTTGCGAACATGCCCGGAGGAGTACCCCGCACGTCAACGTTTGCGTTGAACAACGCAACACTACCGCACGTACTCAGCCTGGCCGACCATGGACTTGAAGCGCTAAGCCGCGACCCGCATCTCTGCGCGGGCCTGAATGTGCACCGGGGTCACGTCACGTGCCGGGAAGTCGCCGAAGCGCTCGACTACGACTATGTTGCCGCGGAAGACGCGCTTCGGTCGCGGTGATCGAGGTGCTCCGGATAACCAGTAACCGTCAGGCGAGGCGCCAGGTGCCGCGAAACCCGTAGATTTGGTCATAGCGAAACAAACCTGACCACCGGTCGTAGCGGATAGCGCAAAAACCCCAAATACTGATTCATTCGGAGGGCTGTCTCTCGCTCGAATCCAGAAATTTCAGTATCGCTTGTGTATTGCAACACTGGGGGGGCGTCCTATACTGATGGGCCTTGAGCCTTTCGCAGGGCTCTTCACGGAAAGTTCGTCGGGGACCGGCAATGACTGACTTGTCGGACGTTGAATCAATCATCGAAAGCAGCCTCACGGTCAGCAGCGCCGAAGAGGTGCACAGCCTGTGCTCGAAGCTGTGCCAGCTACTCGGATTCGAGTACTTCCTCTACGGCTCGCAATTCCCGACGTCCTTCGTCAACCCTGAATACGTCATCATCTCCGGCTTCCCGGAAGACTGGTGGGCGCACTACAACACGCAGGGTTACATGGCCATCGACCCCACTGTTCTACACTGCACCACCCGCGTAGTTCCATTGCGATGGGAAGACATTACCCCGGACAAGACCGGTGCCGGGAAGCTGGTGCACAAGTTCATGTCCGAGGCATGGGACTTCGGGTTGCGCACGGGCGCGAGCTTTCCGGTGCATGGGCGCAACGGCGAAGCTGCGATCTTCTCGTTGGTCTCAAACGAAGACAACAACAGCGCACGTGGCATGGTTTTAGAGAACCTCGCGATCGGGCAACTGCTGAGTGGCTACATTCACGAAGCTGTTCGCCGCATCATCGTCGATGGCGAAAGCACGATCCCTAAAGTCCAGCTAACCGAGCGCGAGCGCGAATGCCTTACCTGGGCAGCTGAAGGGAAAACGGCCTGGGAAACTTCGCAGATTCTCAATATCTCCGAACGTACAGTTATCTTTCACCTGCAAAACGCGGCGCAGAAACTTCAGGTCACCAACCGACCGCAAGCGGTAGCTCGCGCTGTTTCTCAACAACTCATCACGCCACAACTAGGACGTAGCTAAACCCTCCCTCGGGCTTTCTGTTCCCGAGTTTTTCGTGCGAATCCGACCAGGAATTTATCTCCTAATCACTGTAATTTCTGACAGTCGTCCGCCCCTCGTCAAAAGCGTCTACTTTCTCGACAACAAAACAACAGTACAGTCTTTTAGAGGGTTTTGAGATGACGACTTTGGTTGCTGGCCGTGCCAACGAGCACGGCGTGGATTGGGACTTATTGGACGGCATGTTCAGACTTCGCGACGAGGTTTTTCATAAGCGTCTCGGATGGCAGGTCAACAGTAACAACGGACTCGAGCGCGACACGTTCGACGAATTGAATCCGGTCTATCTGATCGCGCGCGCTGAAGGACGCCGGGTTCGTGGATGCACACGTATCCTCCCCACCACCGGACCATACATGCTGAAAGACGTATTCGCGGACTTGCTCGATGGTGAGTCAGCGCCACAGGACGATGCGACCTGGGAGCTGAGTCGCTTCACAGCCGACCCCGACCGGAGCAATCCGCAGGCGAGCGTTGGCGCAATCTCTCTTGGTCTGATGCGCGAAGCAGTCATATTCGCCGATGAAAACGATATTGAGCGCTATGTAGCCGTTACGAGCGTTGCGATGGAGCGGATGTTGAAACGCGTCGGCCTACCGATGATCCGGCTCGGCAGCGGCAAAGCGCGCTGGATCGGCAAAGTGCTGACCGTCGCCTGTGAAATCCCTATCGACGATCGGACCCGTGTCGCACTGTTTGGTGGCAGCGAAAACATGGAGCGCAAAGCAGCATGAATCTGTTGGTGGTTGGCTCTGGCCGCGAGCCTGTCGCGGTCGCATCACAATTCGAACAAGCCGGTGCACATGTCGAACTCGTCACGTGTTCCGGGCATGCAGTAGAGACCCTGCTGCGCCGGGAAAATACGTTCGACATGTTGTTGATGGACTCAGATCTGGATCCCGCCGACACGGCGCAGTTGATGGCCGCAGCGGTACGCCGGCGCCTGCTGGCCGTGCAGATCCAGGCAGTCGCTGCGCCGCAGGACCCAGCTGACTGGCCCGACAACGATCCGAGCGTCCAACCGGTCGATGGGAGCGAACCGCTGCGCACGCTCGAAGGGCACGAAGTAGAACGTTGGCGCAACGTGCTGACATTCGCAAAACGTTCACCCGACTCCTATCCCGCGCTGCGCGACGCCCTGGGACATCGAACCAACTTGTTCCAGTTCCACGCACCAGTGAAACGTTCGGCCTGAACGTCGGAACCATACGGTTTTGTCTCAACCCCGTTAGGGCCCGCCTTCTGGCGGGCCCGTTTTGTAGACCACGATGTGCTCTTGAACTGGGAGTGATCGCAAAGCGCATGCGTTGATATGCGCCGCACGTGCTATCTCGTGGGGAAACTTGCCGGGCCGTTGTGCGAACCGTACGCTAGCCGAACTTCCGGAGTTCGGGTGCGCAACCTTGGGAATTGAACGCATTGCCTTCCTGGCCAGCCGGGCAGATTCCGCGCAGGGCGCACTCGCATCGCTCGTGAAGCGTTACGGAACGACGGATCTGGACGTCGCTGACGCCATCGTAGCGCTCGGGGGTGACGGCTTCATGTTGGAAACGTTGCACCGAACGATGGAACGTGGCCTGCCGATCTATGGTATGAATCAGGGCACCGTCGGCTTCCTGATGAACACCTATCGCGACGACAAACTGGTGGAGCGGTTGAATACGGCCGACCTCGCCGAAATACGTCCGCTGAGAATGACTGCTCTCGGACGCAGTGGCGGACAGCTGAAAGCGCTCGCGATAAACGAGGTATCGCTGCACCGGCAGACCGGTCAGGCCTCCAAAATCCGCGTCTCGGTCGACGGGAAAGAGCGCGTAACCGAAGTGATCTGCGACGGCATTCTCGTCGCTACCGCCGCTGGTAGCACCGCTTACAACCTGTCAGCGCACGGCCCGATCCTGCCATTGAACGCCGGCGTGCTGGCGCTCACGCCCATCAGCCCTTTCCGGCCGCGTCGTTGGCGAGGCGCTTTGCTTCCCCGCGAGTCCAAAGTTCACTTCGACATACTCGATCACTTCAAGCGGCCCGTGAGCGCCAATGCCGACGCGACCGAGCTTCGCGACGTTTCAGAAGTGTCCGTTGAAGAAGCGCGCGACGTCACGCTCAAACTGCTCTTCGATGCTGAGCACAATTTAGAAGAACGGATCTTGAGCGAGCAGTTTACGATCTGAGCAGGGTGCGCTTGCGCCACTCGCAACGGTCCTGGCCATCGTGGCAACACTTTGCGCACGCCCGGCACGACGTCCGCCGTGAGTCCGGAGCGTGCTCTGTCGGTGTTTTTCAGGGTTCCATGAGTTGGCCACCCTGCCTGGACGACGCGTAGATGGCTGCAATGAGCGCAACGGCCTTGCGTGCCTCCAGCCCATCGACCGCAGGTGCGCGGCCGCGCGCGACGGCGTCCGCGAAATCGGCCAGGACTGCGGCGTGTCCGGCCGCGTCCACACCCGCTGATGGATTCGCCGCACCAACGCCATCCCCAGGTAGTGAGAGCAGATTGGCGCGAATTTCCGCGTCTTCATCACGCTCCTTTCGAAACTGCCACTCAAGCAGATTTCCATCGGCCAGAACGGCGCTGCCGTCAGTTCCTGCCACCGTGATCGTACGGAAATGTCCGGGCCACACACTGGTCGTGCACGCCACTGTGCCGAGTGCTCCACTGGCAAACTTGAGGTGTGCGACGCCGGTGTCTTCAACCTCTACACCGTCGTGCGCAAGCGTCGCGATCTGTCCGCTGACTGCCACGACCGGCTCATTCGCGAGCCATTGCAGTAAATCGATGCTGTGGATTCCCTGATTCATCAGAGCGCCGCCGCCGTCGAGCGCCCAGGTGCCCTTCCAGTCAGACGATGAGTAATACGACTGCTCGCGCCACCAGGGACAGGTTGCGCACAGGTAGGTGAGCCGACCGAACCGTCCAGCCAGGCGCGCTTCGCGCAACAGTCTGGCGCCCTCGGTGTAGCGGGTGTTGAAGATTCCGGCGAGCACTGTTCCAGAACGCCGGTGCGCGTCGATCATGCGGTCGATACGTTCCACCGTAATCTCGAGCGGCTTTTCCACCAGACAGTGTTTCCCCCCTTCGGCAGCCAGCAGCGCAGCTTCCAGGTGTGCGCCGCTCGGACTCGCGACGGTGATGGCATCGAGGTCGTCTCGTGCCACAAATTGCGCGAGCGATGCGCCAGGGGTTGAAAGGCTCTGGCACTCCGGAGCGATCTCGGCACCGCGTCCGCTGCCGCGGTCCCATACACCCGCCAACTCCGTGCCTTCGGTTCGCCGGATCGCCTCGGCGTGAATTGCGGCGATCATGCCGGCACCAACTACCCCCACCCTCAGCGTCATTGGATTTCTCCGGCGAGGCGTTCAGCGTGGGCCAGCAATGTGTATCGCATCTGAATCCTCGATGCTTCGACGACATCGTGGCGAGCGCTGCCGAGATCCTTCAAGAACTGGTCGAGCACCATCGCGAAGTGCTGTTCGTGACCACTTTGCAGCGCCGCCGGGATGTCCAGGCGAAAACCCTCACCGGCCGGCACGGCTTCCAGACCGGGCCAGTCGGTTTGCCAATCAGCAACGGCGGCGGCGAGCGGCGATTCCAGTGATACACCGCCAACGGGCCGCACGTGAAGTTGCATCTCCCAGTCCGTGTGGGCGCCATGCTCGAGAACCACTTCGCAACGCGTGCCCCGCAGCACGCAACTCATGACATCGCCGCTTCCAGCAGGCTCTCGTTGGCCCCATTCGGCGCGCTGCTGCACGCTGATGCCACCTATCTCGTAGCGGATGACGCTGTTGCATTGCAGCGCCAGCGTCCCGTCCTCTACATGCGGCGCGAGCGAACCCGGGAACGTGTCCAATCCCGTGCACGCAGTGAAAAGCTCCAACGGCACCGGGGTTGTCCAGCGCTCGACCTGCATCCGCTGTACGTCACGCGCAAAGTCGCAGGGCTCGGTGACAGCCCCGACGGCCGCCGCCAGCCATCCGGCCTGGTCAGTCATATGGGACTGGATATCAACCAGACCGGTACCCTGAATCCCCACATCGAAATACCAGGGCGGACGGGCGAGCGGCTCACCGTTTACCAGCTTCAGCAGGTGATGGCGGGAACCGATCTCGATGGCCGGCAATCCAGTGCCGTCACGCGTCGCCGCGAAGGTGCCAAACAGATCGGTTCGAACGGCAATAGCGAGTCGCAGTCTCGCGATCGGGTCGTAACGACTGGTCATGATGTCCCGGGCCAGCGGTGGACCTGACATCGCGCTCGCCAGATGATGCAGGGTATTTGGATCGGTAAGCCATGGCTTATCGGCCAGCACCGGAATGCCGGCTTGGTGCAGCGCATCGATACGCGCGAGTTTGACGTTGTTACGCCCGGCAAGCACAACCGCCCAGGGCGCGGATTCAGACTTTGCAGCACGCTTTGCATCTGCGATCAGAGCTGCCTCGGGTTCGGCGCTGGTATGCACGTGCAGGCGCCATCGCGTGGGCGCCTCGGCGCGCGAGTTGAACGCGTCGATGAGGGCCACGAACGCGTCGAGGTCAGGGCCGGGAGACGCGTAGGCATACACGTCGCGAGCAACGCGCGGATTGTCGAACTTGAGCGTCAGCGCAGCGTGGAAGTGCCCGGGGTCAAGAAAGGCCAGGACGGTTTCGGATGTACTGCTCATCGCCTATGCACCGTGGGTCTTGACGCGCTCCAGAGCCGAATGCCAGCCGTCCAGAAGCGCCTGGCGTTCACTCTCGCCCATCGAGACCTCGAACAGCGATTCGCCTCGCCACGCCGCCGCGATCTCGTCCAAGGACGCAAATATTCCGAGTTGCAGGCCGGCCAACATCGCAGCTCCCAAGGCGGTGGTCTCGACCTGCACCGGGCGTTCCACCGGCACGTTCAGGATGTTGGCGAGGAAGCCGCAAAGCCAATCGTTGTTGACCATACCGCCATCGACTCTGAGGCGCGCCGGATCGACCCCATCGCTTCGCATCGCGCTGAACAGATCGGCGCTCTGGTAGCAAACCGACTCCAGCGTAGCCCGGACCAGATGCGCGACACCGGTGTCGCGCGTCAGCCCGAACACGGCACCGCGGGCGTGGGGATCCCAATGCGGCGCACCCAGCCCGGTAAACGCCGGGACGAGATACACACCCGCGTTGTCGGCAAGCCCACGTGCCAGCGCCTCTGTCTCCGGGGCTGACTTCACAAGCCCCAAACCGTCCCGTAGCCACTGCACAGCGGCACCTGCAACAAAGATCGACCCTTCCACGGCATAGGTCGTACGCCCACCCAACCGATAGCCAACGGTGGTGAGCAGACGGTTACCCGAGGCGACCGGCTCGCTACCCGTATTCAAAATGACGAAGCATCCCGTGCCGTACGTGCTCTTTAGCATCCCGGGTTCAAAACAGGCCTGGCCTATCAGTGCTGCCTGCTGGTCCCCCGCTACGCCTGCGATGGGCAGTACCTGACCGACCACTTCCGCGCTGGTCATGCCGAAGTCGGCGGCCGAATCGCGCACCTCCGGCAATACGCTCGCAGGCACGTCGAACATATCCAGCAAAGTAGCATCCCAATCCTGGGTGTGGATGTTGAATAGCGACGTGCGCGACGCGTTGGTTGCGTCCGTCAGGTGCTGTTGGCCACCCGTCAGCCGCCAGATCAGAAATGCGTCAATGGTGCCGAACGCCAGTTCGCCGCGCTCGGCGCGAGCCCGGGCACCTGCAACGCGATCCAGAATCCATGCCGCTTTGGTGGCTGAAAAATAGGGATCCAGCAGCAGTCCGGTACGCGCTGTCACATCCGCCTCGTGGCCTGCGTCGCGCAGCTGCGCGCACCTCGAAGCCGTGCGGCGGTCCTGCCAGACGATGGCATTGTGAACGGGGCGACCGGTGCTACGCTCCCAGACTACCGTCGTCTCGCGCTGATTGGTGATACCGATCCCTGCCACGGCGAGACCAGCAGTGCCTGCGTGGGCCAGCGCTTCGCGGGTGACCGCCAGCGTCGTCGTCCAGATCTCCTCGGCGTCGTGCTCGACCCAACCATCGTCTGGATAGTGCTGAGCGAACTCGCGCTGGGCGGTAAACACCGCGCTTCCGTCCCGATTGAACAGCATCGCCCTGGAACTGGTCGTGCCCTGATCGATGGCGAGCAGAAGGGAATCTTCCATGTGACGTCCTCGGTCGTTGTACGCAAGCGGTGCAGTCGTGACGTGCGAGGCGCCAACGCACTGATGCGTTCCAGTCTACCGCGTGAATCCAGGACGATGAGGCCGGTGGCGGCGTGATCGCGCCGCGTACGCTAACGAGGGACGGTCACAGGCCACGCTCAGCGTCGCAAAGACGGGATCTGAGACCGTGCGTCGTGCGAAGCTCCGGCCTCTTGCAGACGTGCTGGAGTGAGGTTGGTGCCGGCACACGGACTCGAACCGCGGACCTGAGGTTTACAAAACCCCTGCTCTACCAACTGAGCTATACCGGCGTCGGAGGGCCTCGCCCGGGTGGCGAGGCCGGGCATTGTAGGCGAGCCGCCTCAGACTCGGCAACGCACTTCGTTCAGGTAGCCGAACCCGGATTCCCGCACGGCCGTTGGCGTGACTCGACCTGACTGAACTGACCGGCCAGACGCTCCTCGTCCAGCGGAGTATCAGCCGGCAACACGACATCGAACCAGGATGCACGACGCGTCCGATACCGCTCGGTAACTTTCGGCTGCACGCCCAGTTTCTCGAGGTTCGCCACACGCCGGTCCAGATGCGCCTTGCGGCTGTACACACCCAGTGACACGGCATTGGCCATATTGCCGCGTCGAATAACGTGCATGTCGCTGACTCCCTCACGCGAGAGTCGCTGCACGAATTGTTGCGCTTCAGCCCGCGTCGGCAGCGGCGGCACGTGCACCCAGTAACGCGCTAACTCGCGCAGCTCATCTTCACGGAGCACAGCTTCAGCACCGAGCGCCGCAAGCCATGCCGACACGGCTTCACGGTCGGCCTGGCCAGTCAGCGGGCCGACGCTATAGCAGGTGAGTTTGACGATCGGCAGAACCGGTTGCGATGCCGGTGTCTCGACGACGTCCGGTTGGCCGGGTTCCGCGGTGCCAGTGGGCTCTGGTTCGGCGTAGCGTGGGCGCAGCTCATCGCGATCGATTTCGTCGAGCAAAACGAGCTGCGTAACCGCGGCATTGCGCGTGACTTTGGGTTTGACTGTCGCCCGGCGTTCACGCTCTTCGACATGCCAGTAGAGCAGCGCCGCGTTAGCCAGAACCACCAGATATACGATCCAGCGCATCGTCATCCCATCAACGAAGCCGGCGTGAACCGGCACTTTCGGGCGAGCATGCCAATGCAGGCTCTTCGCCGCACCGATTTTGCCTGATCGCAGACGCTTTCCGAAGTGCCCGGGCGCCTGACAGTCCGTCTGGTGCGGCGTGGTTCAATCGACCAGGCGCACACTCACTTCCCCTGCGGCCACGGCCTGCACGCCTGTACGCGTATCGATCTGCAGATGGCCGGCCGCATCGACGCCAGCTGCGGTACCGTCGATATCACCGGCTCGAACAGCACGTCCGTACAGAACATCGAAGCGCCGCCACCGCTCGGCAAATGCGGCAAGTCCACCGGTCTCGAACTGTTCGATACACGCGAGCACTCGGGAAGCCGCGGCGCCTGCGACCACACTCCGGTCAGGCGTCTTTGGCACGTGAGCGTCCAGCGCGGTCCAGGCCTGTTCGACAGGCGCATACACCGACGCCCCATCGGCAGGCGTATGCACGTTGATTCCGGTACCGACAACCACGTCCGTTACGCCGGTAGCACGCGTGCGCGTCTCGACGAGAATGCCGCAAGACTTCGCTCCGCCGAGCAGCACGTCGTTCGGCCATTTGACGGCGACGTCACGCGCACCGTTACTCTCCAACGCTTCGGCCAGCGCCACCCCGATGGCGAGCGACAAGCCCTGCAATCGTTCAAATGGCGAATGCCAACGATAGGCGATGCTCATATAGACATTGAGCCCGCGCGGCGAGACCCATGTGCGCCCGCGACGCCCGCGCCCGGCAGTCTGCTCCTCGGCTATCAGCACCGTGCCGTGCGGAAAACGGTCGGGCGCGGTCAGTAGCAACGCGTTGGTGGAGCCTACCTGGTCCAGTACTTGTACCGATGCATAGGGGTGCGCCGTCAGATAACGCTGCACCGCAGTCGCTGAAACTGGTGCGGACGACGCCTGAGAGGAAGGTTCGAAAGGCCGGGACACGTCACTTTGCTCAAGTAGCAGATCACAGGGCAGCAACATGCGCCAGCCATGCGCAGACCGCAAGTCATCGGCGTTCGTGTCAAACCAGAGCATTGAACCTTGCGAAAATCCATTTCGCTTCGTGCCGAACTGACGCACACTACGCGCCTTCCCGATTTTCCCGGCGATCGACTGCTGCCTGTCAGCCGTAGACCGCGTCCAAGCCCTTGCGAGCCCCCAACCGATGAGCACCTCAAGCGCGCGCGGCACATCCGCACGCAAACGTCGCCAGACCCAGGCCGATCGGGCCGACAGACATACGCTTTATCAGGACTCCGTACAGTGCGTAGAGGCGGAGATCGACTTCGTGGACGAAACGTTCAAACAGCTCCGCTCACGCCGCGCCGTGCGACTACGGGAAGACTTTTGCGGGACCGCGAACACCTCGTGCGAGTGGGTGCGCCGACGCCGCGGCAACGTCGCGATTGGCGTCGATCTCGACGGCGAGGTGCTGGCGTGGGGTCGCGAACACAATCTCGGTACTCTCAGCCGCGCTCAGCGCAAATGCCTCGCGCTCGTCGAAGGCAACGTCATGACAGTGAAGACCGATGCCGTCGACGTCGTGCTTGCGATGAACTTCAGTTACTGGATCTTCAAAGAGCGCAAGCAGCTTTTGCGCTACTTCAAGAAGGTGCGCAAGAGTCTCAGTGATGACGGGGTGTTCTTCCTCGACGCTTACGGCGGGTACGATTCATTCAAGGTCTGCAAAGACCGGCACCGGTACGACGATTACACCTATATCTGGGATCAGGCGGAATACAATCCGATCAATGGCCATATGACGTGCCATATTCATTTCCGGTTTCCAGACGGCTCGCGGCTGCAGCCGGCGTTCAGCTACAACTGGCGGCTCTGGACCTTGCCGGAAATTCAAGAACTGCTCGACGAGGCCGGATTTTCCGAAGTCACCGTTTACTGGCAGGGCACGGATGAGGATACGGGCGAGGGTGACGGTGAATTCACGCCTGCAACCGAAGGGGATGCAGATCCCGCCTGGATCGCTTACCTGACAGCGTCACGCTAGAACCCGCCCTCGCGGGCGCGGCGCTCGCTTCAAGTAACGCGCTAGAATGGCCGCGAACGGATAACCAACGACCCACCAATGGAACCTTCGAGCCGACCGAGCTCTGCGCGCTTGATTGTCGCCGCGGGAGCGAAGCGCTCATTCGAGTTTGACTGAGGCAAGCATCCGATGCCTCGAACTGCAGGAGTCAGAAGTCATGTCAGAAGACACGGTCTACCCAGTTCCCGCCGAGGCCGCGCAAGGCGCTCTCATCACCGCCGAGACCTACGACACGATGTACCGTCGCTCAGTCGACGACCCGGAAGGGTTCTGGGCTGAGCAGGCGGAGAAGTTCGTCACATGGGATACCAAGTGGCAAACGGTCATGGACTGGAGCTACGGAGAGAACGACCTTCACATCGAGTGGTTCAAAGGCGCCAGGCTGAACGTGTCGGTGAACTGTCTGGACCGGCATCTGGAATCGCGTGGCGACCAGGTTGCGATCATCTGGGAAGGCGACGACCCCGCGGACGACAAGAAGATCACTTATCGAGAGCTGCACGCCGAAGTCTGCAAGCTCGGCAATGCGCTACGCGCCCGCGGCGTCGCAAAGGGTGATCGCGTATGCATTTACATGCCGATGATTCCAGAGGCCGCCGTCGCGATGCTCGCGTGCGCGCGTATCGGCGCCGTCCACTCAATTGTGTTCGGCGGATTTTCTCCGGACGCGTTGCGCGACCGCATCAACGACTCAGCGTGCAAAGCGCTCATCACTGCGGATGAAGGTATTCGAGGCGGGCGCGCAATACCGCTGAAGGCAAACTCAGATAGTGCCTGTGAAGATACGCCGAGCATCGAGACGATGGTTGTCGTCAAGCGCACGGGCGGAGCGGTCACGATGATCGAGGGGCGTGACGTCTGGTACCACGAGGTTGTGGATGCCGCCAGCGACAGTTGTCCGCCAGAGCCCATGGACGCCGAAGACCCGCTGTTCATCCTGTACACCTCAGGTTCGACGGGCAAGCCCAAAGGGGTACTTCACACCTCGGGCGGCTATTTGTTGTATGCCGCAATCACACACAAGTACACGTTCGACTATCGCGATGGTGAAGTGTACTGGTGCACGGCCGATGTCGGCTGGGTCACCGGTCACTCGTACATCGTGTACGGTCCGCTCGCCAACGGCGCGATCACGCTGATGTTCGAAGGCGTACCGAACTATCCAGACGCTAGCCGTTTCTGGCAGGTATGCGACAAACACAACGTAGCGAGTTTCTACACTGCGCCGACGGCGATCCGGGCGCTCATGCAGGTGGGAAACGATCCGGTCACGAGCACGAGCCGCAAAAGCCTGAGGTTGCTTGGAACCGTTGGCGAGCCGATCAACCCCGAAGCCTGGGAGTGGTACCACAAAGTCGTCGGCGACGGTCGCTGCCCGATCGTTGACACGTGGTGGCAAACCGAAACTGGCGGACATCTGATAACGCCCCTTCCCGGTGCCACGCCGTTGAAGCCGGGCTCCGCTACGCGGCCGTTCTTCGGCATCATTCCGGATCTCGTCAACGATCAGGGTGAACTCCTCGAAGGGGCAGCGTCAGGTAACCTCGTCATCACCCGTCCGTGGCCTGGCCAAATGCGCACGGTCTACGGGGACCATCGACGGTTTTTCGAAACCTACTTCCAGATGTACCCGGGCTACTACTTCACCGGCGACGGTGCGCGCCGGGATGAAGATGGTTACTGGTGGATCACCGGGCGCGTCGATGACGTCATCAACGTATCGGGTCATCGGATGGGCACTGCTGAAGTCGAAAGCGCGCTGGTACTGCACGAGACCGTGGCAGAAGCAGCGGTAGTCGGCTATCCGCACGAGATCAAAGGTCAGGGTATCTACGCTTATGTCACGCTGATGGCCGGTGTTGACGAAAGCGAAGACCTGCGCAAGACGCTCGTGCAGCACGTGCGCAAGGAAATTGGCCCGATCGCGTCACCAGACGTCATTCAATGGGCGCCCGGTTTGCCGAAGACCCGGTCCGGCAAGATCATGCGCCGCATTTTGCGCAAGGTCGCAGAGAATGAGTTGGAGAACCTCGGAGATACCTCGACGCTCGCCGACCCGTCAGTTGTCGATCACCTCGTCGAGAACCGGGCCAACAAGGACTGACACTGCAAGTCGGCCTCGAAGCACCGGATCCTCGCGCCCTCGCAGAGAGCCCTGGCCGTCCGGTTTACGCCAGTGGTAAGGACGAAAACGCCGCCGACGCGTCGCGGCGTTTTCTTTCAGACTCGAATCGAAATGGACGTTCGAGCGGCCATCAATCGTCAGACTTCGCCGGCTTTCCGGGTACGTTTTGCATCGCGCTCCACAAACTCTTTTGCAGGGCCTCGAACATCTGCATCTGAGCTGGTAGCACGGGCTTCAAAAGCGTCGCAGGGTCGTACCCTTCGACGCCTTCGCGCCACCGCTGCTTGAGTTCATCCAACATCTCCTGTTGCAGCGGCTCAACGTCGGGCAGACCGAAGAACTGCCGAAGCTCCTCGGGTGTAACGTCGATATCTATGCGAATTTTCATATGTCAGTTCGAATCACAAAACCCGAACGCGCCTCACTCAAACCGGTCCCACACGCCAACTCCTTGCGTCGCGGCAGTCAGTGCATGTACTGACCACCGTTGATGGACAAATCCATACCGGTTATGAAACCCGACTCATCACGTTGCAGGAATACAACGCTGTCGCCGATCTCGCGCGGGTCCCCAAGTCGTCCAACCGGAATCTGCGCAACAATTTTCTCGCGAACCTCTTCAGGCACAGCCATCACCATCTTCGTCGCCACATAGCCAGGCGATACGGTGTTGACCGTGACTCCCTTGCGTGCGGTCTCCTGTGCAAGCGCCATCGTGAAGCCGTGCATCCCCGCTTTCGCAGCTGAATAGTTTGCCTGCCCGAACTGCCCTTTCTGACCGTTCAGCGATGAGATGTTGACGATGCGACCAAATCCGCGGTCCATCATGCCGTCGACCACATGCTTGGTTACATTGAAGACGCTGTCGAGATTGGTGCTCAATACCGCGCGCCACTGGTCTGGCGTCATCCGCTTGAACGTACCGTCGCGCGTAATCCCGGCGCAGTTGATCAAGACTTCGATCGGCCCCTGTTCCGTTTCGATAGCGCTCACCGCACTGCCGCAGCCTTCAAAGTCCGTGACATCCATGAACACCAGGTCAAACGCGTAGCCGTCATTACGGCATTCATCCAGCCACTGCTGGCCCTCCGGTGTCCCGGCGATAGTATCGGTGGCAACAACCTTCCGACCGGCATCAGCCAGCGCCTTGCAAATGGCCGTTCCCAACCCACCGGCACCACCGGTGACTACAGCGATTCTCTGCGACATGTGCACTCCTGGACTTGTAGGCGACCGCGCTGCTCAAGCGCGACTCATCGTACTGTTTGCTGCGGCGCAGCAGGCGGCGATGCTATCAGGTAGCGCAGACATCCGCCAAGGCGCCGGACGCCCCGAGATCGTCTTGACCGGCTCAGCGTTGGGCGGGGTCGTCAGGGCCGGGAGGACGGCGACGGGGGCGCGGCGGCTTCAGAAAACTCTCCTGCATCTCGCGCCACAGATTCATATTCTGATCGGTGATGTCACGCATCAGGGTCAGCGGATCGCCGCGCAGCATACTCTGCATCTGATTGCGAAGTGCCGATTGCTGTTCGACGAACAAACGCAGGCTCTTCTCCAGATAAGCGGACACCATGGCCTGCAGGTCGTCTCCATAAAACCGCACGATCTGCTCGAGGGACTGGGTACTGAAGATCGGCTCGCCGTCTTCTTCCTGCTCGAAGATGATCTGCAGCAGAATACTTCTGGTGATGTCCTGCTTCGAGCGCGCATCGATGACCTGAAACGGCACATGCCGCAGCACGAGTTCGCGAACATCACCCAGCGTGATGTAGCTGCTGATCTCCGTATCGTAGAGGCGTCGATTCGGATACTTCTTGATGATTCGCGGCTCGCTCAAGTGCGATTCCTCAGGATTGGGCGCCGGCGCGGGTCGCCAGTTAACGTACGTGCACTACGAGGGTGGTGGATCGGGCGCCAGATCTCCAGCCAAAAAGCGGCGGATCGTGTCGACCGTAACAGAGTAGACCTGACCGCTGCTCCGGCCAATCTGGATGTTCAGCCCCACCACTTGCATCTGCCCGTTGAACACCGCGCCGCCCGTCGCTTCCGGCGCACCGGTCGCCTTGTTGCTCAAGACCGCCTCCCGATGCATGAAGCGACCACGCGTTACCCAGGCGTGACGTGGTTTCAATCGCGAGAACCGGGCCATCACATGCGTCCACCGGTCCCCATTCGCATGGCCCAGAACATGGACGATAGCTCCGCGTTTGAGCTTCGCCGTCTCCGCAAGCGTTACGGGCTCGACTCCGTCGGGCGGCTCCTCTAGAGCCAGTAACGCCAGATCGCTGTGTCGATTGGCCCGTACGACGCGCGCTACGCGCGGCACCGACGTGTCTGGAATGATGTCCCCGGGCGCCTTCGTCCACACAGTGACCTTGGCGAACCCTTGAACGACGTGCCACGGCGTGAGCAGATGTCCCTGATCATCGATGAGCAGCGCGCTGCCTTGGGTAAGTGGGGTGACGACCAGCATTACGGCCGCCTGCGGGCCACCGTCGGCGATCGGATCAAATTCAACCCGCGCCTGTGCCGGAGTCAGCGCCAGTGGCTCTACGGCCGGTTTCGCCGGCTCGACCGTTATTTCGGGCTTGGCAGCGATAGCTGCGACGACCGGGGTCTCACTCTGGGACAGCCCCTCTTCGGTGGTGACGTTCCGTGCCGCTGGCGCCACCAGCGTGCTCTCCACCCGCGGCACGCTGACGACCGGCTCCGGAACCGGGACTTCGGTGCGCGGCGCGGCCGGATCGCGGGCAGGCGACGGTGCCGCCTTGATCACCGTTTCCACTTTTTGAACCGGCGTCTCAGCCAACACTGCGGCCACCGCCTCCGGGCCCGGCGCTATTGCCTGGTTTGCCGGGAGAGCCGCTGGCTCGGGCTGTGCAACAACCAATGCAGGCTGCTCCGCAGTTGCCACCTCGGGGACCGCGATAACCTCCGCGCTGCTTTCGGCCGCGGAGTCGGCCTCGGCAACCGGCGTCTCGGCGCCGGACTGGTCTGACCCGTCTGCAGGCTCGTCGTCGGAACTCGAACCACCCCCAAAGCCAAGCAGTGCGGCGATACGGCTACCCGTGGCCGACAACACATCTTCGGAGGCGGCTTCCTCGGCCTTCTTGGCAGCACTTGCCGGTAGCACGCCCCGCTCAGGTACCCGCACCACGCCGCGGGATACCTGCGGCACGCGCACAGTGCCTGAGCGCGGCGCCGGCCCCCGGGGCGGCGCCGACGGCGTGCCACGCACCTCAGGGACAGACGAAGCCTGCTCCACGACTCGGACCGGGCTCGGTTCAGGCGCCGCAGCCGTGACTGCCTCGGCGTCAGCGACCGCGGCATCATCGGACGTATTCGCGAGCTCCGGAGCTGCCGCATCCGCTGCCTCTGCGTCCTCAGCGTCGCTGCCAAACAGCCCCGTAAGACGCGAGAAGAACCCAGCTGACTCCGTCTCGGTGGTCCCAACATTCGCGGCCGGCGCCGCCGAATCGGCTGCCTCGACCGCCGGCACCGCGGTGGATACCTCAGAGGCCGGGACAGTCGCCCCGGTGTCCTTGCGTCCGGCAATGGCGGGAGCTTCGTCGACGGAGTCGGTCTCCGAAGGCGCGCCCGGAGCCGACTGCAAAGTCCGCGCCGCGGCTGATTCTGACGCTGCGCCCGAAGCGCCCGCAACCGGCGCGTCAGTATCCGCGGTCGCCGTGCCGGCTACCGAGAATTCCTCATCATCGTCGTCATCGTCATCCTCCTGCGCACCACCAACGATGGATGAGGCGTCGGAGCCAGCCGGCGCATCGCCGGGATCGGGCTCGGATCCGGACGGACCGAAGAGCGCCGCGAGCGTCGTGAACACGCTCTCCGAAGACGAGTCGGCCGCAGATGTCTGAGCCGTCGACTGCGCCGCGGCCTCAAGACGGGCCGCTGCTTCGGCCTCTTGCCGGGCCTGCTCTTCAGCCGCCACGCGAGCAGCCTCTTCAGCCTCTCGCCGGGCCTGCTCTTCAGCCGCCACGCGAGCAGCCTCTTCAGCCTCTCGCCGGGCCTGCTCTTCAGCCGCCACGCGAGCAGCCTCTTCAGCCTCT
>JBCCEJ010000010.1:0-111254 GCA_039030335.1 Pseudomonadota bacterium | reverse complement strand
TTCGAGTTCTTCCATCGCGTAAACCGCGGCGTCGAGCGTCTTACCGGCTACCACCGGGCCGTGGTTCGCCAGCAGCACGGCGCTGTGTTTGCCGGCGAGGCCACGCACTGCGTTCGCCAGTTCGAGATCGCCAGGCGGGTAGTAGGGCACGAGTGGCAATGAACCGACGCGCATGACGTAGTAGGCCGTGAGCGGCGGCAGCACGTCGTCCGGGTTCACGTCTGGCAGGCAGGAAACGGCCACCGAGTGGGTCGAGTGGAGATGAACGATCGCGCCATCTGCGGGCCGCTCGTCGTAAACCGCCGCGTGCAGGAACGCCTCTTTCGACGGCGGATCGCCGCTCAGCAGGCGGCCTTCGCTGTCGAGTTTTGAGATGCGCGCCGGATCGAGTCGGCCCATGCACGAATTCGTCGGAGTGAGCAGCCAGCCGTCGTCGACCCTCGCGCTGATGTTGCCCGAGCTGCCGGAGGTCAGGCCACGGTCGAAGAGCGATTGGCCGAACAGGCAGATCTGTTCGCGCAAATTGGACTCATGCATGGGTTGGGGCCTCCTCAGGTTGCGGGGTGAAGACCGCTGGTGGGAACACGCGTGAGGCGCAAGATCCGGAATGCCGGCGAGGCCCGTTTACCGTATCTTGCGCGCCGTTCAGAGAACCGGTGAGCTTAGACGTGCCGCTGCCCGCTGCCCCCAATACCCGTATGACGGCTTTCGAATGGCTGCTGGTCGTGACGTTGTCGATTCTCTGGGGCGGATCGTACTTCTTCAACGGTATCGCCGTTCGGGAATTGCCGACGTTCTCGGTCGTCGTCGGCCGTGTGGTCGTAGCGGCGGTGATCTTGTGGATGATAATGCGTGCGACCGGCACGCCGATGCCGCGCGAACGCCCGGTGTTGCTGGCCTTCATCGGCATGGGCCTGCTGAATAACGTGATCCCGTTTTCGCTGATCGTCTGGGGGCAAGGGCAAATCGCGTCCGGTCTTGCCTCGATCCTGAATGCGGCAACGCCAATTTTCACTGTGCTGGTCGCGCACGCGCTGACGGCGGACGAAAAGCTCAGCCTGCGCAGCGCCTGTGGCGTTGCGATGGGATTTGCAGGTGTGGCTGTGCTGGTGGGCGGCGATGCCCTGCTGGCCGCGGCCAACAGCGTGTACGGACAGCTCGCCTGTCTAGGGGCCGCGTTGTCTTACGCGTTCGCGAGCGTGTTCGGACGCCGCTTTGCCCGCATGTCGGTGCCGAGCCTCGCGACGGCGACCGGTCAGGTTACCGCATCCAGTGTGATGCTCGTGCCGCTCATGCTGTGGGTGGACAGGCCTTGGGAACTGCCGATGCCGGGCGGGGCGACCTGGGCGGCGCTGCTCGGCGTGGCCGCGTTGTCGACGGCACTCGCCTACGTACTCTACTTTCGCATTCTCGCTACCGCGGGGGCGACCAACCTCATGCTGGTCACGCTACTGATCCCGGTGAGCGCCGTCGCACTCGGAATTCTGGTGCTCGGGGAAGTGCTGGCCCCACGGCACGTGGCAGGCCTGGCCGTCATCGGCTGCGCGTTGCTGATCCTCGACGGCCGCTTACTCAGTCTTCTTCATAGTCGTCGTCGAACCAGTTAACGATGTAGTACTCGAACTCGTCCTCCGGGATGTTGGCCTCGCTGTACGTCCGTCCACGCACGGAGATCCCCGCCTCGTGCACCGAACCGGCCCGCCCGCTCACGAGAGGGTGCCAACTGGCGAGCGGCCGGCCCTCGGCCAGGCGCCGATAAGCGCAACTCGTGGGTAAAGCCGTGTTCTCGAACACATTTTCGGGGGTCAAAGTGAGGCAATCTGGTACGAAGTCGTGCCGCTTGCGGTAGTGTCTGCAGTTGCACTTCTGGTCGTCCAGCAACGTGCACGCGACATTGGTGTAGAAGATTTCGAGCGTGTCGGCGTCTTCGAGTTTGTTCAGGCAACAGCGACCGCAGCCGTCGCAGAGTGATTCCCACTCGGCGCGGGTCATGTCTTCGAGCGGTTTGCGTTCCCAGAAATGCGTCATCGATCCGGTGCCACCGCCCGATTTGTCGTTTTTACACCGTTCGCCACGCCCGTGGTGCGAGGCGGAGAGACAGCGGCTGAATCCATGAATCTTGTAAAGGGAAAAGTGGTCCAAGCCGCTAACGCGCAATATCAACGCGAGATAGCAAAGAACCATGTCTAGACCCGGTGAAAGCAGGCCCCCAGAGTTGGCCGGCGGGGCGGAAACGACCTTGCCGGAAGGGCCGGTCCTTCGTCAATACACGCCGCTGAATGACCTGACCGACGCCGCGCTGCACGATCTACGCGCACATCTGCGGGTCGTTGAGCTCAAGGCAGGGGGATTTCTGTTCAAGGCAGGCGATCTGGACGACTGGAGCTTCTTCCTGCTTGACGGGCGCCTGTCGGTCGACAGCGGCAGCGGGGCGCCGACCACGTTGGAAGCCGGTAGCCCAACCAGCTTCTGCGCGTTATCACCCCCAAGGCCGCGGCTCGATACCGTACGGGCGGTTGAGACGTGCCGCATTTTGCGTGCGCCGAGCAGTCTCCTCGAGATGTTGATGACGCCTGATGGTGCCCAGGATGGCTTCGAGCTGGATGAGATCGACGAAGAGGACACGCATCTGGAAGACCGTCTGCTCTTTCAGATCCTGTCTGACTATCGCAGCGACAGCATTACGATCCCAAGCCTGCCGGAAGTCATCTCACGCATTCGGCGAACCGTCGAAGGCGGGGATTCGGGCTTCGACAGCGCAGCTCTGATGGTTTCGTTAGACCCAGCGGTCGCGGCACGCCTCGTGCAGCTGGCCAATGGCCCGGCCGCCGGCGGTGGCGACCCGGTCGGCAGCGTGCGCGATGCCGTCTCACGAATCGGTATCGACAAAACCCGGGAGGTGGTCGCGGAACTCGCCCTGAACAACCTGATGCCGAGTGATCACCCGGAGCTCAAGAAGCGTATGCGGGCGCTCTGGGAGCACAGCGTCTGGGTAGCCTCGATCAGTTATCAGCTGGCGCTCAAGACCGGAGCGGTAAACCCCGACCTCGCTCAGCTCGGCGGTCTGACCCACGATCTGGGCGCCATGGCCCTGGTGGCGCATGCGCCCCGCTACCCCGATCTCATGAATGACCCGGCGGCTCTGGTCGCGATGCTGGAGCAGCTGCGCGGTCCCGTGGGCGCGATCATTTTGCGGCAGTGGAAATTCCCCGATGCGCTCGTGACGGTGGCACTCGAAGCGGACGAATGGCACCGTACGGGCGGCGACCGCGCCGACTGCTGCGACGTGGTGCTGGTGGCCCAGCTACTGAGCCATATGGGCAAGCCGACGGCGGCCAGGCTGCCGAAAGCGCCCACAGTCCCGTCGTTCGCGCGGCTTGACCTGGGCACCGCGGACGCGACCATGGAGGTGCTGCGGGCGGCTGCCAAGAGCATGCGGTCCATGCAGAAGCTGCTGAAGGAGGCGTCGCCGTCGGCCAGCTCTGATGCCGTTAGTACGGCCGTCGCAGCTAGTTGATCAAGCCTCGCGTGCACAACAGTTGATTCGGGCCCGCACGGCTCCGCACAATCCAGGCTGAATCCATGCCATCGTGAGCCGCGATGGCTCAATCTTGACCTCGTCAGTCTGCCCGATGCCC
This sequence comes from Pseudomonadota bacterium, assembly GCA_039030335.1. Taxonomy (GTDB): domain Bacteria; phylum Pseudomonadota; class Gammaproteobacteria; order HK1; family HK1; genus JBCCEJ01. Next base: position 107,616 of record JBCCEJ010000010.1, on the reverse strand, counting down.
GCCAGACCCCCAGGCCCGCCGTCGCCATCCGCCACGCACGATGCTCCGGAAGCCGGGCTGCCGCCCCTGAACGCTGCGATCTACCGCATGGTTGCGCGCGTGCCGCCCGGGCGCGTGGCGACCTACGGACAGATCGCCTCACTGCTCGGCCGCTGCGGGCCGCGGCAAGTCGGCACGGCGCTATCCCGCATCCCGGCGGGCCACGCGGTACCATGGCAACGCATCGTCAACGCGCGCGGCGAGATAAGTGCCCGGCGGGACGGTAGCGGCAGCCCGGAACAACGCACCAGACTCGAGTCTGAAGGCGTCGTGTTCGATAGTCGCGGACGCATCGACCTGCAGCGGTTTGGCTGGTCGCGCGAAGAAATGCTCTGGGCCGTCGAGGAACACACTTTCCTGGGAGACGAGGACGAACCGGCGCGCTGACGATGCCGGCTTCTTCGTCGGTACGGGCAGCGCTGAACTTCGGGAGCACGGGACATGCATATTGGCGTAGATATCTTCCTGACGGACTATTCGATAAGTCCCACTGAACTGGCAACGACGCTCGAAGAGCGCGGCTTCGAGTCGGTATGGCTGCCCGAACACTCGCACATCCCGCTGTCCCGTGAATCACCGTGGCCGGGCGGCGCAGATTTGCCGAAACGCTATTACGACACGATGGACCCGATGGTCGCGATGGGTGCCATGGCTTCGGTTACCTCGTCGCTGAAGCTCGCGACAGGGATCTGCCTGGTCGTACAACGCGACCCCATCCATCTGGCCAAGGAAACGGCGACGGTCGATCGGCTCTCGAACGGCCGCTTGATCCTCGGGGTTGGCGCCGGCTGGAATGCCGAGGAGATGGCTGACCACGGCACGCACTTCAAAACCCGCTTCAAGCTGATGCGCGAGCGCATCGAAGCGTTGAAGATCATCTGGACCGAGAGCAAGCCCGAGTACCACGGCGAGTTCGTCGACTTCCCGCCGATGATGCAGTGGCCGAAACCGGTGCAGAAGCCGCACCCGCCGATTCTTGTCGGCGGCGGGTACCCTTATGGCGCACGCCGCGCAGCCGAGTACGGCGACGGTTGGATGCCGCTTGGCGCGCGCGGCTGGGACGTAGCCGAGACTTTGCCGAGGTTCCGTCAGATGGTCGCAGAGGCGGACCGCAATCCGGACGACGTTCCGATCAGCGTGTTCGGCGTTCCGGCCGAGCGCGATGCGGTCCAGCGTTTTCGCGATGCTGGTGTTGAGCGCGTCACCCTTTCGCTACCTTCTGACAGTCGGGATGCAGCTCTCGCCCAACTCGACAAGATCGCCGCGGTGACCGGCCTTTAGTGCAGCTGACGCATGGATCCGCTTACCCATGCGCTAACCGGCGCCGCCATCGCCGCGGCGCTCGTGCCCGAAGGGCAGCAGCGCCGCATGGCGCTGGCAGGTGCGGTCGTGGCGGTGGCGCCAGATGTCGATATCTTCCTGGGTTCGGCGGCGGATCCGCTGGTGGCGTTGGAACTGCACCGGCATTTCACTCACTCCCTCGTGTTCGCACCGGTACTCGCGGCGATCGGGGCGGCGCTTGCGACGTTCTGGTGTGCCCTGTCCTGGCGGCGCGCGACTCTCGTGTTGTTGCCGGCGGCGCTGAGCGCTGGTCTGCTGGATGCCTGCACGAGTTACGGTACCCACCTGTTATGGCCGTTCACCGACGCTCGCACAGCGTGGTCCGTCGTCGCGGTGCTGGACCCGGTCATCACGTTGATAATGGCGGTTTCGCTGGTGGTCACGCTCGTCGGCACCCGTGCCACTGCGGCCGTAGCCGGGTTGACCCTGGCGTGCGCCTATCTGCTCGCGGGCGCGGTGCAGCATGAGCGGGCAGCGTGGGCGGTGCGCTCGCTGGCCGATACCCGTGGCCATGATATGGAGCGCGTTGTCGTCAAGCCCACGCTCGCCAATCTGCTCCTGTGGCGCACGATGTACGAATCAGCTGGCACGCTGCACGTTGCCGCGATCCGCGTTGGTTGGCCGGGCGATGTCACTGTGTATCCGGGCGATGCGGCCGAAATGCTGGCACCGGCCGATACCGGCCTGCCGGCTGCTTCGACGGGATACCTGGACATCGAGCGGTTTGCGCGGCTGGCCGATGGGTTTTTGATCCGGCATCCCAGCCGTGAAAACGTAGTGGGGGACGCACGTTTTGCGATGCAGCCGGATCGGCTTTCGCCAATGTTCGCGATCGAAGTCAATCCGGCACGGCCGCAGCAACATGTTCGCTACGTCGAACTGCGTGAGCGGCCCGCCGATGCCTGGAAACGGTTCAAAGCGATGCTGGCGGGCATTCCCCTCCCGGCGCCGGTCAACGGCCGGGCAGATACCATCTGACAACGGCGCGCCGTCGCCGGCGTGAACACTGCGTGGCCTGCATTATCGAGGATGAAAAGTGGCGAAGAATCCGGGCAAAGTCGAGGCGTCTTCGGTCAGGCGCAAAAGGCCGGCCGAGCTCGAGGCCGACAGCCTGAAGCGCTGCGGCTGGGCGGCTGCTGGCGGCGAATCAGAGGGTGTTTATCACGATACCGAGTGGGGCGTGCCGGTGAGTGACGACCGCACCCTGTACGAGTTTCTGGTACTCGAAGGTGCGCAGGCGGGATTATCGTGGCGGACGATCCTCGACAAGCGCGCGGGCTACGCGGCCGCTTTCGCCGGATTCGACCCCGTCGAGGTCGCCGGTTTCGATACGGCCAGGACGGACGCGCTCATGCTCGATACCGGCATCGTGCGCAATCGACTGAAGATTCTGTCGACCGTAACCAACGCCCGGGCCGTGTTGGAACTGCAGACTACGAACGGCAGCTTCAGCAACTATCTGTGGGATTTCGTAGACGGCGAACCGGTACGGAATCGCTGGCGTACTCCGAGTGAGGTGCCGGCTACCTCGGCGCTCTCCGACCGGCTCAGCAAGGATATGAAACGTCGAGGTTTCAAGTTCGTTGGTAGCACGATCATGTACTCCTTCATGCAAGCTACGGGCATGATCAACGATCATCTGGTGAGTTGTTTTCGTCATGCGCCCGTCGCGGCCATGAAACGGCCGAAACCGACCAAGGCAAAGCGCAGGCGAGCGGCGTCGTGACCATGAAGACCGAGTCAGTTTCGTGCGTGACCTTTGATCTTGACGACACGCTGTGGGAAACGGGTCCGGTGATCGCGCGCGCCGAGAAAATCGCCAACGCCTGGCTCGCTCAGCATGCGCCCGAGTTGACCGGGGGGCGCGACGAGGCCGAGATGCTGGCGCACCGGCGGGCCCACTACGCAACGCTTCCACACCTCAGCCACGACTTCACCGCATTGCGGCGTGACTGGTTGCGTTCACTCGCAGTAGACGCTGGCTATGCGCACGAAGTTGGCGATCGCGCGTTCGATGTGTTCTGGCGTGCGCGCAATGAAGTGACTCTGTTTCCGGGGGCTGCGGCGTTGCTGCCCACGCTTAAATCCCGCTACACGCTCGGCACCATCACCAACGGCAACGCCGACATCAGTCATATAGGTCTCTCGAGTCTGTTCGACTTCAGTGTGACTGCCGCTGACGCCGGGGTTATGAAGCCGCATGGCGATATCTTCGCGCTGGCGCTGTCACTGGCTGATACGGCGGCCGCGCGGACTGTTCACGTCGGCGACGATCCGGTAACCGATGTGCAAGGCGCCAAGGCGGCCGGTATGCGGGCAGTGTGGGTGAATCCGGAAGACGTCCCCTGGAATGCCGGTTTGGGTCCTCCGCCCGATGCGACGATTCCGGATGTGTCCGTGTTGCCGGAGATCCTGGCGCGCTGGTCGGATTGATTCGTGACGGCGAACTGCACTTCGAGTTGCCGCCACTGCTACCCGTGGTCGTCGACCAGGGCGGCTCCCCTATAATTAGCGTGCCGACCTCCCATGGCCATCAGGGGTCGGAGCGCTCCGGTCCAGTCTCGGCGAATACGCGCGCCCGGTAGAGGAATTCCGGATGGAAGAACACACGTGGAGCACTGTGCTCGGATTGTCCGGCTTGCTGATGCTGGCGGTGCTGATGGTGCCGGCCGCTCGGCGGTTCAATTTTCCACATACCGTCCTGCTCGCCGTCGTAGGTGTCGCCATCGGCCTGCTCAAGGTTGTCGCGGATGACGGTCAAATCTACGTTATCAGCGACTTTCTGAGTGCGCTGCACAATCTCGAAATCACGGCTGATGCGGTGCTGTTCGTGTTTCTGCCGGTGCTCGTGTTCGAAGCCGCGTTGGCACTCGACGTGCGCAGACTGCTCGAAGATCTCGGTTCGATCCTGTTTCTGGCGATCTTCGGGTTGCTGGTGTCAACGGCGGTAGTCGGGTACAGCATCCACGCGATATCCGGCGTCAGCCTGCTCGTATGCCTGATGCTTGGCGCGATCGTATCCGCAACCGACCCAGTCGCGGTCGTGGCAATTTTCAAAGACGTTGGCGCGCCCAAGCGGCTCGCGATATTGGTCGAAGGAGAAAGCCTCTTCAACGATGCGACGGCTATCGTCGTGTTCATTATCCTCTCGGGCATGGTCCTGGAAACGGCCAACCCCAGTCTCGGCGGTGGCGTCATCGAGTTCATGCGGGTGTTTGTCGGTGGGATCGGTGTTGGTCTCGCGTTGGCGTTCACGTTCGTCGCGATCATCCGCAATCTGAGAAAGATGCCGCTCGTCGAACGATCGCTCACGATCAGTCTGGCCTACCTGAGCTTCATCATCGGTGAGCACTACCTGCATGTGTCAGGCGTCATGGCCGTTGTGACGGCAGCGCTCGTGATGGCGTCTCGCGGACGCACGGTGATCGCGCCGCACGACTGGCACTCGCTCCATGAGATGTGGGAGCAGCTCGGATTCTGGGCCAACTCGATCATCTTCGTACTGGTCGGGCTTGCGGTGCCAGGAATCATGGCTGGATTCGGGGAGACCCAGTTCATCTGGCTGGCGGTACTCATCGCAGCCGCGTTCGGCGCGCGGGCGGGCATCATCTTCGGACTGATGCCCTGGTTGTCCCGCATCAATCTGGCGCACGGGGTCAGCAATGCCTACAAGGCTGTGATGTTCTGGGGTGGCCTGCGTGGCGCCGTCTCTCTGGCGCTCGCCCTTCTGGTGATCGAAAACAACGCGTTTCCAGAGGCCGTGCGCGAGTTCGTCGGCGTCATGGTGACGGGATTTGTACTGTTCACGCTGTTCGTCAACGCACCCACCATCAGCCTGTTGATCTCGATGCTGCGTCTCGATCAGCTCTCGACGACCGAGGTTGCGGTGCGCGACCGCGCACTGGCGCTGTCACTCGGCGAGATCGGAACCAATATCGAAGCCGTTGCACGGCAGCAGGATTCCGCTGAAGCCGTAACCGAACAGTTGACCAGCGAGTACCGTCACCGATCGCAAATGGCACAGCGCAAGGTGGATCAGCTTCGCGATTTGAATGCAAACGACTGGGTCCTGATCGGTCTCGCGACGCTCGCCGCACAAGAGCGGCAGTCTTATGCAGAGCAGTTCGAAGAGGGTTTCTTGCGCTCCGAGATCTTCCGCGCGGTAACCAAACACATCGACGATATCGCGGACGCGCTTAAATCGAGCGGTGCGACCGGGTATATGGAAGCCAGCGAAGAGATGTACGGTTTCGGGTGGCAGTTTCGTCTTGCGATGCAACTGCATCGCGTCTGCGGATTCACCGGGCCATTGTCGCGCCGCGTTGCAGAACGTTTCGAAGTCTTGACCGCAACCAAGCTAGCGCTACGTGAAATCAGCCATGCCGGCATCGAGAAAGTTCTGCCTTTGGTGGGTGCGGCTGCCGGTGAGCGGTTGCGAGCGCTCATCGATGAGCGGTTGCTCGCGACCGGCCAGGCATTGGATTGCCTGATGTTGCAATACCCGGAGTACGCCGAGATGTTGCAGACCCGCTATCTGGAACGCGGTGCCTTGCAGCTCGAGGCAAACAGCTACAGTCAGATGCTCGCGGATGCGGTCATTTCGCCGGAAGTTTACAAGCATCTGGAAGAGGCCCTGGAAGTCAAACAACGCGAACTGGACATTACTCCGCGGCTCGATCTCGGTCTCGAGCCGGTCAACCTCGTCTGTAAGGTTCCGCTGTTCAAAGATCTCGACATGCGGCGACTCGAAGCGATCGCTGGCCTGCTGAAACCCAGGTTGGTGCTACCGGGCGAGACGGTGGTGGCAAAAGGCGACGATGGCGATGCGATGTATTTCGTGTCGTCTGGATCTCTTTGCGTCGAATTGGAGCCCGAATCAGTTTTCCTTGGCAGCGGTGATTTCTTCGGCGAACTCGCGCTCGTTATGCATCAGCCGCGCAATGCGGACGTGAAGGCTTTGGGATTTTGTGATCTCCTGATGCTCTCGACGGCGGATTTTCAAAAGCTGATGGAGTCAAATCCCGAAGCGATGGAAGTCATCGAAAAAGTGGCCCATGACCGCACTACGACCAGAACTGGGGGTGAGCGGGCGATGGGCGATATCATTGAGGCAGATATCACCGTACAGAATCCCGCCGCTGACGTTGGGCGGGCCGACTGAATCATTCCGCTCGTAGGCTGATTCAGCTCCGCGTGCCGCGCCACTCCAGGGCGCTACGTGAACGACGTCACAATTTCGGCGACGCACCTTGCTGAACGCCCCCTCATGGCTCTACCGTCAGGAGATAGCTGATTGGGGAGCATCCCGATGCGTTTGATTCAGTCTTGTTTGGCGGCGCTGGTGCTGGCTGCGGTGGCCGCATTACCGGCCCGCGCCATGCCGATTACCGACGAGGTCATTTTCTTGTTGGATTCGTCTGGATCGATTGCGAACACCGCACCCGGTGGAGGCGTCGACCTCAGCAACTGGACCGCCCAGATCGATTTCGCCAAATCACTCTACGAATCGATTTACAAGCCGGACGGTAGCGTCGCATTCGGACTCATCAATTTTTCGGGCTGTACTGCAAGCACTTCCCCTGCGACCTGCGCTGATCCGTTTTCACCTTCCTACCGGCTTCGCATCGAGCACGATTTCACGGACGGCCAATCGGACAGCGATCTGGATGCGTTGTTCGACGGTTTGGACGACACGGATTTTCTCCGTGGGCATTCATGGATAGACGATGCTCTACAGCTTGCGCACAACATGTTCGCCGGTTCGCCTAACGTCGGCGACAACCCGAACCGGACGATCATCTTGCTCACCGACGGCAATCCAACCAATCAACATGAGCCCTGGGACGTGGGCGGCGGGTTTCAGTCGAACAATACCCAATCGCTCCTGGCACTGAACGTTGTTCTCAATCTGGTCGCTGTGGATATCGACCCCGCGAGCGACCCGGACTTTTTCGGATTCACCCCGAATCTCGCGGTTCTGGACGACCCCTCTACCTTCAGCGCGTTGCAAGTGCCGCTCGCGTCCGCATCAGCACCGGCGTCGGTCGCGTTGGCTTTGCCGATACTGTTGCTCGTGCGCACCCGGCGGGGTCGTCGCCGCTGATTTGAGCGAAGCCACGCGGTGTGCCGCCAGGGCCCGGGGTCTGCGCCACAGACCGGCTAGTTCTCGACTGACTTGAGGAGCTTTCGAAAGATTTTGCGCGCGCTGCCCGGGTGCCGGATTTTTCGCGATCGCTTGAGATTCGATCGATCGTCGCCGACGACGATCAGGCCTACCATGCCCATTTCATAATGCGGCAGACAGATGTAGCCGTAGATGCCGGGAACCGTCAGTTCTACGGCAAGTTCCTCGTCGATTCCTCCGTTCCAGGGCGCCGCACCCTCTGGGATCATGCCGCGCTTCGAAGCCGCATTGTGCCCGGGATCGACCGGCACAAATGTCACGGTGTCGCCGGGTTGCGCGTAAACGATGGCGGGCTCGAACACGTTGGGCTGACCGGTCGCATCGGTTGCTGCATTGAGCATCAGGACGCGATGATTCTCCGCGACCGCCGTGGTCGAGAAGGCGAGTAGTGCAATCAAAATGCTAGCGGCTGTACGCATGGACTATCAGGTCTCCTCTTGGCCCCTTGGTGAGAGAGATGTCAACGCCGTAGGTCTCGCCGATGGCGTCGCTGCGTAGCACCTCGTCCGGCTCGCCCTCAACCAGCACCCGCCCTCTGCCAAGCAGCATCAGCCGATCCGCGTAGCGTGAAGCCAGGTTGAGGTCGTGCAGCGCGACCAGGCCGATCGCGTTGCGCTCTGCAACGACGGTGCGGATGCGCTGCAGCACGGCGAGCTGATGGTGCAGGTCGAGCGCGGAGGTCGGTTCATCGAACAGATAGATCTCCGACTTTCTGATCAATGCCTGCGCGACCGAGACCATCTGCGCCTGGCCGCCGGACAGCTCGCCCACATAGGCCTCGGCCAGATGCCCGATCCCACCTTCGTGAATCGCTTCGCCGACGATCTGCATGTCTTCGGCACTGACGCGCCAGCCCTGGAGCTGCTTGTGCGCCATCATGACTACATCGAAGACCGTCAGCGCCGCGTTCGCTGCAAAGAACTGCGGGGTCAGGCAGATGCGTTTCAGCCGGGTTCTGAGCGGCACACTGGAAAGGTCCTCACCGCCGAGCGTCACCGTGCCGGCGGCAGGCTTGAGTAGCCCCGCGATCAGTTTGAACAGGGTGGATTTTCCAGACGCATTCGGGCCGATGACGGCCGTCAGTTCACCCGCGCTCAGTGGGCCGAACCCAACGTCTTGCAATACCGCATGGCTGCCGTAGGCGAAGGACAGTTCGCCCGCGCTGAGGGCGCTCAATGCCAGTGCCTCTTGCGGTGACTCAAGATGAGACTCAAAAAGAACGGAATTCCGATGAGTGATGTGATCATCCCGATCGGGTAGACAATGCCAGGCGTGATCGCCTTCGAGGCTATCGACGTGCCGGACAGGATCAGCGCGCCGGCTGCGGCCGACAGAGGTAGGAACCAGCGCTGGTCTTCGCCGACGATCATACGCGCGATGTGCGGCCCCACGAGGCCTACGAACGCGATCGCGCCTACGAACGAAACGGCGACGGCGGCCAGCAACGAAACGCCGGCCAGCACGCCGAGACGCAGTGCCGCGACGGACACCCCCAGAGCGGCCGCTTTCTCCTCACCCATGCGTAACGCCGTCAGCGCCCACGACCGGCTGAGGAAGTAGGCGAGCACGATGAAGAGCACCACCGTGCATATGCCGACTTTCGCCCAGGTTGCGCGCGCGAGTGAACCGAGCTGCCAGAAGATGATCTGCGCGAGTTGAATTTCCGATGCGCCGTATTGCAGAAACGCCAGCAGCGAGTTGTACGTGAACATCAAGGCGATACCGACCAGGATCATCGCCTCCGGCGTTACACCGCGAAGGCGGGTAAAACCGAACAACACGAGAGAAGTCGCCAATGCGACCACAAACGCGTTAACCGTGACGAACAGACCGCCCGTCGCTGGTATGACCGACCAGCCGAGCACGATCGCGAGCGCAGCACCAAAGCTCGCGGCCGATGACAAACCGAGTGTGAACGGATCGGCGAGAGGATTGTTGAGGATCGTCTGCATTTCGGCGCCGGCGACCCCGAGCATGGCACCGACGACCACCGCCATTATCGCGATGGGCAATCGCAGGTCCCAGATGATGACGTCTTCGGCAACCGTCGCAACTGACGGCGTGAATACCACCTGCATCGTGCGCCAAAACGTCAGATCAGCGGGGCCGGTCACGACGTCGAGGATCACCGAAGCGAGCAGTACCAGGCCTGCCGCTGTGACCAACAGCACACGCCGCAATGAAAGCCGGCGGTAGCTGCTGACGATAGCGTCAACTTCAGCCCTGGCGACGGCGTTTTCGTTCATGGCCGCGAGAGAACCCGAGAGTGCCGGCAGACACGCACGTCTGCCGGCACTAACTCGTGCCTACTGAACGGATACCCAGAACTGCCCTGAATTGCCGTACGGCATAAAACGCTTATGCATCCGGTCGAATGTCTCCTGGGGATCCAGGTCCTCGAAGTCCTCGGGGTGCAGCCACTTGGCAATCTGCTGCACGGCGACGAAGTGGTAGGGGCTGTTGTAGAACTGGTGGTAGATGGAGTGCATGCGCCCGGTTTTGACGGCGCGCAGGTCTTTGAAGCCAGCGCGTTGTGAGAGCGCTTTCAGACGCTTGGCGTTCTCAGCCGGGTCGGCCTGGTAGCCGAGCAGCGTTGCGGTGACATCCGGACGGGCTTCGGCCCAGTTTGCACCGGTTCCGATGAGGACATCCGGGTCCGCTTTGATGATGCCTTCCATCGACAGGGTAACGGAGTAGGCGTTCGCCAGTGTCGAAGCGAAGTTGATGCCGCCGGCGAGTTCTACGAAGCGGCCATAGTTATACGAGCCGAACGACCAGCAGCAGAAGTCCTTCTGCCAGCCAGCGGCATTTTCGATGACGACCAGCGGCCGCTCATCAGCCGGGATCGTATCGACGACGTTGGTGACTTTGCGCATCTCGGCAATGTAGAAGTCGATGAACTCGGCAGCATTTTTCTCTTCGCCAAGCAGGCGCCCCAAAATCAGCAGGGATGGCACCGTGTTTTCGGTCGCATTCTTGCGAAAGTCGATGAACACCACTGGGATGCCGACCTTCGCCATCTTCTCGAGGAGGCCGGTTTCCTGCGCCTTGAACAGGTTGCCGACGTCGAGCAGCATCAGATCCGCCTTCGCCTGCAGCACGGTCTCGACGCTGAAGTCGCCTGCGTAAGGGTTACCGAAGTTGATCATTCGCGCCGTGTCTTTTGGGAACACGGCGGCGAATTTCTTGAATGCGTCCGGATCGTAGAGCACGAGATCGTCTTTCCATCCGACGATCCTGGTGAATGGGTTGCCGTCGGTGATCGCCGTGATCGCGTACATCATCCGGCCTTCGCCGAGCACGATACGTTCAGGCATCTTGGTGATGTTGACCTGCCGGCCCGCGATGTCCGTCAAGGTAAGTCCGGCGGCGGCGCTCGTGCCGAGGGGTGCAAGCGTCATGACAAACGCTGTCAGGATGCCGATCAGGCGAATCAGGTAGGTGTTGAAAATCACCGCGGTGTCTCCGTTCGCTAGCCAAGAAAAATGACTCAGACGCGGCCGAAGGTTGTTTCGCGACCAGTAGTCGGCTGGTCAGCTTACGATTGAAGGATTCGTCTGGCGCCGCACCAGCACGTCCTTGCTATCGCCGGGTGGCGGCTCGCAGTCCTCGAGTATCACGGGTTCAACCTGCTCATCGGCTGTCACGCGCGGCGCTTGTCCCAGGCCACTTATGACTCAATGGCAGCCGTTGCTCACGCAGGCAGACACAGATGCTAATGCGAATCATTCTCATATTCAAACGAACGAGTGTGAAGGTCGCGCTGAGCGGGTCGCGGGAGCGCTATACTCACGGGCTTTGAGCCGGGTGGCATTCAGCCGGTTTTTCGCACGCGCTTGCTGTTCCGGATCAGGAGGTGATGTTTGGCGCGACGCCTGGAGCGGATGCCGAAGTTGACGCTGCCCGATACGTCGTCGGCAGTTCCGCTACCACGATTGGCAGCCGTCTTTGACGAAGCCCTGACGCGTCCGGTCGTGTGGATTTCAGCACCTGGTGGCAGTGGCAAGACTACGCTCGTTGCGCACCAGCTAAGTGCATCAACGAATCCGATCGTCTGGTTGCAACTCGACGAAGATGATGCGGATCCCGGCACTTTCTTCCATTTCCTGGTTCGAGCGATCAAAGCGCGCTTCCCTCGCCGCAAGCTTTCCGTGGCGCCCTTCACTCATGAATACGCGCTGGGCGTTCGCGCCTACGTTCGCGCCTTCCTCCGAGTGCTGACTGAGGTGCTGCCTGACGGTACCGTGATCGTTGTAGACAACGCGCAGTTCGCGGACCGGGAGTCATTCTTCGCCGCGTTGCTTGGAGAGTTCGCAAACGCGACACCGGCGTCGTTGCGCCTGGTGGTCGCGAGCCGTCATGTGCCGCCGGAGCGGTCGGCGCAACTCGTTGTGCGCTCGCAGCTGGCCTCCATTCGGTGGGAACAGCTGCAACTGCGGGCCGGCGAAATGCGCGCAATCGCGACGGCGCGGGGAAAATCCGTCCCGGATGCGACCCTTATGAGACTCGGTGGCTGGGTGGCAGGCGTGGTCCTCGTGGCGCAGGCACCACAGGTCGAACCGCCGGAGAGAGGCGATGCAGAGACGCAGGAGCTTGCTTTCGCCTACTTTGCGGCCGAGATTTTCGACGCCGAGTCGACTGACACTCAGAGGTTCCTCGCCGCCAACAGCCTGTGGCCGCGTTTCACGGCGGCGTCAGCGAGGCGTCTGACGAGCAATGCCGGCGCCGCGGCGATAGTGCGCCGGTTGGTCCGAGAGAACTTCTTTACGACCCGTCACGGCAGCCGAACTGGGGCCTATACATTTCATCCGCTGTTCAGGCGCTTTTTGCAGGAGCGTGCCCGGTGCCTTTTTGCGCCGGATGAGCTGGCGCGTCTGACGCTTCACGCGGCAAGTTTGCTGGAGGAGGACGGCGACCTCGAACAGGCGCTGGAACTGCGGGTAGCAGGTGCGGACTGGCCGGAAGTTGCCCGCCTTGCCAACCAGTATGGGCCGGAGCTGCTTTATCGGGGCAGACACCGCCGGATGTTGCGTTGGCTCGAACTCACTCCTCCAGACACGTTGACGGTTCATCCAGAGCTCGCTCTTTGGCGAGGGCTTGCGCGGGTCATCACTGACCCGCGAGCCGGCTTTGCCGACATCGATGTGGCTCTTGATGGCTTTGAGCGGGCTGGTGACGTGTTCGGGCTCTTTACGGCGTTGGTCGCGTTGCTCGAAAGCCGGGTATTGCTGTTCGATTTCAGGGACCTTGAGCCGAGAGTCGAACAACTACTCCGGGTCCGCGCTTCGTTGGCGCTCTTGCAATCCGAGCGAATGGACATGATGGCGGGGCCCGGCGTGCTGGGTGCACTCTCCGTCGTGGCGCCGAAACACCCGGAAGTCGAGGGCTGGGCGGAAAGGCTCGAACGCCTGGTTGCCGGCGAGCAGCCGCTGCACCGGCGCCTGATGTCCGGCGCTATCTTGATGTTCTACTACACGCACCGCGGTATGACGGCGGCCGCAAACCAGCTGCGCGGCCGCCTCGCCCCACTTGCCCGGAACGCAAACCAGATACCGTATGCGTTGATCAGCTGGGAGATGATGTCAGGGGCGAATCGCTATTGGTTCTCCGATGACGTAAGTGGTCTGGGTGATGTCGCAGAACAGTGTTGGACACTGTCACGTGACACCGGCATCCACACTACCGATCACTTCATAACCGACTGCGGTTGCCTGGCTGCCTTCGCGCATTCCGATCTCACAGCTGCACAGGCGCAAGTGCGACGGCTCGAGCAATCCGGCGTTCCAGCCGGCGCCTACCACCGCATCCACTACTTCCTGAACCTTGCGTGGTATGCCTGGCTGCGGGGCAACTCAACGCACGCCGCAGAGCTCCTCGTTGCGGCAGAGGAGGCCGCTCGGGCTGACCCCACTCCGCTGGCGGTTGCCTACATAGCTTTGGCGTCTGCGCAGGTGTGGCTCGACCTTGGCGACGTTCGCCGGGCGTTGGGTCAGCTGGCCCGCGCGAGGCAGCTTGGCAAGAGGCACGGGTATTCCGCCTTACTGGCGATGGTTCATTACGTCGGAGCCGAGATCGCGCTCGCGCGCCGGCAACCCGCGCGGGCCCGGCCGTTGCTGCGCGCAGCGCTCCAGAGCGCCGCCAGTCTGGGGCTACACCGAACGCTGTTTTTTGCGCCTTGCAGGTTCGCGAAGTTGCTGGCTTTTGCGCTGCGCCACCAACTTGAACCAGGTTTCGCGCGGCAGCTGATTCACGCGCTCGATCTGGAACCTGCCGACATCGTCACGGATCCGGCTGAGTGGACCTTTGATGTCGAAGTGTACGTGCTGGGCGAGTTTCGACTAGTTCGCGACGGTCAGTCCGTTGGCTTCGGCCGCAAAGCCCCGCGGCGGGCTCTACAGCTGCTGCACGCAATCATCGCGGCAGGCGGGCGCAATGTCGCGTTTTCGCGCCTGACGCTGTTGCTCTGGCCGGATCTCGATGGCGATGCGGCCACCAGGGCACTCAGGACTGCCTTGTATCGCTTGCGCAAAATCGTGGGCGAGGGCGCGCTGGAGACCAGTGAAGATGGAGTCAGCATCAATCAGCGATCTTGCTGGGTCGATGCACTCGCATTCGAGCAGCTGACCCGTGGTGGGCACCCGGGCGGTCCGCTGGATCGCCCCGAAAGCCGGGCCCGCGAGGCTCTGACCCTGTACAAAGGGCATTTTCTTGCTGACGTTGACACGAGCTGGGCTGTAGAGCTGCGCGAGCGGTTGTGGATGCGGGCGACGCGAATCGTAGAGCAGATCGCACGGCAGCATCTGGGTGACCGACAATGGAACGAGGCAATGAGCTGGTATCAGTATGCGGTCGACATAGACCCTACTGCCGAGGGCTTTTATCAGGGCATCATGCGGGCGCAGCTGGCTGCTGGCCAGTATGGTGACGCAGTCAACACTTTCCGGACCCTGAGCCGCGTACTGACTCAAGCGCTCAACACGCAGCCGAGCAGTGTGAGCCGTGCGCTTTACGTCGAGGCGACGTCTGCAGCGGTTCTCTGAAACCCAGGTGGCTGGACTCAGCTTACGCGAGGATTTTCGTGACTTCATGTGACCAGGACGCGAAGCGCACGCGAATCGGTGACGCATCCGTGATGCCTGGCAGATAATGTGAGGCCACCTGTAATCGCGAGACCCGAGCGCCCGCTGCGAGCGGGACGTCCGGGCACTGGAGGTCTTGAACATGCTCTCGATGCGCTTTGCATTGCCGTCCAACACGCTGACGCCTCTGCTGCTGCTCCTGACGCTGTGCTTTGCATCGCAGCGGGTAGCCGCCATCTCGCTCGGCCCGGGTGAAGTCCTGACTTTCGACTACGACTTCAGCGCCTACGATGTGTCGAGCTTGCCCCCTTCTTCAAACCCTCACACGTTCGAGCTGGAGATTTTCGAATCACCCGCTTCTATTGGCGATTCATCGAACTCCTACGACCTCGCCGTAGGAGTGTTGGCGAATTCCGGTACGCTCGTTGCACCCTTCCCGCTGACCATCACTGGATCAGACCCACCAGCAGCGATCAACCCGGGCGTACTGACGTTCACGGCCGACATCACCTCGGCACTGGATCTGATCGGCACAGTCTCCATCGCCATCACAGCCGGTAACTTCACGCTGGCCAATATCGTGAGCGCCGATTTCCGTCTGTTGGATGGCCAGAACGTCCTGCAAGCATCCATGTCAGCAGACGAATCTGCCATGACCGTCGTGCAGGCCAGTGCGCCGGCGGCGATGTGGCTGGTGCTGGGGGGGCTGGGCCTGGTCGCTGGCGGCCGACCGCGTGCACGTGGCCGGCGGGTCCACCCGAGCAGCGCCTGAGCGCGCTCTGCGCCACAGTAGACACGAAACCCGCAGCAGTTATCGGGCGCGCCGGACACTCGCGCCGGCGCGCGTACACGATTGCACGGTCCTACGCACGCTGCCATGCTCGCACGCAAGTTAACTGACCGAGCGAGTTTTGCGGTGACGTCGACTGAACCTGTGACGCTGGAAGTCTTCACCGACTTCGTCTGACCCTGGTGCTACCTCAGTACGGTTCGTATTGAAAAGCTTCGTCAGAAATTCGATATCAACCTCAAGTGGGTGTATTTCCCGCTCCATCCCGAGACGCCGGATGAGGGGCGGTCGCTCGAGGAACTGTTCGCTGGCCGGGGCATGGATCTCGAAGCGATGTACGAGCGGATGAAAGCCCTGATGGCCGAGGAAGGTTTGGAGTACGCCGAGCGCACACACACCTACAACAGCCGCCTGGCGCAAGAACTGGCCTGCTGGGCGGACACCCAACCGGGTTTTGAAGCCATTCACATGGCTCTCTATCGCGCCTACTTTGTCGATCGAAAAAACGTAGGTGATGTCGAAGTGCTGGTCGAACTGGCCGCAAGCGTTGGTCTCGATCCCGATGAGGCGCGCGCAGTGCTGACCGAACGGCGCTTCAGCCATGCGATCGATGAGCACTGGCACCATTCCCGCGGCGTTGGGGTCACTGGTGTTCCGACGTTCGTGGCTGGTGGTTACGGCGTAGTAGGCGCGCAGCCTTACGAGTCGCTCGAGAAGTTCATGACACACGTTGGGGCCACGGAGCGGAGCGCGGCCAGCTAGCGGCCAGCCAGGCGCGCACTGTGGCCGCTCGGGCCTTCTGGAAGCGGCGGGGTCACGGCGGCGCCATACGGCGCTGCCGTGCCTCGATTTGCATGTCGCTCAAGTGCGACTCAGTCCATGGTTGGTGTAGCTAGCGAGCCACCAGGTTCTTGGCAGCCGCGTTCACCGTCTTCTCGCCGACACCGCGCACCATCGTCAGATCCTGCACCGAGGTGAACGGCCCGTTTGCCTCGCGGTAGGCGACGATTGCCGCAGCACGCTTGAGACCTACGCCATCGATTGCGGCCGCGATGGTTGCGGCATCTGCGGCGTTGATATCGACCGGCTCGACAGCGAGCAGAGGATTGGTGAGGCCGAACGCCAGTATGGCGGCAGCAATGGTGTGGTTGAGTCCACGCATCGTAGTGTTACTCCATGTTGTTGTGGTCGGGCGAACCGGCGGCCGGAAGTCCAGCGCTGCCAGTTCGTGTTCCTTTAACTTCCCGTCTGACTGCGGCGACCCGTGCCGTGAAGCCCGGCAAGCCGTTCAGACACAACCAGTTTAGAGATGCCCGCGGCGCTGTCTTCAGCACAACGGACGCGCGCGCGTAGGCGAACACCTCAGGCCGCGTAGGCCTAGATTCCATTGGCTGAAACGGACACACACTTTGCGCGGGGGCTGGACGGCTGAAACGGACACACACTATGAATGCCCTACCCCGGACGGGCAGAACCGGGACTCAGGCAGCCGCAGCGCCACCCGTTTCAGCGCATCCAGGCCCGCTGACCCGATGCGCTGAGGCGGGACAGCGCGGTCAGGACCGCCGGGATTCGCGTCGCAGTTCCGCGTCCAGCGCGGCCAGACGCTCGGGTGTCCCGACATCAGACCAGCGCCCGGCGTAGACTTCGCCAGACACCTGCCCCAAACCCATGTAGTACCTCAACAGCGGCGGAATGCGGAAACGACCGGGTCGGCAACCGTTCCAGAGTTCGGGGCGGAAAACGCTGATCCCGGCCATCGTGAATCGCGGCTCGCCGTACGCGTTCAGCCGACCATCGGCGCCGACGGCAAAGTCGCCCGCCGCGTGGTGGTCGGGGTTTGCGACCAGCACCAGATGTGCCAGGCCGGCCGGGACCCAGGGGAGCGTCGCAAGGTCCAGGTCGCACCAGACGTCGGCGTTCGCGACGAGAAACGGGTCCGGGCCCAACAATGGCAGGGCGGCCATGATGCCGCCGCCAGTCTCCAGTGCACCCTCCGGCTCCGCCGCGTACACGATGTCCGCGCCGAAACGCCGGCCATCCCCCAGATGTTCGACGATTCTGTGTCCCAGATAAGCGTGATTGATGACGAACTCGCGGATGCCCGCGTTCAGCAGCTGCGCGATGACGTGCTCAATGAGCGTGACGCCGCCCGCTTGCAGCAGCGGTTTCGGGCAGGTCTGCGTGAGGGAACCCATGCGTTTGCCGCGACCGGCGGCCAGAATCATTGCGCGCACTTGGTGAGGGAGCTGTCCGGGGGGAGAATGTCGCTTCTATGTTAATGCGATGCCACTATTCGCCGCACGACTGGTTGCGGCGGAGGGCGCCAACCCTGCAGGACTCTGGATCTTGAGCCGCATTGAAGTCCGCCGCTGGCTGCCGACGCTGACGCTGCTGGTGCTCGCAGCTGCAACTGCGATCGCGCTGCGCCAGTTCGACGAGGCGACCAAGCCCGAGGGGCGCCCCCGCGTCGATACGCCGGACTTTTTCATGGAGGAGTTTGTCACAACGTTCATGGGGCCCGACGGTTCGCCCGACCGAACGCTCAAGGCCCGTGAACTCGTACATTTCCCGAGTACGAATACCAAGGAACTCGAAGAACCCTACCTCATCATGTATCAAACCGACGCGCCCGCCTGGCACGTGCGATCGGAGCGCGGCTGGATTTCTGCGGCCGGGGATGTGGTTATCCTGCTGGGCGCGGTGCACGTTTGGCGCATAGGGGATTCCGGGGAGCGGCTCATCGATATACACACTCGCGACCTGCGTATACTTCCAGCGACCGACTATGGTGAAACAGATAAGCCGGTGACGATCCGCACGGCCGACCAGCGTTCAGTCGGCGTGGGCATGCGCGCTTTTCTGACGGAAAGCCGTCTGGAATTGCTGGCTCAGGTGCGCACGCACGTTACCGGCCATCTGCAAGAGAGCCGATCGGGCAGCGATTGAATATGATCTCGAAACCAACGTTAGCGTTACTCGGGCTGCTGGCCACCGTTGTACTGCTGCCCGCTCACGCCGCGCGAACCGACAAGGACCAGCCGATAACCATCGAAGCCGATTGGGCTGAAGCTGACGACCTGCGCCGTATCACGGTCTACAAGGGGAAGGTCATCGTGGTGCAGGGCACGATTCGCATCACTGGTGACGTCGTAACGATGTACTACAGCCCGACGCGCGAACTCTCCAAGCTCGTGGCTACCGGCCGGCCCGCGCGCTTCCGCCAGAAGCAGGATGAGGGTAACGAATACCAGCGTGCCAAGGGGTCGAGGATCGAGTATCTGGTGAGCACCAACACGATGATCCTCATCAACAACGCGGAGCTTGCGCAAGGCACCAGTAAAGTCTCTGCGGACCGCATCGTCTACGATACGGCGCGAAGTCGCATCAAAGCGGAATCGAAGCCTACCGCGGCGGCGAAGGGCAGTGGCAAGGGCAAGCCGCGCAAGTCCAAGGGCCGTGTGCGAATCCTGATCGAACCAACCAAGCAGTGAGTCTGCTGAGCGCACATAACCTGGCGAAGAGCTACGCCGGGCGGGAAGTTGTGAGCGACGTCAGCCTGATGGTCGGCAGCGGCGAGGTCGTGGGCCTTCTGGGCCCGAACGGTGCCGGCAAGACCACCAGCTTCTACATGATCGTCGGTCTGGTGCCGCTGGACGGTGGGCGCGTGCTCCTCGACCAGGAGGATCTGAGCGGGATGCCGATGCACGTGAGGGCTCGCCGCGGGCTCGGATACCTGCCGCAGGAGCCATCTATCTTTCGCAAGTTGAGCGTCGCGGACAACGTTCTCGCCATCCTCGAGGCCCGTCCCGAACTTTCCAGCCGCGATCGATATGCCGAAGTCGAACACCTGCTCGGTGAACTCGAGATAAGTCACCTGCACGACCGCCGCGGCGAAGCACTGTCCGGCGGGGAACGGCGACGTGTGGAGATCGCGCGCACGCTCGCTTCACGGCCGAGCTTCGTTTTGCTGGACGAGCCGTTCGCTGGCGTCGACCCCATTTCGGTCTCAGGGATCCAGCGCATCATCCGATACTTGAGTCAACGTGACATCGGTGTGCTCATCACTGACCACAGCGTGCGCGAGGCGCTCAGTATCTGTGACCGGGCGTACATCGTGAGCGACGGACGGATGATCTGCGAAGGTGACCCGGCGAGTATTTCCAGCGACCAGCGGGTTCGCGAAGTTTATCTGGGCGACGAGTTCAGGCTTTAGCGTCAACGGCGAGTTTGCCGCTTTGCAGCGCCTCGCGATTGTCATTCCGTGCGCCCCAGCACGTTTTCACAGCGCCAACCACACGCGCTTGCCGTGCATGCCCGTGCATCGTTGGTCTAGACTTTGCATACAAAAGGCAGCGCGCGTACCAACGACCCAAATTGGTGCGCCAATTGCTGCTGACGCGGATCGCGCCGAGGCCAGATGAAACCTACTCTGCAACTGCGAATTGGCCAGCAGCTGTCGATGACACCGCAGCTTCAGCAGGCGATTCGATTGCTGCAGCTCTCGACTCTCGAGCTTCAGATGGAAGTTCAGCAGGCGCTCGATTCCAACATGATGCTGGAGCGCGAGGATGAGCTTGATGGCGCGTCCGCGGAAGACCTGGAGGCCGTCGACCCGTTAGACATTCCTGGTGAACTCGAAGTCGATTCGGCCTGGGAAGACATCTACGAGCCGTCGTCTGCACCCTCATCGCTTAGCGCGCCCGAACCCGGTATCGACAGCGACATTCAGCACGGGGCTGAACAATCCCTGAGCGAGCGGCTTTACTGGCAGGCCGAACTTGCGCGGTTCAGTCCGGAAGATGCGCTGATCGCTGCCGCCGTCATCGACGCCATCGACGATTCCGGCTACCTGAGCCTGTCTCTCGAGGACGTTCACGAGAGTCTCAGGCCGCATGTCGAAGACATCGAGTTAGATCAGGTGCAGGCCGTGCTGACGCGTATTCAGCAGTTCGAACCGCCGGGAGTGGGCGCCCGCGATCTGCGCGAGTGTCTGCTGATTCAACTGGACCAGTTGCCCGAGGACACCCCCTGGCGCGAAGAAGCGCAAGCGCTCGTCGGTGACTGCCTGCAGCTGCTCGGTAACCGGGATTTCGCCCAGGTGATGCGGCTGCTGCGCCTCGACCGCGAGCAACTCCAGGAAGTCATGGCCCTGATTCAGCTGCTGAGCCCGCGGCCGGGCGAGGCGGTCGACCCCAAGCCCCCGGAATACGTCGTGCCCGACGTCGTGGTGTCGCAACGAAATGGTGAATGGCAGGTCGAACTCAATCAGGAGGCATTGCCGCGGTTGCGCATCAACGATGGTTACGCGAGTCTTATTCGACGAGCTGACAGCAGCCCCGAAAACACCTCGATGCGTACCCATCTCCAGGAGGCGCGCTGGTTCATCAAGAGCCTCCAGAGCCGCAGCGAGACGCTTCTCAAAGTGGCCAGGTGTATAGTGGAACGGCAGCGGGACTTCTTCGATGAGGGCCCGGAGGCCATGAAGCCGATGGTCCTGCACGATGTGGCTGAGGTTGTAGAGATGCACGAATCCACCATCTCGCGCGTTACGACTCAGAAGTACATGTTGACGCCGCGAGGCGTCTTCGAGCTGAAGTACTTCTTCTCCAGCCATGTCAGCACCGATTCCGGTGGCGAGGCGTCGTCAACAGCCATCCGCGCAATCCTGAAAAAGCTGATTGCCAGCGAAAATCCCGTAAAGCCGTTAAGCGATTCGAAACTGGCCAAGATGCTGAGCGATCAAGGCATCAATGTGGCGCGGCGAACCGTCGCCAAATACCGCGAATCGCTGATGATTCCGAGTTCCTCGGAACGCAAACGCCTGGTGTAGCGTGGCTGGCAGCGGAACCGATCGCCGAGCCCTCTCATCCATCGAACAACTTTCTATTGCCCGGCGTCCGCGCGCCTTCGACGGTGAATGCGTCCAGCGGCGCGCCTGGTCGTTCGAGCAATGTCTGAATTTATCGGTCCAGGTACGTCAGTGCCGCGGATCGAAGCCGATACCTGGTGTAAGGCCCGGGCGCTCTGGGGCGCCCGGATACGAGGCGCGCCGGCGTTTGCCAGCAAGCCATCATCCACGCAGGAGACCGAACATGCATATCGATGTAACCGGCCAGCAGTTGGAAGTCACCACGGCACTACGAGACTACGCCACCAGCAAACTTGTGAAGCTGGAGCGTCACTACGATCACGTCACGCAGACGCACGTCGTGTTGTCGGTCGAAAAGCAGCGCCAGAGGGCAGAGGCAACGATTCACCTGGCTGGTGGCAAGCTATTCGCGGACGCTGTGGATCACAGCATGTACGCGGCGATCGATGCGCTGGTCGACAAGCTGGATGGCCAGATTCGCAAGCACAAAGGCAAGCGTTGCGATCGCTTTCACGGCAACATCGAGCGGCGCCACGCGCCCCGTTAAGGGTGCAATGTCGCCGGCCGCAGCTCGCGGCCGGCGACAGTTTTTCGCGCCAACCGCGATTAAAGTCTTGCGTTCTGCAAATTTGCTGCGATCATTGCGCCCGCGCCGGACCTATTCTGTTCCAGGATCTGCACCCGCCGTGTCCACGCCGACAACCACACCGCACACCCAACGCGTTTGCGCCCCGAGCGATCCGGGCGTAAGCCCGTGCGTTCGGCCGGGCGACAAGCGAGGTCACTGAACATATGTCCATCGCCACCCTGCTTGCTCCAGAACGTATCCGTATAGATGTAGACGCGAAAAGCAAGAAGCGGGCGCTGGAGCAGTTGAGCGTGCTGTTGGCTGCAGGCGATGAGGATTTGAGCTCCGCAAAGGTGTTCGACGCGCTACTCGCACGTGAGCGGCTGGGATCGACCGGCCTCGGTTTTGGGATCGCCATCCCTCACGCACGCTATTCAGACGCCCGCGAGGCGCGGGCCGCGTGTATCCGCCTGAGTGAACCGGTCGATTTTGATGCTATCGACCGCGAGCCGATCGACTTCGTCGTCGGTCTGCTGGTGCCAGATGCGGCGATCGACGAGCACATCCAGACATTGGCTGACCTGGCCGGACTGCTGAGCGAGTCGAGCATGCGCGAGGCGCTGCGTGCCGCCGATGACGAGCACTGTATTCTGCGTATCATGAATGGCGGTGACGGCCACGACCATGGCGTGGCCTGACTCCGGCGCCACGCCCAAGGCCTGGCGCCACGCGGTGCCCTCTTTCCTATGAGCTTGATCGTCGTCAGCGGGCTCTCCGGCGCTGGCAAGAGCGTCGCGATGCACGCGCTCGAAGATCTCGGCTTCTATTGCGTCGATAATCTACCGGACGGGCTGCTGGACGCATTCCTCGACGATCCGGCAGTTCGCGCCCGCCGCACCGCTGTCAGTATCGATGCCCGCAACGCTGGCGCCGATCTGGCCGACCTCGGCAGGCGCATCGCGCGCATTCGCGAACGTGGTCTCATCGGCCAGGTACTGTTCCTGGAAGCGGTCGACGACGTGTTGCTGAAGCGGTTCAGCGAGACGCGTCGCAAACACCCGCTAACGGACGCCGACCGAACGTTGGAAGAGGCTATTGCGGAAGAACGCGATTTGCTGATGGGCGTTCGTGAGCAGGCCGACTCGGTTATCGACACTACGCTCATCAACCTGCATCAGCTTCGCGATCTCATTCGACAGCGGGTTGAGCACCCGAGCTCGCAGTCATTGACGCTGCTGTTTGAGTCTTTCGGATTCAAACACGGTATGCCGGCAGGTGCCGATCTCGTGTTCGACGTGCGCTGCCTGCCCAATCCTTACTGGGAGCCCACGTTGCGCGGTCTTACCGGGCAGGATGCAGCGGTGCAGCGGTTCTTTGCCGGTGAGCCGATGGTCGAAGAGATGGCGGAGAGCATCGCCACCTTTCTCGATGTCTGGATCCCACGTTTTGAAGCTGATAACCGGGCTTATCTGACCGTTTGCATCGGGTGTACAGGCGGTCAGCACCGCTCCGTATTCATCGCCGAGCAATTGGGCCGTCGGTACAGCGAAAAACGCAAGGACGTTACCGTCCGGCACCGCCGGCTTTCGAGCTGAGCGGCACGCCGGGTGAAACCATGCTACCCGAGGAGGCTCAGCCGCCGAGTTCGGCCAGCCGTTGCCGGGCGAGCGACTCGAACGTGGTGCCCGGGTAGTTCGTGACCACAGCGCGGAGCGTCGAGATGGCCTCTTTGGTGCGCCCCAGCTCGTCCAGCAGGTCAGCTATCTTCAGACTGCTTTCCGGGACTTTGCTGTCGTTCGGAAAACGCGCCAACAGCTGCTGATACGCGGCCAGCGCCGATTTCACATCACCTTGCTGGTAATGTGATTCAGCGAGGAAATACTGCGCTTTCCCGGCGAACCGGCTATCGCCGTGTGCCTGTAAGAAGGTTGTGAAAGATTTGATGGCGTCTGGATATCTGGCTGCCATCAGCTGGTCGACCGCACCCTCATACTGCGCCTGCGCGGCCGTGTCGGTCGTGCTTTCGTCTCCGGCACCGTTGTCGGCCGCTGGCGCCGCCGGCGCCGCGGCGGGTCGACGTCTGGTCAAAGTCTCCAGCCGGTTCTCAGCCTGCTCGAGCCGATTCGTCAAACGCTCGTTGGCGTTGCGAAGCGTCTGCACTTCCCTGCGCAGGGCATCGATCTGCTTCAGCAGGCTTAATGCAGCGCGCGCGCTTTGCTCGACGCGACGCAGTCTCAGTTCGATCGACTGGCCCGAGGCCTGCGCGCTACGACCTTGCACCGGCGCCTGGGCGTGCGACAGATCCGCCCACAACAATCCCACGCAGGCGAAGGCGCCCGCCCGGGCGAAGGTCGAGCTCAAGCGAGACGAGGCCGGCATGTCAGGACTGGCCAGGCCGCCTGTAGACGAGTTCGACGCGCCGGTTCAGCGCCCACGAGCCTTCGTCGTGCCCCGGCTCCGCCGGCCGCTCCTCGCCGTAGCTGACGGCCCTCATCTGGGTGTCGGACACGCCCAGCAGCTGCATCAGCTTGCCGATAGCGAGCGCGCGGCGTTCGCCGAGCGCCACGTTGTATTCCCGGGACCCACGCTCGTCCGCATGACCTTCCAGCAGGACCCGCTGACCCGGATTCTGCGCCAGATAGTTCGCGTGCGCCTCCACCAGAGCCTGGTCTTCGGCGCGCACATCCGAGCTGTCGTAGTCGAAGTAGATGACGCGGCTGCTCAGCAGGCTGTTCGGATCGTCCAGCGGGTTGGGCGCCGGTTGCGATTCGACCACCACGGGTTGTGTGGTGGCTTCATCTTTCAGCGGCTCTCCCGACATCACGTTGCGGTTTTCGACCGCGGCGTCGTCCTGCTCTGCCGTGCTGGAGCAGGCACCCAGCAACAATCCCGCCAGCAGTGCGGCGCTTACGCGCAGCGGCCAGGTGCGTACAGGCGTTGAAATCATCATGATCATGGCCCCCAGTTCGATGCCCGATGCCGATTCGTGAATGAACCGTACCCCCGGCATAGTTTCCCATAGCTATGTTTGTATCGCGACGTACATCTCGTTTGAGGCCTTGCCGCCTCCGGCCTCGCAGTTTCGGCCCGGGCCGTTTCCGTCTGCCGGCACGCCTATCTGGATGGCGCCCAGGCCGGATCCCGCACCAGTCCTCCTGAGCGCAGCGCGAGCGTTTGCGGCGCGCGTCCATCCGTCGTCACGGCCGCCAGCGTCGCGCCCGCGTTGCTGGTGGTCGAGTAGAGCACCATCGCACCGTTTGGCGAGAAGCTCGGCGAGTCGTCCAGGCGCGATTTCGTCAGCACCTGAACCTTCCGCGTTTCGAGATTCATCAGCGCTATCTGATAGCCGCGGCCACCGTTGTGCACCATCGCGATCTCGCGGCCGTTCGGCGAAAAACTGGCCCCGGCGTTGTAATTGCCTTCGAACGTCAGTCGCTTCGGTTCGCCGCCGTTGGCTGAAATCCAGTAGATCTGCGGGCCGCCACTCCGATCGGACGTGAAGACCAGCCCACGCCCGTCGGCCGACCAGGACGCCTCGGTGTCGATCGCCGGGTGGCGCGTGAGGCGCTTGAGTTTTCGCGACCGCAGATGCAGCACGTAGATTTCCGGATTGCCATCCTTCGACAATGTCAACGCCATGCGCGTGCCATCCGGCGAAAAGGCCGGCGCACCGTTGATCCCCGGAAACGAGCTCAGCCGTTGCCGCGAACCGGTGGCGAGGTCCTGCAGATAGATGCTGGCGCGGCGCCCCTCGAATGACACGTAGGCGAGGCGCGCGCCGTTCGGCGACCACGTGGGCGACATGATCGGCTGCCTTGAGTTCAGCACCGAAGTGGCGTTGTAGCCGTCGCTGTCGGCGATTTTCAGCGAGTAGTCCTTGTTGCCGTCTTTGCCTTTGTGTTCCGTGATGTAGGCGATACGCGTATTGAACGCACCGGGCAGCCCGGTGATTGCCTCGTAGATGCGATCGCTGATGTCGTGCGCGGTGCCGCGGAGTTCGGTTTCTGACCGGTCGAACTGCAGCCCCGTCAGCTGCGTACCGCCAAGACCGAGCCGTTCATCGCGTTTCAACACGTCGAACAGGCGAAACTGCACGGTGTAGCGCCCCTGCGCTTTGGGGATCAGCTTGCCGACCACCAGATAGCTCGTCTTGCGGCGCCAGACCGGGAAGCTGATGTCGCGATCGCCCACCGGGCGCTCGGGCAGTGCGACGCGGTCCATCGGCGCGAAGACGCCGCTGCGGTTCAGGTCGTTGGTGATGATCGAGGCCAGATCGACTGGCGGGCGCCCGGGGCGGTCCCAACCGAACGGCACCACGGCGATGTCGATAGCGCCCTCTTCACCGCGATCGACGACGATGCTGATGTCCTGCTCCTGCGCCAGCGCGCTAAGCGCGGTCAACAGCAGCCCGGCCAACAGGACAATCTTCATGGCATCAGCCTCCCGGGGCAAAGGTAAATCGGATGGTCGGTTGGAACAGTGAAGTGTCACGCGGTTCCGGCAGCGGTGCGGCCCGGCGCACCGCCTGCTCTACCGACCGGTCGAACGCCAGATTACCGCTGCTGCGGATGATCCTGACGCTGTCGACCGCGCCCTCGCGGGTCTGTACGACGCGCACTTCCGCTTTCAGGCCGGCCGGTAGATTTTTCGGGCGCCGCCAGGATTTCTGCACCGCCGTGCGAATGCGCGAATGGTAGCGGAGTCTCTCCTTATCTAGCACCTCGGCGCGCTCACGCTGCAGTGACGCCTGTTCGTCCGCAAGGCTCTGCCGAAGGGCCTCGGCAGCTGCTTTGCGTCTGCGCTCACTCGCAAGGCGTTTGGCGGCGGCTTCAGCGATGCGCGTTTTCTCCTGTGCGCGTTGCTGCTCTGCCTCGGCTTCCCGGGTCTGCTCGGCCGCCGCACGCGTTGCCGCAACAATTTGTCGCCGCTCCTCTGCGAGACGCTCGCGAAGTGTGGTGATGCGCTCGGCTTCAGCGGCAGCTTCGGACTTGACCCGCTCAGCTTCTTCACGCTCGGCGCGAGCGCGTTCCTGCTCCACGGCGGCCAGACGTTCCGCCTCGCGCTGTCTGGCCTCTTCTTCGAGCCGCTCTTTCTCCGCCTGCTCGCGCCGTTCCCGGGCCAGGCGCTCAGCCTCTTCCGCCCGAGCCCGGGCGAGTTCCGCCGCTGCCCGCTCTTCTTCGAGCTCGCGACGCCTGTCCTCTTCCTGCAGGCGTGCCGCCTCGGCGCGTTGGCGTTCCTCTTCAGCCAGACGCCGACCTTCCTCGGCGCGAGCCTGCTCCTGTTCGAGCCGCTCACGTTCGCGCTCGGCCGCCAGTCGCTCGCGTTCCGCCTGTAGGCGCCGCTCTTCGGCGATCTGCTGCTCTTTCTCGAGCTGCAAACGCGCCAGCTCCGCGTCGCGCTTGCGCTGTTCGGCGAGTTCCCTCTCCTGCTCTACGCGCTCGCGTTCGCGCAGTGCTTCGAGCTTCCGCGCTTGTTCGGCCTCGGTTTCCGCCTGCAGCCGCTCGCGATCGCGCTCAGCCTGCAGGCGGCGCTCTTCGGCGTCTGCCCGCAGGGCCTCTGCTTCTACGCGCGCGCGCTCCGCGGCGTTGCGATCGGCGATCAGCTTCTTACGGGCTTCTTCAGCCGACGCGCGCTGTTCGTCTGCGACCCGCCGCCGCTCTTCCGCCGCGACCGCTTCCTGTTCCAGGCGCTCGCGCTCTGCTTTGGCCACTGCCGTCTCGCTCAGCGTCTCGGCGCGCTCCTTCTCGATTCGACGCCTCTCAAGCTCTGCCGCCTCCCGGCGTACCTCGGCGGCGTCGCGCTGGCGTTCCGCTTCTTCCGCCTGCGCATTCAGGGCCTCGGTGGTTTCCCGCGCACTTTTCGCCAGGTCTTCGAGGCGTTGGCTTTCCTGTTCGGCCTGTTCGCGCTGGCGCTCGGCTTCCGCCCGGCGCTGTTCTTCACTTCTGGCGTCGGCAGCGGCCTGTTCGACCCGCTGGCGTTCAGCCTCCAGATCGGCGGTGGTTTCAGCCCGGTTCCGCTCCAGTTCCTCCAACCGCTCGGACAGCTCGGCCTGCGCATCGCGCATCTGACTCAGCTCGGATTCCGCTTCCACCTGCGCCTGTTTGTTGGCCTGCTCGCGCTCGAGGCGCGTGCGTTCCAGTTCGGTGAGGCGGTCCGCTTCGGCCTGCCGCCGGGCTTCGAGTTCGGCCGCTTCCGCTTCCAGCTTCGCGAGCCGCTCGCTTTCGGCAGCGCGCTTGGCCGCTTCGAAATCGCGGAGTTTCTGCAGCTCATCGCGCAGCAGATCGTCCGGCACGGCGATGCTCTGGATGATGTTCTCGGTGACGACCGGCTCGTCGGGGTCATTGCGCCAGTCGAGCGTCACCGTCAGCAGACCGATGAGGCCTGCGTGGACGAGGACGGCATAGATGACCGAGAGCTTTTCGCCGAACATTTCCGATTCGTCAGTTGGGCGGTGTTTGGGTTACCAGACCAACGCCGGGTGCACCGGCTTTCTGTAGCAGAACCATGGCGCCGACCACGTCGCCGTAGCTTGCCGCTTCGTCGCCGCGCACCAGCACCTGCGTTCCCGGATGCAGTTTCAAATACGCCGCGACCCGCGCGATCAGCCGTTTGGCCGGCAGCGGCTCCAGCGCATCTTCACCCTGATTCAGGTAATACCGTCCGCTCGCGTCGACGGTGACGACAACCGGCTGCTGGTCGCTCTCGGCGATCGGGTTTGCGCTGGCGCGCGGCAGATCGACCCGGACGCCCTGACTCAGCAATGGCGCCGTGACCATGAAGATCACCAGCAGCACCAGCATCACGTCGATGTATGGCACCACGTTCATTTCCGCCATCGGACGACGCGTGCCGCGTTTGCTTTTCGTTACGTTGGCCATGCGCGGTTATGTCTCGCTCATGCGATCGGATAAACGTGGCCGGCAGCGTGGCGGGGTTGGCGCATCAGTCGTGCACCTGCCGCTGCAGGATGGTGGAGAACTCTTCGACAAAAATGTCGTAACGGTTGCTCAGCCGCTCGGCATCGTTGGCGTAGCGGTTGTAGGCGATAACGGCTGGGATGGCCGCAAACAGCCCGATCGCCGTTGCGATCAGCGCTTCGGCGATGCCGGGCGCGACCATCGCGAGCGTCGCCTGACTGACGTTACCGAGCGCGCGGAATGAGTTCATGATCCCCCAGACGGTCCCGAACAGACCGACGTAGGGGCTGGTCGATCCAACCGTCGCCAGGAACGACAGATACTGCTCGAGGTCGTCGACCTCCCGGTTCAAGGCCACCCGCATCGCGCGTTGCGAGCCTTCGACGATCGCACGTCCGTCGATGCCCGGTTGCCCCCTCAGACGGGCAAATTCACGAAAGCCCGACTGGAAAATCTTCTCCAGGCCGGAAGACTCGTGACCCGCCTCGTTGATGCGGTTGTACATGCTGACGAGGTCTTTGCCGGACCAGAATTCGTCCTCGAAGGCCTCGGCAGCGGCGCGCGCGTCGCGGAAGAATCCCCACTTTCTGAAGATGACGGTCCACGACACCATGGACGCGACGAGCAGGCTCAGCATGACCAGCTGTACCAGCAGGCTGGCATCACGGACCAGCTCGAAAATAGACATGTCGGTTGTCACTGGATGACTCTCAGCACAGACGGTGGAAAAGGCCGCGGTCGGTGATTGGCTGCATCCATGCAGGCAACCTGAACACGGCTCGTACATAACAATTCGTCACCCCCACGAGTGACGTCCTGACGCAGATCCAGACTCGCACGGCGCACGCGTTCGACCTTCACCGTCACCGTCAGTTCGTCGTCGAGTTCAGCGGGTCGCCGGTAATGGGTGTCTGCTCGCGCGACCACCAGCTGCAGGCCGTTGGCATCGCGCAGTTCCCGGTGGCTGACGCCGAGCGCGCGCAGCCACTCACTGCGCGCGCGCTCCATGAAACGCAGGTAGTTCGCGTAGTAGACGATGCCGCCGGCATCGGTGTCTTCGTAATAGACACGCACCGGCCACGTGAAGCTGGGTGGGGCCGGCTGTTGTGCTGCAGCATTCTCCATCGCCCGGGCTTCAGCGCTCGCCATCGTCGGAGAAGAGATCCTGAGTGGCGCCCGGCGCCGGCTGCGGCGCCGGCATGCCGAAGTGCTGCCAGGCGCTTCGGGTCGCGAGCCGCCCACGCGGGGTGCGCATCAGGAAACCCTGCTGGATGAGATACGGTTCCAGCACGTCTTCGATGGTTCCGCGTTCTTCTCCGATCGCGGCGGCCAGATTGTCGATGCCGACCGGACCGCCATCAAATTTCTGCAGAACAGCCAGCAGCAGCTTGCGATCCATCATGTCGAAGCCGACGGCGTCCACGTCCAGCATGTCGAGCGCACGCGAGGCCATCGTCTCATCGACCACACCGTCACCCTTGACCTCCGCAAAGTCGCGCACCCGACGCAGCAACCGGTTCGCGATACGCGGCGTGCCGCGCGAGCGCCGGGCGATTTCGCCGGCGCCTTCGGCATCGATCTGCATGCCCAGGATGCCGGCCGAACGGGTCACGATCCGGGCGAGGTCGGCCGGTTCGTAGAATTCGAGGCGCTGCACGATGCCGAACCGGTCGCGAAGCGGCGATGTCAGCAAGCCAGCGCGCGTCGTGGCGCCAACCAGCGTGAACGGCGGCAAGTCCAGCTTGAGCGAGCGGGCGGCCGGCCCCTCGCCGATCAGGATATCGAGCTGGTAGTCCTCCATCGCCGGGTAGAGGATCTCCTCCACCATCGGATTCAGCCGGTGGATCTCGTCGATAAACAGCACGTCGTGCGGTTCGAGATTGGTGAGCAGGGCGGCCAGATCGCCGGCCTTGTCGAGCACGGGCCCCGAGGTTTGCCTGAGATTGGCTTCGAGCTCGTTGGCGATGATGTGTGCGAGCGTCGTTTTGCCGAGACCCGGCGGGCCGAAGATCAGCACGTGATCGAGCGCTTCACGCCGCCGGCGCGCCGCCTCGATGAATATCTCCATTTGCTCGCAAACGGGTGCCTGGCCGACGTAGTCGGTCAACCGTTTCGGGCGGATCGCCCGGTCGAAGTCGTCTTCGCTCGAGCCGTCGGCGCGCGTTAGCGGGTTCGGTTCCATCAGCGCGGGCTACACCTTCCTGGTTCGGTTACAGGGCAACATCAGCCGAGGCTCGCCTGTAGCGCGCGGCGCACGATCTCTTCCACTGCGAGCCCCTCGGTTTCGAGCGCGGCGACCCGTTTGCTGGCTTCGGGTGGCTTGTAGCCCAACGCTACGAGCGCGTTGACCGCCTCGGCACCGGGGTCTGGTGCGGCCGCGAGGCTCGGTGCAACACCCGGCATCGCGCTGCCACTGGAGACCGGGAGCTGCGCCAGCCGGTCGCGCATCTCGATGATCAGTCGCTCAGCCGTCTTCTTGCCGATACCGGGCAGTCTCGACAGGCTCGCCGTGTCGCCGTCGTGGACCGCATTCGCCAGGACGTCCACGCTCATGCCGGAGAGGATCGCCAGGGCCAGCTTGGCTCCAACGCCGTTGACCTTCAGTAACATCCTGAAGATGTCGCGGTCGTTTTCAGCCGCGAAGGCGTACAGGTTGTTGGCATCATCACGAATCACCTGGTGTACGAAGAGCGCGCACTTCTCGCCGTTCTCGGGTAACGCCGCAAATGTCGACATCGGCGCTTCGAGCTCATAACCGACGCCTTGCACATCGAGGATCAGCGCGGGCGGGCGTTTCGACCGCACAATGCCGTTCAGCCACCCGATCATGGCCCGGCCCGGCGGCGACGGCGGCGCGCACCCGCGAGCGTGGCAGCCGCGGGTGTAGGTACCGGGCTCGCCCGGTGGTGTGCGTGGCAGATCGCGATGGCGAGCGCATCGGCCTGGTCGGCCGCGAGGTCCGTGTGAAGCCCGACCAGCAGCTTCACCATGTGCTGGATCTGCACCTTGTCGGCATGCCCGTGCCCGGTGATCGAGCGCTTCACCTGCGTTGGCGAATACTCGGCGACCGGCAACGACCGCGCGAGCGCGGCCGCCAGTGCGGCGCCGCGCGCCTGCCCGAGTTTCAGGGCCGAACTGACGCTTCGGTGCACGAACACCTCTTCGATGGCGATTTCGCCTGGCTCGTATTCCGCGACCACTGCGCTGATCCCATCGAAGATCTGTTTCAGCCGATGTGTGAATTCACCGCTCTCGGCGCGAATGCAACCGCTCGCGACGTGCCGGGACGAACGTCCGTCGCTATCCACCACGCCATACCCCGTCACGCGCGACCCCGGGTCGATGCCGAGAATGCGGACCCGGCCTGTCACGTGCGTTCTCCGCGCGTCGCCGGCGGCGGGAGGCCGAGATCAATCGAGTTCGGCAAGGATCTCTTCCGAAATGTCCGCGTTGGAATACACCTCCTGCACATCGTCCAGGTCTTCCAGCGCTTCTAAGAGGCGCATCATCTTGCGCGCATCGCCCGCGTCGAGCTGCACGCTCGTGGATGGGCGCATCGTCACTTCCGCCGACTCTGGTGCCAGGCCCGTCAGCGCGTCTTTGATCTCCATGAACTGATCGGGCGCGGTCAGCACATCGATAGAGCCGTCGTCGTTCGTCACGACATCATCGGCGCCGGCTTCCAGCGCCGCCTCCATGATCGTGTCTTCATCGGCGCCCACCGGAAAACAAAGCTGCCCGACCTTGCTGAAGAGATAAGCGACCGAACCGTCCGTCCCAAGATTTCCGCCAGATTTTGTAAACGCGTGGCGCACGCCTGAGACCGTGCGATTGCGATTGTCCGTCATGCAGTCGGCCATCACCGCCACGCCACCGGGGCCGTAGCCTTCGTAGCGCACTTCCTCGATGTTCTGGTTGTCGCCATCGCCGGCCGCGCGCTTGATCGCACGCTCGACGGTGTCTTTAGGGACGTTGCCGGAGACGGCTTTATCGACGGCAAGGCGCAGGCGCGAATTGGAGTTGGGGTCGCCCCCGCCCATGCGGGCAGCGACGGCGACCTCGCGTATGAGCTTCGTGAACAATTTGCCGCGTTTCGCATCCTGGGCCTTCTTGCGATGCTGAATGTTGGCCCATTTGCTATGACCTGCCATCGTGAACGTCGCCTGCCTCGTTCGTTAAAAGCGCGATATTGTAGCCCGAACTGATTGTATTCGTTCACTTTTATTCGCGGTTGCAGCGCAGGTGGCATCGCGCCAGACTGCCAGCCGATTGTGGAGCACCAGGGGCGGAAAAATGGCTGAGCGCCGCGTGTTGAGAATGGGCGACCCGTTTTTGCATCAGGTCGCCGAACTGGTCACGGAAATCGGCACCGATGAATTCAAAGTGCTCATCGAGGATATGTGGGACACGATGGCGGCACGAAGCGGCATCGGTCTCGCCGCACCGCAGATCGGTGTGGGCTTGCGCGTCATGGTGTTCGGCGTCGAATCCAGCCCGCGTTATGAAGACGCGGGCGCGATCCCGCCGACCGTGCTGGTCAACCCGACCGTCACTGCGCTCTCAGATGAACGTGCCAACGGCTGGGAAGGTTGTTTGAGCATTCCCGGTATGCGGGGCGTGGTGCCGCGATACGAGCATATTCGCTACGTTGGCGTCGATGCGAACGGCGATGCCATCGACCGCGAGGCGAGCGGCTTTCATGCGCGCGTTGTGCAGCATGAGATGGATCACCTCGACGGGATTCTCTATCCGCAGCGGATGGACGATCTTTCGAAGTTCGGGTTTGAGGAAGAGATCAGTCTGGCGGGGCGGTTTGATACTCGGTTTTGTTGAAGACGGGACGAGGGTGCACGGCGTTCTGTTCGTGGGTCGTGTCGTCGATTATTCCACGACGTCGAATTGCTCAGCGAGCACGCCGCGGACTTTGTGGTCGGCGGCCTGAATTCCCGCGGAGTCAGGTCGCCCAGAATTGAGTCTCCGATTCCCTCTCGGCCACCGGGAAAATACCGGTAGATTGTCGCTGGCGAGACCTTGAGCTGGTCGACATTCTCCCCGGCTGCGAGTTCGCCTTCCTTGAGAAGGGTGTACCCCACTTTCCTATGAGTCTCTCCAAATCGCCGCTTCGGGCCGGATAGTCGACCGCGGCGTTTGGCCGCCATGAGTCCGGCCCGGGTTCGCTCGCGCACCAAGTTGCGCTCAAACTCAACCAAAGCGCCCATGATGTGGAAGAAAGAGCCGGCCAGACGTCGTGGTCGTGTCGATATTCTCGTCAACACTGCGAAGCCCAACGCGCCGTTCCTCAAGCTGCTCGACAATGACGATGAGGTCTTTGAGCGGCCGCCACAGCCGGTCAAGACGCCAGTCCCCCAGAGCGTCGCCTGCCGGGCAAGCCCGAGCGGCGCGCTCGAGACCAGGCCGACCAGATTTGGTACCGGAGCGCTTGTCCTCGTACAGATGGTCGCGGTGAACGCCCACGTCGGTGAGCGCATAGCGCTGCAGCTCGAGCTTCTGGCCATCGGTTGAAAAGCGCTGAAAACCAATCAGTATTGATTGGCCGGGTTTCTTCGTTCGGGCGTTCTTCGTCGAGTCTCTCGCAATCCGTAAACGACAGACGAATTAAAAGGGGCTATTGCGAGAGATAACTATAAGAGACTGCGGACGGCTAAAACCGGTTGGCTGGGCGAGTCTCTCGTAAACGACCGTTTGCGAGAGATTGCTTGACCGCTTTTGGGACGAATTAGTGCAGTCAGCACGGCGTCCGCTGTTAGCCACAAGCTGCCGTGGATTCTTGTTCCGTTTTTCTTCGGGAATGTAAGTTTCGTCAGGAAGCGCGGAACGACTGGTCTTCTCCGCGGAAAGGTTGCTCGGGTAGAGTGTCGGTATGAGCGCAGTTCGATCCTGGCTGAATTCCCTACAACTTGGCCAATACGCCGACGTATTCGAAGAGAATGCGATCGAGCTGTCTCACCTAGAGGATCTTGACCACGAGATCCTGCGGGAGATGGGCGTAAAGGCAGCGGGGCATCGAATCACGTTGCTCAAGGCTGCGGCTAAGCATGAATCGGAGGCAAACCGGCGCAATGTGAGCAGCGCTGGCGAAGCTGAGGATGTGTCGAACAGCGTTGGCAATTCATCAGCAGAGCGTGCGGAAAGACGCCAGCTGACCGTCATGTTCGCTGACCTTGTCGGCTCAACTGAACTGTCGAGACGTCTGGACATCGAAGACCTCCGTGCCCTTAATCGGGCCTACCAAGAGGTTGCAGCGACAACCATCGAGCAGTTCGGGGGTGTTGTGGCGAGGTATATGGGTGATGGTGTACTAGCCTATTTCGGCTACCCCAGGGCCCACGAGGACGACGCTGAGCGGGCAATTCGAGCCGGGCTTGCACTTACACAGGCTGTATCTGGCATCAACATAGAGGCGCTGACACGCACAAGTCTGACGCTGGAAGCACGTGTTGGCATAGCGACGGGTCCAGTCGTCGTCGGCGACCTCATTGGGACGGGTCAAGCGCAAGAAATGGCTGCAGTCGGAGAAACGCCGAATCTCGCAGCCCGTGTCGAGTCTTCGGCCGTCCCAGGGTCTGTCGCCGTTGCTTCTTCCACGCGAAGTCTGACCGAGAGACTCTTCCGCTTCGCCTCCATGGGGCTGTTTAATCTGAAGGGCTTTGACGACCCCATCGAATTGTGGCGCGTTGACTCGGAGCTTCGAGTGGAGAGCCGATTCAAAGCGACACGTGGAAGATACTCGACAGCGCTTGTCGGACGGATAGAAGAACTAGCTCTTCTGCAAAGGCGCTGGAAAGCAATCCTAGACCGTGAAGGCCATGCCATCTTCCTATGCGGAGAAGCTGGAATCGGGAAGTCTCGTCTAGTTCAAGAGCTACACAAGCAACTCCCACCGAATGAACATGAGCAACTTCTACTCCAGTGTTCACCGCATCACACCAACAGCCCGCTGTATCCGTTCGCGGCCCAGCTAAAGGACTCTGCGAATCTCACTCCAATTCATGGCAACGCTGAGAACTATCGACGTCTATCGGCGTCACTCGAACAGGTTGGCTGTACCGACGATGACTCGGCGGCACTGGCTGAGTTGCTGGGGCTTGCCCGCCCGCAGACAAGCGCTGACAAGTTCGGCAACCTAGCCCCCCGAGCACTAAGAGAACGTGTTAAAGCCGCATTGGTCAGGCAGCTTCGAGGACACGCAAAGCGCTACCCACTGCTGCTCGTCTTTGAGGATCTCCATTGGGCCGACCCTTCGACACTGGAGGTTATCGAGCAGGTCTTGGCAGAACTGGAAGATACAAGGGTTTTGGGTGTATTCACCTTCCGACCCGAGTTCGAGATTCCATGGGCGGGCGCGCCTTCAACAACGCTCCTGACGCTCAGCAGATTAGGCTTACGTGAATCCCAGAATCTGCTACGAGCCATCCTCCAAGACGGAGTTGCCCTCGAGAAGGATGCGGTGGACGTCTTGCTGGGTCGTGCAGACGGCATACCGTTATTCATTGAGGAGCTTACCCACGCTACTGTGGACGAGCCTGAGGCGGATGGTGTCCGAACCTCGCTACCCGCGACCCTTCATGACGCGCTGTTGTCGCGGCTCGACCGCGATCCGCTTGCTAAGCAAGTCGCGCAGGTCGCCTCGGTGCTAGGAAGAGATTTTCGCTATGAGGTTCTGGAAGCCGTCCTCGAACGTGAACCCGACGACATACGTCAAGGGTTGGCGAGTTTGGTTGAGAATGATCTGATGACCATTCGTGGCGAACTGCCTGATGCGGAATGCCGCTTCAAGCACGCGCTCATTCGAGATGCTGCGTACGCTTCACTATTGCGAACCGCGAGAAGCGCACTACATGAACGAGTTGCACTGTGCCTGGCGGACATCAACCAGACTGAGATTGAGTTGAGGGCGCATCATTGGAGGGAAGCCGGCGCGTACGAAAGCGCGATCAATGACTACCAGCGCGCCGGCGAGCATGCATTGCAGCGTTCAGCCAATGTGGAAGCGATACAGCACCTATCAACCGCTCTAGACCTCCTCTGTGGCCGCTCAGATCTAGAGGGCCAGGACAGGCGGGAGTTCACGCTGCGGGCACTTCTCGGGCCTGCACTCCAAGCAATAGATGGCTTTGGAGCGCAACGAGTCGTCGCGAACTATGAGCGGGCCGATGAGTTAGCGGGCTTCGTTGGAACGCCAGAGGAGACCTTCCTCATTAGATGGACCAGGGCTCGAATTCACAATGCGCGCGGTGATTACGATGCTGCCATTGCGATCGGCGAATCACTTCGCCACGATGCGAATGTCAGCAAGAACTCCGAACAGCAGCTTGCAGCGCAGACAGTTCTTGGAATCAGCCTATATCTGAGTGGCTCGCTTGAGCGTGCGCACACGGAACTGGCACGAGGGGCGGATCTGTATCGTCCTCAAGAGCACGGTGAGTTGACTGTTCGCTACGGCATTGACCTGGGGATGATGTGTGCCGCCAGGGATGCGTTGGCTCTGTGGTATCTCGGCTATCCGACCCAGTCGGTGTCAAGGATGGATCAAGCGCTGCAGTTAGCAGAACAGTCGAAACACGCAATGACGTTGACCAATGCGCTTGAGTATTGCGCTCAACTCCATCACCTTCGTCAAGAGCCAGCCCGTGTTCACGAGTACTCGGAGCGGTTAATTGCGCACTGCGACCAGCAAGGCAATGTCCAGCATCGCTGGGTCGGGTTGCACTTGTTGCATGCTGCTAACCTGGATTTGGGCATTAGCACCACACAACCGGCTGATATCGGCAACCCAATCTCAGAATGGAGACGCGGCGGCACAATAGCCTTTGTGCCGGAGATGCTTGGAACACTTGGGGCTGCATATATCCGCCGCGGGAGTTTCGAGGATGCGTGCAGGTGTCTCAGCGACGGGCTGCAAATCGCTGCCGACTCTTCACAGACGGCCCTGCAGCCAGAACTGCATCGGCTCGTTGGCGAAGCATTGCTCATTGCCGATAGCCCAGATCTCGCAAAAGCTGAGATGAGATTTCGCGAAGCGATTCAGATCAGCAGAGCGGTAGGGGCACGGTCCCTGGAACTTCGAGCCGCGACGAGTCTGGCTCGGCTTCTGACCCAGCGAGGAGAGCGACAACTGGCAAGCGAGGTACTGACTCCGATCTATGAATCCTTCGAAGAGGGCTTTGACACTGAAGATCTGCGGTCCGCCCAGGACCTGCTCAATTTGACCAAGTGACCGTCAGCGCACCAGGCTGTAACAAACCACTCGGGTAATCCCCCCGAAAAGCAGCGCTGTTCAGAAGTGGAATTTTCTCGGCATGTGAACGAAAGAGATTCCGCATGAAGAATCCCCGATTAACCGACGCTCAGGCCCTCAGCATCCTGAAGCAGGCCGAGGCCGGCACGCCCGTGCCAGATCTCTGCCGTGAACACGTTATGAGCGGCGCCACGTTCTAAAAGTCGCACTCGAAGTACTGCGGCATGGAAGCATCTCTGATGGCCCGGCTCAAGGAGCTGGAAGAAGAGAACCGGCGTTTGAAGCAGATGTACGCCGAGGAACGTCTGGTGTCTGAGATCCGAACGGAAGCGCTCAAGGGAAAGTACTGCGGCCATCTTGCCGGCCCGAGATGGCCAAGAAAGCGCGAGCGGCCCATGCCACCAGTGTTCGTGTGGCATGTCGGGCGTTTAGCATCAGTGAGACGTGCTATCGGTACCAGCCGAAGCTGTCCGATGACAATGCGCTAATTGCCGATTGGCTGGTCAGGCTGACGCACAATCAACGCAATTGGGGATTCGGCTGTGTTTTCTTTACCTTCGCAACGTCAAGGGCTTTGGCTTCAATCACAAGCGCGTGTATCGAACATATCGCGAACTGGAGCTGAGCCTGCGCATTAAGCCGAAGAATCGTCCGGTAAGAGAAAAATCCGAACCGCTGTCGGTGCCTGGGGGTGTCAACAATACCCGGTCGATGGACTTCATGCACGACAGTCTTGCGGATGGACGTAGCTTCCGGTTGTTTAAAGTGCTCGACGACTTCAACCGCGAAGGTCTGGCCATCGAGGCAGACTTCTCGTTGCCGTCTGCACGGGTCATCCGTGTCCTCGAGCAATTGATCGAGTGGCGCGGCGTGCCACAGATTCTTCGGTG
Organism: Pseudomonadota bacterium; assembly: GCA_039030335.1. GTDB lineage: Bacteria > Pseudomonadota > Gammaproteobacteria > HK1 > HK1 > JBCCEJ01. The sequence goes on along the minus strand of JBCCEJ010000010.1, from coordinate 68,677 downwards.
CGACAAAGGCCCCGAATACATCAGCGGCGCATTGATGAACTGGGCAGATCGGCGTGGGATTCGCCTGGAGTACATTCAACCGGGCACGCCACACTAAAACGGCTATGTCGAGCGATACAGCCGAACCGTGCGCTAGGACTGGCTCGCGCGGTATCTGTTCGAATCCATCCAACGGGTTCAGGACTATGCGACACGATGGCTCTGGACGTACAACAACGAACGGCCGAACACGGCCCTGCGAGGGTTCACCCCGAAACAGAGATTGGCGATGGCGGCCTGACTCCACTTCTCAAGCCGATTAGAAATGGGGGATTACCGGAGTACAGGCTGTCCTCCGCGCGCCTTCAACCCCCGTCCAGCCAATAGCCTCTAGCCGCCAGCAAACCCTCCGAAAACGGCAGTTCGAGCGTACGCGCATCCAACTGTCGGGGCGCCGCATGCTCGCCACCTTCGCGAGTTTCAACCACGTGCAGCGGGTGGGTCGCAATCGCGCTCCAACCAGATCCGTGGATCGGATACGGCTGCCGCCGCCAGGTGGTTGCGCGCATGAACCGATAGGCGCGCTCCGCCGTCCAGGTCTGCGCATCGATGCGGAAATCCTCCGGGCCGGGCTGACGCTGATAGGTGGCCGCCGTTTCATCTTGTGTGCGCCATTGGAGTTCAGGCCAGTCCGACAGCGCGTTTCGCAGGGCCTCACCGGCCGCGGCGCCGGCGAGAGCCTCGGCGGCTAGCTCGTGAATGTCATCAGGCAATGCGACCGGCGCGTGAGCCAACACCGCGCCTGCGTCTATGCGTGTCGTCACGGCATGCACCGATACCGCGGTTTCGCGTAAGCCGTCGCGCAGTTGCCAGAACATGGGCGCGGGTCCCCTGAACGCCGGTAACTTCGACGGATGCACGTTCAAGACGCATTCGCGCGCCAGGCCGATGATCTCGGAAGTCAAAATGGTGCGCAGGCAAGCGACCAGCAGAAGCTCACATCCACCTTCCAGCGCCCGGTGTATCGCAGGGACTGAATCTGCGCCGCAGTAACGAACGCAGATGCCTGCGTCCTTTGCGCCGCCCGCCAGTTCGTCGAGGCGCGCTACAGGGAGGGAATGCGCTGACGGCGGTTCTGGCGGCGGCGCCGCGATCAGAACTTCCGCCAATGGCAGCTCGGCCTCCAATAGGGAATGCAGCACCGCCCCGGCCATGGGCGAATCGCAGCCAAGCAGGGTGATGGCCGGGATCTTCACGTCGTTCTCAACCCTCGTTCGCGCGGCTATTTGCGTTGGCGTGCCGACAACACGACTTCGCAAGCCGAGGAACCCAATTGCCAATCGTCACTCTCAGTCGTGACATGATCGGTCCGGGCGCGCAACCTCGATGGCGCCAGCCCAGGACGCCAGAAGAATGCGGCAACCGACGGCAGTTGAGGATTCCGGTGCGGTGATACATTCAGATCAAACCGGCGAGGCCCGCTCTGCAGATGCGTCGCTCGACGTGACGTTCAAGCGGGCGGAAGAACAGGGATTGCGCCTCGCTATCATCGGCCGGCTGGTCGCGCTGGTACTGATGGCGCTCTGGTTCGGCGTCTCGCGCAGTTTCGAGCCCGAGCGGGCGGCGGGTTTTCTTGGCTTGCTCGGTGCATTCGCAGTACTGGGCATTGTTCACTACGCGCTCATCGGTTCACGCCTTGACCGCGCTTGGGTCAAGTATTTCTTCATCACCGTCGATCTGTTGGTACTGACGTCGCTTGTCGTCACGCAGCCGATGTATCCCGGGCTCGATTTGCCGCAGGTGGTGTCGTACCGGAATCCCAACTTTCCGTTCTACTTCGTTCTGCTCGGCATCGCGGCGTTCAGTTTCTCTCCAGGTCTGGTCTTGTGGACGGGCTGCGTCGGTGCGGCAGTGTGGCTCGGCGGCTATTTCTGGGTGGTGCAAGACATGCCGGACGTGATCAACTGGGTAGACCTGCCGACCAATCCGACGCGCGAACAGTTCGACGCGCTGTTCTTAAACGCCAACTTCGGCGGGCAGGGCAGCCGCGTGCAGGAGGCAGTTGCCTTTGTGGTGGTCGCGGTGCTCATTGCGCTCGTGATGGCAAGGGCGCGCACTATCGTCAGGCAGCAGATTGTCGCCGAACGCGAGCGGGCCGAGGTGAGTCAGCTGTTCGGGCGCTACGTGCCGCCGGTCATCACCGAAGCGTTGATCGCAGACCGTGGCGCGCTGGCGCCAGTGGAGCGTGAAGCGTCGATCCTGTTCATCGATCTGGCGGGTTTCACGGCGATGACCGAGCGCGTCGGCCCGACGGGAACGATGGGCGTGCTGAACGAGTACTTCGACGTGGTGAGCCGCATCATCAGCGAGCGGGGCGGCATCATCACGCAGTTTCAGGGCGATGCGGTGCTGGCGACGTTCAACGTACCGCTCGACGATCCGGACCACGCCCGGCACGCGGTGGAAGCGGCGCTGGAGGCCGCGGATGCGGTCAATGCGCGCACGTTCGCGGGAGAGCAACTCTCGATCCGCGCAGGTATCGCGCTCGGGCCGGTGGTGGCTGGCAGCGTCGGCGGAGCGGGCCGTGAGAGCTATACGGTGCACGGCGACACCGTCAACCTGGCCGCGCGTCTCGAAGCGATGAACAAAGAACACGGCACGCATCTGCTGGTAAGCGCGGCGGTAGCGGAGGCGACGCCGGATGTGCACTTCCAGACGATCGGCAGCGTGCCGGTGCGTGGCCTTGGCGAGGCGGTTGAAGTGCTTACGGTGGCCCACGCGGGCGCGACCACGGTCTGACGTTGTAAGCCGATGTCCCGAAGTGTCGGTGTCAGCCGACGTCCCATTCGGCAATGATCTCGGTTGCGCGTTCGAGCCGGTCGGCCATCGTGCTCATGAACGCGCGGTGAACCTGCAGCTGGCACCCTTGAGTGGTGCGTTCGATGAGCGTTGCGCGCACTTTCATGACGGTTACCGCCTCGGCTGCGACAACGCTCGCTGAACGGCTTCGCTTCGTAATGTAGCCGACCTCACCAAAACACGCGCCCGCTTCGAGCCGGTCTACGTCCTTGTCATTACGGCGGATATTGACCGAGCCCGATACCAGTACGAAGAAAGACGTCACGTCTTCGCCCGCTGCGATGATCTCTTCGCCATCGCCGAAGTCCTGCCAGAGACTGGCGTTGATGACTTCCCAGATTTCGTTTTCTGCGAAGTCCCCGAAGAACGACAGCTTGGCGGCCCGGCTGTATTTCTCCCGTCCGGTCAGATCGTCGTTCTGAACCTGGATATGGTCATAGATGAGGCCGAGGTCGCCGGCGAGGTCGAGCGCGGTGGCGTAGCGGCCGGCCGGGTGTTTCTTGAGCGTGCGGTCGACGATCTGGGCAAAGATCTCCGGCAGTTCCGGGCGCATCGCCTGAACCGGCACGTGGGCTTCATGCGTGATCCGGTGTGAGATGGCCGGCAGCGTTTCGGCGGCGAACGGATGACGGCCGGTCAGCAGTTCGTAGAGCACAACACCGATACAAAAGATATCGGCCTGATTGCTGATCGACTCGCCGCGCGCCTGTTCCGGCGACATGTAAAGCGGCGAGCCGAGATAACCGTGCACCTGGGTGTCTTCGGCCTGTTCCGCCTGCGTGATGAGCGCGATGCCGAAGTCGGCAACCTTCACCTCGTGTTCGCTGGTCAGCAGGATGTTCTTCGGCTTGATATCCCGGTGTACGACGCCCTTGCGGTGCGCATAGTCGAACGCGATCGCACACTTCAACATGATCTCGACGACATGTTCGACTGGCAGCAGCGTCTCCGGCATGCAGTAGTCGGCGAGCGTTTCGTGCTTTGGCACGAACTCCATGACGATATAGCGCACCCCATCTTCAACACCGGCATCCTGCACGCCAACGATGTTGGGATGACGCAGCAGTCCTGCCGCGCGCGCTTCGTTGAAGAAGAGTTTTCGATGGCGCCTCGCGAGCTTTTCGGGCTTCGATGAATCCGGATTTGCGACCTTGATGGCATAACGCTGGCCGCTGAAAGTGTCGATCGCGAGATACACGGTGCCCATGGAACCGTGGCCAATTTCCTGGCGCAGCTCGTACTTGCCGAGCGATTGGTTGCTGAGGCCTTTCACGCTTCGGTCAGCTCATGCAGGTGAGCGGCAGATCGAGATAACGGGGACTGGTTGGAGGCGCAGGGCGCTTACCAGGGGAACGCTGGACGGTGTCAGTATCACCAGGCGCGTGCCCGTCAGTCGCGGACCGGTGGCCGGGCAGCGTCAAGCCGCTGCTTTCGGTTGGATTCTTCCGCGATGTTGCAAAGTGCATTCGGACCATCCGGATAGTCAAATCGGCTTTCGACATCCATTCTGGCGCCGGAAACTGCGACAATTCTAACCCGCGCCAGCCAACGCCCGGCAAGTTGGTCCGTCTGCGCTTCGGCGTAGCCAGTGCGTATCCGCCAAACCTGCCGTTGGAGCCGTCGGTATGAAGTCTATTCACATGAGTCGGAAGCCCATCTGCGCCATCGCGCTGGCGGCGAGCTTGATGCTGGCTGGGCCGACTGCCGCTGCCGAGGACACGCACCTTGCGGCCGTCAAGGACCTGCTGGTGTTGCTGAAGGCAAAAGAGCGGATGCAGCTCGCGGTCAGTCAGATCGTTGCGCTGCAGGTGCGCCGCGACCCGCGCCTTGGGCAGTTCAAGCCGGAACTGGAAGCGTTCGTCGGCAAATATCTGGCGTGGGAATCGCTCGAGCCAGAGCTTATAGCGCGCTACAAAAAGACCTTCACGGAACAGGAACTGCGCGACATCGTAACGTTCTTCAGGTCGCCAGCCGGGCAAAAGGCCCGCGCGCATATCGAGCCTACGCTACGGGACGTCGCCCAGGGGCGGAACGCGCAGATGCAGGAAAATGCCATTGAACTGCGTGCCGCAATGCAAAAAGCCCAACGCCGGCTCGGCGGCGTGGTTACGCCGAAACCGCAGAAAGGACAGCCGACGCTGGCGCCGGCACAGTCGGACGAATCTCAACAGAGCCAGCCGAAGAGCGAGTAGCCCGACGGCGCGACGCTAAACCACCGCTCGGCGCAACGTCGTGGCGGCGCGTTTACCGAGATTTCTGTAGGCCAGCAGCTCCTTGGCCGGCCGGCGGTCGCCGGTGCGGCTGATGCTGCGCGGGCCGGGCAGCGTCAGGCACTGGAAACCCGCATTCTTGTAGAGCGATAAAACGCGGCGGGTAGCCTGATTGGAGGCGATGACCGGCCCCTGGTGCGTCGCGAGCCTGGCGGCCAGTGCCTCCTGCTGTGCCCAGCTGAAGCCGCCGGCCGCGTAACTCGTGAACGGCACGTCGTAAGGCGGGTCGGCGTAGACGAAGTCGTCGGGGCTGAATTCGAGCGCATCGAACGACGCGCATTCGAACTGCCACGTCGAGAGCAACTCGCGGTAGCGCGCGAAGTCCCGCACGTAGTTGATGGTCGTATGCTGTCCGAACGGTACGTTGAACTCGCCGGCCCGGTTGAACCGGCAAAGACCGTTGAAACCGGTGCGATTAAGGTAATAGAACAGCCCCGCCGCCTTGCCGGTCAGCATGCGCTTCGCGCGAATCAGTCGATTGAACTCTTCGCGATGGGCCAGGTAGAGCTCGCGCTCGTTACGCATGGCGACGCGAATTTTCAATCCACGCTGCAGCTGCTGGTAGAAATTGATGGTGTGAGGATTGATGTCGCCGAGCAGCGCGCGTCCCGGCTGCAGCCCCAGAGCGATGGCGAGCCCGCCGCAGAACGGTTCGACGAGACGAGATGCGTTGTAGTGGGCCCAAACGGGTTTGAGGCGCGGCACCAGCCAACGCTTGCCGCCCGCCCATTTAAGCGGCGGGCGCAGTGGCTGCGCGTCCCGCCCGACCTTTGGCCCGGCCGCGTCAGCCGGCGGGGCGCCAGGCGAATCCTTCAGCATCCAGCGCCTCGCAGAGCCACGCGTAAGCTTCGTCGACCGCGGTTGGCAAACCTCTGAGTCCCAGTTCCGTCTCGCGATAGTCGCCATCCATGTGGGGCAGGCACGAGAGCTTCACAGCCGGGAAACGGTCGACGAGGCGTTGCATCACATCGATAACCTGCCCTTCGCTGGTCCCGGGCAGCTTCAGCAGCTTCTCGACTGCGCCCACCGCTTCGACGAGACAGGCGTAGTGCGTGTCGAGCACCCAATCCATCATCGGCCACGCCATCTGCGGAAAGCCGGGTACGAAGTGCACGTGCCCCACGGAGAAACCCGCGATTCGATTCACCGGGTTCGGAATCAGCGTCGCGCCGCGCGGCAGGTGGGCCATGTGGATGCGCTGCGGGTAGGCATCATCGCCGAAGCGATCTTCGATGATGGCGGCGGCTTCCTCGTGCCGCTCCAGTGCAACACCGGCCGCATCCGCTGCCGCCTGTCGGGTATGGTCATCCGGTGTCGCGCCGATACCGCCGAAGGAGAACACCAGATCCTCTGCTCGCATCGCCTCGGCCAGCGTGCGCGCGAGCCGGGGTGGGTCGTCGCCCAGATAAACCGTCCAATCCAGATCCAGATTGCGGCTCGCGAGCGTCTCTATCGCGCGTGCCATGTGCCCGTCACGACGTTTTCCGGTCATCAGCTCCGAGCCGATGATGATGAGGCCAATCTGCATAGGGCTGATTCTGACAGGGCGGACCGGGTTACTGCGCGATCGCGTCGAACGACGCGCCTACTCGGCGGCTTCGACCGAAGGGCTTTGCGGTTGGCGGAGGTTTTGCCACCAGGCGGCGCACGATTCGTGGACGTACAGTAGCGCAGGGATCACGACCAGCACCAGCAGGGTGGCAAAACCGAGCCCGAAGGAGATTGAAACGGCCATCGGAATCAGGAACTGCGCCTGCAGCGAAGTCTCGAACATGAGCGGCGTCAGTCCGCCGATAGTCGTGAGCGAGGTCAGCAACACCGCACGCAGACGCTGACAGGCCGCCTCGACGATGGCCTCCGCGTAGTGCATGCCTTTGTCGCGCAGCTCTTTGAAGAAGGTTACGAGGATGATCGAGTCATTGACGACGATGCCGGAGAGACCAAAGAAGCCGAATAGCGACAGGATGGTCAGGTCAACGCTCAGCAGATAGTGCCCGCCGAGGGCGCCAACGAGGCCGAAGGGAATGGCGACCATGACGACCAGCGGCCAGGTGTAGCTCGCGAACACCCAGGCCAATACCAGATAGATCATGGCAAGACCAAACCGCATGCCGAGCCGCATATCCGCGAGCGTCTCGGCCTGATCGGCCGCGCGGCCCTCGAACTGATATTGCACCCCGTATTTCGACGCGAGCGTCGGCAGCACTTCGGCTTCCAGCAGCGCGTTCACCTTGTTGGTGTTGTTGACGGCGGGGTCGATGTCGCCGGAGACCTTGACCGAAAGGCGGGTCTCCAGATGCCTTAGCACCTCGAATCCGCGCTGGTAGCGGATGTCGACCACGCTCGGCAGCGGTACGGTTTCACCGCCGGGTAGTTTGACCCCGAGGTTTTCGAGCGAAGCCAGCTGATTGCGCTCCGCGTCCGGCAGCACGACCCTGACTTCGATCTCCTCGCCGTCGTCCTGATAGATCTGCGCCAGCTGGCCGTCGTAGGCGGCGCGAAGCTGCTGACCGACAGATTCAACCGTGAGACCGAGTGCACGGCCCTGCGCGTTCAACGCGTAGATGAGCTGCTCGGGTCCGAACGGCAGGTCGTCCTCGATACCGGAGATCCCGGCGACGCCTTTCAACGTCTCCTGTAGCTCCAGCGCCGCCAGCTTGAGTTTGCCGGCGTCATCGCCCTGCAGACTGACGTCGACGTCGCGCCCTGGCGGGCCGCCGCGGCGTTCGAACACCGACAGGGTTTCGAGCCCGGGCACCAGTTCCAGACGCTCGCGCCATTCGCTGATGATGCGGGTGTTGCGTACGTCGCGCTGGTCGGGCTGCTGCAGCTCGACCAGGATCGTCGCGTACTGATCGCCGCGCGGTGTGTGGGTACCTTCCGGGGCCTGCATCTGGCCCGTGCGCAGGACTGCCGTGACCACCAGATCGCCGCCGAGCGCCTCGTCGACTTCGCGCAACGATACGAGCGCCTGATCGGCATAGGCCTTGGCGTCGTCCGCGCGCGTGCCGGCCACGAAACCGATGTTGGCCGTCAGGATGGTGCTCTCGGCCGTCGGGAAGAAGTTGAACTGAATGCGCCCGCCCGCCAGCAGCCCGACCGTCAGAATCAGCGAGGCCACCGTCAGCGCTATAGTCGTCCCGGCGTTTCGCACCGCCAGCGTTACGACCGGGCGGAATACACGATTCTTGAATCGATCGAAGGCGTTGTCGAGGAACTGGCGCAGGCGCCCGGGCGTCGCACTGGCGTGTGTGAAGGTGTGCCGCAGGTGTCCCGGCAATACCAGGAAGCTCTCGACCAGCGACGCCAAGATCACGCAGATGATGACAAGCGGAATTGCGAACAGGATGTTGCCGATGATGCCGCCGACCAGCATCAAGGGCAGAAATGCGGCGATGGTGGTCAACGACGATGACAACACCGGTGCCAGCATGCGCTGCGCGCCGGCTTCAGCCGCATCGAGCGGCCCGGCGCCACCCTGATAGTGTGTCAGCGCGTCCTCGCCGACCACGATCGCATCGTCGACGATGATGCCGAGCGCCATGATGAGCGCAAACAGGCTGATCATGTTGACGCTGCCGCCGGCCACGTAGAGCACGCCCAGCGTCGCCATGAACGATACCGGTATGCCGACCGCAACCCAGAAAGCGACGCGCGTGTTCAGAAACAGGAACAGCACGGTGACGACCAGCACGAGCCCGCCGCCGCCGTTGCGAACCAGCAACCAGATGCGTTCGCTGATGAGCTTCCAGGATTCGTCGTAGAGCTCGATCTCGATGTTGGCGGGATACTCCGGCAGCCGTTCGAGCTTCCACTTGTCGACGATCCGCGCCGCTTCGAGGCTGTCCGAGCTCTCGGCCCTGCGCAGGTGCAGTTCGACCGCGGGGATACCCTCGGTGTGGACCTGGGTCTGCCCATCGCGCGGTCGCCTGACGATCTCGGCGATCTCGCCCAGCGTCATGAAGCGGCCCGCTTCGTCGCTGACGATCGGCAGCCTCGCGAAGCCTTCTTCGTCGCGCCGTTGCTCCAAAGCCCGGAGCTGGCGCGACACTTCGTCACGGCCGATCGTGCCGGCCGGCAGGTCGCGCGAACCGCGCGACACGCGCGCGGCGATGTCCTCTAGCGACAGGTCCAGCTCACGCAGGCGGGCCGATGGCACCTGAATGGCCAGCTCTTCGTCCGGCAGACCGGCGATTCTGATGTTCGTGATGCCTGCGTCGAGCAGTTCCTTTTCGATTTGCCGCGCGATCGGCCGCAGTTCGGCTAACTCGCTCGGCCCCGAGATGCGCAAACGTGCGACCGGCTCGTAGCGCACGATCTTGCGGATCTCCGGTTCTTCTGCGGTGCCCGGCAGATTGCGGACCAGCGCAATGCGTTCCTTCACCTGGTCGAGCGCGATGCCCATGTCGGTGCCTTCGCGGTACTCCAGCGTGATCGCGCTGTAGCCTTCCGCGGAGGTCGACGTCATCTTGTTCAGGCCATCGAGCGACCGCAGCTCCTGCTCGATCGGCGTCGTGATGCCCGATTCAACATCTTCGGCGGGCGCGCCGGTCCACGAGACGCCGATGTAGACCATGTCGAGCGCGAAATTCGGGAAGAATTGCGTATTGAGCTTCGACAGCCCGAACACCCCGGCCATCAACATCATGACCATCAGCAGATTCGCCGCCACCGGGTGGGCGGCGAAGATACCGACGACGCTGCGGGTTTGCTTGGGTACAGGGCTCATTGGCGCGATCTGGGGACTCCCCGTGATCAAATCCAGTGTGATGCGCGGTGTGCGCCGGGTCTGAGGCGTCAGTCGCGCTTCGCCGCCGCCGCTTGCACGCATTCGAGCAGCGCATCCAACGCGGCTTGCGCAAACGCCCACATGTTCGCCTCACGGTCCGCACTCGCGGTTTCGAGTGTGGACTGATGGGCGAACCCGCGCGGGCCGGCCACGGCGATGCACGTATGTCCGGCGGCGTCCCCATAGCTGTTGCCGGTCGGCCCGGCCGCGCCGGTCTCGGCCAGTCCCCACGTCGTGTCGAACCGCGCTCTGATGGCTTCAGCGGCAAGTGCCGCGTAGGGCTCCGACGATGACCTGACGGCCTTCGGCAGGCGCGGCGGTAAACCCAGGAACTCGGTGCGCGCTGGCCCGGTGTAGATCACGCCGCCCGCCTGAAAATACTGGCTGGCCCCTGGTTGCGACAGCAGTGCCGCGCTCACCAGCCCCCCCGAAGACGACTCCGATACGGCCACCGTCATATCGTGCTGTTTAAGCAACGCCCCTACGGCGCTTGCCATGCTCGTCAGTTCCATCTCCAGTTTGCTCCTCTGGTGAGTACGGGTGTCGGCCAGCCTCTGGCCGTACCGGTGATTGGGTTCTCGCCGGCAGCGCTATTGCGGCAAGGCCAGCGCATCGGCGGCATCGCGCGCTTCGCGAACCAGCTGCTCGAACAGCGCCTGCGCCGGCGCTTCTGTCGCGAGCCCGACGCCCTGGCCCGCCCAGAGCGCCAGGAAATCGGGATTGCCGGTCTTGGCTGCCTGTGCACGAATACCGCGGAAGATCGAGTACTGCGCCGGAAACGGCAGTAACGACTCCGGCTCTTCTTCGAGGTGGGCCATATACCGGTTGCGAAGACCACGGGCCGGCTTGCCGGAGAATGCCTTGGTCACCTCCGGGCGGGATTCACCGGCCTCGCGCAGCGCCTGCCGGTAGGTGTCGTCGATGCCGCTCTCGGGGCAGCCGAGGAACGCCGTGCCAAGCTGTGCACCGGCCGCGCCGAGCACCATCGCGGCGACGATGCTGGCCCCGTTCATCAGACCACCGGCAGCGATCACCGGCACGCTGACGGCGGCCGCTATCTGCGGGACCAGCGCCATCGTGCCGATCATCGCATTGCGCCAGTCGCCTTCGAAGGTACCGCGATGCCCGCCGGCTTCGGCACCTTGCGCGATGACGACATCGACGCCGTTGTCGACGAGGATCTTCGCCTCGTCGACGGTGGTTGCGGAGGCGAGCACCTTCGCGCCGCTGGCATGACAGCGCGCGACGGCGTCAGCCGGGGCACCGAAGTGAAAGCTGATAACGGGTACTTCTTCATCGAGCATGACATCGAGCTGCTCGTCGAACGGGCCGAACATCGGCGCCGGGTCCGGCACCGGGCCGGCGCCCAGTTCGTCGTGCAGCGGCTGGAGCCGCGCCTGCATGCGCGCGATGGCGCCTGCATCGACCTCGAGCGGCTCCCAGTCCGGTACGAACAGATTGATATTGTAGGGCCGGTCGGTCATCGACTTGATGTCCCGGATGACTTCCCTGAGTTTCGTCGGTGCCGTGCCGGCCGCGCCGTAGCTGCCCAAACCACCGGCCCGGGATACCGCCGCCGCGATCGCCGCGGTGGTCGCGCTGGCCATCGGTGCCTGGACGATGGGGTGTTCGATGTCGAGCAATTGGCAGAGCCGATCGTCAGACCACATGGCGGTGTCCTCGGTCAGTGGATGGCGCCCCGGCGGGCGGTTCGTGAAGCTGTCTCGACGTTTGGCTGAAGTCGGCCTCAGGCACCCCTTCGCAACGTACGGCCCGGTCGCGCCGGGGTACTGGAACCATTGGACCAGACTGCCGCGCCGTTCACGAATACCGTTTCGATGCCAGCAGAGGGCTGCGCCGGATCGGCAAACGTACCCCTGTCGATCACGGTCTCCGGGTTGAAGACCACGATATCGGCATAGGCGCCTTCGCGGAGTACGCCGCGGTCTTCAAGGCCGAACACGCGTGCGGTCAGGCCCGTCATCTTGTAGACGGCCTCGGCGAGCGGCATCAGGTTGAGTTCGCGCACGTAGTGTCCCAGCACGCGCGGAAACGTGCCCCAGAGTCGCGGATGCGGATGTTCATCATGGGGCAGGCCATCGGAACCCACCATGGAGCCCGGGTACTTCAATACGCGTTGCAGATCGTCCTCGTGCAACTGAAAGTAGATGGCGCCCGCGGGCTGCAGACGGTCGATAGTCTCGTCCAGGCTGAGTCCCCAGCGCGCGCGAATTTCTTCGAGGTCGTTGCCGTTTTCTTCCGGGTGGCTTTTCGACCACGTGACCATGACGCTTTCCGCGCGACGCACGAAGTGTGGCAACAACACCGTCGAGCTGGCGACATACGGATAGACATCCAGATCGACCACCTGTCCGCCGGCGTTTGCGCGTTCTATTTGTTTCAGCGTCTGCGCCGTTCGGCCCCAGTTCGCGCGCCCACAGGCTTTATGGTGGGAGATAACCACGCGTGCGGTCGCTGCCTTGCCGATGTGGACCGTCTCATCCACTGACTCCGAAAGTTCGTTTTCCTCATTGCGCATATGCGTCGCGTAAAGACCGCCGTGGGCAGCGGCACGCGCCGTCAACGCGACGACTTCCTCAGTCGGCGCCGCGATCGCGGTCGGGTAGGCGAGACCGGTACTGAAGCCCACACACCCGGCCGCCATCGCCTCGTCGACGAGCGTACCCATATGCTCGATCTCCGCGGCCGTCGCGCCGCGGTCCACTCTGTCCATGGTGCCGACCCGCAGCGTCGAGTGTCCGACCAGCATCGCGATGTTGACGGCCGCCGGCGCCGCGTCAACCGCGTCCATATACGCGCGCATGGTTGGATAGCGGAACCAGGCCTGGTCGCCCAACAGGTTGAGTGGCGGGGTCGGCGCCGTGTCCACGAGCGGTGCCAGCGAGACGCCGCAGTTACCGCCGATGACCGTCGTGACGCCCTGGCTGACCTTCGCGGTCATGTCTGGTGACGACAGCACCGCCCGGTCGTCGTGCGTATGCGCGTCGATGAATCCGGGTGCCACGGCGAGACCCGTGGCGTCCACCGTCTGGTCCGCGCGCCAGCCGTCCAATTGCCCGACAGCGAGGATGCGGTCGCCGACGATCGCGACGCTCGCCGATGTCGCGGGATTCCCGCTGCCGTCGAATACCGATCCGCCGTGAATCAGCAGGTCGCAACGCTCGCCGCCAGTTTGAGAGGTGTTGTGCATGTGGATGTCCTTTGCGCCGGTGCGTTCGAGCCGGCGCCTGATACCTTCCGCCGTTCGTACGCGGCAGCCATCTTCGGCTCAACCTTAGTGGCCGATGTGCCCGCGTGTCACCTGCCGCGGCGCCACGACGCTACAATCGCAGCGTGCAATGGTTCGAGGTTTATGAGGGCACCGTCGATGCAAGGTCCGTTTCGGAGTTTCCTGTTCACACCGGGCAATCATCCACGCAAGGTGGCCAAGGTATTCGACGCCGGGGCTGACGCTGTCATTCTCGACCTCGAAGACGCGGTCGCCATCGCGGAAAAGCCGGCGACCCGCTCGGTGGTAGTCGACGCACTCAAGAAACCGCGAACGTGCCTCGGATACGTGCGTGTAAACGCCTACGACACGCCGTTTTGCTTCCGCGACCTCACCACCGTCGTCGGCCCCTGGCTCGATGGCATCGTTCTGCCGAAGGTCGAGTCCGCCGACCAGATGTTGAGCGTCAGCTGGATTCTCGACCAGCTGGAGGCGGAGCAGGGCATGGCGCCGGGCAGCGTCGACATGATGCCGATCGTCGAGACTGGCAGGGGCATGGCGAATCTCGCGGACATCGCCAGCTGCGGCTCACGCGCGCGCCGGCTGAGCTTTGGGGCGGGTGATTACACGCTCGATATGAACATGCGATGGAGTCACGACGAGGGTGAGCTGCACCACGCGCGGGCGACCATGGCGATGCACTCCCGCGCCGCCGGCCTCGAGCCGCCCGTGGATACCGTGTTCATTCACATCGGCGAACGGCATCGCGATGCGCTCAGAAACTCGGCGGAATTGCCGAAGACCATGGGCTTTCAGGGCAAGCTTTGCATCCACCCGGAACAGGTCGGGCCGGTGAATGAGGTCTTCACGCCGAGTGCCGCGGAGATCGAGCACGCGCGCAAGGTGGTGCTGGCGTTCGAACAGGCGGAAGCCCAGGGCAGCGCATCGATTCAGGTAGACGGATACTTCGTCGATTATCCCATCGTCGAAAAGGCGCGCCGTTCGCTCGCGATCATGGCGGGTATCGAAGCGCGGGGCTGAGGGCAGGGAGTGGCCGCATCCGGGTCATTGCTGCGGCGCGCGGTGCGCTGGCTGGTGCGCGGGGTCGCTGTGGTCCTGGTGGTGCTGGCGGCGCTCGCCGGCACTTTCTACATGGCTCTGCGTGCCTCGCTCGCGCCGTTGGACGGCGAACTCGCGATGCCGATCCTCAACGCGCCTGTCTCGGTGCTGCGCGATGCGCACGGCGTACCCACCATAACCGGCGCCAATCGCCTGGACATCGCCCGCGCGACCGGCTTGGTGCACGCGCAGGAACGCTTCTTTCAGATGGACCTGATGCGGCGCGACGCGGCCGGGGAAATTTCGGCGCTGTTCGGGCGCACCGCCGTGCCGCATGACAAGAAGCGGCGGTTTCTGCGTCTGCGGCGCGTAGCCCGGAGCGCCATCGCAAGCGCGCGTCCTCCACATCGCGACCTGCTGCAAGCCTATGCCGACGGCGTGAACGCCGGTCTCGAAGCGATGGCCGTACGGCCGCCGGAGTACCTGTTGCTGCGGCAGACTCCTGCGCCGTGGTTGCCCGAAGACACGATGCTCGTGGTCCTCGCAATGTGGATAACGCTCACCGACGAAACCGGCGATCGTGACCTGCAGCTGACCAGACTCCACAGCACCTTGCCGAAAGAACTCTACGACTATCTGACTCAGCTCGGCTCAGCCGATGATGCGGCTCTGGATGGAAGCGTATGGACGCCGCTGCCGATACCGCCTGCGGGAGTGTTCGACGGGCGCCGCCGCGCCGTGGACGGATCGGCCACCCGGCTGCCGGAGCGGTCTCTGATCGGTGACGAGCACCTGGAAGGTCTGCTCGGCAGCAACAACTGGGCCGTGACCGGCGCGCGCTCGAAACACGGCGGCGCCTTGGTCGCCAACGATATGCACCTGAAGCTGTCCGTTCCAAACATCTGGTTCCGCGCGCGGTTGGTGGTGCCCGACCAGCTCGACGCAACCGGCGTGATGCTGCCCGGTGCGCCCGCGATCGTCGCCGGCAGCACGGGCAAGCTGGCGTGGGGTTTCACGAACTCGCATGTCGACACCACCGATCTGGTGGCGCTCGAAGTCAACCCCGACGACCCGAACCAGTACCGCACGCTGGATGGATTCAAACCGTTCACAGAGCACCAGGAGGTGATCGAGGTTGCCGGCGGCGCGGCTGATAGTCTGACCGTGCGCGAAACCATCTGGGGGCCGGTGCGCGAAGCGGATGGCCGCCTCTACGCCGTCCAGTGGGTTGCGACCGAGCCGGGTGCCACCGGCGTTGCGTTGCTCGACTTCGAGCATCTGGATACGGTTCAGCAGGCGGTTGCGAAGGCGCGCCAGATCGGTATGCCACCACAGAATCTGGCGGTTGTGGACCGGACTGGAAGCGCTGGTTGGGTCGTGGCCGGGGCTGTCCCCAAGAGTCGTCCAGGGGTCGACCGGCGCCGTGCGATCTCCGCCGCCGAAGTGGCTGCTCCGATGCGCGCCAGCGCGTCTACGGTACCCGACATCATCGACCCGCCGGACGGCAATATTTTCTCGGCCAATTCGCGCATCATCGCCCCCGGCCGCTACCCCGGCTTGAGCGATGGCTCATATGCATACGGCGCAAGGCAAGCGCAAATCCGGGACGGATTGCGAAAGCCAGGCAAAGTAGATGAAGCGGATCTGCTCGCGATCGCACTGGACGACCGCGCGCTGTTCCTGGAGCGTTGGCGCAAGCTGCTGGAAGCGACGCTGACGCCGGCCGTGGCGGCGAGCGATCCCCGGTTTGCGAAGATCCGGGCACTGTTGCCGTCCTGGTCCGGACGCGCGCTGCCCGACGACGTCGCCTACCGGTGGGTGCGCGAATTCCGCGCGAGCGTGACGGCCAATGTGCTGTACGGACTGATCTTCGAAGTGCGGGCGCGCTATCCGGATTTCCGGTTTCTCAAGATGCGGCAGCTCGAGGGCGTCGTGTGGCAGATTCTCGTCGAGCGGCCGGCTCACCTGCTGCGACCGAATTTCGCTTCCTACGACGACTTGTTGGTGAAGTCACTCGACCACGCGATCAAGCGCGTCGCGAAGTCCACTCCAGGACCGATCGAAGAGCGCGTATTCGGCGAGTACAACCGGGGCCGTATTGCACATCCGTTGACGATTGCGCTGCCGGAATTGGACGGCTTGCTGAACATGCCGGATCTGCCGGTGCCGGGCGACGCCTACATGCCGCGCGTCAGCCGCAGATGGGGTGGCGTATCCGAACGTTTCATCGTGTCTCCCGGAAAGGAAGAGTCGGGCATTTTCCACATGCCGGGCGGGCAGAGCGGCCACTTCCTGTCGCCGTACTACCGGGCTGGTCACCTGGACTGGGTTGAAGGCCGGAAAACAGCGTTTCTGCCTGGCGAAGCGCAGCACGAGCTGCGGCTTAGCCCATAAACTGGATCGCCCCGAAGGATGCCTGTCACCGGGCGCGTTCTTGGCCGTCGCTACTCCGGCCAGGCGTCCACGAACGCAACCAGTCGCTCGCATGCCTCCCGGAGCCGGTCGTGCGAAAGCGCGAAACAAAGCCTGAAGTGGCTGTCGTTTTGCGGTCCGAAGGTGTAGCCCGGTGCGATCCCCACCTGTTCCTCGTCTGCCAGACGCTCGCAAAAGCTCAGGCTGTCAGCCAGGCCAGGCAGGCGCGGGAAGGCGTAGAACGCGCCGTCTGGTCGTACGATCTCAATGCGCGGGTGCTGACCCAGATACTGCATGACGATATCGCGCCCGCCGGCGTACTGCTGGAGCATCTCGTTCAGACGGGGTTCGCCCCGCTCAAGGGCCGCCATGGCCGCCAGCTGCACGAATGTCGGCGCGCCCGTGTTGAAGCACTCCGACAGAGCCGCCAGCCGTTCTCCCCACGCGGCCGGGGCCACCAGCCATCCGATGCGCCAGCCGGTCATCGCCCACGCCTTGGAGAATCCGCTGATCACGACGACCGGATCGTCGGGTTCCGCTACCGACAGGAATGATGGTGCGGCCCGCATGTCGTACACCGTCCGATGGTAGACCTCGTCGGCGATCAGCAGGATCCCGCGCTCGCGGCAGACTGCCACCAATGCCTCCTGCTCCTCGCGCGGCATGACCCAGCCTGTAGGGTTACAGGGTGTGTTGACGAAGATCGCGCGTGTGTTCGGCCGGATCGCGGCGATCAGTTCTTCCAGATCGAGCTTCCAGCTACCGCCGTCTTGCCGTTGCCTGACGTGCTCTACCTCCGCCCCGGTGATCGAAAATGCCGTCACGATGTTCGGCCAGGCCGGGCTGACGACGAGGCCGTGGTCACCCTCGGTCAGCGCCATCTGCGATGTGATGTTGATGGCGAGCATGGTCGAGCCCGGGATGGTGATGCGCTCGTAATCCAGATCGAGGCCGTAGAGGTCGTCCAGGTAAGCTTTGATCGCGCCGCGCAGCTCAGCGCGGCCGCGTGTATTCGAGTAGAAGACCTCGTTGGCTTCGAGGGCACGTTTGGCTGCGTCCTTGATGATGTCGTCGGTCGGCAGGTCGCCTTCGCCAAACCACAGCGGGATGATGTCCTTGTTAGCGAGCCGCGATTGCGCGACCTTCGAGATGCCGTTGTTCTGGAGGCCGCGGATGACTGGCCGCAGGACGTGCAGAGAACTCATCAACTCGTGCCTCGATCGCTTGAGTGTGCAATGTGATGACCATCGAGGGCCCCGTCGCCCGCCTGGTCTGGTTTTAGCTGGCCGCTCTCAACGACCTCGATGGGCTGGTCGGGCGAGCTCAATCGAACGCGACGAAGGTGGCTGTTCCATCGCGCTCGATCTGCTCGACGAGCGCGATCTCCCAATCCAGATAGGCGTTCATCGCTTCGCGCAGGCGGCTCGAGTCGGCGTAAGGACTGGCCCAGATATCCTCCGCTGGCTCGCGCGCGCCGTGTTCGCTTGCTACCAGCGAGTACCCGCTTTCGAGCCATGCTGCATTGCCGCCCATCAGCGCCGCCACCCGCGCGTCTGTCGCGGTGGTGTAGTCGTTCGCCGCGAGCCGCGCGAGATCACCGGTCTCGCAGGTGAACACGAGCCATGGCCGATTTGGCAACTCCGGCAGGCGTTGCCCGATGCGGCTTCGGATCGCGTGCTCTGCGCCCGGAATGTGCGCCTTGATGAACCGGTCGCTGCGGCTGAGATCCAGCAGGTTGACCCGCCCCTCCTGACGTAGCCGGTCGAGCGTTGGCGCCGAGACCAGTTCGGGTTTCAGCTCGTCGAGGATCGGCGCCGGACGCGGCCGCGGGCCACGTTCGGAGCGGGCCGAAGCCGTCGCTTTGACCACTGCGACCTCGGGCCAGCCGAGCTGGATGAGCCACGATGCTGTCATCGTCGCGCGGATACCGTCGTTGTCGGTGAGGGCGATCCGCGCGTTGCGTACGCCAATGTACTCATCGGTAGCCTGCACCAGCTGGCCGCCCGGCGCGTGGCGCGCACCCGGCAGGTGCCCGGCCAGAAACTCTGGCTGCGTGCGTACATCGAGCAAAAAGAGCGTACGCGAACGGTCCTTGCGCCAGACATCGAGCTCCGCCGGATCGATGGTATTCACGCCGAAGCGCTCGGCGACGCGTGCCGCCGCCGCCTGTGCCGATTGCAATCCGCCGGGCGTGGTCTCGGGCACTTCGCCGGTAGCGCCGTAGCGCAGATCGTAGCCGCTCAAATGCCAGCCCATGGTGCCGTTGCGCAGCGCCACCACGGGGTTTGGCACGCCCGCGTTGATCAGCGATTGTGCACCGATGATGCTGCGGGTGCGCCCGGCGCAGTTCACGACCACGGTCGTTTCCGGATCGGGCGCGATATCGTGCACGCGGTAGACGAGTTCGGCGCCCGGGGTGCAGATGCCATCGGGTAACGACATCGCGTCGAACTCGGCGAGCGGGCGACTGTCGAGTACGACGAGGTTCTCACCGGCCGCGATGCGGGCGTGCAGCGTATCCGCGTCGATATCCGGCGTGTGATATCGGTGCTCGACAAACTCACCGAACGCCTTGCTCGGGACGTTCACGCCGCTGAATAGTTCGAATCCCGCGGCCGCCCAGCCGTGTACGCCGCCATCGAGCTGCGCAACCTGCGTGTAGCCGAGCTCGGTCAGCACGCCGGCACCGCGCTCGGCCAGCTGTCCGTCTTCATCGGTGAGCACGACGCGGGTATCGAGGCGCGGGATCAGCGTCGCGACTTCGAGCTCGATCCTGCTGAGCGGGATGCATACAGCGAACAGCAGGTGCGCGGCCGAGAACGCGCCGACCTCACGTAGATCGATCAGCGCAAGCTCCGCGCCGTCATTCAGTTGATCGCGCAGCGTCTCAGCGCTGACCCGCGTCGGCACCAGGGTTTGCGTCACGGCTGTTCGAGAGGCCCTGGAAGCCACACGGGGTCATCCGACGGCTCGAACGGTGGCCGCAGTCGCTTCGCGAACCGGACCGCCGTGGTCTTACCGGAGTAGTAACCGGGTAGCGTCTCGATCAGGTGATAGCCGAGCGCCTCATAGAGGTGCCGGGCCGCGTCGTTATCTTCGCGGGCCTCAATATGCAATCCGACGATGCCGGCCGTATCCGCCGTCAGTTCCAGCCAGCGCACCAGGCGTGCCGCGATGCCATTGCGGCGATAGGCGGGTTGCACGGCCAGCAGGCAGAGCGCGGCGGTGTCTTCGGCGAAATGCATGATGCCGAATCCTGCCAGCTGCGGATCGCGCACGATATCGGCGACGACCACTACCGAGTCTACCGCGCGGATATGGTCGCGAACCCGGGCGGGTCGCCAGCTCCAAGGCAAGCCGGCTTCGATATAGAGCTGCGACATGCGCGCGATGACGCGGGCCTCGCTGAGACGCGCCAACCGGATGATGGGCTGTATGGAATTCGCCATACCCAAGAGATTACCAGTGTCTTACGTTCGCGCCAGTCAAATCTGCGTTGACGACTGCAGCAATGATGCATACCGGGCACGCCGGGCCGCCGCAACTGTCGCCTGCGCGCCGCGCAGGCAGCTCCACTCCTTAGCTTAGCGGATGCGCAACGTGCTGGCGGAATCCTTCGCGATTCAGCAGGCGCTCGTGCCAGGCTTCCACGTGGGCGAGTTCGGCCCGTTTGATGGGCAGGTTCAGCCAGCGCCACGTCGCCACTCCGAGCGGAATGTCGGCCATCGTCAGGCGATCACCGAGGATGTAGTCCCGGTCGGACAGATGCGCGTCGAGCACCGAGTAGAGGTCGCTAAGGTCATCCGCCGCCTGCTGCATCCGCGCCTCGTTGCGAAACGCCGGCACGCGCCGGATGATGCCGTGAAACGGCCAGGCGAGGTGCGGCGCCACGGTGGTTTGTTGCCACTCCATCCACTGCTCGGCTTCCGCGCGCTGACGCACATCGGCCGGATACATCGTGCCGAGCCCGTACTTGTAGGCCAGGTAGCGCACGATGGCATTCGATTCCCAGAGCACAAAACCGTCATCGTTGATAACCGGTACGCGCCCGTTCGGATTCATCGCACGGAAATCCGCATCGTCGACCTTGCCGTGTTCCATGCCGGCATCGACGCGCCGGAACTGACAGCCGAGCTCCTCACAGACCCACAGCACCTTCATGACGTTGATGGAATTCGCGCGGCCGTAAATCATCAGCATGGCGGGATCGCTCGCGGTTTGGGTCAGTCGCGCAGGATATGCCGGGCGACGGCGGCACCAACCTCGGCGGTGCCGGCATTGCCGCCGAGATCAACCGGGTGGGCGTCCGGATCTGCGAGGGCCGCATCCACGGCCGCGTGGAGCACCGTGCCCGCTTCGCTCAGCTGGTTCACGCCCTTGTGCGCGGCCAGCCATTGGAACAACGATGCCGCCGAGCGCATCAGCGAAACCGGATTGGCGATGCCTTGCCCCGCGATATCCGGCGCCGAGCCGTGCATGGCCTGCGCGACGGCGTGGTCGGTGCCGGCGTTGACGGAACCGGCGAGCCCGAGTCCGCCGGCCAGCTCTGCCGCTTCGTCGGACAGAATGTCGCCAAACATATTAGTCGTCACGACCACATCGAAGCGCTCCGGTGCGCGTACCAGCCATGCGGCCATCGCGTCGACGATGCGTTCCTCGAGTTCTACCTCCGGGAACTCGGCGGCTACCGTCTTCACACAGTCGGTGAACAGACCGTCGGTGACCTTCAAGACGTTGGCTTTGTGCACCATCGTTACGCGCCTGCGCCGTTCCATCGCCAGTTCGAAGGCGACGCGCGCGATCCGAAGGCTCCCGGTCTCAGTTATCTTGCGTACCGCCAGTGCGACACCGGGGGTTGGCGCAAACTCGCCGGATCCCACCGCCATGTTGCGGTCGGCATAGAAGCCCTCGGTGTTTTCGCGCACGACCACCAGGTCCATCTCTTTGGCGACCGATGGCACCGAGGGATGCGTAAAGGCCGGACGGATATTGGCAAACAGGTCGTAGCGCGTGCGCATCGCAGACGACGGATTGATACCCCCCTCGGCCGGACTTGGATACGCATAAGTGTCGGCCGGGCCCAGGATGACGGCGTCGGCTGCATGGATAGCCGCATCCAGCGTATCGGGGAACGTGGAACCGACCCGTTCCAGCGCCGCGAAGCCGATGTCGTGCTCGACAAGCTCGAGGTTCAGACCGAGGCGCTGGTCGAGCGCCTCCAACGACGCACGGGTCGCGGCGGTGATCTCGGGTCCTATGCCGTCTCCCGGCAGCAGCAGAATCTTGATGGTCGTATTCCTCAGGCTGGTCCTGGCGGGCGCGCGATCGATTAAATGACGCCGTCGGCCCGCAGCCGGTCGCGCTCGGCGGCGTTGATGCCGGCCTCTTCCAGGTAATGGTCGGTATGCTCACCCAGTGCCGGGCCGGGCGCATCTGGCGGCGCGACGCCGTCGGTGCCGATCGGTGGGCGGAGCATGCGGATCGCTTCGCCACTCGGGTGAGCCATGGTCTGAATCCGGTCGCGTTCATGCACGAACGGATTGTCGAGAGCGCCAGCGACATCCAGAATCGGGGCGGCTGGAACGCTGCCGGCGAACACTGTGAGCCATTCGGCCGTGGGGCGGGTTGAGAGCGCTTCGTCGAGCAGTCCGGTCAACAGATCGCGGTGCGCCAGGCGATCTTTGAAGGTTCTGAAGCGATCGTCTTCCGCCCAACCGGGCCGTTCTATCGCGTCGCACAGCGCCGGCCAGAACTTCTCCTTGTTGCACATCAGGAAAATCCAGCCGTCCGCCGAGCGATAGAGCTGACACGGTGTCAGCGAGGGATGGGCCGAACGCGGCAGGCGCGCCGTGTTGTCGCCGGTATTGAGATACCAGTTGGCGAGGTAACCGAGGTTGAACAGCGCGACATCGAACAGGCTGACATCGATGTCGCGGCCAACGCCCGTGGTCCTGGCCGCGTTGATGCCAGCGAGCACCGAGTACGCGAGGCCGAGCCCCGTCATCAGGTCGACGATCGAAAGGCCCATGCGGGTGGGCGGACCGTCTACCTCGCCAGTCAGCGTGAAGTAGCCCGACTCCGCCTGCATCAGATAGTCGTAACCCGGCCATGCCGCCCGCGGACCTGTGCGTCCATAGGCGCTCAGGTGCGCGCACACCAGGCCCGGGTTGTGGGCTTCGAGGTCGGCGTATGTGAGTTTGAGCTTCGCCGGTACATCGCCGCGCAAATTGCTCGTCAGCGCGTCGGCCTTGGCCACCAGCCGGTGCAACACGCGCTGCCCCGCGGGTTTTCCGAGATCCAGCGTCACGCTTTTTTTGTTGCGATTGAACGCGTGGAAGAAGTGCGAGTCGCCATTCGCCATGAAATGCGGGCCGACACTGCGAGCGACGTCGCCGCCGTCGTTCGGGTTCTCGATCTTGATGACTTCGGCACCCTGGTCAGACAGAAACATCGAGCCGAAGGGCCCCGCGCCGTACTGCTCGACGGCGATCACGCGAAGGCCATCGAGCGGCAGATTGCTTGGCGTATGAGGCATGCGTCAGACCGGATTTCTTTCGATCAGCTGCCGCGCGATGATGATGCGCTGCAGCTCGTTGGTGCCCTCGCCGATCGCGAGGAGCGGCGCGTCGCGGTAGTAGCGCTCGATATCGAATTCTTTTGAGTAACCGTAGGCTCCGTGAATTCGCATCGCCTCCAGGCTGTTCTCGACGGCCGCCTCCGTGCAGAAGAGCTTGGCCATTCCCGCCTCCATGTCGCAGCGGTCCCCGGTGTCGTAGGCATGCGCGGCACTTTGCATCAACAGCTTGCCCGCTTCGACGCGGGTCGCCATGTCGGCGAGCTTGATCTGAATGGCCTGGTGCTGACCGATCGGTTGCCCGAATGTCTGGCGGACCTGCGCGTATTCGACCGACCGGTCGAGCGCCGCGCGGGCGATACCGACTCCGCGCGCTGCGACATTGATGCGCCCCAGCGCCAGGCCGCCAAGGATATTCTGCAGGCCGCGGCCTTCCTGGCCCCCGATCAGATTCTCGGCCGGAACGCGGCAGTTTTCGAGCGCGAACTCGCCCGTGTCGATGCCCTTGTAACCGAGCTTCTTGAGCTTTCTGGAGACGTTGAAGCCGGGTCCTTTTTCGACGAGCAACAGACTCATGCCGCGATGACGTGGCTCCGCATCCGGGTCGGTCTTCGCCAGTACCGCCAGCACGTGGCCCTGGATGCTGTTGCTGATCCACATTTTCGTGCCATTCATGACGTAGCTGTCACCGTCACGTGAGGCGCGCATCCGGATGCCCTGCAAGTCGGTGCCGCAATCGGGTTCCGTCAGTGCGATACCGCCACGGAGTTCGCCGGTAGCAAAGCGGGGCAGCCACTGCTGTTTCTGTTCATCAGTGCCGTAGCGTTCTACGGTGGCGGCCATGATGAGGTGTGAGTTGAAGATGCCGCTGACGCTCATCCAGACGGCGGAGACGCGTTCGACGATCTTGGCGTACGTGCTCGCGGACAGTCCGAGCCCACCGTACTCGGTGCCGATCGTGGCACCGAAGAGACCGAGTTCCTTCATCTTTTCGACAATTTCTGCCGGCCATGTATCGCTGTTTTCCAACTCGTGCGCAACGGGCGCGACATCGCGTTCCAAGAATCGATCGACGGCGTCAAGCATCTGGGCTTCGTCGTCGTTCGCGGCGGCGGGAATCAGTGAGCTCATCGGTTGATCATCTTGTTTTGAATTGAGGTTTTGTCACGCCGCCCCTTACGGTGCGGAGCGACTCGAGTGTGATCCGTCAGGAGCCGGGCCGCACGGTAACCGCACGCCGTGTCGCCGCGTCATGCTCGACGCGGCGTGCGCATGGTCAGGCGCGCCAGCAGCCCGGCAGTTGCGGCTTATCCGGGCGTGCCAGCCGGGGGTACGCTCAGTGCGAGCAGAGACCCAACGCTGTTCGCCCGCTCCAGTCCGAGCAGACCGTCGGCCAGTGAGTCAGCCTGACTCGCCGGCAGATAGGGGCCTACCAGCGCATCGAACTTGCTTCTGAGCTCATCCGTTGTCACGAAGTTCTCAGGCTCCCCTTTTGGAATGCGCACGAACTTCTCATAGCTATGCCCGGTGGTCTTGACGCGCACCACGCCGCTCATCTGTCGTGGGTACTCCGCTTCGGCCTGCGCATCCACGACGGTAGAGACTTTGCGGCAGAGCGCCAGCGTTTGTTCATCGCCGAGATGGGCGGCGTAGTCGTCCCAGTCCATATGACCCGCTCTTAGCGCAACCGCGGCGCAAAACGGCATCGAGAATTGCCCGTCGACCACCGTCGAAGGATGGTGCTTGTCGCCCTCGCCGATGATCTTCCAGCCCATCTCCGGCAGGCCTACCTCGATCTCGGTTACGTCGTCGGCGTCAATGCCGTGTTCGGCCCGCAGTGCCAGCAGACCGTCGAGCGCCGCATGTGAGTAGCGGCAGGTCGGATACGGTTTGACTGCCAGCGACAGGGTTTCCCAACGGCTACCCAGTGCCTCTACGGCGCGTTCCGGTTGTGGCTCCGGCGCATAGGCCTGCAGAAAGCCGGCCTTGCCTTCGATCGGTTCGCCGGCACCCTGATATCCCTCGGCGGCAAGGGTTGCGGCCATCAGGCCGTTGGCGGCGGCATGGCCGACGTGAAAGCGCTTGTTCCACGCACCATCGCTCAGGAATTGCATCGAGCCGGCAGCCGCCGACCCGGCGAGGCCGAACGCACTCGCAATAGTTGCGGCGTCTAGCCCCATGGCGCGACCAGCCGCCGCGGCCGCGCCGAACGCGCCGCACGTGGCGGTGGGGTGAAAGCCGCGGTCGTAGTGGTCTTTGGGCACGAGTGCCAGGCTGAGACGAATCTGTATTTCGTAACCGGCCACGATCGCGGCGATCAGGTCCTTACCGTTCGCGTCCGCCATCTGTGCCGCCGCGAGCGCGGCCGGCACGATCGGCGCGCTGGAATGAATGCTGCCGGCCGCGTGCGTGTCGTCGAAGTCGAGCGAGTGTGCCATCGCGCCGTTCAGCAGCGCGGCAGCCGTTGGCGACAGCGCGAGCGTGTCACCGATCACAACGCTGTCGCCGCGCATCTGCAGGCGCTCGAGGGCCGCGCGCATCGGGTCAGTCGAGTCGACGTCGAAGCGCGCTCGGACAGTAATACCCGTGATGTCCAACAGGAGCTGTTTCGCGCGTTCCGAAACCTCGGCCGGAATATCTTCGTAGCGTAACGACGCGGCAAATTCGGCCAACGTGTTGGTGATGGCCGTTGAGGGAATGGTGGACTCAGTCATGACACTGCTCCGGCACTGCAAAAAAGTTCTGACCGGCAAAGATAACCGGCCAGCGCCCCGGTGCGTCAATGGCTTCGGTCTGGCAGCCAGACCCCGGGGTTGCGGGGCCGTGAAATCGACCTCAGCCGCGGCTTTCGAGCTCGCTGATGCCGGCGCTGAGCGCTGCGATGTCTGCGCGCCCTTCCGGCGGTGCAACGCCTTCGGCGGACAACATGCGGTAAATGCCGTCTTTACGGTCTTCGTTCTCGCGCTTGAGAGTCTCGTGCTGCTTTCTAATCTGTTCGAGGCGCTGCCGGGCTCTCGCGCCCGCCGCGGCTTGTTCCAGCGCCGCATGTTGTTTGTCGGTAAGCGTCTCCAGCGTCACGCCGGCCTTTTCGAGCAGTTTGTCGAGCGCCAGTTCTATGTCTACCTGCTCGATCGACAGCTCCGCGAACCGCGTGTCCTTGCGTGCCTCTTCGTCGGTGATGTCCTCTACCTGCGCCGGCGCCGACCTGGCCCGCTCCAATTGGTCTGAAAGTGTCTTTACCCTGGCTTCGACGGGTTCCTGTTCCCAGGCCGCGGGGATCTCCAGGCCAGTCTGCTCGAACTTCTGCCGTGCGCCCATGCGTCGCCACTCGGTGTTTTCCCCGCGCCGCAACATGAGCGATATCGGCCCCGCGATCGGGATGAGTAACAGCAGCAGCGCCGGGTGCAGAATCCATGCGCCCCAGCCGACGATGAACGTTGCCATCAGCAGTACGATGCGGGCGAGCGTCGCGGCTTTCTTCGAGTCCTGCACGTGCGGTGCATCGAGCCAGTTCTGCAGCGCCGTGATACCCGCTTCCATACGGGCCGTCTGCGCGTCCGGTGACAACTCGTCGGCCGGCTTCCTGCCGATCAGGGTCTGCAATTCGGCCTGCAGCGCGTCACGGCGGGACAAGATGGTGCCTAGCCGGGCGGCATCCTGAGGCGACAGGTCCAGGCCGGTAGCGCTCTTGCCGGTGGCCAGATCTGCTTCGATGCACTCGACCTCGAGCGCCGCGACGTCGTCGGATAGAGCGCTCAGGTCCCGTTGAGCGGCCAGGCAAAGCTGCAGCTCAGCGCGGGCTCTGGCGACCGGATCGTCCGGTAGTTCAGCCGCGTCGCTGCCAGGATTGAGCGGGACGATGTTGTCGGTCATCTGAACGCACATCAGCTCGATAAAGCGCTATTTTCGCACAGCCCGACGGGCCCGGCGGGCCGCGGGATGCGGTTACCTTCCAGAAGCGGTGGAGGACTGTTCAAATAGCCGTACCAACAACGGACGAGCTGCCGCAGGAGGCGTATCTAGTGAACGGATTTCAGTGTTTGCGCCAGCGTTGCGTCGCACTCGGGGTCCTGCTTGCGGCGTCGGTGCTAGCCGGTTGCGAGGTGGCGCCTCAACATCCGAGCCTCAAGGGTGAGGCTCTTCCCAAACTCATTCCACTTCGGGATTTCGTTGCCAATACCGGGCACGTTGACAACTTTCGGGTTTCGCCCAATGGCCAGTCGCTCGCCTGGACCGCCGTACGCTGGTTGCGAGACGCCCTGGTATGGCGTGATGCGAACGGCCGGGAGGATTACATCCGTTTTCGCAAATCGGCGCCGCGGCCGCACTGGGCTGCAGACAGCCGTCACCTGCTCTACCACCACGACCCGTCGGGCTGGGAGAACTATCACGTCTTCGCGGTGGATACGCTAACTGGCGAGACGCGCGACCTGACGCCGTACGAAGGCGTTAAAGCCCATCTGGGACGCGTCCCGTCTTCCGATGCCCCGTATGTATTCATCAATCACAACCGCCGCGATAACGCCGTATTCGACGTCTATCGGGTGAACGTCGAGACCGGCGCCGAGGAGCTCGTCTTCGAGAATGATGGCAATGCCTTGACGATGTTGCTGGACGACTACGGCACGCCGTTGGTGCGCGTACAACAATCCGCCGAGGCGCGCTTACTGCAGGTAAGGCGGGGCGATTCCTGGGACACACTGCTCGAAGCTGATCGGTTCAGTGCGCTTTGGCCAATCGAACTCTCACGCGACGGTGCCAGCGTGTTCCTGCTGACCAACATCGACACAGACAAGCTCGTGCTGCAGCGTCTCGACTTCGCGACCGGCGCGCGCACGACCATGTACGCACACGACCGGGTTGATGCGGGCGGCGTCGTGATGGGGACCGCTTCCAAGCAGCCGCTTGCGATCACCTTCGAGCCGGACTATCCCCGCATCCACTTCTTCAACGACCGCCTCGCAACGTTGTTCGCGCCGCTCCTGGCGGATCAGCCAACCGGGCTCAGAATCTTGAGCCTGTCGCGCGATGAGCGCGTTGGCACCGCCCTCACTTACGACGCGACGGGTGCGACGTTCTACCGGATCGCGCTCGATGGTGGAGGGCGCGAGTCGGGCGTCGAACGGCTGGCCGAAACGGCTCCGCGGGCATTCGCCGAACATCTGGCGGACGTTCAGGCTATCGAGTTCGAGGCGCGTGACGGCATGCGACTCTACGGCTACCTGACGTTGCCTAAAGGGTTGGCCAAAAGCGCGCTGCCGACCGTTCTGATGGTGCACGGCGGTCCGTGGGCGCGCGACCGATGGGGCTACCACCGCGTTACTCAGATGCTGGCAAACCGCGGCTATGCGGTGCTCCAGATCAATTACCGCGGTTCGAGCGGATATGGACGCCGGTATCTGTTCGCCGGAGAGCGGCAGTTTGCACAAGCCATGCAGACGGATTTGCTGGACGGTCTCGACTGGGCGATCGAAGCAGGTTTCACCGACCCCGATCGTGTCGCGATCATGGGTGGCTCCTACGGCGGCTACGCGACGCTCGTCGGTATGACAAAACATCCCGAACGGTTTGCCTGCGGTGTAGACATCGTCGGCATTTCTGATCTGGTGAGCGCGCTCGAGAACTTTCCGCCTTACTGGAAACCGAATATGCATTTCTGGGATCGCTTCGTTGGCGATCCGAAAGATGCGACTGATCGGGCAGATATGGCCGCACGTTCGCCGATCAATTTCGCAGCGAACGTAACTAGCCCATTGCTCGTCGTGCATGGAGAAAATGACCCACGCGTGCGACTGGCGCAGTCCGAGCGCATGGTCGCCGCGCTCCGTGAAGCAGGCCGCGAAGTCGATTATCTCGTGTTCCCGGGCGAGGGGCATGGCTTTGGGCACTGGAAGAATCAGCTCACCTTGCATCGGCGTGTCGAGGACTTTCTCGCGGGGTGTCTCGGCGGGCGGAGCAGCAATTTCGATTTCTACGAACTCGGCAGCTGGGCGTTTTAGGCGCTGCGTGTCGCTCAACCCCGACCGGCAGTTCGAAGATGTCGGCACATCCCTGTGCCCCGTTTGCCTGTCCGTTGGCATCCAGCCTGTCAGCGACGTGCCGGCGTCATCCCTTGACGCAGACGATCTGCTTTAGCGTGTGCACTACCTCGACCAGATCGCTCTGGTGTTCCATGACGACGTCGATGTCTTTGTAAGCACCAGGAATCTCGTCGATGATGTGTTTGTCCTTGCGGCACTCCACACCTTCGGTTTGTGCGGCCACGTCCGCGGCTGTGAACTGACGTTTTGCCGCGGTACGGCTCATGCGTCTCCCTGCACCGTGTGCGCACGAGTCGAATGACATCGCCGAACCCTTTCCGCGCACGATGTAGGAACGGGCTCCCATGCTCCCTGGGATGATGCCCAATTCCCCTTCGCCAGCGCGGATCGCTCCCTTACGGGTCACCATCACATCTTGTCCGAAGTGATGTTCGCGGCTCACGTAGTTGTGATGACAATTCACCGCTTCTTTGGTCACCGTGAACGGTGGCAGCACGCTCGCCAGTGCCTCCAATACGAGGCGCATCATTTCCCGACGGTTGGTCAGCGCATAGTCCTGTGCCCAGTGCACGGCTTCCACGTAGTCTTCGAAATACTGCGAACCCTCGCGCAGGTAGGCCAGATCCTTGTTTGGCAACTGCAGCTGGTGGCGCTCGGCCTCACGCTTGGCAATAGTGATGAAATAGCGACCGATCGCGTTACCGATTCCCCGGCTTCCCGAGTGCAACATGACCCACACGGCATCCGCCTCATCGAGGCAAACCTCGATAAAGTGGTTCCCGCCTCCAAGCGAGCCGAGCTGTCGACGCCACGTTTCGCCGGGATTTTTCATCATGCCCAGCAGCTTCGGGTGTTTCCCGAAGATCACATCGAGTGGACGGTCGAGCGCATTTACCGTCGAACGCTTTACCGCTGGTGCTTTGTGCTGGGCGAACCCAACCGGCACTGCGGCTTCGATCGCGTTACGGGTCCGCCGCATGCTGTCCGGTAGCTCACTCGCTTCGAGGCTGATACGAACGGCACCCATGCCGCATCCAATATCAACTCCCACCGCCGCTGGAATGATCGCTTCCAACGTCGGAATGACTGAGCCCACCGTCGTGCCCTTGCCCATGTGGACATCGGGCATCGCGGCGATGTGGGAATGTACGATAGGCAGCTCAGCCATCTCGCAGAGCTGCTGATAGGCGTGCGGTTCAATGTCGTCGGTATAGATCTTGACCGGCACGCGTCCTTTGGTGATGACCGTCT
Organism: Pseudomonadota bacterium; assembly: GCA_039030335.1. Taxonomy (GTDB): domain Bacteria; phylum Pseudomonadota; class Gammaproteobacteria; order HK1; family HK1; genus JBCCEJ01. The sequence continues at coordinate 38,214 of JBCCEJ010000010.1, read as the reverse complement.
TGATGGGCATCGTCTCGAACTCCGTGTTCAGGGCGAAAAAAAACCCTGGAAACTTGTTGTCTTCCAGGGTTCTTGCCCATGGCGGCAGGCCATGAGAGAGGCATTACCTCACCGGCTGGAAGACGTTCACGCCTGCCATCCGATGAATGCAGGCAAAGTCAGTTTGGATGTAGTCGACTGTCTCTCACGGTAATGACCTCAGTTTCCTGCTCAGGGGCTCACACTACTTGTGGGAGCACCCGAAATTGCGAACGGATTTTCGCAAGGGCCGCGTATTCTAGCGACCGTCGTTGCAAATGCAAGTGCCGCGTTGGCATTTTGTACCGACGACCGATGTCATTGTGATCAGTCGCGGATTCTTGCCGCTCCGTCTGGGCGTTTTCTTTCTTGGCACCAGTGCTCCGTGCGGCCCGGCTATGACAGTTCGATCGACTGTACGATGGCACGTAGTTTCACGCGCCGCTGTTCCGGCGGGTAGTCTCCGGCGCCGCGGTGAATGGTCGCACACTGGTCCCACATCAACAGATCACCCACTTTCCACTGATGCTCGTAGACGTCTGACGGGCCGGTCGCGCTGGCGACGAGTCGGTTGATGAGCTGTTCACTGTCCGGTTGCGGCAACTCGCGAAACTTTCTGGTGTGAGTCGTGTTGACGTACAGAACGTGATCACCAGAAGTCGGATGCTGCACGACCGCCGGGTGCACCGCGTCCTCGTGGGCTTCGGCCTGGTCATCGGATAGCGAATTATCGTACATGCTGCCGCCCGGACCGGCGCCATGCCGGTGCAGGCCGGTCAATCTGGCCACGTGTTCGCGGTCTACATCTGACAGTTCCTCATAAGCCCGGCACATATCAGCGAATAGCGTACCCCCGCCGGTAGCCGGTACTTCCAGTGCGTACAGAATGCCGATCGCGGGTGGTTCGTGTGTGTAACTGCCGTCTGAGTGCCAGCTGGTCGCGCGCGTGACGCCAAACTTATCGACGCTGCCGTCCGAGGCCACGTTGGTAAGCCATGAGAGTCCTGGATAGTCGGCGTGCCGGTATTTGACCAGCACGTGAACCTGTAGCGGCCCGAAGCCGCTCGCGAACGTGTGAAACTGCTCCGCGCTCAAGTTCTGCCGTTCGAACACCAGAACTTTTCGCTCGGCGAGCTTACGCACTAACTCAGCACGCGCCGGCGGGTCGACCACGGCTCCGAGGTCAAGCCCCTCAACGCGACTACCAAGACCTGAGTGTATGTTTGTGAATTGCGGTGCGTTCATGATGGTTCGCGTTGCTGGATGGACATTCGAATGTCAGAGCATACGGTAGCGCGGAGGCCGCGCCCATATGCCATTGGAAAGCCAGCCGAACGTAACGGTGCAAAACCGTGGCAATAGATCAGAGCGCGCCTTGAAAGTATCTGGCGATCGTCTATACCGATTAGAGACAACATATGAAGTTCGCGTCGATGCCAACCATCCGGTCGCGACTCCCGTGCGCATGGAGGGCGCGCACCAGCAATGCCAGAGTTATTCAGACTTGCCCGGATCATACCCGCTTCGCGGTTCTCAAAGTCGAAGGCCGACGGCGACAAGTTAGAGGGACGTCGTCAGCAGCGCCCGCGTCAGGCGTTGATAGCGTGCCTGATCGCGTTGACGCTGCCCGGTACATCGACGGCCTCGGGCGCGTCCCCGCCTCGCGCGGAACAGTTCATAGCTCTTTCGTTCGACGGCTCGAAGAGCTTGCCGGTGTGGCAGAAAACGTTAGCGTTCGCAGAGCGCGTGCCGGTCAGGTTTACCTACTTCGTGTCGTGCACTCATTTCCTGCTGCCAGAACATCGGCGCAAGTACCGGCCGCCCGGGCGCCGGCCAGGTCGATCCGACGTTGGTTACGCGAAGTCGGCCGAAGATCTCGAGGCCCGGCTCGGTTACGTTCAACAGGCACTGGACGCAGGGCACGAGATCGGCAATCACGCATGCGGTCATTTCGATGGCAGGCGTTGGAGCGTCGCGCAGTGGCAGCAGGAATTCGGCGAGTTTCGCCGCATTCTGGCCGGGGCCTGGCATTTGAACGGTCTCGAAGGCGAGCCGCCTGACTGGCCGGCGCGAATCACCTCTGCGGTCAAGGGATTCCGCGCGCCACTGCTGTCCATCAATCCGGCCATGTTCAAGACCTTGAAATCCATGGGCTACCGGTACGACGCCAGCGAAGGCGGCTACATGCACCAGCAACCGGTGCGTGGGAAGGCCGGGTTATGGGCATTCAAGCTGGCATTCATCCCGGAGGGCCGGACACGGCGTCTCACTCTCGCGATGGACTACAACCTGATGCAGCGCCAGACCGGTGGTCGTTCGTCGGTACAAAACCGGTCGCGCGTGCTCGGACGTACGTACGAAGCGCTGATGCGCTACTTCAACAATAACTATCACGGATCGCGTGCCCCGCTGCACATTGGCTTTCATTTCGCCGCCTGGAACGGCGGCGGCTATCGGGCCGCGCTTTTCAAGTTCGCGGGATCGGTGTGCCATCGATCGGACGTTCGCTGCGGCACGTACGCGGAACTCGCCGACCGGCTCGAGGGCCGGGAGCCGGCGCGTCTGATGGCAGCGGCGCCAGACAAACCGCAACGCAGCAACTGGTTTGCTGATTGAGGTCGTGACGTATCTCCGCGCTCGGACGGGCGCGGCAGCAAACCCTTGACGCCCGGCGAAAGCTCCCCAATGCTCCTCAGCATGAAAACATCTGAGGGGTGGTGTCGCCGTGGATGAATCTGTCATCAAGGCGATGGAACGCTGGCCCAATGTTCCGGACGTGTACGGTTGGCTGGCCCTGGATCGACGTGGACAGTGGCTGCTGAAGGGCGGCACGATCGGCAATGTAGGGTTGCGGGAGTTTATCGGGCGCAACTATCTACGTACCGAGACCGGAGCGTTCGCTTTTCAGAACGGCCCGCAACGTGTGTTTGTCGCGTTGGAGTACACCCCGTGGGTAGCGCAGCTAGACGGACACGATGAACTCAGGCTGCACAACGGGGACCTGCTTGGTCCGCTCGACGGTGCATGGATGGATGAAGAGGGCGCGCTCCTGCTCCGCTGCGCGGCGGGTCTGGCATTGCTCGACGATCGCGACTTAGAACGCCTCACCGACGATTTGTGGCAGGGCGATCAGCGCCTGGACGAAGATGGTCAGGCGGAAGTCATCGAAGCACTGTTGAGCGGCGAAGACCCGGATGTAGTGCTCGTCTGGAAAGGGCAGCATGTCGCGCTGCGTTCCATTCGCGCCCGGGAGGTAGCGGAGCGCTTTGCGTTCATTGCCGATCCGCAGCCCGACGCCGCGTAGCGACGGACACCGGCTCGGCGCTACGCCGGACGCGACGTGTTTCAGGCGCCCTTGAACTCGGGCTTGCGCTTCTCCATGAACGCGCGCCGACCCTCGATGTAATCGTCGCTCTCGAAGCAGTCCCTGACCATCGAGTCGCATTTCTCGAGGTCACGCGCGTCGGGATTCTTGAGCAGTTCCCCAGTGATGAACTTCATCGCCGCGATCGTTAGCGGTGCGTTGCCTGCAATGCGCGAGGCGAACGCGTGCACGGTAGCATCGAGTTCCTCTTCGCTGACCACCTGGTCGACCAGCCGCCGCGCGTAGGCTTCATCAGAGTTCAGCTGGCGCGCCGAGAAACAGATATCCCGCGTCGCGCCCGGGCCGAGTACGTGCATCAGGCGACGCAGGCTGTCGAGTCCGTAGCCGAGCGCGAGTTTTGCGGCCGGCAGCGCGAAGCGCGACTTATCCGAACAGATGCGGATGTCACAACACAGTGCCAGATTCAGTCCGCCGCCAATGCAGTAACCATTGATCTTGGCGATCGTCGGCTTTGGGAATGCCTCGATGCGGTCGTAGCTGCGTTTGGTCATCCGGTTATAAGCTTCCACACCTTCTTTCGTCGACCGCTCGCTTTCGAACTTTGAAATATCCGCGCCGGACACGAAAGCGCGGCCGCCAGAGCCGGTCAGGATCAGCGCTCGTATACCAGGGTCGGACTCGAATGTTTCGAGCGCTTCATACACCGCCTCCCACATGTCCAGCGAGACGGCGTTGAGTTTCGCCGGATTGTTGAATGTGATGATGCCGACGCCCGCATCGCGCTCGACGAGAATCTTGTCAGTGCTCATGTTGGTTCCGTATTAGCTTGAAGCCGTTCGTGTCGAACGGGTTCCGATTCAGATAGCCTTTTTATCGCGCAGACTCGCGATTTCAGCATCGCCATAGCCGAGACCCTTCAGCACTTCTTCGGTGTGCTCACCGCGCTCGGGCGGCGCGACGGCGAACTCGCTGGGCGTGCGGCCGAGACGCACCGGCTGCGCAACCAGATTGATCTCGCCCATGACACCAGAGTTCACCGGCTGCGCGACATTCAGGTGCTGTGCCTGCGGCGTTTCGAAGGCCTCGCCGATATCGTGAATTTCCCCGCACGGCACACTGGCCTCGATAAGGAGCGCGATGAGGGCATCACTAGTGTACGCGCGGGTCTTCTCGTTGATCGCATCGTTCAGCGCGTCGCGGTTTTCTGAACGCCCTTCGGCGCTCGAAAATCGCTCGTCACTGATCCAGACCTCGGCATCCAGGCTCTTGCAGAAGCGTTGCCAGGTGGTCTCACCGGCCACGGCGATATTGATGAAGCCGTCCGACGTTTCGAACACGCCGGTCGGGATGCTGGTCGGGTGATTGTTGCCGGCCTGCCTGGGTACGTCACCGGCTACCGTGTAGCGCGCGCCCTGGAAGTCCAGCATGAACAGCTGTGCCTGCAGGAGCGATGTATGCACCCACTGCCCTTCGCCCGAGCGCTCACGCTCGTAGAGCGCCACCATGATGCCGTGCGCGCAAAACAGGCCGGAAGTCAGGTCCGCGATGGGAATGCCTACCCGCACGGGGCCTTGCCCCGGCAGTCCGGTGATCGACATCAGGCCGCCCATGCCCTGCGCGATCTGGTCGAAACCCGGCCGTTTTGCGTACGGGCCGTCCTGACCGAACCCTGAGATCGAGCCGAGGATGATGCGCGGGTTGATGGCCTTCAGCGACTCGTAGTCGATTCCGAGCCGGTGCTTTACATCGGGCCGATAGTTCTCGACGACGACGTCGGAAGCGGCCACCAGCTTCTTGAACACTTCGAGGCCCTCGGGCTCCTTCAGATTCAGGGTGACGCTGCGCTTGTTGCGATGCAGATTCTGAAAATCCGGCGTGTGGCGTTTGGCGCCGAGTGCCCCGTCCGCCTCGATGCTCTCGGGCAGCTCGATCTTGATGACGTCGGCGCCCCAGTCAGCCAGTTGACGTATACACGTGGGGCCGGAGCGTACGCGGGTCAGGTCCAGCACCTTGACGTCTTTCAGAGCACTCGAAGCAGGATGATAGGGCATGACTTTCTCGCCGCGCGGCGTCGGCGCCGCGCTCTCCAGAGCAATGGGTTAACCGGCCCAGTGTAGCGCAGGGCGGTAGAGCGGGGCCGGCGGGCCAGACCAGGCGCGCTGCCTGCACGCCGTTTACGCGGCTATTTGAGGCTGAAGCCCTGCGACTCGATGAACGCGCGAAAGTCCTCGCGCTCGGGTAGCGACAGCTGTCTCGCAATCTGTTCAGACCAGACACATTTGTCAGCCACGCCATAGCGCTCGGTGTGCCGCTGTTTCGCCGGCCCGATCGGCTCACGCGCATCGCGGCGGTCTCCGTACTCGGCGACGTGCACGCGCATGTCGGTGTCATCGTAGCGATCGCGATGTACGACAACCGACTGCGGCAGGCGCATCGATGGCTTGCCCGCCCAGACCGGATATCCGACCGCCAGACCAGCGATCGGAAAGACGCCCGCCGGCATCCGCAGCAAGGTGGCCAGGCGGGATGCGTGATTGCGTACGTAGCTGACCGGCACGCAGCTCAAACCCGCAGCTTCTGCGCCGAGCACAAAGGCCTGCATCGCTAGCGCCCCGTCGATCGCGGCGTTGAAGAAGCTGTCGAGATTGTCGTTGGCATGCGCGTATTCGTGCACCTCGCATAGTTGACGGTTGCGTCGGATATCCCCGCAGAACACCAGGAAGCGGCTGGCCTCACAGATCCACGGCATCGTGCCGATCCATTCGGCGATGGCGGCGCGGTTTGCCATGTCGTCGACGACGATGATGCTGTACTGCTGGAGGTCGGACTTGGTAGGTGCCGACTGTGCGCACGCCAGCAGTTGCGTCAGCAGCGGCTCTTCGATGGGTCTATCCTCGAACTGGCGGATGGTGCGCCGGTTGACGATGCGGGCGACGCCGTCTGCGATCGCCTGGTCGGCGCTGTCTTCCGGTGCCGCGAGTCCGTAGCGCTGCTCGTACAGCGCCGCAAAAGATGTCTCGGTCATGGTCGGAAGTCTCCGTATTCAATGGGTTTGGCAGACGGTCGGATACGAGCGCAAATGTACAATACTGCGGTCGGAAAACGGGTTTGAGGATAGTTGAATGGAACCGTTGAAGGGCGTTCGAGTGGTCGAGCTCTGCCAGATTGCTGCGGGCCCGTTTTGTGGGATGCTGCTGGGCGATATGGGTGCCGATGTCATCAAGGTTGAAAGTCCGAACGGCGGCGACGGTATGCGTCAGTGGCCGCCCATCACGGAGGGCTACAGCGAGAACTTCGCATCGGTCAACCGCAACAAGCGATCTGTCGTTCTGGATCTCAAGGATCCGGGCGATGTCGAGCGCGCCCGGCAACTTGCAGACAGTGCCGAGGTGCTGGTCGAGAATTTCCGGCCTGGCGTGCTCGACCGCCTCGGGCTCGGCTTCGAAACGCTCCGCGCGCGTAATCCAAAGCTCGTCTACTGCTCGATTTCAGCGTACGGGCAGTCGGGGCCGCGCTCCCGGCAGGGCGGTTTTGACCTGACCATGCAGGCGATGGCCGGCGTCATGAGTGTGACCGGGGAGCCCGATGCTCCACCGGTCAAATGCGGTGTACCAATCTCGGATTTCGCCGCCGGACTCTACGGTGCCTACGCCATCGTGTCGGCGCTTCGCGAAGTGGATCGCAGCGGCCAGGGCATGCACGTGGACGTGCCGATGCTCGGCGCGACGCTCGGCATTGCCGCGCTGCAGACCAGTGAGTTCTTCGGCAATGCGCGCGACCCGCAACCGCTCGGGTCTGCGCACCCACGTAACGCACCGTATCAGGCCTTCCGGTGCGCGGACGGTTACTTCGCCATGGCCGCTGGCAACGACAAGCTCTGGCAGTCGGTTTGTGACGTGGTCGAGCGACCGGAACTCCACGCCGATCCACGCTTCAAAACGACAGCGGATCGCGCGGCGAATCAGGTTGCGCTGCGAGATCTGCTGGAGGCCCAGTTCACCGGGAACGACGCTGCACACTGGCTGGCGAAATTCAATGAGGCCGGCGTGCCGTGCGCACCGATCAACAGTTACTCAGGTGCGCTCGAAGACCCGCAGGTTCAGCACCTAGGCCTGGTCGAAGAACTGGAACTGCCGAATGGGGCACGTACGCGCACGGTGGTCTCCCCGATCCTGCTGGACGGACGGAACGCCGCGGTCAGGCTGGCACCGCCGGAACTCGGTGAACACACTGAAGAGGTTTTCAACGAACTGTCGCTGGTCGGCCAGGAGACCTGAAACTGGCATCAGCTTCTCGAGTCGAGCGTAGATGAGCTGTTTCGCGAGCTGTAAGAAAGTGGCCCAACGCGCACTGCTGATGGTGGGTGTGGGGCTGGCTGTTGCCGGTGCGAAGCCGGTTGAGGCCCCGGCGAACGCCGCAAGTGCGTCGCTCGATTCGGCCTTGCGCGTACAGATCGAGGCGCACCGATTGCGTGGGCGACCGGGTCTGGCCGCGGATGTTCCGCCGCCAGAGGCACCGATGGTAGTACTCGGTCGCGAGCTGTTTTTCTCGAAAGCGCTGAGCGGTGACGGCAAGGTCAGCTGCGCGAGCTGTCATCATCCGCTCCTCGCCGGCGGCGACGCTTTGTCGCTGCCGGTGGGCGTCGACGCTGCCGCGCCCGACGTGCTCGGACCGGCACGGCGCTACGACGCGCACGCTGGCGCCACGGTGGACCCGCACGCGGCGGCCGGCCCGAACGTCCCGCGCAACAGCCCGACGATCATCAATTCCAGCCTCTATCGCAAAACCATTTTCTTCGATGGCCGGGTGCAAAAGCGTGGGCCCATCGGAATCCGCTCGCCGGAGAGTGTGCGCGACAGAGGCCGCGACATGCTCGCCGTGCAGGCGCGCCTGCCGGTAGTTGCCGAAGATGAGATGCGCGGTTACCGCTGGTTGCGATTCGAACCCCCCGACGCGGTGCGCGAGCAGCTGGTCGACCGGCTGCGTAAAGACTGGCAAGCGGCATTTGCACGCGCCTTCGGCGATGCCGAGGTCGGGCCGGCGTCTGTCACATTCGAACGCATGGAACTGGCATTGTCGGACTACCAGAGTTCCTTTGTGTTAACCGACAATCCGTGGTTCAGATACATCGAGGGTGATGTGACCGCCCTGACCCCTGCAGCCAAGCGCGGGGCGCTATTGTTCTACCGCGCCGAGCAGGCTGGCGGACTCGGCTGCGCGGCGTGTCATCAGGGTGATTTCTTCACCGACGAGAAATTCCACGTGTTGGCGATGCCGCAGATCGGGCGCGGTATCAAGCGCGCGGCGCCCGGGTTCGGGAATGCGACGGTCCGTGATGGCACAGACCTCGGACGCTGGGAATCGACGCGGCGCAAAAGCGACCGGTATGCCTTCCGGACGCCGAGCCTGTTGAACATAGCGGAGACCGGCCCCTACGGACACGCCGGCACGTATGCAAGTCTCGACGCCGTGATTCGCCATCACCTCGATCCCGTCGGCGCGATCGCCGGGTTCGACTTTGCGCTGCAACATCTCGCGCAGTTTCGGGGTCGCCCGGACCTGTACCCGCGGGCGGCGGCGAATACGGCTGCCGCGCTGGAGGTCTGGAAGACACAAGGTCGGCCTGCCCGTTCTGCCACGGATGCTCAGATCGCCGATCTGGTGGCCTTTCTCGACGCTCTGACGGACGACTGCATCGGCTCGCAGAAGTGTATGTCGCGCTGGATGCCGGACCCGTCCGTGCCCTCGCCAGACGGCGCGCGCGCGGAGTTCGTCGATGCGTCGGGTCGCTCACTGCGCGATATCCAGCTGCAGTAGGCGCGCGCCGGCTTCATCGCCGCGAGGTGAGTCATCGCGGCGCCATTGCAGGGCGGCTTACTCTGTCTTCCGGGAGCTTTCCATACCGGCTTCGCCGGCCGACTTCGCAGCCGCGTCTCCGTAGGCCGACCCGGACTCGCGTTTCTTCGATGCGCCCATCGCGAAGGCATCGTCTTTGTCGGACTCGCGTTTCTTCGATGCGCCCATCGCGAAGGCATCGTCTTTGTCAGACTGGCGTTTCTTCGATGCGCCCATCGCGAAGGCATCGTCTTTGTCAGACTGGCGTTTCTTCGATGCGCCCATCGCGAAGGCATCGTCTTTGTCGGACTCTCGCTTCTTCGATGCGCCCATCGCGAAGGCATCGTCTTTGTCGGACTCGCGTTTCTTCGATGCGCCCATCGCGAATGGGCCGTCTTTGGCAGACTTGCGCTTCTTCGATGCACCCATCGCGAAGGCGTCGTCCTTGTCAGACTCGCGCTTCTTCGATGCACCCATGCCGAAGACGCCTTCCTTACCGTCTGCACGCTTCCTGGATGCGCCCATACCGTACGAGTCGCCCTCGTTGCGCTTCTTCGAGGCACCCATGCCGTGCACCGGGTTGCCTGCTTCACTCGAAGCCAGCGCCCGAATACGAGCCGGCGCGCGGGTCGCGATGCGGGCAGGTTCCAACAAGATCGCGTAGCGCCCGATCTCGCCAGGGCCTCGCGCTTCGCTGACGCGAAGTTCGAGTACCGGTTCGCCAAATGCCATCTCGCTACGAACCCGAAGCAGCGGACCAGCCGCGTCGCCGTCTTCGAGTACTTCCCAGCGGAGATAGCGATTCACATATTCCGCATCGATCATCGAGTCGCTGCTCGCGTAGTCGGGCGGCACCGTGACGTTGAACTCACCACTTGCCCCTTCGGGTAATACGAGCAGCACGTCGAGCGGTTGCAGCAGCGCAGACTGCGCGGCAACGGCGTTGGCGTCCGAAGCGCTCTGCGCCAGTACGTGTGGTGATCCGACAAGCGCCGACAACAACGCGACCGAGGCGGGTGTCAGGCGACGCACGAAATTAGTGTTCATGGCTCAAACTCCTGCGGTGTTGATTTCAGCGGCCGGCCAGCTGAACGCCGGCCTGCGGAGCAGGCACAGATGGGATTGCCGCCGTCGAGGCGACCGGATGGCGCATGACCCGGAAACCGACGTTGAAATAGCGTCCCGAGCGCCGGTCGGCGGCACGGCTTGCGCTGCGAACGTAACGCGGGGTGTTGATCCACGATCCGCCCCGGAACGTCATGGCTTTGCATTCGGGCTGAACGTGGGCCGCGCCATCGGCACCCAGGGCTGAATAGTCTGGCTGCCAGCAATCGCCGGTCCATTCCCAGACGTTGCCCAGCGTGTCGTGCACGGCGAAAGCGTTCGGGTTGAAGCTGCCGACCGGGGCCGTGTAGGCGAAGCCGTCGCTGCAAAGGAAGATATTTTCGTCCGTCGACTCCAGGTCGTGCATCTGAGCGCGGGTCAGATCGGATACGTTCGCGTGCGCGCACGCTTCTCCGGTGCGCCAGAAGCGGGCGCTGGCTGAGCCCGCACGCGTGACGTATTCCCACACCGCTTCAGACGGCAACGTGTAGCGCTGGCGTGTCTCGGCTGACAGCCAACGGACGTAGGCAACCGCGTCTTCCCAACTGACGCATACGACGGGGTCGTTGTCCGTCTGAGGAAAACCGGGACTGCGCCAGTTGGTGCCCGGTTGCCAGGTCCAGCCGTCATCGTCGACCTGGCACCCATTTGCGGGGTCGCGCTCGGCGGTCGTGAGATAGCCGGCCTGCTCGGCGAAGGCGGCAAATTCGGTGCGCGTGACCTCGAACTGTCCGATCGCATAGCCGGCCGCGATGCGCACGGTCTTGCGCGGCGATTCGTCGTCATCCCGGCCCGCCTCGGTGCTCGGACTGCCAATTTCGAAACTGCCCGCCGGAACGTTGACCAGAACTGGACCATCGCCCCCGCCCGCGAGCTGGTCGCGCAGAAGTCCGTCATCCGCCAGAGCGGTAGCGGGGCTCGCCGACGACGGTGCCGCCCCGGTTTCACTGTCACTCGCGGTGGCCGTGGGTGGTGCCGTGGTAGCTTTGGCCGTGACTGCGGGCGTTGGCGCGGTAGTCTGCGCGGCGGGGGCCGCCACGGTTGCCGGGGTCGGGGCCGGGAGCCCGGGTGCTGTCGTGGCGGCCCCCGCAGCCGGCCGGGCGGGTTGTGAAGGCGTCGACGTGAAATACCACACCCCCGCCGCGGCGACGATCGCGGCGGCGGCCGCCAACGCTGGCGTCTTAGAGGCCCGCGGTGGTCCGCTGGTTGCGACGCTGGCCGGGCTGCGCGCCTCACTGGTGGGCTGGGAATCTACGACGCCTGTCTCAGGAGACCCGGTCTCGACCGTGCGCGGCTCTTCGGTGACAGTCGGACGCGGTGACGCGACGTCGGTCCGAGTTACCGGGGCAACCGTCTGGGTCGTGGGTGGCTCGAGCCTGGCCAGCAGGGAACTGACGTCCTGCGGCCGATCGTAGGGCTGCGCTTTCAGCATCCACACGAGCGTTTCGATCAGGTCGTCGTCGTGCGATTCCGCGAACACATCCAGCGCGGTCTCGAGGGGATCCGGGCTGCCGGCGCCAACGACCGAGATCCGGTCGGTCGCCTGCACCGGTGGTCGCCCTGCCAACGCAAAGTAAATCGTCGCGCCGGCGGCATAGATGTCGGACCACGGTCCGAGCGTCTGTGACGTCGTGTACTGCTCGAACGGCGCGTAGCCCGGCGTGAACATGACCGTCATGCTGGCGTCCTGGCCAGCCAGCGAGCTGCGCGCGGCGCCAAAATCCAGCAGCACCGGCGATCCGTCGTCGCGTATCACGATATTGCCGGGCTTGATATCACGGTGTAGATAGTTCTTGCCGTGAACCACCGCAAGGCCGCGCAGGAGTGCGGTCAACAGTTGGCGAGCCGCGCTCGATTCGAGCGTTCCGTGCTGGCGGACGAACTGGGTGAGCGATGGTCCCGGCTCGTACTCCATGACCAGGTAGGCCGTGCCGTTGGCTTCCATGTAGCGCACGACACGCACGATGTAGGGGCTCTGAAACTGCGCGAGCACGCGCGCTTCGTCGAGAAAGCGACGGAGCCCGTAAGCATAGGCCTCTTCCTGACCGTGGGAAATGGGTGCCAGCGCCAGCCCCTCCCGGGTGCGCTCGGCGACGCCCTGCGGGCAATATTCCTTTACGGCGACGGGCCGGCCGAGTTCCGTGTCGGTGGCTTCATATGTGATGCCGAAGCCGCCGGCACCGACGGTACGGACGATTTCGAATGTCTCGATGCGCGTTCCCGGCGCCAGGTCGTTTTGACGGGTCTGCAACATGTCGCGTTCTGACTGCTTAGTGGGACTACCGCCATCGCGCTGGCGGTCGCCTGCCGTTTTTCAGCTGTGACCGAAGCCCGATCCGTCGGGTTCCCTCAGGCCGGTCGACGCGAAGCATCCCCAAGCTCCGTTTCAGCCGCTATCTTTGGGTTACTGGCGTGCTGTCCATACCGACAACCAGCGTTGCACCCACCTGACTCCGGGAGCCATTCATGTCCGCACCGTCCGAGGAACCGATCGGCCCGCTGGCCGGACTCCGCGTTGTCGAACTCGGGTCGACGGTTGCCGGTCCGTTTTGCGCGCGCTTGCTGGCCGACTTCGGCGCCGATGTCATCAAGGTCGAACAGCGCACCGGTGACGCCGTACGCTCGATGGGGCGCCAGAGCCGGCAGCGGTCGCTCTACGCGGCAAGTATCCTGCGCGGCAAACGGATCGTCTCGATCAACCTGCTCGAAGCCGACGGGCAGGCACTGGTCCGGCAGCTCTGTGAGCAGGCCGATATTGTGGTCGAGAACTTTCGTCCCGGCGCCCTGGAAGGGTGGGGACTCGGGTACGACGTCCTGAGTGAGCGCAACCCCGGTCTCGTACTCGTACGCATCAGCGGTTTCGGTCAGACGGGTCCTTACAGCGGCCGAAGCGGCTACGGGGTCGTGTGTGAGGCGGTCAGTGGACTTCGCGAGATGACCGGTGAGACCGGCGCGCCGCCCCCGCGCATCGCCACTTCGTTGACCGACTACATCGCCGGCCTCTACGCAGCGTTTGGTGCCGTCATGGCGATCCATCACCGCAGCCGCACGGGACGTGGTCAGGTAGTGGACTCGGCGCTGTACGAGGGCGCGTTCACGTTCATGGAACCGTTCGTGCCGGCGTTTCAGCAGCTCCAGGAAGTGGCGACCCGCGCCGGCTCGCGTTTGCCCGGGAATACGCCGAACTCACTGTATGTAACCGCGGATGACAAGCACATCGTGATCGCCGCCGCGTCGGATTCCGTATTCGCGCGCCTCGTTGCGGCTGCCGGACGCCCTGAGCTGGCTCACGATGAACGTTTTGCGACGGCGCTTGCGCGGGTCCGCAACGCCGACGCCTGTGAGCAGGTGATCATCGACTGGGTCGGCGCACATTCACTCGCCGAGGTGCAGGCGGCTCTGTCCGAGAGCGGCGTTCCGGCCGCACCTATCTACACGGTCGCAGATATCTTTGCCGATCCCCACTACGCGGCGCGCGACATGCTGGTCGATGTGGAAGATCCCGCCCTCGGTAACGTCACCGTGACCGGCATCGTTCCAAAGCTCTCCGCCACGCCTGGCCAGGTGCGTTTCGCCGGTCGCCAGATCGGCGCGGACACGCTGCAGGTTCTTCGCGACGATCTGGGCCTGGATGAAACTTCCATCCGCAACCTGTTGGCTGGTGGCATCGTGCACGCGCCGGATCCCGGGCACGATTGAAGCACTACGAAATTCACCTCCCTCAACTCGCATCGAATGGGAAGCAAACGGATGACAAACATGTCGGATGACACTGATAGCGCGGAGCATCTGTCGCCTGAGACCCGGACTGCACAGGCGCTCGGGTCGCGCGATCCGATTACCCGCGCGCTGGTGCCGCCGATTTATCCGTCAACCACCTACGAGCGCGATGCCGACGGTGGGTATGGCGCAAGACGCGGCTATGCGCGCCCGGGCACCCCTACCCTGGATGAGCCTGAAGCGCTGCTGAACGCGCTGGAAGGTGGTGCCGGGGCCATCCTGCTCGGATCTGGCATGGCCGCGTGTACGGCGGTGTTTCAGGCGTTGCAGCCAGGTGATCACATCATCGCTCCGCGCGTCATGTACTGGGCGCTGCGCAGCTGGTTGCTGGAGTTTGCCGAGCCGTGGGGGCTCGCCGTCGAGTTCGTCGACATGACCGACCTCGATAATCTCAAACGCGCGCTGCGGCCCGGTGCGACACGGCTCGTATGGATCGAGACACCCGCTAACCCGATGTGGAACGTCACCAGCATTCGGGAGGCCGCTACGCTCGCACACAGCGCGGGCGCGCGTCTCGCCGTAGACAGCACGGTCGCGAGTCCCGTGCTCACCCGGCCACTGGAGCACGGCGCGGATCTGGTCGTGCACTCAGCTAGCAAGTATCTGAACGGGCATAGCGACGTCATCGCCGGCGGTATCGTGACCGCATGCGATGATGATTACTGGCTGCGCATCAAGGCCTGGCGGCGGGATGCGGGCGCCGTGTTGGGACCGTTCGAGGCCTGGTTGCTGCTGCGCGGTATGCGCACGCTGTTCGTTCGCGTGCGCCGGGCGTGCGAGACCGCCATGGCGCTTGCGCGGCACTTTGAGCACCACGAGCTGTTGCGTGAAGTCCTGTATCCGGGTTTGCCATCGCGCAGCGATCACAACGTGGCTGCGATGCAGATGGATGGCGGATTCAGCGGCATGCTGTCGATCCGACATCGCTACGGCGAAGCCGGTGCGATGGCGACGGCGGCTCACCTGGAGGTGTTCACCCGCGCGACCTCGCTAGGTGGCGTTGAAAGTCTGGTCGAGCACCGGGCCAGCATCGAAGGCCCGTCCACGCCCGTGCCAGTCGACCTGTTGCGGCTTTCGATCGGTATGGAAGCGGCGCCGGATCTGATCGCCGACCTCGAGCAAGCGCTCGCGAAGTCGATCGAAGGGCTGGAGCCGGTCGACTGCAGTCGGTGAGTTCCGCTGAGAGTGCGGCCGGCCCGCAAACTCTATAAACCCGCCACGATCTCCGGCAGCTTCAGGCGCTGAATCTTGCCGGATGGCCCTTTCGGCAAGTCCGGGAGGAAGTAGATCCGGCTCGGCGCCTTGAACTTGCCGACGTGCTCCCGGCAATGGGTGATGAGCTCGTCGGCGTCAGCTGAGAAACCGTCGCGAAGACGTACGCAAGCCTGGACGTCCTGACCGTAGTTTTCATCGTCCACGCCGATGGCGGCCGCCTCCAACACGGCTTCGTGAAGATACAGCGCATCGTCGATCTCGCGCGGCGCGATGTTCTCACCGCCTTTGATGATCAGTTCTTTCAGGCGGCCGGTAATGAAGAAGTAGCCGTCCGCGTCCCGGAACCCCAGGTCGCCGCTGCGGAACCAGCCGTCCGTGCCAAACGCCGACGCGCTCGCTTCAGTGTTCTTGTAATAGCCGGTCAGCACGTTGTCGCCCTGGATGACCAGTTCGCCGATGGTCCCGTCGGCCAGGCGCGCGCCGTGGTCGTCGGCGATCTCGACCCGGTTGCCGAAAGCGATGCCAGGTGATCCGCTCTTACGTTCAGCCGGCGGCATCGGATTCGACAGGATCGGTGCGCAGGTTTCCGTGAGCCCCATCGTCTCGATCATCGGGATCCCGAACACCTGCTCAAATTCCTGCTGTACCGAGGCGGGCAGCGGTGCCGAGGCCGAGCGCCCGAACCGCAGCTGTGACAGCTCCGGGGCGTTGGCGAAGTCGATGCCTTCAGCAGGAGCCCGGTCGAGCAGGTACTTGATGATCGTCGGCACGACGCTCAGCCAGGTGCAGCGCTCGCGCATGACGTGCGCCCAGTAGTCCGAAGCGCTGAACCGGTGCGGCATCACCACGGAACCGCCCGATACGAGCGGGCCCATTACGGTGACCATCTCGCCATTGATGTGATAGAGCGGCAGTACGCACATGGCGCGGTCGTCGCTGGTCAGTTCGTGCGCCAGCGCCGTATTGCGGCCACCGGAAAGAACCGCCTGGTGACTGAGGCGCGCGCCCTTGGGCAACCCGGTGGTGCCGGAGGTGTAGAGGAGCAGCGCGTCCGCGTCGCGGCCGATGTCGAGGTGCGTTACCGGTGGCGCTGCTTCCACTCGATCCCAGTCGGGACCGGTGTCCTCATCGGTCGCGATGACATTCAGCTGGCGGGGACAGTCGGCGATCGCCTCGGCGAACTTCTGGCGATAAGCGTCCGAACAGAACAGCACGGTCGCGTCGCAGTGCTCGAGGATGTAGCGCACCTGCGGCACCCCGGCAACGGCGTTCAGCGGGACCGTGACCATGCCGGCGTACATCGTGCCGAGGAACAGCGAGGTGCTCCAGAGTCCGTTGTCCAACAGGAACGCGACCTTGTCGCCGGGCGCGAGCCCCAGTGCCCGCAGCTTGGACTCAACCAGCTGACACTGAGCGTGCAGCGCCGCATAGCTCAAATGCAACGAAGCTTCCGGTGCGGTCAGAAAAGGCGCATTCGGGCTGGCGAGTGCGCGCGCTTCTACGCACTCACGTACATTGGTCTCGTTCACGATGTTCACCGTTTTGGCAGGCGTACTGCGCACCGCGCGGGCGCGCGGTGCGGCCGGGCGGGGTGGGGCGATCAGGCTGTGGCGGGCCGGCGGTCGTACTTGTCCCAGAAACTGCCGAACAGCTCTTCTTCGCTCGGTTTGTCTTCCGGGATGACGGTCGACAGATGCGTCACGTTGATGAAGTGCCGGTAGTTCAGGTTCTCGCTGATGCTGTTGCCAGCCCAGGAGCCGCAACCCATGCTGAGCGTAAAGTTGAGCCCGTTGTTGAAGCTGCCGCCGTTGCCGAAGGTATGCGCCTGGTTGACGAGCACGCGCACCACGTTCAGGTCTTCCGCCAGCTGCACGGCATGACTTTGCTCATGCGTGTGTATGCCGCACGAATGGCCCATGCCTTCGTGGTCGAGAATTTCCTGCACCTTGGCGGCCGCGGCGTCGAAATTCGACGCCCGGTATACCGTTAGCGCGAGCGAGAGTTTCTCACCGGAGAACGGGTGTTCGGGCCCCACTGGATCGTCCTCGACCAGGAAGAACCGCGCGCTGCGGGCTGCTTCAGGCAAGCCGATGCGTTCGGCGAAGACGTCGGCATCTTTGGCGATCAGTTCGCGCGAGAGTTTGCCGTTCGGCCACAGCGCGCCCTGCACGCGGGCTTTGTCCTGCGCGTCGCAGCGGTAGGCGCCGGCCCGCTCCAGGGCGGCGATGGCTTTTTCGTAGACGTCATCGAGAATCACGAGTGCATTCTCCGACGAGCACGACGTTGCGTTGTCGAAGGTCTTGGAGGCGCAGATCTTCTCTGCAGCGTCATCGAGGTCGGCGCTGCTGTCGATGATCACCGGTACGTTGCCGGCGCCGACGCCAATGGCCGGTGTACCGCTCGAATACGCGCGCCGCACGTTGTTCTGCGAGCCGGTGACGACGACGAGGTCCACGCCTTCCATCAGCGCCTGTGTCGATGCCTTGCTGACCGGTGACGGCAGAATTTGCACCAGGTCGGCCGGCAGCCCGATGTGCTCCAGTTCCGCGCGCATCAGCTCGACGGTGCGCAAGGTCGTGGCGTAGCCGCTCGGTGACGGCGCCACGACGACGGCGTTGCGTCCCTTCAGCGCCATCATCGCTTTGTTGACCGGCGTCGCCGCCGGGTTCGTAGATGGCGTCACGGCTCCGACCACACCGACCGGCTTCGCGTACTTGACGAGCCCTCGGGCGGGGTCTTCTTCGATGATGCCGACAGTCTTCGCGCGCAACAGGTCGCGCAGCGTGCCGAAGGTCTTGCGCGTGTTCTTCGTGACCTTGTCCGGCACATTGCCGAGCCCGGTATCTTCGACCGCCAGTTCCGCCAGTTCGCGGGCGTTTTCCGGTTTGTACACCGCCCACGCGATGGCGGTGACGGCTTCGTCCACGCGGGCCTGGTCGGCGTTTGCAAACGTCTCCATCGCCGCGCGCCCGCGCTGCATCAATTCATCGATCTGGGCTGCGGTATCGCGTTGTTCTAAAACTTGCTCAGGGGTGCTCATGGGTTCGAGTTCTCACATGGGCCGGTGCTCAACAGGCCTAACATAGCGAATCGGATTCACGGATGACAGCGGTGAACTGGCATCAGGACACCCGAAGGCGCCCCGGCGGGCGCGACATCGGTGTGCGACCTCTGGCCGGGCCGCCCACTCCGTGGCGCTTTGTCGTCAGCCTCGTCGGCGTTTTTCGTGCGCGCTCAAGAAGGCATTCACGTAGCGGGTCGGTTCGTCACTCTCAGCATAGCTCGCTTCGAATACGTCGATTCCGCGCTCGATGGCATCCGTGAGAGAGAGTTTCTCCCACTCGTTGATGAGAGCCTTCTGCGTGCGCAGCGCTCCGGGCGCGGCCTCGACCAGTGAGGCCAGCGTCTTGGCGACCGCCAGGTCGAGCATACCGGGTTGGGCCAGCACTTCGATCAATCCCCAGTCGGCGCCGGTCTCCGCGCTGATGTTCTCGCCGGTCAGCAGCAGCCAGCGTGCGCGGCCCCAGCCGATGAGTTGCGGCAGCAGCGCGGCCTCGACCACGGACGGCAAACCCACCTTTACTTCCGGCATGCCGAGGATCGCGCTGCCTTCAGCGACGCGGATATCGCAAGCCGCGGCGATCTCGAGCCCGGCGCCCAGGCAGAACCCATTGACGCGCGCCACCACGGGCACCTGGCACTGCCGGATCTCGGCGCAGATCGCGTGAATCGAACTGATGTAGCGCCGGGCGGTGGCAGGCTTCAGAGTTTTGAGCAGGTTCACGTCGGCACCGCCGATGAAGGCGCGATCGCCGGCACCGGTCAGTACGACAGCGCGCGCATCAGTGTCGCGCAGGCCCGCAAGCGATTCCGCCAGTGCGTCGGCCATACGCTGGTCCAGTGCGTTCAGCCGGCGCGGCCGGTTGACGATGACGTGGGCAACCCACCGGTCTTCACCGTGGTCTTGCAGGTGGACGTCAACGACGCCGTCGGTTGGATCGCTCACGAGTTCTTGCTCCCCCTTGTTCTGTTGCTGACGGTGCGCGCCGCACCGTTGTGGCACCATGCGCCGGATCCCCCGTTGGCCCGGAGATTCCGCCTCATGACATTCAGTATCGCACTGTTGGATGACTATCAGCGCCGCGCGGCCGGGGCCGCGCCGTGGCATGACGAAGCCGACGTCTCGGTGCAGGCATTTCACGAACACCTTGGCGACGCGGATGCGGTCGTCGCGGCTCTTGAGCCGTTCGACATGTTGGTCGCGATGCGCGAACGCACTCAGTTTCCGGCCGATGTATTGCGCCGGCTGCCGAATCTCAAGCTGCTCGTCACGGCCGGTATGCGCAACCGCGCTATCGACATGGACGTAGCGCGCGAGTGCGGTATTACGGTCTGCGGTACGTCCATGCTCGGCTATCCGGCCGCGGAACTCGCCTGGGGCCTCGTCATGTCGCTGACGAAGCGGTTGCCCTGGGAACAGGAGGCGATGCGCGCGGGCCAGTGGCAGACAACGCTCGCAACCGGTTTGCAAGGCAAGACGATGGGGCTCTGGGGGCTCGGCAAACTGGGTCAGCGCGTCGCGCGCATGGCGCAGGCTTTCGAGATGGACGTCATCGCGTGGAGTGAAAACCTGAGCGCCGATGCAGCGGCCGCGCACGGCGTGCGGCGGGTCGAGTTCGAGGAGCTGATGCGCAACTCCGACATCCTGTCGCTGCACGTCATCCTGAGCGACCGCACGCGCGGGCGCATCGGTGCGCGCGAACTCGGTTGGATGAAACCGAGCGCGTATCTGGTCAACACGAGCCGCGGCCCGCTGGTCGATGAACCAGCTCTCATCGCCGCGCTCGAGGCGCGCGCCATCGCCGGCGCCGGGCTGGATGTGTTCGACGTCGAACCGTTGCCGGCCGACCATCGCCTGCGGCAGCTGGATAACGTCGCTTTGACGGGCCACACCGGGTACGTCACCGAGGAACTCTACGCTCTGGTGTATGGCCAGGCTCTGGAGGCGCTGCAGGCGTACCGGGCGGGCGCCCCGGTCAACGTGCTGAACGCCTGACACGGCCGGCCGCCGGAGAAAACGGGCGTTCGCCTCCGGCGGTTGCAGCAACAACTGTCAGTTGCGGCATACTGCGCACCATTAGCGATCTGGCGGAAGCCCTTGTCATGTTGAAAGCATTGGTATTCGACGTCTTCGGAACGGTCGTCGACTGGCGCGGCAGCATTGCGCGCGAGGGCGAAGCCGTCTGGCGGGCTCGTGGTGTAGACGTCGACTGGGCGGCCTTCGCGGATGCCTGGCGCGGGCTCTACCAGCCGTCGATGGAGCGCGTGCGAAGCGGCGATCGCGGGTTCGTCAAACTGGACGAGCTGCATCGCGAGAATCTGGACCAGGTGCTGGCGGACTTTGGCGTCACCGCCCTGGATGAAGCGTCCAAACAGGACCTGAACCGTATCTGGCATCGGCTGGATCCGTGGCCAGACAGCGTTTCCGGGCTGACGCGTTTGAAGAGCCGCTTCACGATCGGGACGCTCTCGAACGGCAACATCGCGCTGATGGTGAACATGGCGAAGCGCGCGGGTCTGCCCTGGGATGTCATTCTCGGTGCCGAAGTGTCGCGGCAGTACAAACCGCATCCCGATGCATATCTGAACACCGTTGCGGCACTCGGGCTCGACCCTGCTGAATGCATGCTCGTAGCGGCTCACAACAGCGATCTCAAAGCGGCCGGTGAGCAGGGTATGCAACGCGCGTTTGTACCCCGGCCCGATGAGTACGGCGGCGTGCGTCCGCCGGAACTGGAGCCGGAACTCGACTTTGAATACGTCGCGGCCGACTTCAACGACCTCGCTGACCAACTTGGCTGCCAGGCCTGATCGGTCAGCTCATAGAACGCTCGAAAACCCGCCTCGTGCGCCGGTAATTCCGGCGTATCTGAACCGCGCTCGTAAGGAGATGCCCATGACCCCGGCCCAACAGCTACGTCAACTTCTGGATGCTCCGGGCATTCTGTCGATGCCGAGCGTTTTCGACGCAATGTCGGCCAGGCTGGTCGAGCGCGCCGGCTTCAAGGCGAGCTTCATGGGCGGCTTCGCGGTCAGCGCAGCGCGTCTCGGGATGCCCGATACCGGCCTTATCTCCTACGCCGAGATGCTCGATCAGGCGCGCAATATCTGCGGCGCGGTCGACATTCCAATCATGGGCGACGGCGACACCGGCTACGGCAACGCGATAAACGTCAAGCGGACCGTGCGCGGCTACGCGCAGGCCGGCATGGCGTGCGTGATGATCGAAGATCAGGTCGCACCCAAGCGCTGCGGCCACACGCGCGGTAAACAGACCGTGCCGCGAAGCGAAGCCTGTGCGCGCGTCCAGGCGGCCGTCGATGCCCGTGAGGAGGGTGCTGACATCCTGATCCTGGCGCGCACCGATGCGGCCGCCACGGAGGGTTTTGACGAAGCGCTGGAGCGGGCCCGGCGGTTCGCCGAGATCGGCGTCGACATCACCTTCGTCGAAGCACCTCGCAGCGAAGACGATATGCGCCGCTACTGCGATGAAGTACCCGGCCACAAGATGGCCAATATGGTCGAACAGGGCGATTCGCCGTATCTGACAGCGCCGGAGCTCGAAGCGATCGGCTACAAGGTTGCGATCTATCCGTTGACGTTGCTGCTCGCCGCTATCGACGCGATGGAAAAAGCGCTCGCGGAATTCGCCGCCGGCCGTGTGCCGCACGGCAATCTCGCCGACTTCAAACATCTGCAGGCGGTTATCGGCTTCCCCGAATATTACGAACTCGAACAACGCTACTCGGGAGATTGAGCGATGGCGGAAGGAGCAGACTACATCGTTGTCGGGGCCGGGTCGGCCGGGTGCGTGGTCGCGACGCGTCTCGCGGAGGCGGGTGCCGAGGTGGTGTTGCTGGAAGCGGGGCCTGCAGATCGGCACCCGATGATCCACATCCCCGCGGGCATTCGCTCTCTCCTTGAAAATCCGGCTGTGAACTGGAACTACAAGTCGGAGCCGGAGGCCGGCACCGATCAGCGCGCCATCGCCTGGCCGCGCGGCCGTGTGCTGGGCGGCAGCAGTTCCATCAACGGCATGCTCTATGTGCGCGGCAATCCGCAGGACTACAACACCTGGTCGCAGATGGGCTGTCGGGGCTGGAGTTGGGATGAAGTGCTGCCGTTGTTCAAGAAGTCTGAACGCTTCGACTCAGGCGAAGACGAGTTTCGCGGCCGCGACGGGGTGCTGCGGGTCGAGAACTATCGGACCATCCTGCCGGCGACGCACAAGTTCGTCGAGGCGGCGACGCAGGCGGGTTTCGAGAAGAGTCCCGATCTGAATGGCCGCCAGCCGGAGGGCGTCGGCTACTCGCAGATGACGCGCCGCGGCCGGTTGCGCGCGTCGACGGCCCGGACCTTCCTGCTTTCGGCGCGCAACCGCAGCAATCTCACGATCCGCTCGAACTGTGTGGCCACCGGCCTCACGTTCGAAGGCGAGCGCTGCGTTGGTGTGCGTTTCAACGAAAACGGCGTACCGCGGGAACTGCGCGCGAGCGGTGAAGTGATCGTGAGTGGCGGTGCGGTCAATTCGCCGCATCTGCTGCAGATTTCCGGGATCGGTCCGGCCGCGCACCTGGAGGGTATCGGCGTCGATGTGCGCCATGAGCTGCCGGGCGTTGGCGGCAATCTGCAGGACCACTACGTGATTCGGGTGGTCCACCGCCTGCGCGACGGTGTCCAGACGATCAATCAGCTAGCACGACCACCCAGGGTTCTCTACGAGGCGATGCGGTGGCTGGTCAAAGGTGATGGTGCGCTGACATTTGGCGTCACCAGTGCTCAGGTATTCTGCAGAAGCCGCGAAGGGCTCGCGAGTCCGGATCTGCAGCTGCTGTTCACACCGGCGAGCTACGATCAGAGCCGGTTTGGCGTGTTCGAGAAAAAGCCCGGCGCGTCCGTCGCCGTCTGTCCCGTGCGCCCGCAAAGCCGCGGGACGATCATGGCCGAGAGCGCCGATCCCCTGGCTCGTCCGGTGATCCGGCCCGGTTACCTGAGCGCGGACGACGATTACCGGGTGTTGCTGGCCGGTATCGCACATGCGCGCAGTATCTTCGCGGCGCCGGCGTTCCAGGCGATCAGCGAGGGTGAGTTGTACCCGGGACCGGAGCGCACCAGTGACGAAACGCTGCGGGAATTCGCGCGCACGCACGGTGCCACGATCTACCACCCGGTTGGCACCTGCAAGATGGGGGAAGATCCGCAGGCCGTGGTCGACTCGCGCCTGCGCGTGCACGGACTGCAGGGCGTGCGCGTGATCGATGCATCGGTAATGCCGGTGCTGACGACTGGCAACACCAATGCGCCCACCATCATGATCGGAGAAAAGGGCGCGCAGATGATCCTGGAAGACGCGGCCTGAGGGTTCGCGTTGGCCCGTCAGCCTGCCGTTGCCGGTCGGCCGGGCTGGCGTACACCGAAGCGTGAGGTCATCAATCCCGCCGCCGCAACGGCCAGGGCAAACACGGCTCCGCCCATTGCAAAAGCATCGCTAAAGGCGCGGACGAACGCCTGCCCCTCGATCGTGCGCGACAGGAAGTCGAGTGCGACCGCGCTCTGCTCGACGGTGGTCAGTCCGGCCGGCTCGGTCAGGGTCTCGACGCGGTCGAGCATCGTTTCCGTGACGGCCCGGCCCGGCAATTGCGTGTCGGCGAGCGCGGCGCCGTGAACGCCGAGCCGGAATTCCAACAGCACCGCCAGCATGCTGACACCCAACGCGCCGCCGAGCTGGCGGAGCAGGCTGAGCGTGCTGGCCCCTTGCGCCAGCAGTTCCGGGGGCAACGACCGCGAACCGCCGGCGCTCAGCGCCGGAAAGATGAAGCTCATGCCGATGCGTCCGATCATCATCCACAGCGCGAGCGTCAGCGCCGCGGTGCCGAGCTCCGCGCCCGCCATCAATATGAATGAGATGGCGAAGAGACTCATGCCGAAGCCGATCTGAATACCCGGCTGGATACGGTCGGCCAGACGCCCGGTCAGCGGCGTCAGAAACACCATCGCGATCCCACCCGCCAGCAGGATGCCACCCGATACCGTGGGCGTCAGACCCTGAACAGACTGCGCGAACAGGGGCAGCAGATAAGTCGACCCGAACAGCCCCGCGCCCAGGACCACACTGACGCACGCAGCGCCGGCAAAGGCGGGGCTCCGGAAGATGTGCAGGTCGACAAGCGGCGTGGCGGTTTTGAGTTCCCACCAGATAAAGGTGCCGAGACAGGCTGCTCCCAGGGTGAATCGCAGCACGACGCTTTCGTCATGCCAGCCATGGCGAACGCCGTCGGTCAGTGCCGTCATCGTGCTGAGGATCATGACCGCCATCAGCACGACGCCGGGCCAGTCGAACGCGGTGCGCTCGCGCTGGTCGTCCGGTTGCGGCATGAACAGCACGACCAGTAACAGCGACATGGCCGACAGCGGCGCGCCGGCGTAGAACACGTAACGCCAGTCGAACGCGTCCATCAGCACGCCGCCGAAGAAGGGCCCCATACCGGGCGCGAGCACCGCGCCAACCCCGTAGATACCCAAGGCCGTCCCGCGGCGCTCCGGCGGAAACACCTGCATCACGGCGATCATCGAGAGTGGCTGCAGGTAGCCGGCAGCAGCACCCTGGACAATGCGCGACAGGCTCAAGACCTCGATGCTGTTGGCGAGGCCGCCTACGATCGAGAACACCAGAAACGCCGCCGCGGCGCCGGCCATGACCACGGGTTGACCAACGGCGCGGCAGCTCCAGTCCACCATGACCATGGTCACGGCCATGCAGGCGAGGAAACCGCTCGCGAGCCACTGCGCCTGGACCTGATCGATGCCGAAGCTGCCCATGATGTCGGGGATGGCGACGTTGATGATCGTGCCGGACAGCACGGCCGCCATGGTTGACATGATCGCCATCGCGATGACGCCGACCGGATACGCCCGGCCGTACCGGGCGGTCATTGCCTCAACGCTGCGCGACATGAATTTTTGCAACGACCATGGTGCCTGGCCGCAGGCCGACCGGTGCGTCATCGAAGTCGATTCGAACCGGCACGCGCTGGGTGACCTTCGTGAAGTTACCGGACGGATTCGGATTTGGCAGCAGCGCGAACTGACTGGTCGCCGTCGAACCCAGCCACCGGACGGTCCCGGTGAAATTGCGCTCGGGTAACGCATCGACGGTAAGCGTGACCGTGCTGCCGGGCTTGAAGCGATGCAGCTCCGTTTCCTTGACGTTCGCTTCGACCCATACGGCTGCCGGGTCGTGTACCAGCGCTACCCGTGTCCCTGCCTTCAGGTACTCACCCGCTTCGACAAAGGTTCTGGCGACCACCGCATCAAATGCAACGCTTATCTCTGCATCGGCTCGCTCCGCCAACAGCCGCTCGCGGCGCGTCTTGAGCCGGGTGATGGCGACTTCCAGCACCGCGGCCTCCGCGTCCAGTACGTCGAGCCGCCCCTCCTCTGCACGGGTGGCGCCGAGTTCTGCTTTGGCCTCGACGACGGCTGCGGCCGCCTGCGCAGCGCGCTCTTCAGCACCGTCCAGATCGGTGCGTGCCGTCTCGACTTCCTGGGAGGAGATAACCCGGCTCTTGTAGAGCCGTTCGGCGCGCGCCAGATCGGCCCGCGCGCGGCTCTGGCGAACTTCCAGGGCGCGAAGTTCGGCCGCGGCGACGCTCAAGCGCGCGTTAGCAGTCGCGATAGCGGCGACGTTTCTGGCTGCAACGAGGGTACGCTGGCTCACGATACGGGCGCGCTCAGCACCGGTCTCGGCGATCTCGTCATCGATTTCCGCCACGCGCAGGTCGAGTTCGCGCGTGTCCTGACGCGCGACTACGGTATCTCCGGGCAGATGGTCGCCGGTGCTTACCGTGAGCGTGGTCAGGTGGCCATCGCGCGCGGCGCTCAACGTGACCATGTCGGCCGCGAGGCGCGCGTCGTACACGTAGACGTGCTGCTCCCGGTCTTCCCACCACGCGAACGCGCCGGCGCCGAGCCCGGCGCAGATCGCGAGGAAAATGATGACCCGCAGCAGCGTACCCAGGGCGCCGCCGAGCTGCATGCGCGTGGATTTCATTCCGCCGGCTCGGCGCGCGCCGGGTCGGCCAGGCGTTCGCGGATGGTCGCGAGTACGCGTATGCAGGTGCGCAGGTCGTCGCCGGCGATACCGGCGGTCAATTCGGCGCGCAGCGCGTCTGCGATGGACTCGATCTCATCGAGCGCCGGCTCGGCTGCAGCCGTCAGATGGACAGTGTTCCTGCGCCGGTCGGTCGGGTCCGGGCGGCGTTCCACCAGCCCGCGTTCGGCCAGCGAATCGAGCAGTGGTGACAGCGTGGCGGCCTCGATGACCAGAAAATCCGCCAGTTCGCGCTGCGTCATGCCTTCGCCGCCCCGCGACAGGTGTAGCAGCGTGGTCCAACGTGCCTGCGTCAGGCCCGTGCGGCCGAGCCGTTTGTCCAGACACCAGCGCCAACGGCGCGCTACCTGCACGAGATCGACGGTAAAGCGTTCGCGCAGCGCGCGTACGGAGCTGGGTTTGCCGATGGTTCGCTCGCGCATTTCGTTAGGGTCCTATCGTTAGGACCCTAACGATAGTCGCGTAACACGCGCTTTGCAATGTGGCGCAGGCGGCAGGCTCGATCCGGCGAAGTGTGTACTCGACCCGTTACACGTTCTTGTTCTTAGCTGCGCCTGATTCAGGCGGCTCCCGAGACGCGCCGAAGCGGACACCTCGAGTCAGGGACTGAGATGCAGAGGCTTTGGGCACGGATCTCTGTCGTCACGGCGACACCGGTTGAGGGCCGGACGGGCGGCTCGCACCCGTACGCTCAACCGCTGGATTCGGCTTCATCGATCTCAGCGGTCAGGTCTTCGAGCGTCGGTGGTACCCAGCCACGGTCGAGGCGGCTGCCAAAGGCCGCGCTGTTGCCGTGCATCGCCTGTTCGTAGCGTTCGATATGCACTTTGGTCTTTTCGATGTATGCGGTGTTTTCGTGCACCGGTATCTCCGGATCGAACACGGGTGCCAGATCGAGCATCTGTTCGCGGTCGTTCAACACATAACCGCGCACTTGCCGCTCGGCGTCGTAGGCATGGACACCCAGCGCTTCGAGCGCGGACCGCCCGGCGCGCACGGAGCTGTCGAAAGTCTCGCGGATGATATCGCGGGCACCCGCGCTCCAGAGTTCGTAAACGTGATGCCGGTCCAGCGCGCGCACGACGATATACACATGCGGATGGTGCTCACTCACGTGCCGTACCAGCTCGGTGGCGCCTTCACGCTCGTCGATCGCGATGACCAGCATCCTGGCAGTGTCGATCCCGGCGGCATGGAGCAGATCCGGACGCGTCGCGTCACCGAAATAAACCTTGATGCCGAACTTGCGCAGCAGATCGAGCTGTTCGGACTGGTAGTCGAGCACCACGGTTTTGAAACCGGCCGATAGCAGGATGCGATTGACGATGCCACCAAACCGGCCGTGCCCCGCGACGATGATGTTGCCGGTTGGCTCGATGGTGTCGGCGTCGCGTTCCTCGGCCGCGGCGAAGCGCGGCGCGACCAGTTTGTCGTAGACGATGAACAACACCGGGGTCAGTACCATCGACAGCGTTACGACGAGCAGCAACTGGTCAGCCAGCGCTGGTGGGATCACCGCACTGGCGACCGTGAATGACAGCAACACGAAGCCGAATTCGCCGGCCTGCGCGAGTCCGAGCGTAAACAGCCACCGGTCGCTTCCGCGCACGCCGAATACGCGCGCAAGGCCGTACAGCACGGCTGCCTTGAGTGCGATCAGCCCGAGCGTCATCGCCAGTACGCCAGCGGCATTGGCCGCCAGCAGCTCAAACTGTATGGCAGCGCCTACGGTGATGAAGAAGAGGCCGAGCAGCAGGCCCTTGAAAGGACCGATATCGCTTTCGAGTTCGTGACGGTATTCGCTGTTGGCGAGTACGACCCCGGCCAGGAAGGTACCGAGCGCCGGCGACAGGCCAACCAGGATCATCAGCAGCGCGATGCCGATAACCAGCAGCAGCGCAAATGCGGTGAACAGTTCGCGGAGGCGGGCGAGCGCGATGTAACGGAACACCGGCCGCGTGAGGTAGGTGCCGCCGACTACGACAATGCCGATCGCCCCCGCCGTGACCACGGCGCGGAGCCAGCCCGGTAACCCGTCCACCAGACTGAGGCTGCCGTGGCCGTCCCCACCTTCGGCGCCGCCCATCGATTCGCGAAGCTCTGGCAGCGCGAGCAGAGGAATGAACGCGAGCATTGGGATGACGGCGATATCCTGGAACAGCAAGACCGAGAAACCGGCCTGTCCGCCGTCGCTTTTCATCAGGCCTTTTTCGTTCAGCGTCTGCAGCACGATGGCCGTCGATGAGAGCGACAGCACGAGGCCCACGGCGAACGCCACGGACCAGGCGTAGCCGAGCGCCATCGTGACCGCGGTTACCGCTGCGGCGGTCAAAACAACCTGTAAACCACCGAGCCCCAGCAAGCGGTGGCGCATCGACCAGAGCATCTTCGGTTCCAGCTCCAGTCCGACCAGGAACAGCATCATGACCACGCCGAATTCGGCGAAGTGCTGGATGCTGACGACGTCGACCTGCAGCGCCGAGAGAATGGGACTGAGCGCGATCCCGGCCAGCAGGTAGCCGAGCACCGAGCCGAGGCCGAGCTTCGAGGCGATGGGAACGGCGATGACGCCAGCTGCCAGGAACAGGAACGCGAGCAGCAGGATGCTGTCCATGGTCAGACCTCCACCTCGATCGGCAAAGTGTCGTAGCGCACCACGTCCATGGTCTCGGCCGCGGCGAAGTCGTAGCGGTCGTCGCGAATGGCTTCCAGCAGTCCGACGTAGCCCGCGACATGTGGTGCGACCTCGCCATCGGTTGGAGCGCGCAGCGAGCCGTAGAGCACGTAGGGTGCCGGGAAGCGCATTTTGCATAGCCTCGCTGTCTGTTCTAGCGGTGTCAGAAAAGTGCGCAGCCGGTAGTGTTGATAGCCCTGATCGGTATAGGCGTCTTCCGGTCCGGCGCCAGTTAACGCGAGCATCATGTGCTTGCCCGTCAACCGGTCGCCCCCAGACCCGTACGCGAAGCCGTGTTCGAGCACCAGGTCCTGCCACTCCTTGATGATGGACGGCGTCGAATACCAGAACACTGGAAACTGGAACAGCACGACGTCGTGGTCGACAAGGCGCCGCTGCTCGATATTGACGTCGATATCGAAGCGCGGGTAGTCGCGGTAGAGGTCGACGAACGTGATGCCCGCGACCTCCCGCGCCGCTTCAGCCATATGCCGATTCACGTGCGAGTGTTTGTGCCCGGGATGGGCGTAGTAGACGATCAAGCGGGCCATCAGAGCGCTCCAGCAGTCAACGCGCCTCAACATGGGGGCGAACGTGCGCGGTTACAGTGTGGCGGTAGCGCGCGGGGTATTCCGTCATTTTTGCGCTAACATCGCTCGCCGCGCACGGGCACGTGGCTGGGAAAGCGCGTGCCGCACGGTTTCAGCCACCAACGAGCCGGCATTTTCGAGCCGGCTTCGCTGATGACGGGCTTGCATGGCGGCACAGGCGGCTGTGCAACCTTACGCACCAGATGCGCTGCAGCCGCACCACACGCAAAGGAGTCGATCGGGTATGTCCGCAGCCAAACAGTTCTTGACCACCGGCGTTGGCAGCCTCCCGAAGCCCGTCTGGCTGCAGGCGCAGAGCGCCATGAATGCTGGCGAGAACGATCATCATGGCAAGGGCGCCGCCTGGCATCTGGATGGCGCCACCCTGCGTCAGGCTCAAGACGATGCGGTGCGCCTCGCCATCTTCGATCAGGAAAAGGCCGGTCTCGACATCGTGTCGGACGGCGAGCAGCGGCGGCGCTCGTACATGACCTACGTAACGATGCGACTCGCTGGTTTCGACTACGACACGCTCGGCGAGAAGTGGATCAGGAACGGGCGCCGTAAGGCCAACGTCGGGCGGTGCGTCGGCCCGGTTGAGCGCACACAGTCGATCCTTCGGGACGACCTCGCGTTTGCGCTGTCGGTGACCGAACGGCCTCTCAAGGTAACGCTGCCCGGGCCCATGACGGTGGTCGATTCAACGCTCGATGTGTACTACGGCGACGAGCGCGCACTGGCGTTTGCGATCGCCGATGCGATCAATGCGGAAGCCCGTGATCTCGATTTGCTCGGGCCGGCTGTCATCCAGTTCGATGAACCGGTTTTCAGCCGTTATCCCGAAAAAGTCGCCGACTGGGGGGTCGAAGCACTCGACCGCGCGGCGGCTGGTCTCAACGCCAAGACCTGCGCGCATATCTGTTACAGCTATCCGATGCCGGGCGTTCCGCGACCGATCGTCGACACCTATCCGGAAATTTTGCGTTCGCTCGAAGCGTCCAGAGTCGAGCAGCTGGCGCTGGAGTTCGAGGCCTCGAAGCTCGATCCCAAGGCGCTGCGCGAATGTCCGTCGAAGACCGTGCTGTTCGGTTGTATCGACAACGGCACTGACGTCGTCGAATCGCCCGAGTCAGTAGCGGCCAAGCTGTTGGCCGCAGCTGAGCATCTGCCGCCGGAACAGATCCAGGCCGCTCCGGATTGCGGACTGGTGCCGCTTTCCGCGTCGGTCGCGCGCGAGAAACTCAGTGCAATGGTGGCAGGCGCCCAGCTGGCGCGCGAGCGGAGCGCGGGCTAGAAAGCCCAGTCACGGAAGGCGCCCAGCACCGGAAAATAAAGCGCGAGGCGCGTCGGGCGCTGCTCGAATGTCGCCAGCAGGCGCGCGTAACCTTCCAGCTGCGCGCGATAGCGTTCCTGTTCGTTGTCGAGAAAAGCACTGACGTCGCCGCCTTCGTGCACACCGGTCTTGTAGTCGACGATCCAACGCGTCCCGTCCGCATCCACGAAGGTGCGGTCGACGACATAGCCGCTGGTCATACCGCGCGCCGACGCGGTCAACGCGAGTTCCGCGTGGCTTTCGGCATGCGGCTGAAGCAGCCAGCGGCCCCGGGCATCGGTCAGCGCGTTCTTGAGCGCCGCGGCGACCCGTTCGGATGCTTCTTCCAGCGCGTCTGGCAGCACGCCGAGGTTGCGGAGCGCGGCGCTGAAGCTCGCTGCGATGTCGTCAATGTCGCCGAGTGCCCAGTTGTCGAGACCGTCTTCGACGATGCGTTCCAACCAGCGGTGCACCAGCGTTCCGGTGTGGCGGGCGGTTTCCCCGGCCCAGTCGAATTCCAGGTCGACCGTTTCGTCGTTACCGTTCCCCCGGCGCGGCACCGCGATGTCCCTGGCGTCCCCCGCGTCGGCGCCGTCGGTTGGCGCGGCGTCGCTGGCCGGCGACGCGAGATCTTCCGTCGAGTCGCGTTGCCTGCGTAGCAGCAGCGGCGGCTCGGTGGCGGCGTCCGCCGCCTGCGGTGTGTCGCATGGTTTGATGTTCGCGTAGGCCGGCTCGATCACTGGCCAGAGCAGGTGGAGCAGCGAGTTCTTGGGAGGTGCTTTCGGAATCGCTGACTCGGTGTCCCAGCCAACGGTGCCAAACAGGTGAAGACGCTGGCGCGCGCGGGTTGCGGCAACGTAGAGCAGACGCCGCTGCTCCTCCAGGTCGAGTGCGCTTTCGGCCGTGCGAATCAGCCCATACAGGCCGGAATCGGCCTGGTGGTTGCTGATCGGCGCCATGACCAGCGAAGTTTCCACGAGCTGGCCGTCGACGTCGTGCGCGGCACGCTCCTGCCAGGCGAGCAGCTGCCGGTCGGCATTCGAGGGGCGCCGCCCGAGACCCGGTAACAGCACGATGTCGAACTCGAGGCCTTTCGCCTTGTGCATCGTCATGACCTGCACGGGCGACCCGGCCTGCGACGACGATGAGGCGAACTGCCGGTCGAGCCTTTGCGCGAAACGCTGCAGATCGGTAACCGTGGCGCCGAGTTCTTCGGCGCGTAACAGATCGAGATACGTCCTCGCATCCACCAGTTCCTCGGGTTGCGCGAGGTCCGGGCCTCCGAGCGTAGTCCACAAGGACTCGACGATGGTCGCGAGGCTGCGTCTGCGCCATTGGTCGAGCGCCGGGCGCAACGCCGTCTGCCATTGGTGCAAACGCGCCAGCCCGTCTGTGCTGAGTCCAGCGGCAGGCGCCTCTGCATACATCAACGCGAGCCAGTCACGCGAATCGTCGCCGAACAATGCGTGCAGATCCGGCAGCTGCAAGCCGCACCAGGGTGCGCGCAATGCGGCCAGCCATGCGGTCTTGTCATCTGGCGTTACGAGCAAACGCGTCAGCGCGTGCAGGTCGAGCACGATCTGACGCTCATTCAGCTTGTCGAGCTCAACGGCTTGAAACGCGATGTCAGCCCGGCGCAGGGCCGGCAAAATTCGCAGCAGGTGGCTGCGGGCACGCACCAGAATCGCGATCGTGGGCGGGTCGGTATCGTCGGCTTTCAGCCCGCCCGCCCGAGCCGCCTCCAGCGTTTCTACGATCGCCGCGACTTCGACTTCGGCCTGCGCATTGGCGTTGTCGGCTGCCAGGGCGTGCACGGTCACCGCGACCCCCGCCTGCGCCGGGTTGACGGCAACCGACGGGGCGTAGCTGATGCGTCCGAGCGTGGCATCGTCGCGCGCCGGCAGTAGCCGCTCGAAAGTTGCATTCACCCACTCGACAATATCTGCCTGCGAGCGAAAGTTTGCTGTGAGTTCCAGCGGCTGCAATGGGACCGGATGTATGCCGAAGCTGCGCACACGCAGAAAATTGCCGACTTCGGCTTTTCTGAAACGGTAGATCGACTGCATCGGGTCGCCGACGATAAACAGCGTGCGGCCGTCGTCAGGTTGCCAGCCGGCAGTCAGGCGAGAGAGTAGTTCCACCTGCGGATTCGAGGTGTCCTGAAACTCGTCTACCAGCAGATGTTCGATGCGATGGTCGAGTGCGAGCGCCAGGTCACTCGGCGCATCCGGGTGGCCGAGGCCCGCGATGGCACGCAGCTGTATTTCTGCAAAGTCGGTCACCCCAGCCTCGCCGAATTCGACGTGCAGGTGCGCCAGCGCCCGTGGCAGGAGCTTGAGCAGGGCGCTCAGCGTATTGCGCTCGTCTTCGGCGTAGTGTGGATCGGGCAATTCGCGTAGCCGCAGCAGCGCTTGCGCGGCGACGGCGTTGTCGCTCAATACGTCGAGCAGGCTCGTGAAATCTTTCTTCAGCTGCTCGGCAGCTTCGCGTTCACCTTCCGGCACGCTCTTGACGGTGGGCACGCCGACGTTTTTGTTTGCGCTTTTGCGCGGCGCGCCGTCTTTGGTCAGGAACAGCTGGCCGAGTGCACCCCACATCGCGGGGCTGTCGCACTGCGGTGCTCGCATAGCCGCCGTCGCTTCCATCGACCCGGTCGTCCTGCCCGCGCTGGCGAGATTGGCGATCGCACGCTGCGCGGTGACGAATAACTCGGCGATGAGGTCATCGTCCAACTCGGCCCTGGCGACCCGCGCCTCGTTGCCGACCAGCAGTGCCATCGACTGTTCGAGCCGTTGCATCGGCGGGTCGGTGCTGGCGCCGAGGTACGGT
The DNA here is from genome assembly GCA_039030335.1 of Pseudomonadota bacterium. GTDB lineage: Bacteria > Pseudomonadota > Gammaproteobacteria > HK1 > HK1 > JBCCEJ01. The sequence goes on along the minus strand of JBCCEJ010000010.1, from coordinate 4,362 downwards.
AGCCACTGGTCGCGCCGCGCCAGCAGGTCGGCCATCAGATCGATGGCCCGTCGCAGGTTGCCGTCGACGTGCATCAGCACGGTGGCAGCCAGATCGCCGGTGTCCTCGGCGTTCAGATCGAGAGCCTGCTCCGCGGCTGTCCGATAAAAGCGCTCGGCGTCGTCGACGACCTCTGCATCCGCCCCCATACGCGACAACAGCGGCAGCTGCCTCACCAGGTCGCTGCAGAGGCTGTCGATGGTCTGAACCCGCAGCCGCCTGGGGGCCCGACGGAGCCTCCAGTTTCGCTCGCGGTCTGCGTGCAGCGCCCGGCTCGCGAGATCCCAGGTGCGCGCCCGGTGCCCTTGCGCTGGCCGGGGTGAGGTCTCCGCGAGCGTCATCGCATCGACGATGCGGTTGCGCATTTCGCTCGCCGCTTTGCGGGTGAAAGTAATCGCGACGATGGCTTCGGGCTGATGGACTTCGCCCAGCAGCCGAAGGAAGCGTTGCACGAGCAGCTCGGTCTTCCCCGACCCCGCGGGTGCCTGCACGATGTAGGAACGCCGGCCATCCACCCCCTCCAGCCTGACCGCATGGTCGGGAGGCAGCGTCTCAGACATCGTTCGGATCGTCAGTCACGCCGTCGTACCGGCGTCGGCAAGCGGCTCTCAGGTCGCAGGCCTGACAACTCGTCGCGCCCGCCGCGGGCGTGACCGTAGCGACGCCGTCGGCAGCTTCCTGCGCCAGCTGGGCAAGGCTCTCGCGCCACCTCTCGAGGCGCTCTGCCCAGCCGTCTGCGGACGCGGCCTTGCCGCGTAATCCGGGGACGATACCGGCCCGGTTCACACGGCCCAGAAAACGCATGTCACCGGCGCGCACCTGCGCTACCAGCGCCCCGGCCACCGGCCCTTCGGCGTGGGTTGCATACAGCGGGACCTGCGGTTCGCGCAGGCGCTCGTGATCCCATCCGCCGAGTCCGACCCGCCCGGTCTTGTAGTCGATGATCACCAGTTCTCCGCTGGCGAGGCGGTCGACGCGGTCGGTGCGCGTGCGAAGCGTAAGCGGGCCTACCATCACATCCTCGGCCGCTTCCTGCGCCGTGACTTCAAACGGCTCGTCGCGGTCTTGCTCATGTTCGAGCCAGGCGTCGACCAGTGTGGTAATGCGCTCGGTCTCGAGCGCTGCCTGCGGCGTCGCGTCGAGCGCGGGCATGCGCTTCGCAAGGCTGCGCACGGCCTGCAGACTGGCCTGTCGGGCGAGGGCCGTTCTTGCATTCGCCGTCATGGCGTTGAGCGCAGCTGAGCTGTGCAGCTCGCGCCAGGCGTTCTCCAGCGCTGCGTGCAGCAGGGTGCCGGCGTCGCGGCGTTCGATGCCGACGTCGCCTGGCTCGGGCGTACGGATATGCAGACGATGCGTCGCGAAGGCGAGGAACGGACAGTCCGACTGGTCGGCCAGCAGCCGCGTTCCGCCACCTACCGGCCGTGTCGTATCCAATGGTGGCCCGCGCCAGTCCTCGACCGCTTCGAGCGGCGCCCGGTTAACGGTTGCGGACAGCGTATCCCCGCGTGCCGGCCGTGCGCCTTCCGGCGCCGTGGACACGACCAGGTCGTCGAGCAGCGGCGTCACGCGCAGCGTGCGGTCTTCGTCTACCCGCGGGAAGGAAAAAATCACGTGAGCGGCGGCTTGCCGGAGCCGCGCTGTCAGGGTTTCAGCCCGCCCTATGGCCAGCGCCGGTGTGGCCGTTTCCAGGCGCGCTCGGCGTTGCTCCGGGTAGGGCAGCATCGGATGCGCGCTCGCCGGTGCCGGCCACGCCTCGTCCGTCATGCCCAGAACCCAAAGCGCGTCGACGCGCATGAACGCGGCGTCGTCCGCGCTGACGACGCGCACCGGTGTGTGCCGGGCGACTTCCAGGGGCGTGGACGCAGCCAGCTCGCGCAGCTGTTCGAGCGCCGTTCTCGCCTTACAAGGTGGGTGCACCGCGCTCAGTTTTGCGAGCGCGCCCAGCACGTCGCGCAGCCGTTCACGTAACTGCGGCGCAGCCTCGCTCCGCGTTGGCCATCCAGTCACCTTGAGCCAGCTCGCGAACAGGCGAGACCACGTCTGCAACGTCGCGCTGGCCGGCATGTCCCGTCGCTTGATCATCAGCTCCTGGAGCTGAGCGACGCGACTTCCGGCGGGCGTCGGATCGCCCCCGCCCAAGAGTGCGCAGATTTCCGGCAGGTTGAAGCGTCGCCGGCGCGAGTTACCCACGGCGACCAGATATGCCCCGCGAGCTGCGAAACTCTCATCCGCAGGCGCCAGAGACGGCGAGCTCAAGATCTGGCGCACCGACGCTGCCGATACCCGGGTTGCGGCCAGTTCCAACCACAAGAGCGCATCGCAGATCGCGGGGTCGCTCGCGAGCGACGCAGGCGGTTCGAACTGAAAGTCGGTCAACCGCCCGGCCGTCACCGCCTGCGTCAATGCCCGCTCGAGCGGCCGCCGGAAGTTCTCGGGATTCGCCGCCGCGATCACGACCTGGCGCGGGGACGTTGCGGCGGATGATTCGGCGTTCGCATGAAGTACCGCGAATTGCACCGCAAGATCGACTTCCTCGAGCGTCTCCCGAGCGGCCAGACACCGGACGTCGACAGGCCGATCGTGCGCGTGCCTCAACTCGAGCACCTGAGCGCCGTGAGCCTTGAGCGCGGCCAGCAGTCGTAGCTGAGCTGGTGGGCATTCGGTGAATCCGCTGAGCACCAGCGGTGCGCGCGTCGGTACGGCCACGTCGTCGCGCGCTTCGAGGAAGGCGTCGGCCAGCAGGCTCTCCAGAGTCGCCGCAGCGCAGTAGTTCTCCGCTGTCAGTCGTCTTTCGAAACGCTCTTGCCAGCGGCGAAACAGCTCGGTCTCAGCGGTTCCGTGATGGGTTCTGGCGTCGAGCCGATAGCGGCTCGCAAGGCGGAACGCCCGCGCGGCGCTGCGGGCCGCCCCATCGACCCGTAGAAGCAGCTCTCCTTCGGCAGAAGTCGCGATCACTTCGCGCCACAACAGCTGCTCCTGTGCGCTGTTCAGCAGCGTTTGTGAGATGCGCCCGTCGTCCAGCAGCCGCTCGAACTGCTGCCTCAGCCACGCTTGCCAGGTGAGGATGTCCGGTGTGCGCCAAACCCGTTCCCCGGCGCTCGCCCGGGCCAGGGCGTGACACTGACGCAGATGCTCGGCGATCGCCGGCGTCGCGCAGACTACCAGCGCGCCTATTGCCAGCGCCTCGTCGAGTTCGACTTCGCCATCGGCCGGTGCAGGCGCGGCCTGCTCGTGCGTACTCATGATGTCGGCGCCATCATCGCGTTTGGTGCGGGTGCGCTCCGACAAACCTGCCCTCAGAAGACCTGCAGGGTGCCCAGCACCTCATCGATCGGGATCAGGAAGTTGATGTTTGTCGTGCCGCCCTGGCGGGTGAAGATGCCTGATACGGCCATGCCGACGACCTCGCCGCTTTCGTTGAATGCGGGGCCGCCGGAGTTGCCTGGATTCACGCCGGCGTCGGTCTGGTAGTAAATCTGGTCATCTTTCAGTTTGCGCACCGCCGAGATGATGCCGCGTGTGACGGTATGGCTGAGCGCTTCGTCGAGCGGTGTGCCCATGACGTAGACGGGCGCCCCTGTGGAAGTGCGCGAGGAGGCCAGCTTCAATGTCGCGACGCCTGCCTGATCGGCGATCTGGACCAGCGCCACATCCCGTTTCCGATCGCGTCTCAAGACCGCGCCGGCGTGTTCGTTCTCACCGATCTTGATGACGACGTTGCTGGCGTTGCCGACCACGTGGGCATTGGTCAGCACGTATCCGCGCTGATCCACGACAAAACCCGTACCGTGGCCGTTGGTAGAGCGAATCGTCACGGTGGCGGTCTTCAGCGTCTCGACGTCTTTCACGAAGCTGCCGCCGCCCTTGCCGTACTGGAGCTCCAGGTTCAACGGGCCGCTCGGGGCGTCTGGCACCGCCGCGCCCGCCAGCGCCGTGTTGCCCGCTTTGCCGTGCAGCCGGTCGACGAAGTCTTGGTCCGCCATCAAATTGTGCAGCGCCGAGCGGAACGCGTCGGAGCGCACGTGATTCAACGCCGCGCTGATGTTGGCATCGTAGGTGCCCTCTACCTGCCCTTCCGTCGCGCCTTCGTAGATGACTTCGCGGGCGAGCGCGTCGAAGAGTTTCCATTCGATGCTCATCCACGCCGCCATACGCATTTTCTTGGAACGGTTCGAACGCTTGCAGCCGTCCAGTGCGATGTCCTTGATGAGCGCGGCGAGCTGCAGCTCTGCATCCACGATGCGCCGCTCGGCGATGCGACGACCGAGGACGGGTTCGGCCTGCCTCGGCCTCGGGACTGGGACGATGGCGCGCTGCGCCGCC
>JBCCEJ010000009.1:0-114979 GCA_039030335.1 Pseudomonadota bacterium | reverse complement strand
CGGCTTCAACGGTTTCTGTCTGACCGAACATCACATGCAGGTCGAGGGAATCGAGGCGACCACCAATCCCATTCTGTGGGATATGTACATCGCGCAGCACACCACCTCGATGCGTGTGGGACAGCTCGGTATGAATCTTACGGCGATGAATCCGATCAAGGTGGCCGAAGACATCGCGATGCTCGACCACATGAGCGGAGGGCGGGCATTCGCCGGTTTTTCGCGCGGCAATACACCCAGGTGGACGGCGACCATGGGCCAGCATGTGGAAATTACCTCGACTGAGTCCGACCGGTCGGAAGCCGACCAGCGCAACCGCCGCGCGCTCTATGAAAACTGGGCGCTCGTCAAGTCGCTGTGGACCGATGACCTGACGTCCTCGGATGGTGAATTCTGGAAAGTACCATTGCCGGTCGAGTGGGAATTCGGGCCCACGTCTCGTTGGGCACCGGAGCAGGTGGATGACAGCGGGCGGCTGCAAAAGGTCAGCATCACGCCTCGACCGCTGCAGACGCCGCATCCGCCGATCTACGCGCCGTTCAGCTACTCGATGGAGACCGCCCGGTTCTGGGGACGCGAAGGCGCGAAGATGGTCAACTTCGTACGAAAGGAAAAGGAAGAGTTCCTGCCGCTCGTCATCGATAACTGCCTGGAAGCGGCTGAGGGCGCCGGCAAGAGCCTCGCCGCCAAAGATGTTCTGGCTCTCGGCGGCATGGCGATTCTCGGCGATACACCGGCCGAAAGTCAGCGCTACTACCGTATGTTCGAAGACCTCTGGAAGCTCGCCTACGATGCCCCTCCGTATCACGTACCGATGGGGCGTCTTTGGACCGGGTCGCGCGCCGAGGTGCAAGACGACGTCATGCGCATTATCGAGAAATTCGCATTGGATGAGATCTTCATCTGGCACCACGTAGGCTATTTCGGTGACGATTTGGAGCGCGCGGCCTTGAACACGTTTGCAGAGGCGGTCATCGAACCCCTGCGCGCGCGCGAAAGAGCGTAGTCTCCTCGCCGAATGCATTGGGCTCGACCGCCAGGCCCGGTAGAATTGCCGCTCGACGCGCCGCCGGCGCGTATCGCTTCACCAGGGGGTTGATTCAGCAATGTTGCGTGTTCGAGACCTTTGTATTGCGATCGCCGCGCTATCACTGACCGGCTGCGAAGCCGAGCAGGCCGTCACCGAGTCCAAGCCGACGATTCGGGCTATCAAGCATATGACCCTCGATCAGCGCGCCGGATTGCAACAGCGGCGCATTGCCGGCGTGGTCACCGCTGCACTAACGACCAACGTCGGCTTCGAGATCAACGGGCAGGTCATCGAACTGCTGCGCAATGTCGGTGACGCTGTGGAGACTGGGGAACTGATCGCCAGGCTCGACCCGGAACCCTCACGTCTGCGCCTGGCGCAGTCGGAAAATTCCATCGTACAGGCAGAGGCCACGTTGGACGACGCGCGCAAGAAGTTCGAGCAGCAGCGCAAGCTGAGACGCCAGGGGTATGTCACGCAAGCCGAGTTCGATACCGCTGAAGCCGCGTTCAAGAATGCGGAAGGGGCGCTTGGTGTTGCGAGAAGCCAACTCGACCTGGCGCGTCGCGACCTCGCCAAGACCGATCTGAAAGCGCCGTTCCCGGGCGTCATTGCGCGGCAGGAGGTCGAGGTCTATCAGGAGGTGACCGGCGGGCAGACCATCTACGCCGTGCAGAGTAGAGGTGAAGACAAGGTTGAAGCATCGCTGCCGGAAACATTGATCAATACCGTCTCCCTCGGCAGTTCCGTGGATATCAGCTTTCCGCCACTCGGCGGCGCCTCGGTCAAAGGGATTGTCGATGAAATTGCGCCGCTGACCGGCGCTGCCAATGCGTATCCGATCGAAATACGCCTCGACCAGGCGCCACCCGGTTTGCGTTCCGGGATGAGCGCCGAACTGGTGTTCCGGTTCGCGACCGAGTCCACCGGGAAGGCATTTCTGGTGCCGATGTCTGCCCTACGGCCACGCGTGGGGTCGGAGGACTCACTGGTCTTCGTATTCGACCCCGGCACTGAGACGCTGTCGCAACGCACCGTTCGCGTGACCAACGTCGAGAACAACAGCCTGAGCGTCGTCGGCGACCTGAAAGAAGGAGAGATCATCGCGACCGCCGGAGTGAGCTTCCTGCACGATGGCATGAAGGTCACGCTCTTCGACATCAATTTGCTGAAGTGATGCTGCCAGCATGCTGACAAGCTTTGCCCTGAACAATCGCACCTTGATGGTCGCGGCCGTGCTGGTATGCCTGTTCGCCGGACCGCTCAGCTTCCTGACGCATCCGTCGCGCGAAGACCCGGCAATTACTATTCGCAGCGCCAACGTCACCGCGCAGTTCCCGGGTATGTCGGCTGAGCGGGTCGAAAATCTGATCACTCGCAAACTAGAAGAGAAAATCCGCGAAATCCCCGAGGTCTGGCACATCGAGTCGACCTCGTCGAACGGCAAGGCGCTCATCAAGGTGGAAATTCAAGAGCAGTACGCCGACATGACGAATATCTGGGCGGATCTGCGGAACAAAATGGATGATGTGCGCGCGGACCTGCCGTCCGGCACGCTGGGCCCGTTTGTATTCGATGACCAGGGCAACGTCGCGATGGCGACCATCGCCATAACTGCGGAAGGCTTTGAGAACTACGAGATGCGCGAGGCCGCCAAAGAGCTTCGCCGCATCATCTACGCGACCGTACCCGGCGTGCGCAAGGTCGATCTGTTCGGTGTTGAAGAACAGCGCGTGTTCGTCGAGTTCGACAACATTCGCGTGAGTCAGCTGGGGATCGATCCAAACTCGATCATCAGCTCGATCACGCGCCAGAACGTCATCCTACCCGGCGGGCGCGTCGAGGCTGATGGCACGACGATGACGATTGAGCCGACCGGCGACTTCGGCGGTCTGGGCGATATCTCCGGTCTCTCGGTGCGCATCGACGGCGACCCACCCACCACGATCTATCTGCGCGATATCGCGGATATTCGACTCGGCTACGCGGAGCCGGCGGAGAAGCCGGCGTTTTATGACGGCAAGCCGGCGATCGTGATGAGTGTGTCGATGATCGATCAGGTCGATTCGAAGATTTTCAGTGCGACGTTGCAGGCCGTCGTAGAGCAGTATCAGGGCGAATTGCCCTGGGGATTCGAGTTCGACTTCATCACGTTTCAGCAAAACGAGATAAACGACGCCGTCTACAGCGTTCTGAATAATCTCTGGCAAACCTGCCTCATTGTCCTGCTCGTCGTGATCGCGTTCCTCGGGTTGCGCACCGGACTGATCGTCGGTGCGATGGTGCCTCTGGTGATGCTGATCTCGACGCTGGTCATGCGACAGACCGGTATTGAGCTGGAGCGCATGTCGCTCGCGTCTCTGATAATTTCGCTCGGCTTGCTGATCGATAACGGCATCGTGGTCGCCGAAGATCTACAAGGCAGGATCCAGCGTGGACAAGAACGCGTTCAGGCGGCGATCGAGTCTGGCCGGGCGTTGATACTGCCGCTGCTCGCGGCATCACTGACGACGATTCTTGCGTTCATGCCGCTGATGCTCGCCTCGGGAGGCGCTGGTGAGTACACACGGTCCATCTCGCTGGTCATTGCCATTGCACTCGCGATCTCGTGGGTGGTGGCGTTAACCGTGCTGCTCCTGTTCTGCGTCTGGTTCATGAAGGCTGGCGATCCGCAGGACGAAGAGGCCGCCTACGAGCGCTGGTACTACAACGGCTATCGACGCATGCTCGGATTCGCCATCCGGTTCCGCTGGCTGGTGGTGGTAGCCGCTATCGGCTTCCTCGTGTTCGGCGGATGGCTGTTCCAGTTTGTTGGCAAGACCTTTTTCCCGGCGTCGGAACGCACGCAGCTGCAGGTCATCGTCGAACTGCCGGTAGGTGCGAACACCGTTGCGACGTCGGCGGCGATCGCACGTATCACCGAATGGTTGCTGGACGACCAGAAGAACCCGGAGGTCGACAACGTCGTCGGCTATGTCGCGTCAGGCGGCCCGCGCTTTTACCTGGCGCTCGCACCGGTCGACGGCTATGCCAACAACGCGTACATGATCGTCAACGTCAAGCAGTCGCGCGACGTCGTAACAGTGCGCGAGCGGCTCAAGTTCTGGGCGCTTGGCGCGATCCCCGAGGCCCGGGTCACGCCGAAGGAAATGTCGATGGGGCCGTCGGAGTCCGGACTGGTCGAGTTTCGCATTGTGGGGCCGGACAGCGCCGTTTTGTCCGATGCCGCCGACCAGCTGATGGCTGCGCTGCGCACCGCGCCCGACACGACGGGTATCAAATCGGATTGGGAGAATCCCACCGTCGCGCTGCAGGTGATCGTCGATCAGAACGCTGCGCGCCGCGCCGGAATTTCTTCCGAGGATATCGCCAACGCACTCAACACGCAGCTGGCCGGCAACACCGTCACGAACTTCCGGGTCGACGACGTGACGATACCGGTTGTGCTGCGTGCCGAGGGCGACCAGCGCACGAACATCGACCGCGTCCGCACGCTGAACGTCGGTGTGGTGGGTAAATCGGCGGTCCCGCTGCTGCAGGTAGCGCAGTTCGATGGCAAGGTCGGCTATTCGCGCATCAAGCGGCGCGACCTGAGGCGTGTGATGACGGTCTCTGGCAAGTCGTCCAGTCTGACGGCGAGTGAACTGGACGCGGCCGTCGCCACGGCGCTCGCCGAAGTGCGCGCCGGACTGCCAGCCGGCTACGTCATCGAGAAAGGCGGTGAGATCGAGGGTTCATCCGACGCGCAAGGCAATCTGTTTGCCAACCTGCCGCTCGCGTTCGCGCTGATGGTGCTGGTGCTCATCTGGCAGTTCGACAGTTTCAGAAAGCCGGTCATCATCCTGCTGACCATTCCGCTGGTCATCACCGGCGTCTCGGCCGGTCTGCTGATCTTCCCCGGCGCGAATTTCAGCTTCATGGGCATACTGGGCTTCCTGGCGCTCGCCGGTATCGTCATCAACAACGCGATCGTACTGCTCGACCGCATCGAGGTTGAACTGGCTGCCGGGCGTGCAGAGTTCGACGCGATCGTCGAAGCCGGCGTGCGCCGGCTTCGCCCGATCGTCATGACGACGTGTACCACCGCGCTTGGCCTGGCGCCGATCATTGTCTCCAAAGACGTGCTGTTCTACGACCTGGCGGTCGTGATCGCAGGCGGGCTCATCGTCGGCACGGTGTTGACGTTGTTTATCGCGCCATCGCTCTACGCAATGTTCTACCGCGTCAAGGCGGCCTGAAAGTCCAGCCAGTCAATCGATGACGAGAGCAAGGTCGTTTATCGGATACGCCACCTTACGTTTTATCAAAGATCCGTTTCGTCCAGCCCGTAGAGGTCGCTGGCAGCAGTGGGTGAGACGTACCCGTTGCGCACGTCGTCCCGGATCTGGTGACGGTTGCGCATCAGCGGATCTCCATAACCGCCCGCCCCCGGTACCACATAGTCGATACGAGCATCGGCCGGCGCGGTAAACGGACCCTTGGAGTTCAACACCTGCGTGGTGCCGTCGGGCGTTGTCAACGTGATCCGGGCTGGCTTTCCCGCGTGGCCACCGAACAGCCCGAAAGGTGGAGTGAGCGTTCGTTCGCAGCACACGCTCGCGCGCGCGTCGTTGCCGAGCAGGCGCCACGTACGGCGTACCCCGAGCCCACCCCGGTGCTGACCCGCGCCACCCGAGTCGGCGATCAGCTCGTAGCGTTCTACCCGGAACGGAAAGCTCATCTCGAGGATCTCGACCGGCGTGTTCATCGTGTTCGCGATGCCGCTCGACAGACCGCTGATACCGTCTTTGTTCGGCCTGGCACCAAACCCGCCTTTCAAGGATTCGTAGCTGACGTAGGTGGCGCCATTGCGATAGTCGGTTCCGCCCAGCGTCAGGATTGCGGAGGTGCCTTGCGAGCAGGTCATGACATTGTCCGGTGCCAGGTGCGCGAACGCGCCGAAGAACATGTCGCAGACGCGGTGCGACATCTCATGGTTCGCATAGACTACCGGCGCTGGCATGACGCAGTTGACCACTGACGCGGTTGGGGCGGTCACGGAGACCGGGCGCCAGCAGCCGGAATTGGGCGGGATGAGATTGGTGGGGTCGGCCACCATCTTGACGGCCGTGTAGATACCAGACGCCGTGACCGCGAGCGGCGCATTCATCGGGCCCGGCACTTGCGGATCGGAGCCTGTAAAGTCGACCGCAAGGCCGTCTTTACGCTTGACGATCGCAAGGCGCACCTTAAACGGTTCCTCTACGCCGTCGTCGGTCAGAATTCCGTCGCCATCGCACAGTTCCTCGAACGTGCTTTCGCCGTCGGGTAGCTCGGCCAGCATCGCGCGCATCATGTCCTCGGAGTAGTCCATGACCTCCGCCATGATGGCCTTCAGCTTGCCGGTCCCATGTTTTCCCGCCAGCGCGCTCAGGCGCTGCACGGCCCGGAGATTGGCGGCGACCTGCGCCGACAGGTCACCGCGCCGGTCTTCGGGCGCGCGTACGTTACAAAAGACGATGTTCGCAACGTCTTCGTTCAGTTCGCCTCGTGAATACAGCCGCACGGGCGGCAGACGCAGTCCTTCGCCAAAAATCTCGGTGACGGCACCATAACTGCCTGGGGTCGCGCTGCCGACGTCCGGCCAGTGAGCCCGCACGCAGGCGAAGCCCAGCAGATCGCCGTCACTGAACGCTGGTGTCACGACATTGACGTCGGGCAGATGCGTGCCCCCGAAGTACGGGTCGTTGTGAATGAACACGTCCTCGGGGTGAATCGCATCATGGGCCGCGATAAGGGCCTTCACCGCATCTGGCATCGAACCGAGGTGGATGGGCAGGTCCGGGCCTTGGGCGACCATTTCGCCGTGTACGTCGAACACGCCGCACGAATAGTCGCCCGCCACTTTCAAGATGGGCGAGTAGGCCGTCTTTGCCAGCACGACCTTCATCTCTTCCGCAACCGCGTACAGCGCGTTCTTGACGACCTGAAAGGTGGCCGGGTCGCGCTGGCGCCAGGTTTCTTCGCGCCGCTGTTGGTCCGATTCGGATCGGGCGTTCATGCGCTTTGCTCCAGATGCAGAAAGCCAGCCACATCGAGAAGGGCGCGCCAACCCGGCGGGATCAGCACCGTCGTATCCATCGATTCGATCACGGCTGGCCCGTCAATTCGGGCTCCCGTTGCAAGCGCGTCCCTGCGGTGGATCGCGGCGTCTACCGTACCGATGCCGCGGAAGTAGAGCGCGCGTCGCTCAGCGGCGGCGTGTGTTGCACTGGTCGATGCCGGGGCCGTCAGCGGCACAGTGCCTAGTCGTCCGACGGCGGTCAGACGAAGATTCACGATTTGCACCGCTTCGTGCTGGTGCGCATGGCCATACGTCGCCTGATGCCGTGTGTGGAATCGATCGGTCAGGCCAGCGAGGGTGTCGGCGTTAATATGGGCGTCTGGAAGGTCCACGTTCAGTTCGTAAGCCTGGCGCGGGTATCTGCAGTCCACCGACTTGGAAAGTGACCACTGGCCAGCGTCGATGCCGGCCGCGGCGATCATCTCCGCGGCCTTGCCGGCCATCTCTTCGAAGGCGGCGGACAGTGCCTCTGCGGACGTCGCGGAGACGGTTGCGTAGAACGTGCGCGAATACTCCCGCTTCAAGTCGGTCCCGACGAGTCCCAACGCGGAAAACGCGCCCGGCGCCGGAGGGACGATGACGCGCGGCACTTCGAGTTCACCCGCGAGCGCGGCGGCGTGCACGGGACCAGCGCCGCCGAAGGCGATGAGCGCGAACTCGCGCGGGTCATGTCCCCGTTCGACCGACACGATGCGCAGTGCTTCGGCCATGCTGGCGTTGACCACATCGACGACGCTGGCCGCGGCCTCTTCGACCGCAATGCCAAGCGGAGTGGCGAGCCTGGATGCGATCGCCTCCCGGGCCGCGTCTGCATCCATGGTGAGATCGCCGTCTAGCAACGCGCGGGGAGACAAATAGCCGAGCACCAGGTCGCAGTCGGTCACGGTCGGTTCGTTGCCGCCGCGGCCGTAACACGCGGGTCCGGGCTCCGCGCCGGCACTTAGCGGGCCAACCTGCAGCGCACCACCTGGATCCAGCCAGGCAATGCTGCCGCCCCCAGCGCTCACCTCGGCCAGATCGATGACCGGTACGCGGATTGGATGGCCGGTTCCATGCAGCCAGCGACTGACATTGCCGCTGCCGCCGACTTCGTACTCGGCGGTGGTCTCGACCTTGCCGTCTTCGACGAGACTGGCCTTCGCCGTCGTTCCGCCCATATCGAAGGACATCACGCGCGGAAGGTCCAACTGCCGAGCTACCAGCGACGCGGCGATGACGCCGGCCGCCGGGCCGGACTCGACCGCCATAGCCGGCATCTTCAGGCCCTCCGCCACGTCGAAAACCCCACCTGACGATCCCATCACGTAGAGCCTTGGCAGACCGAGACGCGAGGTCGCGGTCTCGAGGCGGCGCAAATAAGACTCGAGGATCGGCCCGACGTACGCGCATACGGCCGTGGTGCTGGTGCGCTCGAACTCACGAATTTCCGGGAGCACCTCACTCGACAAGAAGATCGATACTCCTGGCAGTCCCGCTTCGAGTCGGGCCCCGATGGTGCGCTCGTGGCGATCGTTCAAGAACGAGTAGAGCAGGCTCACAGCCACTGCCTGCACGCGCTCGGCGCGGAGCGCATCGATGATGGCATCGAGTTCGTCTTCGGCGAGTGGCGTGACGACGTCTCCGGCCGCGTCGAGGCGCTCGGTTACCTCGAAGCGGCGGTAGCGCGGCACCAGCGTCGCGGGGGCATCCTGAAACATGTCGTACAGGTCGGCTCGCGCGGAGCGCCGCAGTTCCAGCACATCGCGGAATCCCCGCGTCGTCACCAGCGCGACATCGGCGCCTTTCTCTTCCAGCAGCGCGTTCGTGACGACCGTGGTCGCGTGAGATAAGAAACTGACCGACGCCGGGTCGATCGCATAGCGCGCGAGCGTGGACTCAAGGCCTGTCAACACCCCCGCCGAGAAGTCCTTCGGCGTGGTGGGAACCTTCGCGACTGCCAGTGCCCCGGTTTGCTCGTGGATCGCCGCGACGTCGGTGAACGTCCCACCGATATCCACACCTATCCGCCATCCCATGTCCGCCTCGCCGATCCCGGTGTCAGGCGTTTGACGTGCCTTCGCAAGGCACAGGCTGGGCAAACGCCGCCAAGTGCGTCCCGAGCATGGTGCGCGGTGCCCTGGCGTGTCAACGCGAAGCTGGCGGACATCGTCGATCGTGTGCGTGGTAATGTGCTGCCTACGCAGTACTGCCTTGTGTCACGCCCCGCTGCGAGCGTCGGCGACGCGGCATTGGAATATTTGTGCATGCACCAGGCTCCGCCTCGCCGGGTTTACCGGTCTCCGATCGTCGACAGCATGCGTTGGGACCGGTTTACCCACCGCCCGGGCGACGTGGTGATCGCGACACCGCAAAAGTGCGGTACCACGTGGATGCAGGCGATCGTTGCGCATCTGGTGTTTCCAGATGGCCTCGAACGACCCGTGTCGAGTGTTTCGCCCTGGCTGGACGCGCGCGTGATCCCGCTCGAGTCGGTCGAGCGTGAGCTCGAATCGCAGACGCACCAGCGATTCATCAAAACTCATCTGCCCGCTGATGGACTGCCACTGCGCGCTGACTGCCGCTATATCGTCGTCGGGCGTGACGGGCGCGATCTGGCGATGTCACTCTGGCATCACTACCGGGGCTTTTCCGACGCGGCGCTCGCGAGCATGCGCGAACGTGCCCTGAACGAGCCGCACGATGCGGTGGTGATTCCCGAAGCGCCAGACGACGTCAATGCGTTCTGGCGTGCGTGGACTACGCGTGGCGCGTTCGACTGGCAGAGCGACGGATGGCCCTTCTGGTCGGATCTGCACGTGATGCAATCGTGGTTCGACCTCCGGTTGGAACCGAACGTGCTGCTGGTCCACTACGCCGACATGTTGGCGGACACGCAAGGCATCGTCGCGGAGGTTGCGGCGTTCATCGGGGTCGACCTGGACCCGGACCATCACGAACGCGTGGTAGCGGCCGTCTCGTTCGATGCGATGAAAAAAGACGGCGATAACTACGTCCCGTTCGCGGGCAAGGCCTGGTCTGGCGGCGCCAGTACGTTCTTCTACAAGGGTACGAACGGCCGTTGGCAAGGCGTGATCACCGACGAGAATCTGTCGGCTTACGACGCAGCTGCCGCACGCGCCATGACGCCGGCCTGCCGCGCGTGGGTGTCGGAGGGGCGGCGCGCGCTAGCCGGTTAGCTTTCGGTCAGCCGGCTCAGTACATCGGGCGGTAACGGGTCACACGCGAGTGCATTGTCGCGGGCTTGCGCAGCCGTGCGGATGCCCGGAATGACGCAACTGACACCCGCGTGCGATACGCAAAAGCGCTGCGCCAGAGCGGCCGCCGTAACCCCCAGATCGCGGGCTTCTGTCTCCACCCGGTCGAGCTGCCCGGCCAGTTTCAACATGTTGTCGCGGCTGAGATTGCGCTGCCGGCTGTCACCCTCGGCAAACTCGTGGTCGGGTGAGAACCGCCCGCTCAGGAACCCTCGCGCGAGCGGCACCCGGGCGATCACCGCGGTGCCGCGCTGCCTGGCTGCAATGAAGGCTGCATGGGCGGACTGGTTCGCGACATTGTATTCCATCTGCAAGCCGGCTACCCGGGCCTGCTCGAGTGCGAAGTCGCATTCGGCCGCGGAGTTGAGCGAGACGCCCCAGTGCCGAATCTTGCCCGCATCGCGCGCCTTCTCCAGCGCGGCGTAGGCGTCCTCGGCCGACATGTCGTCGATGTTCGGATTGTGCAGCATATAGAAGTCGATGCTGCGCCCCAGCCGGACGAGGCTCTCCTCCAGGCAGCTCGCGATGTAGGCGGGCGCGAAGTTGCGGGTGCGCGTCACCATATTGTTGCCGCCCTTCGAGAAGACCAGGATCTGGTCGCGATCCGGGCGGTCGGTGAGGAACTTTCCGATCACCGATTCGCTGTGCCCTTCGCCGTAGGCGTTGGAGGTATCGATGAAGTTCATGCCGCCGTCGATGGCGGCATGGAGTGCCGCGGTGCTCTCCCGATCGTCGACCGGGCCGAAGGCACCACCGATCGTCATGCCCCCGAATCCGATCACGGAAACTTCGAGACCTGTGTTACCGAACGGGCGCTTTTCCATGGTCGTCGGACGTCTTCAGCATGAACTTTGTGAAGAGTTTAACGCGCCCGGCCGCATGCGCGGTTGCTCCCTCCGTGTCATGCCATGCCTTGATCCGGTGGGCCTCCAGGAGGGAGCATGGCGGGCACGCGCGGATCCACCAGCGGAAAACTACGGGATCCGCTTCCCCCCGACCGACGAGACGAGAATTGCCATGAGTGAATCGGAACAGAACATGAACAACGCGCTCGGCGCGCTTACGGCGCGCATCGGCGAAACGCAGGCACCGAGCGACTGGTTTGAAATCACGCAGGACCGCGTTAACGACTACGCCGATGTCAGCATGGATCACCAGTGGATTCACGTCGACGTCGAGCGTGCCAATCAGGGGCCTTTCGGGGCGCCGATCGCGCACGGCAATCTGACCATCGCCGTCATGGGCCATCTGCCGCAGTCGGCCTCCGTGCCGGAGCAGAAGTTCGAGGGACACAAGCTCAGCATCAACTATGGGTTCGATCGGATCCGTTTCCCGTCGCCCGTGCGCGTCGGGGCGATGATCCGCGCGACGCGCACCTTGCGGCGGGCGGAAGTTAAGGGCGGCATGATCGAGACGATGACCGAGGTCGTGATCGAAGTTCAGGGGCAGGACAAGCCGGCGATGGTGGCGGAAAGCCTGGGACGCATGGTCTTCTGAAGTGTTACTGCGGTGGTGGGGCCGGCATCGGTGCCGGCGCTCATCGCGCGGTGACGGGCCAGCAGTGCGCGTCGGGTTTGATATCCGGCGTCGCTTCCACAAGGGCCCGGTGCGATCGCACCTCGCCACATAACCGTCCAGCGGCGGAGCCGATCGCGATGGCCGCAGGGCTGCCGCTCAACGGGTGATACCGGCGGCCCTGAGGCGTGCCACCGCGGCCGCGTCGTAGCCGAGTTCGGACAGCACTTCATCAGTGTGCTGACCGACCTCCGGCGGAGCGCCGGGGGCTCGCTTGGTGGTGTCTTCGATCCAAATGGGACTGTCGACGATGTAGTTCGCGCCGGCGAGCGGTTCCGCCATCTGGCGCAGGACCCGGCCTTCCACCATCTGCGTGTCGGTCAACATGTCGTCGACCGTGCGCACTTCACCAAACGTGAAGCGTTCAGCATCGAGGAGCGCGACCCAGTCGTCGAAGTCACGGGTCGCGAACGCCTCTTCGAGAATCTGAATCAGGGCAACGTTGTGGTGTGCGCGTGCTTCCGGTGACTCGAAGCGCGGGTCGCTACCGATCTCAGGACGGCCAATCGTCGTGGCGAACTCGGGCCAGCGATGCAGGTTGGTGTTGAACACGATATGGATCCAACGGCCATCCCGGGTGGCGTAGAGATTGTGGATGGGATTGGCGGCCGTTTCACGGCCTGGCCGGCCTCGCACCGTGGCGCCGCAGAGGGCGGCCTGTGCCAGCATGCCGTTCATCCATACGCCATTGGCCATCAACGAGGTCGAGACATGGCTCCCTTCGCCGGTACGTTCGCGGTGGAACAGCCCGGTCATGATCGCGCCGTACAGAGACATGGCCGTCGGGTGGTCGCCCATCCCTGGCAGCGAACGGGCGGGCGGCGATTCGGGCGACGGTTTGACCAGATCCATCATGCCGGTGCGCGCCCAGAGTGCGGTGCTGTCGAATCCCGGACGTCCGGCCTCGGGACCTTTCTCCCCGTAGGCCGACACCGAGGCGTAGACGATGTCGGCTTTGATCGCGCGAATCTCGTCGTACGTAATCGCCAGGCGCTCGCGGGTCGGCACGGGCATGTTGGTCAGGAAGATATCGGCCGACGCGACGAGCTGCACGAATATTTCCCGGCCTTCAGCCGCTTTGATGTCCAGTGCAATGGCGCGTTTGCTGCGGTTGTCGACGAGGTACGCGTAGGGGTGTTCGGACAACGGCGCGTCGGTGCCGCGTAGATGGACACCGCGGAATGGGTCGGGACGCGCTGGTGCTTCGATTTTGACGACTTCCGCGCCAAAATCGGCGAGCACCACGCCGGCGGCCGGTCCGGCGATGTAAGTCGCGAGTTCGACGACCTTGATGCCCGCCAGGATACTGTCTTGCATGCCACTTCGCTCCGGGATGGGTCTGTCGGCGCCCGACGCCTGTCACCACCGGGCGCCCTTAACGCGACAAAGTTCAAAGGCAGTGTGAATTGCCGGGTGCGCTATAACGCGCCGGGCCGCATTTCGCCCCAGATAGTCCGGGGCGCATGCGCCGCTTCAAGGTGACCGGGAACCGGCGAACAGGCACCTGTACCGGTCAGACCTAGTGCTTAGTCTTCGTGCGCCTCCGCAGCCACCAGTTCGCCCATGAACGGCGCGACGACTTCCTGATTGATTTTGCAGTCGATCAGCACCGGACCTTGTGGGTTGCTGAGCATCGGGGCAAGACGCTGCAGTTCATCCAGCGTGCGCACGGTGGCGGATTCGAATCCGAAGCATGCGGCCACATCGGCGAACTCGATATCCGGAAACAGCGATTTCTCCACTGGCAGCTGGTGCGGGCGGAGCACGTGCAGTTCGGCGCCGTAGGCGCAGTCGTTCATGACGATGATCACGATCGGCAAGTCCTCGCGAGCGACTGTCTCCAACTCGCTCAGCGTCATCATCAGGCCGCCGTCGCCGATCATCAAAACCGTGGTCTTGTCGGGTCTTGCCCTGGCGAAGCCGAGCGCGGCGCCGAAACCGATGCCGATCGAGGCGAAGTCGGTGGTGAACTTGAAGTGGTCGGGGTCTGGCACCTTGATGTAGGGCACTACGCCGAGAAAATGCCCGGCGTCATAAACGACGCTGCGATCGGCGGGCAGTAGATCCGATAGCGCCAGGCCGAGCATGCGCGGGTCCATCGTGCGTGGTGTGTGCGCCGCCTGGAACTCGGAACGTATATCGAATTCGGCCACCTCGTTCAGTACGGCAGCGGCGTGAAACGGTTTGCGGTCTGCCGCCCGTGCCGGCACGGCCTCGCAAAGCCGCCCGGCGACTTCCGCGGCATCGCCGACCACGGCTACATCGACACTCAGCCAACGGCCGATATGGTCGCGTGCCGTGTCGACGTGTACGACGGGTACTTTCGGGATCGACATGCCGCGGCTGGTCGTATAGAGATTGAGGCTCGCGCCGAAGGTCACGACGCAGTCGGCCTGCTCGATGTAGCGCCTGGCGACCGATGTCGAAAACGACCCGATGATACCGAGGTTGTACGGACTGCCGTCGAACATCTCCTTGCCGCGCGCCGACGTCGCGAGCAGCGCGCCGGTTCGTTCGGCCAACTGCTCGATGGCGGCCCGGGCGCCGGCGTGAAATGCACCGCGCCCTGCGATGATGAGCGGGCGTTCGCTCTGTCCGAGCAGGCCCGCCGCGACATCGATGGAGGCCTGGCTCGCGGGTTTGACCGCATTGGCGCGGCGGGCTGGCGCGCCGCGCCCGTCGGGCACCACTTCGGCCGCCTGGATATCGATCGGCAACAGCAGTGCGGTAGCCTCGCCGCTCATGGCCGACACCGCGGCGTCGCGCAGCGTGTTTTGGGCTACCGCGGGACTCGCCGGACAAAACACGGGCAACCCCGCCGATCCCAGCACGGCTTTCGCATCGAAGGCTTTGTAGTCCGGACCGAGACCGTTCGCGCCGGGATTGATGGCCGCTTCGCCGTAGATGATGAGAACCTGCGAGCCACTGCGCAGCGCATAAACCGACGCGTGCAGTCCGTTGGCCGTCGCGGGTCCGCGCCCGACCACTGCAATCCCCAGACCGCCTGTGGCCGCCGCGTAGCCTTCCGCCATCGAGATGGCCGCGTTTTCATGCCGGGCACCGATAAACGGCACGCCGACCGCGTCCAGGGTCACGGCAAAGGCGGCCGTGTCATCGCTCATGAGGCCGAACACGCATTCAGTCCCCAGCTGCTTGATCTCGTTGGCGAGCACCTCGTAGACCGGCTGGGTCTGTGAGGTACTTCCGGAGGTTCCGTTCGACTCGACTTGCGTGGCCATGAATTCTTCCTCAGCTTCGCGATGGCGGCCGCCGCATTGTGGCATGGGGCACGGCAGCTCGAACAAGATTCCCTTGTTTCAGGTGCTGAGAAGTCTGCGTTGGATCGCGAGCGCGGACTGCCGCGCCGTGGCGCGACTTGAACCGCGCTTCAGGTTTTGGAATCAGGCGTAGCGCGTGGCCACGTCAAGGCCGCGCTGGCTCATACGACGTGGCGGCCGAAGTTGCGGCGCGTATCGTGGAATACGGCATGCAGGTGCAGCGGCTGATTGCGGAGCGTCGCAAACTCGATGAGAAAGCTCGCGCCGGTCAACCGGTAGTAGATCGACCCGTCCAGGTCGGCGCCGGCCCACCCGAACCGGACTGCCTCCGCGGACTCCGCACCGAGCCGCCTTTCCTGCTGACGCCGCAGCGGAGCGGGTAGCACTTCGGCCGTGTAGACCTCGATCAGCCGTTCCGCGAGTTCCGCCTGCGACGGCTTCAGCTCGCCAAGTTCGATGCCGCCTTTTTCCGCCGCAATGCGCAGTTCTGCTCCCCGGTTCGAGAGGATATTGCCAGGGGATGATTCCCGGAGCAGCGCTGCCTGCCGGGCGGCGCCGCGCAATCCGGAGAACAGTGCCCGGCCGAGCACCTCTTCCTCCTTCAACACGACGAGCCCCTGGTGCGGCCCGGAGGGCACGGTGTTTGGCTCCGACGAAAACGACGACGGCGTGGTCGACACGACTTCGTCGTCGACGAGGGTGAACGTCAGCGACAGATGGTGGCCTTCCCAGCGCCAGGACCAGGCACCGGTGGCCGACGGCTCGCCGTAGATTTGCACTGAGAACCGCTCGCTGTTCCGATCCGGAGAGCCCTTACCCCATTCGTCGCGCAAAATATCCTGCTGCAGCATGATGTTCTCGGCTTTTTCGCGGCCGAGCCGGCTTACGCCGGTTTCCAACAGGTCCCGCGCCGCGTCTTTCTGAGCGTCGGTCAGCGACTCGAGCGCGATCCCGGGCGCGTGATACGACCCCAGCATGAAGTTCCAGGCGAGCCGCGCCGAAGCGTCGAATTCGAAGGTGGCTGCGCGCTGTTGTTGCGGCGACAAGGTGGCGAGAAAACGGGTTGCGCGCTCGCGCATGGTGGCGCCCGAGGGTCTGCTCCCGCTCGCCCCGACGAGACCAGGCACGAGCACGGAGGCGGCTGCGGAAGCGATCAGAGTACGGCGGTCCATGAGCAGGACTCCCTCGGGCGATGTCAGGATCCCTGCCTGGTATGACTGCAAAACAGGCCGCGGCGTTCAACGGCCTGCCGTGTCCGCGGGGCCGCGTGTACGAATGGGAGCGCCCGAGTCAGTTGCACCGCTGATTCAGGCCGCGCGCCCATTGCGCTGGCCTGCGCAGGCCCCAATCTCTGTCGTCAGTAGCCGGCGGGCCTTGCGAACCTCGAACGTCAACAGCTGATGCTTCGGTTGGCGTGCCCAATGCCCGCCCCTGTGATGCAACCCCGGAGCCGGCCACATGAAACTCCCGTTTCTGGGCGCCACGCTGAAGCGCAGACCCACCCGGATTTTTCGTCTGTCTGAGCACGCCTATGCGCTCGCGTGCCCCGCCGAGCGGCACTGCTGGACCCTCCACTATCTTCTCCGCGGCACCTACGGCAACTACCTGCTGGGTGACCCGCCGCTCGACGACGACCTCAGCTTTGTGGGCGAAGGGATCGGCGGCATTGCGAAAGTCCTGCCGTTTGCGCCGACACCTGGTCCGGATGCGGCGCGCTGGTTCAGCCGGTTCGGCTGTCGCTGGGTGATACCCGAGAACCCCGATGACATTCCGTTCGGGGCAGTTCCCATGGATGCGTTCGAGCGGTCGACTTTCACAGGATTGCGCGGGGTACGGTGCGAGTCCGTCGACGCCGGTTATGTATGGAGGTTTCGCTGGCGGGGGTTGACCGTGAGTGCCGGTGTGTCGCCCGGCAGCGGCCCTGGGCCGCGTGGGTCGCTGCGGCTGCCCCATCAAGTTTTCGGCAGGGATGGCGATCTGGACCGCGCGATCGTCTCGTTGCAGACCTCGCTCTCCACCGCCGCCGCCAGCGACTGTCTCGCAGCCCTCAATGCCAGCCGGCCGACGCTGTGCGTGGCGGTCGACGACCTGGGTCTCATCGCCTGCTACGACGATATTCAGTTCGAGCGCAACGACATCGATATCATCGGCCCCACGCAGCGACGCGAGTTGGATGAACTGCTGACGGGGCTCGGCTTCGAGCGCGTCAACCCGCACTGTTACCGGAGTCATGCCGCCGTCGTACGCATCGTGGAACCGCCGCGGACGCAGTTGAACGAGCCGCTGAATGGCGTCGAGCTGGAGCCGGGCGCCATTACCTTCGTCACGGCGACGCAGGCGGCCTTCGAGATACTGCTGGCGCCGTGGACGCCGGATCGGCGCGTCGACGAACTGCGGCGCCTCGTGGCGCTGCTGCCCGTGAACCTGCGCAAGATCGATACCGTACTCAAACGCCGGCCCGAGCTCCTCGAAGGTCATCCCCGCGAGCGCCTGATGGCGCATCTGTGGGGATTGCAGGAAGACACCGTCGCCTACTACAAGCCGCGCAAGCCCCGCGGGCTGTACGGACGCCTGTTCCGGCCGGAACGCGAGCCGGCTGACGAAGAAGCGCCAGATCCGGACGACGAGGGCCCTGAAATAGCCCGCGAGCCCGGCCATTGATGCCGGCCCGCGGTTGACGGTTTTGGACCCGGCCTACCATACTTTGGCAAGTTTGGCGGCGGGCCTGCGACGCCGGGCGGAGCCGGGCGGAACCACGACCCTGAGGGCATCGCACGATTCGCGGTCCTGAACTCCCGCCGCACACTGGCGGTCTGCATTTCCAAGTCAGCGTGAGCGCCCGCGTGCCAGTGCGGCCGACGGGCCGCCTGATATGCGGTACCTCTTGCCAGTTTCGGGCGTCGACACCATGTTTTCTTTGGCGCCCGTTTAGTTGAAAATTAGAGCACCCGGCTGCGGGGGTCTTCCATTTTCGAGACGCGACTGGCGCTGTTCCGCGCCAGTGGCGCCGCGTCGCGTCTGCGGGAACCCCGGATCGCCGCAATTTGGTCGTCTGACGAAGTCATGAAAGTAAAGACAATCAAGGGCTTTGACCTGCCGATAACGGGCGGGCCGGAGCAATTCATAGAAGCGGGCGCGCCGATCAGTCGCGTCGCCGCCATGGGCGTCGACTACGTGGCGCTGAAGGCCACGATGTCCGTATCCGAGGGTGACCGGGTCCGGGCCGGGCAGTTGCTGTTCGCCGACAAGAAGAATGCCGGTCTGAGAGTCTGTGCCCCAGGCGGTGGCGTCGTCGAATCTGTCAACCGGGGGGCGCGCCGCGCGCTGCTGTCCGTGGTAGTCCGCCTGGACGAGGTGGAGGACAAGTGCGAGCCAGCGTGCGAGCCGATGGAACCGGCTGCGATCGACGAGACGACGGCAGAGCAGTTGCGCGCCGCCCTGATCGAATCGGGCCTTTGGACGGCGTTTCGTGTGCGCCCCTACAGCCGGGTGCCTACACCCGAGGACGAAGCACGCGCGATTTTCGTTACGGCCATGGACACCAATCCGCTGGCGGCCGACCCCCAGACCGTCATCGCCGCGTATCTCGAACCCTTTCTCGCCGGGCTGCGCGCGCTGTTGAGATTGACAGATGGCCCCGTGCATCTCTGTACGGCGCCGGAAGCGCGTATTCCGGTGCTCGCCAACGATCGTCTGGTGCGCAGCGAATTCGACGGGCCGCATCCGGCGGGGTTGGCAGGCACCCACATCCACTTTCTGGACCCGGTGGGTCCAGGCCGCACGGTTTGGCATATCGGTTACCAGGACGTCATCGATATCGGCACGTTGCTGACCACGGGCCAGCCCTGGCGTGAACGCATCGTGTCGCTCGCTGGTCCGATGGTAGGGCGTCCCCGCCTCGTTCGGACGCGGGCGGGCGCGGCGACATCTGAACTGGTTCAGGGTGAACTGCACGACGGTGAGGCGCGAGTCATCTCGGGTTCGGTGCTGAACGGGCGCCATGGAGATGAGGCCGTCGGTTACCTGGGGCGCTATCACACGCAGGTCTCGGTGCTGGGAGAAGGACGGGCCCGCGATCTCTTCGGCTGGATCATCCCGAGCCCGAAGAAGTTCTCTTTCACGAACACATACCTGTCGGCGCTCAAGCGCAAGACCTTGCGCTTTCCCTTCACGACATCGGTGCAGGGCAGCCCGCGGGCGATGGTTCCGATCGGCGTCTACGAGGGAGTGATGCCGCTCGACATCCTGCCCACGCAGTTGCTTCGTGCGCTGCTGGTAAGGGATACCGACATGGCGCAAAAACTTGGTTGCCTGGAACTCGACGAGGAGGACCTTGCTCTCTGTTCCTTCGTGTGCCCGGGGAAGTACGACTTCGGACCGGTGCTGCGCGCAAACCTCGACCAGATCGAGAAGGAAGGCTGAATGTCGCGTCTACGCAATTGGCTTGACGATTTGCATCCGCTGTTCGCGCCCGGCGGGCGGTACGAACGTTTCTATGCCATCTACGAGATGATCGATACGTTCCTGTATTCGCCGCCCGACGTCACCCGCGGCTCGACGCACGTGCGCGACGCTATCGACCTGAAGCGGGTCATGAGCTACGTGGTCGTCGCGACCGTGCCATGCATTCTGATGGCGCTTTGGAACACTGGATATCAATCCAATCTCGCGATCGCCGAAATCGGAGCCGACGGAGCGGATGGCTGGCGCGGCGTGGTGCTCGGCCTGCTGGGCGTTGGCTACGATGCCGGCAGCTTCTACGACAACATGGTCCACGGACTCATGTGGTTCCTGCCGATCTACATCACGACGCTGGTCGTCGGCGGGCTTTGGGAAGTGTTGTTCGCGACCGTGCGCGGTCACGAGGTCAATGAAGGCTTCCTCGTCACGTCGATGCTCTACACGCTGATCCTCCCGGCCAGCACGCCACTGTGGCAAGTGGCGATCGGTATCTCGTTCGGTGTCGTGATAGGCAAGGAAGTATTCGGTGGTACGGGGAAGAACTTCCTCAATCCAGCCCTTACCGCGCGTGCCTTTCTGTACTTCGCGTATCCCGCCTCGCAGTCCGGCGATACCGTCTGGGTGCCGGTCGACGGCTACGCCGGCGCCACCTCGCTCGCACTCGGTGCGGAGGGCGGCATCGAGGCCGTGTCGGCTGCGGGCATAACGTGGACCGAAGCATTCCTCGGCACGATCCACGGCTCGATGGGCTCGACGTCGACTCTCGCGTGCCTGCTGGGGTGTGCGTTCCTGCTGTACACCCGCATCGCGTCGTGGCGCATCGTATCGGGCGTGTTCCTCGGCATGGTCGACACTTCGCTGCTGTTGAACGCCGTCGGCAGCGACACCAACCCGATGTTCTCCACGCCGTGGTACTGGCATCTGGTGATGGGCGGGTTTGCGTTCGGAATGGTCTACATGGCGACCGATCCCGTGAGCGCCGCAATGACGAACACCGGGCGGTGGATATTCGGCATGCTCATAGGCTTGATGACGGTGCTCATCCGCGTCGTGAACCCCGCGTTCCCGGAGGGCATCATGCTGGCCATCCTGTTTGCGAACCTGTTCGCGCCGCTGATCGACTACATGGTCATGCAGAGCAACATCCGTCGGCGGTTCCGGCGTACCGGAGTGGAAGCATGAGCGACGAGCCGAACCTCAACGAACCGGAAGACGGCGCCGACAAGCCCGTCATTCCCAGCTGGTTACCCGGCCCGCTGCGCAAGATGCTGACGTTGCCGAACGATCACCCGCGCAAGACGGTCGGCGTGGCGATGACGCTTTGCCTGGTCTGTTCGATCGTCGTCGCCGGCGCCGCTGTTGCACTGCGGCCCATTCAGGATGCCAACCGCGCGGTCGACAAAAAGAAGAACATTCTCGCCGTAGCCGGCCTGATGGAGCCGGGCGTCGATATCAATCAGGCGTTCTCGCAGTTTGAAGTGCGCGCGGTCGATCTGGCGGCCGGCACCTTCACCGACGCCGTGGAAGCCGAAACTTATGAGCAGCGCTCGGCGGCGGGCGACCCCGCGCAGAGCGTGGACCTCGAGTCTGACGACGACATCGCAAGCATTGGTCGGCGCGCGAAGATCGCCACTGTCTACGTGCTCCGGGACGGTGAAAATATCAAGCAGCTGATCCTGCCGGTCCACGGCTACGGCCTGTGGTCGACGCTATACGGGTTCCTGTCGCTCGAAGGCGACCTCGAGACAGTCGCCGGTCTGCGGTTCTACGAGCATGCGGAAACCCCTGGCCTTGGCGGCGAAGTGGACAATCCGGCCTGGAGGGCCAAGTGGGTCGGCAAAAAGCTCTACGACGAGCAGTCCGAACTGCAGCTGGAGGTCATCAAGGGTGTCGTCATCCCGTCACGCACCGAGGCCATCCATCAGGTGGACGGCCTCGCGGGCGCGACGCTGACCAGCCGCGGCGTTACCAATCTCATCCGGTTCTGGCTTGGCGAACAAGGGTTCGCGCCGTTCCTGGGGAAGCTGCGTGACGGTAAGGCTTGAAGCCCGGCAATCGAATTTTGCAACCTTGGAATCAACGTTATGGCAATGGGTAAGGAAGAACGGCAGGTCCTTGTAGACCCGCTGGTCGACAACAATCCGATAACGCTGCAGATTCTGGGCATCTGTTCAGCGCTTGCGGTCACGACGACGCTCGCTGCTTCGCTGTTGATGTGTCTGGCGCTGACAGCGGTGACGGCGTGTTCCAGCGCGTCGATCGCCATGATCCGTCAACATGTGCCGAGCAGCATTCGCATCATCGTGCAGATGACGATCATCGCGTCACTGGTGATCGTCGTCGATCAGCTGCTCCGGGCATTTGCATTCGAGATCGCCAAGCAGCTCTCGGTGTTCGTCGGGCTCATCATCACGAACTGCATCGTGCTTGGCCGCGCCGAAGCTTATGCGATGAAAAATCCTCCGGGCATGAGTTTCCTGGACGGCCTCGGTAACGGGCTTGGATACAGCCTCATTCTGATCGTGGTAGGCACCATCAGGGAACTGTTCGGTTCAGGATCGCTGCTCGGCTACACGATCCTGAAACCGGTGACGGAAGAGGGCGGCTGGTACTGGACGAACGGCATGATGCTGCTTCCGCCAAGCGCCTTTTTCATCATCGGCCTGGTCATCTGGGCGGTGCGCAGCTGGAAGCCTGCGCAGGTTGAGAAGCGCGACTACGTGATCGCTCAACAGCACGCCGAGGCGCACTGATATGGAAGCGTATCTCAGCCTCATCGTGCGCGCGGTTTTCGTCGAAAACCTGGCACTCGCGTTCTTTCTCGGCATGTGCACGTTTCTCGCCGTGTCGAAGAAGATCGAGACGGCCTTCGGCCTCGGCATTGCCGTCATCATGGTGCAGGTGATCACCGTACCGGCCAACAACCTCATCTACCAGTTCCTGCTGAAAGATGGCGCGCTCGCCTGGGCGGGTTTGCCCGATGTGGACCTGTCGTTCCTCGGGCTCATCAGCTACATCGGTGTGATCGCTGCGATGGTGCAGATCCTGGAGATGCTGCTCGACCGGTACTTTCCGGCGCTCTACACGGGTCTAGGCATCTTTCTGCCGCTCATCACCGTGAACTGCGCCATCCTGGGTGGATCGCTGTTCATGGTCGAGCGTGACTACAACTTCTCCGAGAGCGTCGTCTACGGGTTCGGTTCTGGCGCGGGCTGGGCGCTCGCAATCACGCTGCTCGCCGGTATTCGCGAGAAGCTCAAGTACTCCGACGTTCCTGACGGTCTGCAGGGTCTCGGCATCACCTTCATCAGCGCCGGGCTCATGTCACTTGGTTTCATGGCATTTTCGGGGATTCAACTATGACCGGGATTCTGGAAGTTGTCCTTGGCGTCGCCTTTTTTACAGGCATTGTCGTGGCGCTCGTTTTCCTGATTCTGGGGGCGCGCTCGAAGCTGGTTTCGACCGGCAATGTCGACATCATCATCAACGATGAGCGCACCGTGCAGGCGCCGGTGGGCTCCAAGCTGCTCGGCGCCCTTGCTGACGCCAATCTGTTCGTTGCTTCGGCCTGCGGCGGAGGCGGTACCTGCGCGCAGTGCCGGGTGCGGATTTTCGAAGGAGGCGGGGCGATTCTGCCCACCGAGGAAACCCACATCACGAAACGCGAAGCCCGTGAGGGTGACCGCCTGTCCTGCCAGGTGACAGTCAAGCAGGACATGCGCATCGCGGTACCCGAAGAAGTGTTCGGCGTGCGCAAGTGGGAATGCACGGTACGCTCCAACGAGAACGTCGCCACGTTCATCAAGGAGCTCGTGCTGGAGTTGCCAGAAGGCGAGGAAGTGCCGTTCCGCGCCGGTGGTTACATCCAGATCGAATGCCCACCGCACGAAGTGGAATACAAGGGTTTCAAGATTGAGGATGAGTTCCACGAAGACTGGGACAAATTCGACATCTGGCGATACAAGTCGACCGTTACGGAGACTGTCACCCGCGCCTACTCGATGGCGAACTACCCGGAAGAGAAAGGCATCATCATGCTCAATGTGCGTATTGCATCGCCGCCGCCGCGCGCGCCGGAAGATGTGCCGCCAGGGCAGATGTCGTCGTGGATATTCGATCTCGAGCCGGGCGACAGGGCGGTTATTTCGGGCCCATTCGGGGAGTTCTTCGCCAAAGAGACCGATGCTGAGATGGTGTTCGTGGGCGGGGGTGCCGGGATGGCGCCGATGCGTTCGCACATTTTCGATCAGCTGCTGAGGATCTCATCGCAGCGCAAGATCACGTTCTGGTACGGAGCGCGGTCACTTCGCGAAGCCTTCTATGTCGATCAGTTCGACAAGCTTGCGGCTGAGAACGAGAACTTCGAGTGGCATCTGGCGCTCTCCGAGCCGCTTGAGGAAGACAACTGGACCGGCTACACCGGCTTTATTCACAACGTGCTCTACGAGAACTACCTGTCCACTCACCCCGCCCCGGAAGATTGCGAGTTCTACATGTGCGGGCCGCCGATGATGAACACGGCGGTCATCAACCTGCTGCTCGATCTGGGCGTAGAGGAAGAGAACATCATGCTCGACGACTTCGGCGGCTGAGTCCGGCTTGCTGTCGGGTGTCTTTTGACGGCCGGCGGCAGGAAAGACCAGGAGCCGAAATCACGAGCAGGCGAGGACTTGAAGACGATGCATAGACGAAACTTTCTTATTGCCGGGGGCGCCACGGTGGCGCGTCTGGCCCTGCCAGCCGGGGTTGTCGCGATAGCCGGATGCGCCGGCACGGTCGCCGAACCAGTTGGCTTCGACGGAGCCACGATGGGCACCGGTTACGCGGTACGACTGCGTGGTCATCCAGGTGACCGTCAACTCGCGCAGGTGCGCACCGCGGTCGACGCCGCGCTCCGAGAGGTTGACGCACGGATGTCCACTTACCGCGACTCATCCGAGCTGATGGGTCTGAATCGACTCTCTGCGGCGACCTGGCAGCCGCTGTCGCGGGCAACGTTCAGCGTTGTCGCCGAAGCGTGGAACATGAGCCGCGAAAGCGGCGGCGCGTTCGACGCGACGGTAGGTCCGCTAGTCGATCTCTGGGGGTTCGGCCCGCCCGGAAGTATCAGCGCCGCGCCGGCGCCTGCCGCTGTGGACGGGCTGATGGAGCGCGTTGGCTGGAACGCCCTGGAACTCGACCTGAACGCCGGTCGGGTGCGTAAGCAGCGCGATAACCTGTCTCTGGATTTATCGGGTATTGCCAAAGGTTACGGCGTGGACTCCGTGGCGGCGGTACTCGATGCGCACGGTATTGACGACTACCTCATCGAGATCGGCGGGGAACTGCGCTCCAAAGGCGCCCGCCCGGGCGGCAAATCGTGGCGGGTTGCCATAGAACGCCCCGAGGTTGGTGTTCGTGCCGTGCAGCGGGTCGTAGATCTGGCCGGCGGCGCGATCGCGACGTCGGGTGACTACCGCAATTTCTTCGAAGATGGTGAAGCCCGCTACGCGCACACGCTGGATCCACGCAGCGGCCGTCCCGTCCAGCACACGCTGGCGTCAGTGAGTGTGATCGACGGCAGTGCGATGACCGCGGACGCGGCGAGCACCACGCTGATGGTCATGGGCCCTGATGCGGGTTATGACTGGGCTGAGCGACGCGGTCTGGCGGCGCACTTCCTCATCCGGGAACGAGGCGGTCACGTCGTTGAGCGCTGGACGCCCGCGTTTGAACGCCACCTGGTGATCTGATGGCTACATTCATATTGAGCTTCGTGCTTCTGGCCCTCGTCATGGTTGGCATGGCGGCCGGAGTATTGCTGGGCCGCAACCCCATCCAGGGCAGTTGCGGCGGGCTCAGCAGCGGCAACTGCAGCGCGTGCACCCGCACCTGCAGTTCTCGCCCGGAGGGCGCGGCCCCGGCAGAACGGCAGGGCGACTGACGCCCGCCGCCGCGCTGAGCGGCGCCGGGGTGCGTTTGCGGGTCGACGGTCTAGTCGGCTGGCGCGATCTCGTCGCCTGGTTTGATCTCGCCGCCGTCGATGATGCGGCAGTTCAGGCCGGATCGATGCCATAGCAGCGTGCATACCCGCTTTTCGAGCAGCCCATCGAGATAAGCGCACGGTGTGTTCAGCCGGCCGCCTTCCAGCGTCACGTCGCCAACTTTGAACCGCTTGCCAACCAGATGATTGAGGGGCACTCCTTCTGTCGTCAAATTGCGCCGATGCTCTTGCGGCGTAAGCTCAACTTTGTGGTCCCGCGCGAGCGCTTCGAGCGTCTCGATTTCGATGAGTGTGACCTCGCGAATATCGGGCTTGTCCGAGTAGTGCCCGCGGCCAGTGGCGTAGCGGTCTCCCTCTATGCCGACACCGGCGATGAGGTTTGCGGTTTGTAGTTCCTCCATGGCCGCGCTGCCCTGTTCGGTGATATGAATGTGTCGGAGGCGCCCCTTCCACATCGGCGATGTTCCTCAAGTTGGCTTGGTTTAACTATCGTACGCTGATGTCTGTCGCCGCGCTTTGCCAGTGATTCCGCGTTCGCAACAGACTCGCTCTGATTTGTCGGGGCGCGCCGGTATCTCGAAAGGGGTACAATCCGGGGTTACGATGTCAGCCTCGACTCTGCTCCTCTACGAGACTGAGTCGCGATGTCCTCGGTTGGGCTGACGACGTCACGATGACGGTGCCGTCACAACGGGAACATTGTTAGCCAGGTCACTTTGCGCTGCCGGCCGTGGGGCCTTTGACCAGATGCATCCTGGCCGGATGCACACTTTCCTACCCGCACTGGATTGCGTTTCCACCCGTCCGCGGGCGATTGGAAATGGGCCGGCTGAACGCGCGGAACCGGCGCAGAGATAACTTTGACGCACTGGACCGACACCAAGAACACGCAGACGATCGTTACCGTTATTCTCGGTCTGCTCGCCCTCGCACATGTTCTCGGTGCCTCGTTCGTAGATGCCCGTTTTCATGACCCCTTCTGGCATGCCGCGATCGGGCGCGACATTCTCGCCAACGGCCATTCTTATTTCGGGCCGTTGGTAGACAACCTCAGTTTCACTTTTACGGGTACGGAGTACTACAGCAACTATCTGTTCGATGTGCTCCTCGCCTGGTTGCTGGACATATTCGGCGAGCGCGGGGGCTTCGTCGCCCTGCGTATGGTGTGTCTGGCGCTGTTCGTGGCGGCGTTGTTTGGTCTCTGGCATCTGCACCGCGTGGACTGGCGCATCGCGACAGTCGTGCTCCCCATCATCCTGCACTTCGTGTCGTCCCGTATCGTCGACCGGCCTGAACTACTGTTCTTCGCCGGCGTGTTGACCGCCCTGATTCTCTACAAGCGGGCTCTGGACGACTTCAGTCACAGGAACATGCTGCTGATTGCGGGTTTCGTTCTGCTCTGGGTCAATTCTCACACGCCCGTATTCGCCTATGTCATTTTCTTCGGGCTGTTCGTGGACAAGGCGCTGCAACTCTACGCTCGCAAAGCCGACTGCACCTGGGCGATGTGGACTGGCTGGGGATGCGTTGTCTTTCTTGTTGGTTTCGCGAACCCCACGCTCGAGCACTTCTTCTTCCTGATGTTGACCTTTGACCAGTCCTGGTTTTCGCACATCAGAGAGTTTAGCAACACCGACCCGGGAATTCGCACAGAGTACTATGTGGTGCTCGTAGGTTACGTCTTCCTCGCCGGTCTGCTCATCTACCTCAAGAGGTTTGGGTATCTGGTCATCGTTCTGGTTTTAGGCGTGCAGTCTTTCGAACTCGCCCGTCTGTTCAGCTACGCGGGCGTCACCAACTTCGCGCTGCTTGCTATCGCATTGAGCGAACTCGATGTCGTCGGAAAACTAAAGCAGGCAAAGCTCTCCATTCGGTACCTGACCGTGATGCTTGGCGTTGGCATATTCGCGACGTTTGGATTCCTGCTTCAGGGCTTCCTCGCCTCGGTGCCGGTGCGCTACGACCGCTTCTTCGCTACCCAGCCAGTCGAAGTGACCGCGCATCTGACAACTCTGCCACCGGGGCCGGTTCTGAACGAGTACGCGCTCGGCGGCTACCTGAGCTTTGCCGCAGGCCCGGACTACCCGGTGTACATCGATGGACGTACAAACATGCTGTACCCGATCGAGTTCTACCGCACCTACCGCAAACTCCTGGAAGGTAGTAACACTCTCGTGCGCGAGACGCAGGATCGCAACATCGCTTATGCCATGTTCTCGAACCAATACGGTTATTACCTCGCGTTGCGAAGGACGGGCCTGTTCGGACTGGAATATCTGTCCGACCGTTTCTTCCTGATGAAGCGTGGCGAGGGTACCTTTCAGACGGTAGGTGACTACCTGTTCCGACCCGCATGCTGGCCGGGGCTCGATGTCATACCGGATCGGGAGTTTGACTCCGCGTCGCAGCTGCCGCCGGGAGCCCCACTGCGTCAGCTGCTCGAGTTCATGCAGACCCTCAGGACCAACGACAACGACGCGATGGCCAAGTATCCGTCTATCCGGTCCGACCAGAGCCGACGGCTGCTCGCGTTTGTTGCGCTGGAACAGGACCGGCCTAAAGACCTGGTCGTGCAACTCTCCGGTGTACACAAGAAGCAGGTGTTCGACCTGGTCGCGATGGCCTATGGCCTCAAGCGACTGGACAAACATGAACAGGCCGAGTTGCTGTTGGCGAGGACCGTCGAAGGGCAGTGGCAGAAAGCTGGAACGACAATCCAGGAAGGCGAGCAGTTCCTGGTCTATCTGATGCTTCGCTGGATGCAGGACGAGGGCCCTTTGGAACATCTTGAGTCCGGTTACATGGTCAGGCTTGCCGGGAAGTTTCAGCGCCTGGAGCGGCCCGATATCAAGGCGGATTTCGCGAAGGTCATCTGCTCGTTTTATTCCTGAAGCGGTCGGTTTCTCCCCGGAACGACTCAGTTGACTGGCGGCCTGGAACCGGCCTCGCGCACGGCCCCTGCGCGTGCACCGAGACGTTGGCCGACCGCTGCTATGCCGCCTGTAACGATTGGCCCAGGCGACGGCCGGTAATGCGTTAATATCTCGTCAGTATGGCCACGCACGTGCGCGACAGCTCTCGCCCGTATCCGGCCAGGCCATGAACAGAGATCAGCAGTTGCGGCGTTCGCGCATCAAAACAATGCTCTTTGCGATGCTGTCTGCGGGCGTGGGTTGTGTCCTTGCAATCCTGGCACTGGAGGTAGCATTGCGCTTCCTTCCGGTCGACTCCGGAACCAAGGCCGTGGCTGTAACCCCGGCGCAGCCTGTGTTCCATTTCGTTCCTGACCGCACTATCACCTACTCGGCTGACTGGGACCTGAAGAGTGCCAACCGCGTCAGGATCAATCGTGCGGGATTCGCGAGCCTGCATGAATACGCCGCCGACGAGCGTCGACCGGTGGTGGCCTTGGTGGGCGACAGCTACATCGAGGGCCTGATCGTGCCGCAGCCACAGACGATGGGGTCGAGGTTGAGCGAGATAGCAGCACCCGATCTCGCCGTCTATGCATTTGCGGCGTCTGGTGCGCCGCTCAGTCAGTACGTAGCCTGGGCGGAACACGCGAAGAAGCGCTACGGTGCCCGCGGCGCTGTGTTCCTGGTCGTTGGGAACGACTTCGACGAGAGTCTTGCGTCCGTCAAGCAGGGGCCGGGATTCCACCACTTCGTGGAAGAGGGGGATGAACTGCGGCTCAAGCTTTTTCCCTATCATCCGAATCCGCGTCGAAAGCTGGTTTTCGGCTCCGCGCTGGGCCGTTATCTCGTATTCAATCTTAAGGTGCTTTCACTGCCTTCGCGGCTTGACCGTTACTGGCAGGATCGTGCGACTACCGAGGTCACGAATGAGGCGGCGCCAGTATTCGTGGGTAACACGGTTGCCCGTGCCGATCCCCCGCGTATCGCCAGTTCAGAACGCGCCGTCGACGCTTTTCTGCGGGAACTCAAAACGAGAACGGGATGGCGGCCGGACCGGGTGATGTTCGTCCTGGACGGGATGCGAGACTATACCGAAACGGGTCTGACGCACGATGACAGCAGCTACTTCGCACGGATGCGAACATATCTCGCCGGCGCCGCACAGCGTGCCGGCCACCAGGTGGTCGACATGCACCCCATCTTCTCAGAACACTTTTCAGTTCACCGACAGCGTTTTGAGCATCCTCACGACGGGCATTGGAATGGGCTTGCGCACGGGCTGGCGGCCAAAGCAGTCGCAGAGTCCGGATTCCTCACTCCGCGATACTGGCAACAGCCCTGAAAGTTCTCAGGCGGGTGGTTGGTGCCGCTCGAAGACGAACTCGTTACACCCCAAGCCACCGCCTTGGGTGAGCATGGCCTGCAGCGTGAATCCACGGGATTTGCAGAATTCGAAAATCTCTTCCGGCTTTGCGACTTCGAACGGGTATCCGCCGAGCCAGTCGATCAGATCATGCCAGTAGCTCATACCCCTCAGGCTGGTCTGGGCATAGTCCCGAATGTTGCGGAAGTACATCTGCGGCTCGCCTTTTAGCGTTGAGAGCAGCAGGAACTTCAGTTCGCGTGGCCCCATAACGGCGATCGCATAGGGCCCGCGGAGGACTCTTGGGAGCTTGTTGTAGATCCGCTTCGCGATTCGCCAGCGGCCACTGTTGCCACCCTGGTCGTTGTAGATCGCGACGTACAGGCGACCGTCAGGCTTGACGAGCTGCGCCGCATTTTCAAGCGCTGACCACAGGTCCCCCGTGTGGTGTAAGACACCCCAGGAGTACACGATATCTGCCCGCTCCAGCGACGCGACGAACGCTGCGTCCAGGATCGAACCTTCCGAGATCTGCCAGGCTTCGTCGTTCGTGCAGAACCGCTCCTTGAGTACCTGCGTACAGGCGACCGACTTCGGGTCGAAGTCGAAGGAACGTACCGTGGCGCCCGCGCGCCGTGCGGCGAGACTCATCAGACCCGAGCCGGATCCGACGTCGAGAAACGTGAGGCCGTCCAGCCGGTCGTCCAGCATCGAACGCAGGGTCGACTCGGCGCGGCCGATGCGTTCGTCGTTCAACACGTCCAGAAAGCGCGCCCAATTCGCGCCAAATTCAAAGCGCTCGCCACGCGCCGTCTGAGCGGCATGACTTCGGGTAGTGCTGTCGTTCAAAGGGTATGCGCTCGGGAAACTGGTTTGCTCAAAGCACTGCGATCGTACACGAGCATGGTTTTCTCGCGGACCGTATTGTTGGAGCGTCTGGCAGGGAGAAGGTGTGCTCGCGCATGGCAGCACAATCCGGCCTCACAGCCGGTGAGTTACAGAATGAACGATTAGCCGAAGAATTGGTTTCGCGGGCGCGGCAGCCCCAGGTGCTCGCGCAGCGTCTTCCCCGTGTACTGCTTGCGGAATATGCCCCGGCGCTGCAGTTCCGGCACGACGCGGTTGACAAAATCGTCCAGGCCCGCCGGCAGGTACGGGAACATGACCATGAACCCGTCGCAAGCGCCAGCTTCGAGCCAGGCTTCCATCTGATCGGCGATCTCGTGGGGCGTGCCGAGCACCGACAGGCCGCCGTAGCCGCCGAGACGTTGCGCCAGCTGGCGTACCGTCAGGTTCTCCTGTTTTGCCATCGCGATCGCTCGTTGGCGCCCGCTTTGACTCTGGTTGCTCTCGGGTACCGCTGGCAATGGTGCATCCGGGTCGAACTGCGAGGCATCGTGCCCGAGGGCGATCGAGAGTGCCGCGATCGCACTGTCCGAGTTGACCAGACTGTCGAGGTGCGCACGCCGTTCCCGCGCCTCCTGCTGGCTGTCAGCGACCACTACCAGTGCGGCCGGCATCGTCTTGACATGATCGGGGTTGCGGCCAGCCGCTTCGGCGCGAGCGCGAACGTCATCCCGAAAAGCGCGGGCCGCCTCCGGGGTGTTCGCCACCGTGAAGATCATCTCAGCCACCTCGCTCGCGAGTTGGCGTCCGGCCTCCGACGCGCCGGCCTGGACGATGACAGGCCACCCTTGCACGGGGCGTCCTACGTTGAGTGGGCCCTTGACGGAGTAGAACTCTCCCTGATGGTTCAGGGTGTGGAGCCGCTCGGGGTTGAAGAACTCACCGGTTTCGACATTGCGGATAAACGCGTCGTCGGCCCAGCTGTCCCAGAGCCCGGTTACCACGTCCACAAACTCGCGTGCCATGCGGTAGCGCTCATCATGCGGGGTTTGCTCGGTGAGTCCGAAGTTCTGCGCTGCGTCAGGATTCGATGTGGTCACGATGTTCCAGCCAGCCCGGCCGCCACTGATGTGGTCGAGTGAAGCGAAGCGCCTGGCGACCAGATACGGGGGCTCGAAAGTCGTCGATGCAGTCGCGACCATGCCGAGGTGTCTGGTCACCATCGACAGGGCGGGCAACAGCGTCAGCGGGTCGAACGACGTTACGGTAGCGCTGCGTTTCAGAGCGTCCATTGGCATGTTGAGCACCGCGAGGTGATCGGCCATGAAGAATGCATCGAAACAGCCGCGCTCGAGCGTTTTCGCGAATGCGGTCAGATGCTCGAGGTTGAAGTTGGCGTCGGTCGCGCTGCCTGGGTAGCGCCACCAGGCGGTGTGGATACTGACCGGGCGCATGAATGCGCCGAGGTGTAGTTGCCGCGCTTGCCCCATGCCCTGTGCCTCCGTCTGCGCGCATTGAAGTACGCGGTCTGTGCTGGTGCACACTCCAGAGTCGTGTGTTCACCGCCTGGGCGCTATCTTAACAGCGCGCGGCAGGCGGTGAGCATGGGCGCCAATTCCAAGGAGCGGTTTTCATGACTGAAAACACGCACGAAGGAGGCTGCGTCTGTGGCGACGTTCGCTACCGTACGACGGCTGACCCGGATTCCGGGGTCGTCCGCCACTGCGAGTGGTGCCAGCGTCGCACGGGGTCGGCATTCGCGGTGATCCCGAAGTTCTTGAAGGAAGACTTCGAACCATTCTCCGGTACGCTGACAAAGTACCGCGAGATCAACGAGTTCGGCCGGCGGCTGGATCTGGAATTTTGTCCGCGTTGGCGCACTGACATCGGTTTTACGCAGAAGCGCGGGCCGTGGGCTCAGGCACTCGATGCCGGCACATTCGATCGACCTGGCTGGCTGAACGCCGAGACGCGTGACTTCACGCATATCTTCCTGCGCAATCATCTCGACTGGTCTGATGTGTCCGAGGGACACACGCGTCGTGAGGACCAGATGCCCGATTAGACTGTGATTCCGGGCCCGTCGCCGGCGGGGCGTCGCGCCCATTGGACTGCGACGTCTTCGCACTCAGGTGACATGCGGCTCCTGCCGAGGTGCAACGTCGGATAACCGCGATCGTTCCCGACGTCGGCATGAGCGGGTTCGGAAACGTCTTGCCCGCGCCGCGCGAAGCGACTCACAGTAGCGCGTTGTCAGTTCACGCCGTAGCATCGCGCTATCGTCTGTGAGAGCAAGTCGGGAGCAGGCTTTGCCCTGGGATGGTTACCGATACCTGTTGCTGGCGCGGTTTGCGATCTACAACTTCGCAGCCGCGGCCCTGTTCGCGGCCGTTTATGCACAAGGGTGGCTGGACGCAGCGACCGTCGGTCTGAACCGATGGCTGTGCCTGGTGATCGTCGCCGTATTCGCATTCGGACTCTGCCGGGCGGCCATGGGTGCCTGGCGGCTCACCCACGATCTGAATGCCGTGCGGTCCGGTAGCCCGCGCCCGGGTTCGCTGCCCGAGCGGTTTTTGTCATCCGTTCGGCAAGTGGAGACCGGCATGGCCGCTGAGCTGCTACGCGTGCGGCTCATCGATGCGATCTCTCACGTTCGTTATCTTGCCGATGCGCTCGTGCTGCTGGGGCTGGTCGGGACGGTGGTTGGATTCATCATTGCGCTTTCCGGGATCGAGCCCAACACGGCGCTCAGCGTCGAAAAGATCGGTGCCGTGGTCTCCACCCTGATAAGCGGAATTGGCATCGCGCTCTATACGACGCTTCTGGGCGCGGTGTTTCACCTCTGGTTAGGCTTCAACTACCGCATGCTGGTAGGTGCCAGCGTGCGCCTTTACGGCGCGAGCGTAGAACTGGGCGGTTCCCGTGTGGCGTGAGTTCGATGATGTCGATGACGGCGCCGCCGGCACGGTCTTTCGCGATGTCATCATGCTGGCGCTCATAGGGTTCGTGGCAATGGTCGTGGTGCTGTTGCCCCACCTCAAGAAGGCCACGGAGTCGGAGTCGGACCATCGGCCGCCGGGCAGCATCGTCGTCGAAATGCACTGGCCGAACGAGATGCAGGTGGATGTCGACTTGTGGGTACGCGCGCCTGACGACTCGCCCGTCGGTTTCTGGAACCAGGGTTCGCGCGTGTTCAATCTGCTGCGCGACGATCTCGGGCTGGAAGGTGATGCGAGCAATCGTAACTATGAGGTCACTTACAGTCGCGGCATCCGTCCTGGCGAATACATTGTCAACGCGCATATGTACGGCGCACTGCCGCCGGGCGAGTCGGTTCCGGTGCGTGTGGTCGTGAGCGTTAAACGCAGGCACGGCAGCCTGCGCCAGATTCTCGCGTCGGAAATAACGCTCTACCAACGGCACCAGGAAGAGACCGCCTTTCGGTTTCAACTGGACAGTGACGGAAAACTCATCAAGAACAGCGTGAACACACTGCGCCGCCGTCTGGCTACAGCTGGTTGAGTGGGCCGATGAAGACCGTTTTCATCGTGTATTCGCTGAGCGTTGCCGCCGTCGCCATGCTCGCGACCATAGCGATCCTGTCGCCGCGCAAGCCGATCGTCAGGGCCGTTGTCGTCGTCCTGGTGCTCCTGGCGCTGCCGGCCGGATATCTCGCGTTTACGGCCACGCTTGGTCTGCCTCGACCGATCGCAACCAAAGGCTTCGATGAGGCCGTTCAGGAGTTGACGGTGCTCGGCGTCAGTTTCAACGAAGGTGTGGCGATCTACTTATGGGTGCGTGAGGACGACCACCTGGAGCCCCACTATCTGGCGCTGCCGTGGAGGCTCAGTCTCGCGCAGAGGCTGCAGACTTCTATTGATGAGGCGATCCGCAAACGCGGTTCGGTCAGAATCCAACACCCCTACACCGACCGCAGCTTCGAAGAATTGGACGATCTCAATCTGCGTCTCGTAATCCCGCCGAGGGCCCCGACCAAGCTGCCGCAACCCCCCGCGCAGGTTTTCAATCCGCGCGCCGCATGAACGCAGCTCAGGTTTCCTGCTGAATGGCTGCTCTGCCGGTGTTCAACAAACGTACGTTGCGCCGCTTTACCGGGCGCTCGTGGTTGCTGGCGAAAATGGTCTATCCCTGGTTTGGGCTGACTGTCACCGGGCAACCCGAGGACCGCGTCTGGTACTTCGCCTTCGGCTCTAATATGCACGACGACGCCTTTCGCAAGCGTCGCGGCATGCGTCCGCAGGCGTGGCACGCGGCCCGGCTCGGCGGCTACCGGCTGCGTTTCAATCTGCGCGGGTGGCCGCCCGGCAAGGCAGCGCCCGCCAACATCGAAGCCGATCCCGACGAAGAGGTCTGGGGCGTGTTGTACGCGATCTCCCGGCGCGAACTGCTCTTCCTCGACTCTACCGAGGGTGTGCCTGGCGGTAACTACCGGCATCTCTGGGCGCGCGTGACGACCGCTGAAGGACAGCAGTTCGAGGCGGTTACCTACATTGCCCGAGGCTTGCCCGACGACGGCAATCCGTCGCTTCGCTATTTGACCTTGCTACGCGAAGGCGCGCGTGCGCACGACTTACCGCGCGCGTGGATCGAGCGATTGGAGGCGGTGCAGCACGCACGTTGAGGTCGCGGCACAACTGCCGCCAGAATCAGGAGCACTACGATGTCACTACCAATGTTGACCTTACACAGCATCGAATCGCGGCCGGTCGTGTTGAAACTCGCGCGGCCCGTCGTCGCGCGAATCGCGACGATTCCCGACTGGCCGCTGATACTCATCGACCTGAAGACCAACGAAGGCATCACCGGCCGCGCTTATCTGGAACCGTACTCGATCAAGTCGATGCGTTATCTGGTCCCGGCCCTCGACGACTTCAGCCAGGAGTTCAAGGGCCAGGCGATCGTACCGTCGGATCTGTTCGCGGCGGCGCGGCGCTCGCTGCATTTCGTCGGCTATGCCGGTCTCTCAATGATCGCGGCGTCGGGCCTCGATATGGCCGCCTGGGACGCTCTCGCCCGTGCTGCAGAGCTGCCGCTTTGCAGGTTGCTGGGTGGTGCGGTCGGTCCGGTCAAGGCTTACAACAGCAACGGTTTGTGGTTGAAGCCGCCTGAGGAACTGGCCGACGAGGCTGTCCTACTGCGCGATGAGGGCGGTTTTCACGGGTTGAAACTCAGACTCGGGCGCGAGCGTCCGTCCGACGATGTGCGCGCCATCGAGACCATCCGGGCCGCGGTTGGCGACGACATCGCCCTGATGGCGGATTACAACCAGGGGCTCAACCTCGCCGAGGCGCTCGAACGCTGTAACCAGGTGGATTCGCTCGGGCTCGCGTGGATCGAAGAGCCCGTCGTCTACGACAACTTCGCCGGGTACACGAGGCTCGCTGCCGATCTGAAGACGCCGTTGCAAATCGGCGAGAACTTCTACGGGCCGCGCGAGCTGTATCAGGTGCTGCAGATGGGTGCGTGCGATCTGGTCATGCCGGACTTCATGCGAATCGGCGGGGTTACGGGCTGGATGCGTGCGGCGGCCATCGCCGGAGCGGCCGGCATCCCAATGTCGACGCACCTGTATCCCGAAGTGGGCGCACACGTCATGCGCGTGACCGAGACGGCGCACTGGCTCGAGTGGCAGAGCTGGGCCGATCCGGTGCTCACAGAGCCCTACCGAGTGGAGGGCGGCGATCTCATCGTCCCGGATAAGCCGGGGCTGGGTCTCGAATGGAACGAAGATGTCGTTTCAAGGTTTGCGCCCTAGTACGCAATGGTTCGCCCGGGCGCGCAACTTGACTCCCGGACTCCGGCCACGGTAACTCTGAATGGATGTCTGCATTGCATGAACGGAGAGACACATGGTTCGACTGAGTGATCTGCATGAAGCCGAGGCGACACACATGCGGGCGCGAGCGGCGGCGATGCAACCGGTGGAGCCGGCGCCGTGGCTGAATCCACCGCCGCTAGAAGACGCGACCGTTGCAATCGTGTCGACCGCCGGGCTGCACCGTCGCAGCGATGCGCCATTCAAACTCGGCGCGATCGACTACCGGTTACTCCCTGGTGATGTCGATTTCGCCGATGTCGTGGTCTCGCACGTCAGTACCAATTTCGATCGCAGCGCGTTTCAACAAGACCCGAATATCTGGTTTCCGTTGGATAGATTGCGAGAGATGGCGGCAGACGGGGAAATCCGTGCTGTCTCCCGCTGGCACTACTCTTTCATGGGTGCTCAACCGAACCACGAAGCGCTGGCAAGTGCCGGTGAGGAGGTCGGTCGCCTGTTGGCGGCTGACGGCGTCGACGTGGCTCTTTTGCTGCCGGTTTGACCCATTTGCACAGGCGCCGTGGGCGCTCTCGCAAATTACATCGAGCGGGCTGGCGTCGCGACCACGTCGATCAGTCTGATCCGTGAGCAGAGCGAAGCGGTGAAGCCGCCGCGTGCATTGTGGGTGCCGTTTGCGCTCGGCCGCCCACTTGGTTCGGCGGCGGATGCCGACTTTCAAAAGCGCGTCATGCGCGCGGCATTCGGGCTGCTCGAGACAGCACGGGCGCCCGCTATCGAGGACTTCCCGGCGGAAGCGCCCGAAGAAGCGAGTGCTGATTCGTGGGTATGCCCGGTCAGCTTCCCGGTCCCGGAAGCGGCGACCATCACGGCGCGGCTGAGCGCGGAGGTTGCACGTCTCGCGCCGTGGTCGGCCGAGACGCGGGCCGCCCGGGGCCGGACGTTGTTCGGGGTTACCGGTGCCTCTGTCGATGACGTCGGGACGTTGGCGCGCGCGCTGGGGTCGGTCGCCGATTCGGGCGACGTCGTCAACGCGCCTGACGTCGGCATCGACTGGACCTTCGAGATGCCGCTGCTGTTGCGGCATATGGCTGACGATTTGAGAACTTTCTACCACGAGGCCATCGCTGCTCAGCCAGGCCCGGCAGCGCCCAATCACGCCGCGCTCACCACGTGGATCTTCGCCGGCACTGCGCTTGGCGAGGCACTGCAAGCCATCGCCAGGCACCTGACGGCAGACGACTCGCGCAAGGCGAAGTTCGTACGCGGCCTGCTGATTCCTGAAGGGTTCTACGAAGGCGGCAGCGCGTTTCCGGCGAGCGCTGAGTTCGGCGCGCCGAACGGTAAAGATGGTGACACCCGGTCGATTCTGAGCCCTGCTAATCCTGCGGATTAACGCGGCGGGCAGGTCTCGCCCGTGCCTCCCGGTGCAGTTGTGTAACCGGGCAGGTGTTCGTTTGTGGCGTGATCACCGTCCACCGCTCAGAACCGGTCGGGAGCGCTATGGGGATATGCTACATTCCGAAGCGCATCTTCCTATTTCGTCTGCCGTTAACGCATGACGGCGGCCGGGCGCGAGAGTAACCATGGACGCAATGTTGTCGTCAGAGGATCAGGTATTTCGAAGCGAGGTACTGCGCTTTCTCGATGAAGCGCTTACGCCAGAACTCCGCGAAGCTGGCCGTAAACGCACCAGTCTGTGGCAGGACATCGATTCCGCGATGGAATGGCAGAGCCGTTTGCATGCGAAAGGCTGGGCCGTGCCCGACTGGCCAGTGGAATACGGTGGTACCGACTGGACGCTCAGCCAGCGCTATATTTTCGCGCTGGAGTGCGCGCGCGCAGATGCGCCGGCGCTCGTGCCGATGGGGCTTCGGATGTGCGGCCCGATGCTGATCGGGCATGGCACTGAAGAGCAGAAGGCGTATTACCTTCCACGCATGCTGAGCGGCGAAGATATCTGGTGTCAGGGTTACTCCGAACCCGGATCTGGATCGGATCTGGCGTCGCTCGCGACATCCGCGATCGCCGATGGCGATGATTACATCGTCAACGGGACGAAGATCTGGACGAGCTACGCGCAGTACGCCAACAAGATGTTCGCAC
Organism: Pseudomonadota bacterium; assembly: GCA_039030335.1. Taxonomy (GTDB): domain Bacteria; phylum Pseudomonadota; class Gammaproteobacteria; order HK1; family HK1; genus JBCCEJ01. The sequence continues at coordinate 76,268 of JBCCEJ010000009.1, read as the reverse complement.
TGGTGCGCACCTCGGCGGACGGTAAGCCGCAGCAGGGGATTTCGTTTCTGCTCATCGATATGCACGCACCCGGGATCTCGGTGCGTCCGATCATCAACCTCGAAGGCGCCCACGAACTCAATCAGGTGTTCTTCGATAACGTGCGCGTCCCCAAAGCAAATCGCGTCGGTCCCGAGGACGAGGGTTGGACCGTGGCCAAATACCTGCTCGAATTCGAGCGGTTCACGATGTCGTCGGTTGAGCTGCGCCGCGTTCTGGCGAAGGTTGAAACGCTGGCCCACGATACCCGTGTCGACGGTGGCACCTTGTTCGAGGAAACGGACTTTCGGCGCAAGCTCGATGAACTGAAAATCGACGCGATGGTACTGGAGTCGTCAGAACAGCGTGTGCTCGCGAATCTGAGTGCGGGTAATCCGCCCGGGCCGGTCTCGTCGGTCGTGAACGTGCTTGGCGCCGAAACTATTCAACGGGCTGACACGCTCGGTATTGAAGCGGCGGCGTACTACGGCCTGCCGCTGCAGCCGGAAGTGCTGGCGGTGGCGCCGGAGGCCGAGCCGGTTGGTCCTGAAGATGCGATTACGCTGATGCCGGCCTATCTGAGTAACCGCATGAAGAGCATCGCCGGAGGGTCCTCGGAGATCCAGAGAAACATCATTGCCAAGGCAATTCTGCGCCTCTAGGACCATCAAAGCGCCTGCGTAGACAGAGCCCTGAAGCGTTGCAGGTGAAAGTCTACGTTGCCAAACATGGTGTCGATGGCCGTCAGCCGCTTGAAATAGTGGCCAATATTCAGCTCGTCCGTCATACCCATGCCGCCATGGAGCTGCACGGCGTTTTGCCCGATGAACCGGCCTGACCGTCCCACCTGCACCTTGAACGCACTCACCGCTTCCTGCGCTGCTACGTCGTAGCCGGCGGACATTCGCGTCGTTGCGGCGTACATCATGGAAGTGGACTTTTCATACTCGATATACATGTCGACCATCCGGTGTTGGAGAGCCTGGAATTTCGACAGCGGCTGCCCGAACTGTTTGCGGTTCTTGCAGTATTCGACCGTGTCTTTGTAGAGCACCTCCATACAGCCAACGGCCTCCGCACCGACTGCCAGCGTAGCCTCATCGAGCACCCTGACAAGAAGTGCTGTACCTTCGTTCTCTTCGCCGAGCAGCGCATTGCTGCCAACTTTGACGTCCGTCAGCGTGATCTCCGAGGCGCGATGGCCGTCGACGGTCGGGTAGTTCCTGCGGGACACGCCCTCGGCATTCGCGTCGATAACAAACAGAGACACGCCGCTGGCATCTCTGCTTTCGCCCGCGGTGCGCGCCGAGACCACCAGGAAATCGGCAGCGGGCCCGTTCAGCACAACGCTCTTGAACCCGTTCAGCACGTAGCCATTGCCGGTCTTTACCGCGCTGGTTTCCACGTTGTTGGCATTGAAGCGCGCCTGCGGCTCGACAAACGCGACCGCGCCCTGCGCGGTGCCGCTCGCGATCTTCGGCAGCAACATCTCCTGGTGTTCTCTCGACCGGCTATGCCCGACGATGCCGCCGCAAAGCACGACCGTTGCGAGAAACGGCTCCACCACGAGCCCGCGGCCGAATCCCTCCATCAGCAGCGTGCACTCGGTGGGCCCGCCGCCAAAACCACCGTCGGCCTCGGGCATCAGGGCACCCAGCCAGCCGAGCTCCGCGAAGGTCTGCCAGTTGGCTTTGCGGTAACCCTCGGCGGAGCGAACGATCGCCTGACGGTCGTTGAACGAATATTCCTGCTCGACAAAACGAGCGACACTGTCGGCGAGCATGGATTGCTCTTCAGTCAGGGGCCTGTCCATTGCGGCGTCATTCCACGCGGTCGATCATGCGACTACTCACTTTACACCCAACACGGCCGCGGTCAGGGCCGGACGGTGGCGCGGCAGGTCTCCGGCTGCCGCGTTTCGCTTCGTTCAAGCCCTTGCTCCAGCGGCGGGTGGGGCGTCTTCGGGCAAGCCTGGTGGAGTTTCGTCTATGACAAGTCTTCTGCTGATACGGCATGCGGCCGCGCAAATAGCGCGCGATCAGGCGCGCACCGCGTGGCCGCTGAGTCCGCGAGGCCACGAGCAGGCGGCGGCGTTGGCAAACACCCTGCGCGATGAATCGATCGACGCGATCTATTCGAGTCCGTATGCGCGCGCGCTGGAGACGGTTACGCCGCTCGCGCGCGCCCGCGGGCTGGAGGTTTGTGTTGACGACGCGCTGGGCGAGCGGGTCGTCAGCGACGGTTATGTCGAAGATTGGGATGGTGTCATGGCGCGTTCTTGGGCTGATTTCGATTTTCGTACCGAAGGCGGCGAATCCAACCGCGAGTGCCAGGTCCGGATCGGGCGCGCGCTTGCGGCGCTAGCGCGGCAGCACCGGCGGCAAACGGTCGCGGTAGGGACCCACGGCATCGTCCTGGCCCTGTTTCTGCAGTCCTTCTCAGAGTTTGATTACGCGGCGTGGCGTGAGATGCCGGAACCGGCGCTCTATCGCGTCGAATGGCTCGAAGACAGTGGCCTGTTTGCGCTCTCTGGCGCTTCGGAGGAAGGCGCGGACTGAAGAGGCGACGCAGATGCGTCGCCTCGCCGGGTTGCGGTAAAGGTTACGCACCGGGATGTGTACGCCTATTGCGCGCCGATCGTAACGCCGTCGGGCGGCCCCTGTTTCAGATCGGCGTCCGCTACGCTTCGGATGCGCGGCCAGTTGTTGTCCGCGCCGCGAATGAAGCCCGGGATGTTCTCGTTCCATTTGGCCTGAATGTTCTTGTTCAGGTTCAGATAGAGTTTTCCATCGCGGACCTTCCATACCATGGGGTCGCCGGGAAACTTGCGACCCATCGCGGTACCAAAAGCGCAGTAGCCGCCGTAAGCCGGCGCGAACTTCGCGGGGCTGGCCTTGAACGCGTCGCGGTTCGCTGCGGTTGCGAAGTGGTAGGTTGCGCCGTCGTACTGGGCGGAGTATTGAGCGTCGCCACGGGTTGGCTTAGAGGCTTTGAAGTACGTCACCACGTCGTAGCCCTGTACGGCGACGCCATCTTTGAGGCTGTTTTCGGTTACCGCGCCGGCTGGCAGCGCCATGCCCATCGAGGCGAGGGCGAGAACGGCGCCGGCGATCAGCTTGCGCCTGGATTGACTGCAATTGCGTACCATGTGAGTTCTCCTTTGTGATGGTATTGCCGTGTACGGGCCCGTTGGCGGGTATTCACTCCGTTTCGGCTGTATGCAGATTGCGCTCATTGTGATGACGATACGTCCAGGGTTATGCGCTATTCGTCCAGACTCTCAGACGTCGCGTGGCACGATGCCGCCCGCACGTACCTACAGCCGACAGGTGCGCACATGGATTCGTTGACCCGATTGCTGGAGCGCCTCGGTGTCCAGGCGCACCTCTTTTATTCCGGGACGCTCTGCGAGTCGTCGGGCTTCACTTCTGATGGTCGCGGTCATCTGCACGTTCTGCGTGCCGGTGAGTTGGAAGTGCGTATTGAGGGTCAGGACGTGCACAGGTTCGATGAGCCGACGTTGCTGGTACTCCCACGGCCGCTCGTGCACGAGTTCCGACCTGTCAGCGAGTCGGGCACGGAACTGGTATGTGCGACGCTGAGCTTCGACGGTGCGGGCACGAGTCCGATCCTCGCGAGCTTGCCGCGATTCGTGTTCGTGCCGTTTCGCGAAGTGGCGGCGCTCGCGCCCGTACTGCAGTTTTTGTTCGACGAAGCATTCCAGCAGAGGTTCGGTGCCACCGTTACGGTCAACCGGACACTGGAGGCGCTGTTGGTGCTGGTCTTGCGTTACTGCGTGCAGCAGGGTCTCGCGAAACGTGGCGTGCTGGCCGCGCTCGGCGATCAACGCCTGTCTCTTGCTATCGATGCGTTTCATGCGCGCCCCGAGATCGACTGGACCGTGGAACGGCTCGCGGAGGCGGCGAATATGTCGAGGGCCGGCTTTGCCGCGCAGTTCCGGGACGTGGTGGGTGAGTCTCCAGCTCATTACGTGACGAGTGTGCGCCTGTCGATGGCTTGCAAGGCGCTCGAGGCGGGGGTCGATCCGAAACGGGTTGCGTCGCGCTGCGGTTTCTCGGGCGCCGCGAGTATGTCGCGGACGTTCAAGCAAAGGTTTGGTATGACGCCGAGGCAGTGGCTTGCTGCGAAAACCAACTAAGTCAGGCCTGGGCCTGGCTCTCAAGCTGGCCGGGTGCTTCAGGGCCGTGCCGGCCGGCACGGTACAATCGCGCCCGGCCGATGCGATGGCATTGTCATCCACGTCCCGGCCTCAATCGTCTTCCATTCACGCGAACGAGAGGTCTTGAAGATGTCGACCCGCAAATACGCAATAGCCGCCATACCGGGAGATGGGATCGGCGCCGAAGTGATCTCGGCGGGTATCGAGGTCTTGCAGGCGATCGCGGAGCGCTACGGTGACTTCGAATTCCAGTTCAACCATTTCGACTGGGGCGGTGAGTACTACAAGCGGCATGGCCGGATGATGCCCGAAGACGGGCGCGAACAGATTCGCGGTGCGGATGCCATTTTGTTCGGGTCGGCCGGTCATCCGGAGATCCCCGACCACATCACGCTGTGGGGCCTTCGACTGGCGATCTGCCAACCGTTCGACCAGTACGCCAACGTTCGGCCCACACGCATCCTGCCGGGCGTGCCTTCACCGCTCAAAGATGCGAGCCCTGAACGGTTGGACTGGGTTATCGTGCGAGAGAATTCCGAAGGCGAGTACGCTGGTGTCGGCGGCCGTGTGCACCAGGGTCTGCCCGAAGAAGTTGCTACCGACGTGGCGATGTTCACCCGTCCCGGCGTCGAACGCATCATGCGTTTTGCGTTTCGTCTGGCAGCATCCCGTCCGCGCAAGTTATTGACGGTTGTCACCAAATCCAACGCGCAGCGCCACGGTATGGTGATGTGGGATGAGATCGCGGCTCAGGTGGCCACCGAGTTCCCCGATGTCACGTGGGACAAGATGCTGGTCGACGCGATGACCGTGCGTATGGTGATGAGCCCGGAGAGTATCGACACGGTGGTCGCTACGAATCTGCACGCTGACGTTTTGTCCGATCTAGCGGCGGCCCTCGCCGGATCCCTGGGTATCGCGCCCACCGCTAATCTGAATCCCGAGCGAACCTTCCCGTCCATGTTCGAGCCGATTCATGGTTCTGCGTTCGACATCACCGGCAAGGGGATCGCCAATCCGATCGGCACGTTCTGGTCATCCAGTATGTTGCTCGAACATCTCGGTGAAGCGGATGCGGCGGCGAGGCTCATGAAAGCCGTGGAGCGGGTTACCGCGGACCCACGCTTTCACACGCCCGACCTCGGCGGTTCGGCGCGGACAGTCGATGTGACGGCGGCTGTCGTCGATGCGATCGCGGGGTCGAACGAATAGCGGCCACATCGAGCCGCGGCAGGCATCACCATCGCCTAAAGCGGCGGCAACCACCGGTTGGACGTACATTTATGTTTTGAGACCGTTGGCAGGGTTAGCTGTCGGCGCGGCCGCGCTCACGGCGCCTGCCGGATCGATGCCCAATTCACGTGATGAACGAGCGCCGGCCGGCGCCGACCGCCTCAGGCCGCACGCGCGATGGCTTCGACCAGCAGGCGCTCTGCTTCTTCGGGCCCGTCCCAGCGGATGATACGCACCCATTTGCCGGGTTCCAGGTCCTTGTAGTGTTCAAAGAAATGCTGAATTTGCTCCAACGTAATGTCCGGCAGATCGTTCACGGTTTTCACGTTGACGTAGCGCTGGGTCAGCTTGGTAGACGGCACGGCGATGATCTTCTCGTCCTGACCAGCATCGTCCTCCATGACGAGCACGCCCACCGGTCTGCAGTTCAGAACGGCGCCAGGGATGATCGCGCGCGTATTGCAGACCAGCACGTCTGCGGGGTCGCCGTCCTCTGACAGCGTATGCGGGACAAAACCGTAGTTCCCGGGATAGCGCATCGGCGTGTAGAGAAAGCGATCGACGACGAGCGTACCGGAGTCTTTATCCAGCTCGTACTTGATGGGCTCACCGCCTACGGGTACCTCGATGATGACGTTGATGTCCTTCGGTGGATTCTCGCCGACCGCGATCGCTTCGATGCGCACGTGACTAACCTCGTTACATGGACGACCAGGTGTTGGGCAAGGGCGCGATCCTGCGGCCGCCGTCGTGACTCGCGCGCTACCTTTGCCGGACTCGTAAGCAAACGGCCCGGCTCCGCCTTCTCATCATTGCGAAGAGCGCCCATGATCGCACATCGGCGCACCGGCGAGCCCGCCGCTCTGTCACGGTGTTCGGCCGCTGGTCATCGATAAGGCCAGCGGCTTCTACGTCCTGCTGCTCGGAGCGCTGTCCGCATAGTGCATCATAGGCGTTGAGTCGCGAACCGCGGGAGTGACTGTGTTTCGAAATCCTTTGTTGCTAGCGGCGCTCGCGATCACCGGCGGCATCGCGGTGTGGGGTGTGGCCGACAATCGGGGGCTTGCCGAGTTCACTGGCGCCCTGGTGCATCTGCAGTTCGTGAGCCGCGCCTGGTTCATCATGCTCGTGGTGAGTTTTGTGCTGGTGGTCGGCATAGGTCTCGCGTTCTCTCCGTATGGGCGCCTCAAGCTCGGACAGGACGATGATGAACCTGAGTTCGGGACGGTCTCGTGGCTGACCATGTTGTTCGCCGCCGGTATGGGCGTGGGACTGCTTTTCTGGGGCACGGCGGAGCCCGTTACCCACTTCATCGCGATCCAGTCTGACGTACCGTCCAACCGCGCCGCCAACATGGCGCTGTTCGTTACGAACTTTCATTGGGGGCTGCACGCCTGGGCCATCTATGGGGTTACGGGTCTGGTGATCGCCTACTTCGGCTTTCGCCTCGGCTGCCCGAGCCTGGTCAGCGCACCGATCCTCAAGGTGTTCGGCGCCACCAAAGTCACGCGGACAGTCGGCTGGGTAACCGACCTGCTCGCCATCGTCGCGATCGCGATCGGGCTTGGCGGCTCCGTCGCGATGGGGGTATTCCAGATCAAGGACGGTATCGACGCGCTGTTCGGTCTGGAAGGCACCGGGCTGGTTCTCGCGCTTGGCATCCTCGCAGTGCTGGTCGTCGCATACATCGCGCCGCTGATGATCGAACTCGGCTCGGGTATGGCGTTGCTGTCCAACGCCGCGATGGCGATCGCCGGCGCGCTGCTCGTGTTCTTGTTGTTGTTCGGCCCCACGCACTTCGTGCTCGGGGGGATTGTGCAGGCGCTTGGCGAATACGCCGGCGGGTTCTTCGTGCACGGGTTCCGCACTTTTACGTTCATGGATGAACGGGTTGGTGCCTGGTTTCAGTCGTGGACGTTGACCTACATGGTGTGGTGGCTCGCCTGGGCGCCGTTTGTCGGTGTATTCATCGCACGCATTTCGCGCGGGCGGACGATCCGTGAGTTCATCGTTGGCGTCATGGTCGTACCCACGTTGTTTTCGATCCTGTGGTTCGGCGTGTTTGGCGGGATTGGCTTTTACAGCGCATTGAACACTGACCTCCCGATTCTCGAGGTCGTTCAGAACAACGTGAGTCAAACGACCTTCTTCGTGCTCGACCAATACCCGATGAGCGTACTGACGATCGGCGCCGTGGTCGTTTCGGCGTTCCTGTTTCTGATAACGAGTGTCGTCAGCGCCGCTTTCGTGCTCGGCATGTTCTCGACCCACGGCGACATCAACCCGAGCGTTAAGGTCAAGCTCAGCTGGGGCGGCATCTTGGGTGCGCTGGGGCTCGTGATGATTCTCTCGGGCAGCATCGACGCGGTAAAACAGATCATCGCGCTCGGCGCGCTGCCGTTCGTGTTCATCATTGTTTTGCTGATCGTCTGCCTGCTGAAAGCCCTGAAGAAGGAGCGCCTTTGATGGATATCAATCCCGTTGTAGATACCATCATGAACATCGAGGTCTTCCTGTTCATTGCGCTGATGGTGTGGCTCTACGTGCGCAAAGAGCCGTCGGAGTCCCAGAAAGACGATTCCGAAAGCTGACGACCGCCTGCCCCCAGCCGTTGTTCGAGTCTGCAACCGAGATTGTCCACGGGGATACTCAGGAATCTACTGCATCGTATATATTAATGAGAATCAATCGCATTTGATGGATAGATTGTCATCGAACCGCAGGGAGATCCTCATGACCCACTACTACCCCGACCTCAAGCTTCTGATCAACGGCGAGTTTCTGTCTCGCGATGGCGCGCCGGTCATCAATCCCTCTTCCGGAGAAGCATTCGCCGAAGTGCCGCATGCCACCGAGGCTGATTTGAAGCATGCCGTGGACGCCGTTGCGCAAGGGCATCTCATCTGGTCGCGCAAGAGCCCGGCTGAGCGCGAGACGGTCATGCGCAAAGCGACGGCATTGCTTCGCGAACGGGCCGATTCCATTGCCGAGGCGATCACGCGCGAACAGGGCAAGCCCCTGGGTCAGGCACGGGTCGAAGTCATGCGCGCCTGCGAGATCATCGAGTGGGACGCGGCTGAAGGGCGGCGTGCGTACGGCCGCATCATCCCGTCGGACGCACCGATGCGCCACACCGTTTTGCGCCAACCGATCGGCCCCGTGGCGGCACTGGCACCCTGGAACTTCCCGATCAGTTCGCCGACACGTAAGGTCGCCGGTGCGCTGGCCGCCGGCTGCTCGCTGGTACTGAAGGCGAGCGAAGAGACACCTGCCGGTGCCTTCGAGCTGGTGCGCGCTTTCCATGACGCCGGTTGCCCGCCAGGCGTCGTGAACCTCGTGTTCGGCATCCCGTCGGAAATTTCCGAATTCCTGATTAGCTCCGAGGTGATCCGGCTGGTCACGTTCACAGGCTCGATTCCGGTCGGCAAACATCTGGCAGGGCTCGCCGCCCGGCAAATGAAGCCGACGATCATGGAACTTGGCGGCCACGCACCGGTGATCGTCGACCGTGACGTCGACCCGCTCAAAGTTGGAGCCACTTGTGCGATGGGCAAATCGCGCAACTCGGGCCAGGTTTGCGTGTCGCCAACGCGCTTCCTGGTACATGAGCAGATGTTTGACGATTTCCTCGAATCGTTTGCCGAGCAGGCCAAGGCGATCCGTACTGGTGACGGCTTCGATCCGGAAACCGTCATGGGGCCGGTGGCAAATGACCGGCGCTTACACGCAACCCAGGCGTTTATCGAAGACGCGGTCGCGAAAGGGGCCAGGATCGCTGCTGGCGGGCGGCAGATTGGCAACCAGGGATATCTCCACGAGCTGACGGTGCTGGCCGACGTGCCCGATGACGCCCGCGTGACGAACGAAGAACCCTTCGGGCCGTTGGCCGTGGTGAACCGGGTGCAGTCGATCGACGAGGCGGTGTCCGTCGCCAACCGTCTGCCTTACGGTCTTGCCGCCTACGCGTTCACGAACTCGGCCGTGACGGCAGAGCAACTCGCGAGCGAAGTCGAGGTGGGCAATCTCTCCATCAACCACCTCGTGGCATCGAGCGCGGAAACGCCGTTCGGCGGTGTCAAGGAAAGCGGCTACGGGCGGGAAGGCGGCACCGAGGGCCTGGATGGCTACACCGTCGTCAAAAACGTCTCGCATCTAGCGACGCCGGTTTAGTCCAGTCCAAGACACCGCTTGAAGAGTAGCCGGGTGCCTCGAGTCTGCGAGGCACCCGCGGCAACCTGGGGCACCGTTTAACCGCGCGCCAGTGTTTCGAACGAAAAGGTGTGGGTCAGCCTTGCGCGCGCAGCAGTGTGGCCGGCACCAGTCGCAGCTCCCCGATGACGTAGCGCGCACCGCTCGCCAGTGCCAGGGTGCTCGCGCCAAGGGCGATGGCTGCTGCCAGCCACCAGGTCGCTTCGACCGGCAATTGCAACCGATAGTGCAGCAGCGCGCCGGCGATCACGGTACCGAGCAAAACCGCCACCAGCGACGCAACTACGGCCATCAGCGCATATTCGAGCTGCAGCGCCTTTCGGATCACGTCGATACGGGCGCCGAGCGTGTGGAGCAGCACAGCCTCGTGTACCTGCCGTGTGCGCGCGCTCGCGACCACACCGGCCAGCACCAGTGCGCTGGCGGCGAGACTGACGGCCGCGACCACCGCCAGCCCGGCGGCCGCCTTGCCGAGCAGCTGACTGGCTTCGTCGAGAATGTTGCGAATATCGATGGTGACGATATTGGGCGCGCTGCGAGCGAGTGCGCGCCGGGACGCATCGACATCGTCGTCTCCGAGCGATGCCGTGCCGACGTGACGGGTGATGAACGGCTCCAGCGTGCCGTCAGAAAACATCGCTTCGAACCAGAAGCGCGCCTGATGCCGGCGCTGGCTGAAGATCGCAACCAGCTGGGTCTCGACCCGCTCGCCCATGATCTCGAATACGAGACGGTCGCCGACCGCAAGGCCGAGCTGGTCCGCCTCACGGTCTTCCATCGCGACGACGGGTGGGCCGCTGTAGTCGGCCGGCCACCAGGCGCCGTCGCGGACGGCGACATCGTCGATATTGGCGCCGCGGTAGGTGAGCTTGTGTTCGTCACGCGATTCGAGTGCGCGCTTCACATCCTCGGCCAGGCGCAGTGCCTCATCGTTGACAGTCTCCAGGCGCCCCAGCACCAACGGCGCGAAGTCCGCGCGTTCGAGGGTTGTCTGTTGTGCCAACGTCTCGCGCACGAGGTCGAGCTGATCGGTGCCGATGTCATAGAACACCAGATCCGGCGAATCCGCCGGGATCGTGTCTTCGATGGTCTTGTGCAACGCCATGACGACGAGGCCCGTTGCGACCAGCAACGTCAACGCCGAACCCAGCGACAACAGCAACGGCCGCAGCGGCGAGCCCGGCCGGTACAGGTTCGCGAGCGCGAGACGAAAAGCAAACTTCGACACCAGCGCCGGGTGTTCCGCGACGCGCGGCGCGATGGCCTTCAGCAGACGCACGAGGAGCTCGAACCCGCCGAGCAGCGCCAGGATGGTGACGACGAAGCCCGCCGCAAACAGCGTGTCTGGCAACACGGCGAGCACCATCGCCGCCAGTGCCGCTCCACAGACCGCGGTTCCGGCCAGATAACGGCGGGCGACGGGCGGCGCGTCGACCGTATCGCCGCGAAACAGGATGGCTGGCGACACCGCGACCGCTTTGCCAAGAGCCGGCAGTGCGAACGTGATCGCCGTCAGCACACCCAGCGTCAAAGCCGTCACGGCGGGCCACAGCAGCGCGCCCAAGCCAAATTCGAGAGGCAACGATTCCCGCACAATGCCGGCACCCACCACCGCGAGCGCCCCGCCGACGACAACGCCGGCCAGCGACGCGAGCCCTGCCAGCGCAACCACCTGAGCGAGATACAGCGCTGAAAGATTCGCATCGCGCAAGCCCAACGCCCTGAGCGTCGCGAGCGTGGCGAGCTTGCCCTGCAGGTAGGCATGCACGCTGTTGAAGATCCCGAGCCCGCCGATGAACAGCGCGCTGAATGCGACCAGCAGAAGGCCCGAAGCCAGCTGCCCCAGCACCTCGGCGATGCGGGTGCCGCGGCCTTCGAACGTGCGGATCTCGAATTGGCTGTCGGGGAACGCACCGTTCAACTGAGCGATGAACCGATCCGGAGTTCCCGTTAGCCGGGTTCTGTAGCGCCACGAACTGCGCGCGCCCGGCACCAGCAGCTCCGCCTGTTCGAGGGCGGTCTGCGCGATCAGTATCGGGGGTCCGCGCCAGGTTGCACGCAAGGCCCTGTCTGGCTGACGTTTGATACTGGCGCGGAGTTCGAGCTTCAGTGCGCCTATCTCGAGCTGATCGCCGACGGTGAGGCCAAGTGACTCGGCGAGCGCGGGGTCGAACGCCGCGCCAAACACGCCGTCGCGCATTGCGAGCGCCTCGGCGACAGGCATTGCCGGCATGAGCTCCACATTGCCGTAGAGCGGATATGCGTCGTCGACGGCCTGTACCTGCACGATTTGCAGCTGGCCGTCTTCCGCCGCCGCCATCGTGCGCAATTCGACGAGCAGCGACACCTCGGCCCGCTCGTTCAGCCAGTCGAGTACCGGGGCATCGATCCGCTGCCGGTCGCGGAGTTCGACGTCGCCGCCGAACAGCGCGCGCGTGTCGCTCAGCAGTGCGTCGCGCACCAGATAAAACAGACCACCTGTCGCAGTGATCAGCGTCACGGCCAGGACCAGGCAGGCGCAGAGGACCACCAGCGGCCGGCCGGCGTTGCGCAGATCGCGAAATGCAAAGGAGAGCAGGGCGGTGTTCATGGCGAAGTGCCAGCCTCCGATTGTTCCAGCTGACCCTGGTGCAGCTGCAGGATCCGATCGCAGCGCGCGGCCAGGCCGAGGTCGTGGGTGACGACGACCATCGCAGAATTCGATTCGCGGTGCAGATCGAACAGCAGATCGCTCACTACCGCGCCGGTATTCTCGTCCAAGTTGCCCGTTGGCTCGTCGGCCAGCAGCAGCGCCGGTTGATGCGCGAGCGCGCGTGCGATCGCGACACGCTGCTTCTCGCCGCCCGAAAGCTTGGCCGGCAGATGGGCTTTGCGACTCCCGAGTCCGACACGTTCGAGCAGGTTGGACGCAGTTTCGCGCGACCCGGGACGTCCGGCAATCTGCAGGGGCAGCGCCACGTTCTCCAATGCCGAAATGCTCGGCACCAGGTGAAAGGCCTGGAAGATGATGCCGACCTTGTCGCGACGAAGGTCAGCGAGCGCATCCGCGTCGAGGTGCGTCAGCTCCTGCCCGCTGAGCGCCACGGCACCCGACGTCGGGCGTTCCAATCCGGCCAGAAGCAGCAGCAGCGTGGTCTTACCGCAACCGGATGGTCCGGTGATCGCGACGCTCTCGCCGGCTGCGACGTCGAGGTCGAGCGACTCGAGGATTCGCAGCGCCGAGCCGTCTTCGGCTTCGTAGTGCATCGAGAGTTGTTGGATGGTGAGCATGTGACCGCTTGCTGGTGCGTGTCCGGGGACTGCAGAAGAGATTAGTACCACAGTGATCTTGTGCGAAACCTATGGCTTGGATGCCCGCAAAGACGATTTGTTCGGGATTTTCGCAGGCGATTATCTGACTCGGGCGTTCGCCATTGGTTGGGCGCGGCCCATCTGCATGCCGAAGACGCCTGGAATCGCGCCGCCAGGGTTGCCGTCTCCCGGCGTCCCATCACCTCCGAGCGGGCGCTCAATCCGCCTTTTTTTGACGTTCGTGGTTCCGGGCCGTGCACCCACGCCCCCGATTGCACCGCCTCCAAGGTGGCGCTAAGGTGCGCTAGCCGGGAAATTGGGAGTATGTCGACATGGCCGGGTTCGTAGGTGCGTTGCACGAGTTTCATGACGCCGAGTTCGTGCGTGGCTGGGCCAGCCGGTTTGTGCCGACGCCGCCGCGGTTGCAACTCTTCGACATGATCCTCGACGAGGTCCGGTCGCTCGGTAAAGCGGCGCCGCACGTCGTCGAACTCGGCACGGGCCCTGGGTATATGGCACGCCATATTCTCGAGCGGCACGACGAACTCACGTACGAAGCGCTCGATTTCTCGGAAGTGTTTTTCGACGTCGCGCGCGAGACCATCGACGATCTGGTGCATCGCGTGGTGTTCACGAATGCCGACCTCATGAGCCAGTCGTGGCCGGCCAGCCTGTCGCGGCAGCCCGATGCGATCATCTCGACCTGGGCATTGCACGACCTCGGCGGCCGGGAACCCGTCGCCGACGTCTATGCCCGCTGCTACGAGACGTTGCCCGAAGGCGGACTGCTGGCGAACGGTGATTTCATCAAACCAGACGGCACCGACTGGGAGTACGAGGCCGGGCGGTTCGAGATCGACATCCATCTGGATTTCATGCGGCGCGCGGGCTTTGCCAGTCCGCGTTCGCTCGTGCACCTGGAGCCCAATACCGAGACGCCGACGGCGGCCGAGAACTATGCCTGCATGGTGGCCAGGCGCTAGCCCGCAAATTTCACCAGTCCGGCGCTTCTCATAGCCGAACCTCACTCGGCCTTGGAACAACCAGGCCCAACGTGGCGTTCGCGCAATGTAGCGCACAACGCCTTCGCGCCACTCTCGTGCACTGGTGAAATATGCGGGCTAGCGGCATCGCTCTCGGATCGCTCGGACTCGCAACACCTAGGCTCGCCTTTTCCCGGTTCGAAACGAGCCGACCTTCGCTGTTTCTCCGGCGCGTCCGGCAGACCGGTCCGCGCGCGGGTACCGGACATGTCTTCGCCGCTCACCGTTGAGCTCTTTTTGTGTTTCGGTAGCTGATACGCCAGGGCCCGCGAGTCTGAAGCCGCGTCAGCCCTCGAGCAGCCCTGCTGTCGTAAAGCCGCCGTCGGCGGCGTACACCTGTCCGGTGACGAAGCTCGCATCGGGACTCGCCAGGAACGCCGCCACGGCAGCGATTTCCGCCGGCCTCCCGTAGCGCTTGAGCGGCATGCGGTTTCTGGCACTCGCCATCAGTGTGCCCTGTCTGTCCGGATTCGTGAGAGTCGGACCGGGCGCGACGGCATTTACGCGAATATCGTGCTCCGCGAGTTCGATGGCCATGGTCTGCGTCAGGTTGATGATGCCGGCTTTGCTGGCGCCATAGGCGGCGCGCCCGCGGCCACCGAAGACCCCGGAGTTCGACGCGACGTTGACGATCGCACCGCCGCCGCCTTGCGCGACCATCTGCCGGGCGGCGACCTGTCCGGTCAGGAAGCAGCCGTAGAGGTTCGTCCCGAGAACGCGGTCCCAGCACGCGTCGGTGAATTCAAGAAAGGATTCGCGGTCCATGACGCCGGCGTTGGCGACGGCGATATCGAGCTGGCCCCAGCGCTCTACGGCATGTGCGACAGCGCGCTCAACGTCACCCCGTGCCCGCACGTCGATGGCGACTGCACCGGCAGCCTCGCCGAACGGCGCGCAGACCGCGTTGGCCGCCGCGTCGTCGCGGTCGCAGCAAAGTACGCGACAGCCGTCGTTCAAGAGCCGTTCGGCGATCGCCTTGCCGATACCGTTGCCCGCACCGGTCACCAGCGCGACTTTGCCTGTTTCCATCGTGATCACCTGATGTTGCGAGTCCGTCTTAAGGATGCTGAACGACAACGTTACGCCGTGTATTGGAAGGGACATCTCAACTGACTTCCGGGCCCGCCGCAATGTGTGAAGACACCGCCGAGTCAGGTGCGTCCATGCGAACCGGTGCACCGACGGCCTCGCGTCAGTATCCTCAGGTATTCATCAGTGCGAATACGCCCCGGGGCACGCCGACGCCTCGCGACCGGGCGACGCCCATCAACATCGGAACGCTACTGCCCGCGCACGCACGCTACCGGCCGCACGAGCCGGCGCTCACCGTGGCGGGCGTCGACTGGTCTTTCGCGGAGCTGAACGCGCGTGTGAATCAGCTGGCCAATGCCCTTCTCGCCGCCGGTATTGCCAAGGGCGAGAAGGTTTCGACGGTCATGACGAACCGGCTGGAACTGGTGCTGATGTACTGGGCTGCAGCCAGGACCGGAATCGTAATCGTGCCGGTCAGCACGTTGCTGCAGGATGCGGGGCTAAGGAGCCTGCTCGTCGATTCCGACACGGTGATGGTGATCGCCGATGCGTCTTTCGCCGACACATTGAATCGCATTCGGGCTGAGTTGCCCGACATTGCAGCGGATCGTTTTATTCTCGCGGGCGATGAGGTCGCGCGGCCGGGATTCGCGACCTACTCCGAGTTTGTCGCAAACGCCCCCTCTACCGAGCCGGCTGACGCAGCCCTCACCGACGACGATATCTACAACATCATGTACTCGAGCGGCACCACGGGGCTGCCGAAAGGCATCGTGCACAATCACTACGTGCGCGCGCACTACTGCACGCTGTTCGCGTCCTCGTTTCGCATGACGCCTGAATCGGTGGTGCTGCACGCAGGTGCCATCGTATTCAATGGCGCGATGATGGATTTCATGCCCTGGATGTTTCTGGGCTGCCGTTACATCCTGCACGAGTCGTTCGATCCCAAACGCATGATCGAAGAGATCGAATCGAGCCGCGTAACCCACGTCATCATGGTGCCGTCGCAAATCGTGGCGTTGTTGAATCATCCTGACTTCGATGCGGCAAGGCTCGCGTCGCTCGAAATGATCCAGAGCCTGGGCGCGCCGTTGCTGCTGGAATACAAGAATCGTCTGAACACCGAGCTGCCCGGGCGCTTCTATGAACTCTACGGTCTGACGGAAGGATTCATCACGATGCTCGACAAGACTGATGCCGTCGCCAAGACGCGGTCGGTCGGCGTGCCGCTCAGGATGCTGGAGATGAAGATCGTCGACGAGCGCGGCCATGAAGTGGCTGCGGGCGAGATCGGCGAAATCTGCGGGCGCGGCCCGCTACTGATGCCGGGCTACTACAACCGGCCCGACCTCACCGAGGCTGCCGTGGTCGACGGATGGTTGCATTCTGGCGATCTCGGCTACGTGGACGAAGATGGGTTCCTGTATCTGGTCGATCGCAAGAAAGACATGATCATCTCTGGCGGCGTGAACGTGTATCCGAAAGACATCGAAGAAGTGATCGTCCGTCATCCAGCCGTTGCCGACGTGGCTGTCTTCGGCGTGCCCGATGAGCGGTGGGGAGAAGTACCGGTCGCGGCCGTGGTGCTTCGCGATGGCGCGACGCTTCAACCCGCTGAACTCATCGAGTGGAGCAACGAACGGGTTGCGGCCAAGTTTCAGCGGTTGAAAGACTGTTTTGCGCTACCGGACTTTCCGAGGAACGTGGCCGGCAAGACGCTGAAGCGGCAAATCCTGGAAGACTATCTCGCCGCCATCGCGTGAGCCTGGCTCCGGGGCCGTTAACGCAACGTGCCCGCGTCGGCTGCCGATCACCTTGTGACGATACTGGCGCCGCGTGCCTTTTGTTCGTCGGCGCGGCCGGCCGGCGGCGGGATCAGAATTCCGCGCTGGTGTGATGGCCGTTCGCGCAGCGTTTCGATCCAGCGGTTGAGATTATCGAGCCCGTCGACCGGGATGCGGCTCCAGCGGTGGGTATGCACCCACGACCAGGTGGCGATATCGGCGATACTGTAGTCGCCGGCCAGGTACTCGACCTCGCCAAGGCGTCGATCCATCACCTCGTAGAGGCGCCGGGTCTCATTTTTGTAGCGGGCCCGCGCCTGCGGCACGTCTTCCGGGAAATAGCGCTCGAAGGTTACGGCCTGCCCCTGCATCGGGCCCACCCCGCCCATCTGGAACATCAACCACTGGATGACAAGGCTGCGTCCCTTGACGTCGGTCGGCATCAGCTTTCCGGTCTTTTCTGCCAGATAAATGAGAATGGCGCCCGATTCGAAGACCGGGAAGTTGTCTTCGTCACGGTCCACGATCACGGGGATGCGGCCGTTCGGATTCAACGCGAGAAATTCCGGCCGATGCTGATCGCCTTCAGACAGATTGACCGTATGCAGCTCATACGGCAACGCCAGTTCTTCCAGCGCGATGGTGGCCTTCCACCCGTTCGGTGTGGCAGAGGTATAGAGATCTATCATCGGTCGGGCTCACTCAAACGTCCTGCCGCGATTGTACACAGCCGGCGTTCTTCACAACGCGTTGGCGCGCATGCGCCTGGCCCGCATATTTCACCAGTGCGCGAGAATGGCGCGACGGAATTGTGCCTTACATCGTGGGAACGCCGCGTTGGGTCTGGTGGTTCCAAGGCCGAGTGAGGTTGGCGCGAGGTGGCGTGCAAGATCGAGTGCCAGCTCGTGCAGGCGCGAATCGAACCGGCCAAGGCGACGGTTTAAACACCACTTTGGTCTTCAGTACAAGGACGTTTGGCTATCAGGAGCGCCGGACTGGTGGAATATGCGGGCTAGCGCGAGCGACGCCCGGTGTAACTCTGTGCCGGACGTGACGCGCGGCTCGCCAGGGTGCGGCGCAAACCGCGGCTACCGACCGCCGTAGAGCCGGTGCAATTCGGCAAGAACCTGCTCTTCAGTCCAGTTCCGCGAAACCCAGATAGCGATCGATGCGACGCTGATGTGCCAGGCGATCACGCGATAGTCCTGCAGATGGTCGCGGACGTGATTGCGCGCCAGGATCTGGAGTGTCAACGAATCCGTTGGTCTGGTCGTTCTGAGATAGTGAAAAGCCACCGTCCAGGGATTCAGCTTAGGCACATGGGGTCCTGATGGGTCATCCTCGATGTACTGCCACGCGTCGAGTCCCTGCTTTGCCGTGACCAGGTTGGCCGGCGGCACGGGCCGAGCCTCGACGAGCGAGAGCCCCCAGGCGTAGAGCGCGGCCGGTGTTGCGAGGCACAGCACCGAGAGGCCGATCGCCAGATTGATGAGCCACTTTACCCGCGTCCGTTTCGCCAGCCCGCTACCCTTGCCTTTTCCCACGACTATTTCCAGCTTCTGTTCGCGGCGCGCCGACACGCTTCGCTCGATGAGGCGCCGCGCGGCCGTTGCGCGTTCGTATCGGCACACGAGACACCGCCGCCCCGCAACGCGTTTGGACCGGGCGGGAGAACCTTAAGTTGCGCCCGGCAACGTCGACGTCTGGCCGCAATCGCGGGAATTACCTATGGTGAAGCTCGTAGGGGATGCGTCGGCGCGGGCCTTGAGTCCATGTCGCCCGAGACGCACCGTGGGTCAGCCGCTGCTTCCAAGGGCCGGGAGAAAGTCATCAACATCGGAATGCTTCTACCAGCGCATGCGCGTTACCAGCCGCGCGCGGTGGGCCTCAAAGTCAGGGGAATCGAGTATTCATTCGCCGAACTCGACGCGCGGGTAAACCAGCTCGCGAATGCGCTGCTGGCGGCCGGCCTGGTGAAGGGCGACAAGGTGTCGACCATCATGACCAATCGTTTGGAGTTCGTGCTGATGTACTGGGCGGCGGCGAAGACCGGCATCGTGATCGTGCCGGTCAGCACGCTGCTGCAGGACGCCGGGCTGAAGGTCTTGCTGGCCGATTCTGATACGACCATGGTGATCGCGGACACCGCGTTCGCGGAAACTCTGGATCGCATACGACCCGATCAGCCGGGCGTCGCCCCGGATCGTTACATACTGGTCGGTGTCGGCGCCGGTGGCGTACCTCGCGGCTTCCGTTCGTTCGAAGCGCTCGTCGCGGGTGCGCCGACAACCGCACCGCCAGACGCCGGTCTGGTCGGGGATGACGTGTACAACATCATGTACTCGAGCGGCACCACGGGACTCCCGAAGGGTATCGTTCACACGCAGTACGTGCGGGCCCAGTATTGCACGCTGTTCGCCTCGGCCTTTCGGATGACGCCCGAGTCGGTTCTGTTACATACCGGCTCGATGGTGTTCAACGGCGCCATGATCGACATGATGCCGTGGATGTTTCTAGGCTGCCGTTACATCCTGCACGAAGCGTTCGATCCGCCGCGGATGATCGAAGAGATCGAGGCGAGCCGCGTGACGCATATTGTGTTGGTGCCGTCGCAGGTCATGGCGCTCCTGAATCATCCGCACTTCGAGCCCCGGAAACTGGCATCGCTGGAGATGCTGCTGAGCGTCGGTGCGCCGCTACTGATGGAATACAAGAATCGTATTCACCAGGCGTTACCGGGGCGCTACTACGAACTCTATGGCCTGACCGAGGGTTTCATGACCATCCTCGATAAGCGCGATGCCAGAGTTAAGAACGGGTCAGTTGGTATCCCGGTACGTTTGCTGGAGATGAAGATCGTCGATGCACAGCGCAATGAACTGGCGGCTGGAGAGATCGGTGAGATCTGCGGGCGCGGTCCGCTCCTGATGCCGGGCTACTACAATCGGCCGGAGCTGACCAGTGAGACGATTATCGACGGCTGGCTGCACTCGGGCGACGCCGGCTACGTGGACGAAGACGGGTTCCTCTACCTTGTAGACCGGCTGAAGGATATGATCATTTCGGGGGGTGTCAACGTTTACCCCAAGGATATCGAGGAGGTCGTCGTCGCCCATCCGGCGGTCGCCGAGGTAGCCGTGTTCGGTGTCCCGCACGCGAAGTGGGGCGAGGTGCCGGTGGCGGCCGTGACTCTGATGCCGGGCGCGAGCACGCGGCCTGTCGATCTGCGTGCATGGACCAATGCCCGCGTTGCCGCAAAGTTTCAGCGCGTTGCGGATTTGTTTGTCATGTCGGAGTTTCCGCGCAACGTCGCGGGCAAGACGCTAAAGCGCGAGATACGCGCTGATTACCTGGAGCTCCAGGAGTCGTCGTGAGCGCAGCGCCAGGTCATCAGGACCAACGTGCCTTCCGCGCGCCGTTCAAGGATCCTGATTCCAGTCTGGATCGTCACTTGGCGTTATGGGTTTGTCACCGGCCAGCAGACCTTTACCTGGCACGTAGTTGAGCTCCAGGCGGATCCCGTCCGGGTCTTCAAACACGATGTAGTAGTAACCGGGCGCCCAGTCCGCTTCGACTGGCCCCCGGTCGATGAACGCGCCCATCTCGGTAAGCTTGGCGGCTACTGCGTCGACGTCCTCGCGTGAGCGCGCCCGCAGACACGCGTGGTGCAGTCCGACCCGGTTTTGAACGAAGCGCTCGCCTTCGTACTCCGGTGCGCAACGCTGAATGCCAACAGCGGTTCGCCCGCCCACGTGGTAGATGAAGTTGTTGCCTTCATAAACCTTCGTGAGTCCCATGAACGGCAATAGCTCGCAATAGAATTCTCTCGCTGCATCGAACTGACTCACCGTCAGAATGAAATGTGCTGTGCCATTGATCTCGATCATCGGGATCGGTCCTCTTACGCTCGCGAGTGCGCGCCGCACGGCAGGCGCGCAGAGGGAAGAGCCCGGCGCCGACGCATTCTGCTACCGTTGGGAGACGGTGCGGTCGGGCAATTTACACCACTTGTACCCGCCGATGTACCACCGGGCTCGCGACATGCAGGGCCGCACGCAGCAGGAGTTGGCGTTTATGTACGGCAGCACACTGTTCGACGAGGCGGCGGAGAATCGGGCTCGCAAGGTGTGGACGCCGTGGTTTGATTTCGATTTCCTTGCACTGTAGCGTCCGTGACATGGCTCGAGCCGTAACACTGCTGTGGCTGTTGGTCGCGAGCCAGTCTGTCTGGGCCGCGTCGGACTCCTTTTGCTCGCAGGTGCCAGGACACTGGAAAGGTCTGATCGAGGCGCCGGAGCACAGCTATTCATGGACTGCGAAGACGCTTGACGATGGCTCTTTCGCGGCGGATTTCAGGACGCTCTACGCGGATGGCTCCAGCCGGCACTCCAGTCAGCGGGGCACGTGGCGATGCGCAGACGGTATCTTCACGACTGAAGCCGTAGACGCCTTCGGTAACCCGCTTGTATTCCGCTATAAGATTCTGAGAATCGACCGTAACCATATGGTCTACAGGATCCTCTGGGGTGACGAGCCGGGCACGGTTTTTGGCTCAACCCGCGTCAAATGACACACGCGCGCGGAGTCCGGTTGCTGGCACGGCGTGGCGTGCTCGAAGACAAGCAGACTCGCAAGGTTTGGCAGAGCGCCGATGCAATACTACGTTGACGGCTTCAAGCCCGGAGATCCCGACATCCGGCACGATCGATCGCGGGTTGCGATGGGAAGTCGCGGCCACGCGCTGCCGGAGAGAGTCGATGTCCTGATCGCAGGCTGCGGTCCGGCCGGCCTGTGCCTTGCCGCGCAGCTGGCGGGTATGCCTGATATCGAGACGATGATCGTCGACCCGAAGACCGGTCCCATCGAAAAGGGCCAGGCTGATGGAATCAGCGTGCGGTCGATGGAGATGTTCCAGGCATTCGGATTTGCCGACAAGGTCAAGCGGGAGTCCTGCTGGGTTAACGAAACGACATTCTGGATGCCCGATCCGTCCTGTCCGCAACACATCGCCCGGGCGGGACGGGTGCAGGACGTGGCCGACGACCAGTCTGAAATGCCTCACACCTTGATGAACCAGGCGCGGGTGCACGAGCTGTTCCTTGAGGTCATGCGTAACTCGCCGTCGCGACTGGAGCCAGACTACGCCCTCGCAGTGCAGACGCTGCATATCGATACGGCGGCCGAAGACTACCCGGTGACGGTCACGCTCGAACGCACCGGCAGCGAACGTACGGGCGAGCTTGTAACCGTGCGGGCTCGATACGTGGTGGGTTGTGACGGTGCTCGTTCAACGGTGCGCCAGGCCATCGGCGGGGAGTTGGAAGGCGACGCGGCCAATCAGGCCTGGGGCGTCATGGACGTGCTCGCAGTTACAGATTTTCCCGACATTCGCATGAAATGCCTGATCGCCTCGGCTACTGAGGGCAACCTGCTGATCCTGCCGCGCGAGGGCGGTTACCTGTTCCGCATGTATGTGGAACTCGACAAGTTGAATCCCGAGGAAAGGGTTGCAAATCGCAATCTCACCGATCAGCACATCGTCGCGGCCGCAAACCGGATCATGTCGCCGTATTCGGTCGACGTGAAAGAAGTGGTCTGGTGGTCGATCTACGAAATCGGGCACCGACTCAGCAATCGCTTCGACGACGTGCCGGCAGACCAGCGGGAAAGCCGTCAGCCGCGGGTCTTCACGGCCGGTGACGCTTGCCATACGCATAGCCCGAAAGCGGGTCAGGGGATGAACGTCTCGATGGGCGATACGTTTAATCTGGGTTGGAAGCTGGTGCACGTACTGCAAGGCCGGGCCGATGCCGGTTTGCTACACACCTATGCGGCGGAGCGGTGGCTCGAAGCCAAGCGGCTGATAGAGACGGATCACGCCTGGGCGCGGCTCATGAGCGCGCCGCCCGGAGAGTCGGAACTGGACGGCTCCGGCGTCCCACGGATCCAGCAGCAGTTCATTGAGAATCTCGAGTTCACCGGGGGCCTCGCCGTGCACTACGAGCGCTCGATCCTGGTCGGCGCAACAACGCATCAACACCTCGCCAGCGGTCAGACCATAGGCAAGCGTTTCCACTCGGCGCCCGTTGTACGCCTCGCTGACGCACGGCCTGTGCAACTCGGGCATGTTGCCGAGGCCGACGCCCGCTGGCATCTCTATGCGTTTGCACCGGCGCGCGACAACGGTGAGCCCGGCTGTCCCATTCATGCGCTCAGCACGTTTCTGGCGGACGCTGGCGACTCTCCGATCAGGCGGTTCACACGGGCTGACGAAGACCTCGATGCAGTCATCGATTTTCGGAGCATTTTTCAGCAGGGTTTCCGCGAATTGAACTATGGCGCGATGCCGGCACTGCTCCAGCCGCGCAAGGGGCGATACGGATTGCAGGACTACGAGAAGGTGTTTTGTGCTGACCAACGCAACGGTGACATCTTCGATATGCGCGGAATCGACCGAACCGCAGGCGCGATGGTCGTGGTGCGACCGGACCAGTACGTGGCGCATGTCCTGCCGCTGAACGGATTCACGCTATTGGCCGATTTCTTCGCAAACGTGTTCTTGCCGCATACGCGCGACTGAGCTGGCGCTATGCAGCCTTCAGGGGATCAGCCTCGTGCCTGAAAGTGAGGTTTGGTAGTCGAACCACGCTCCGCGCCGGCCTCGGTAACGGCAAAACGGAACTGTTGACCACCAGCCGCTTTGGCTCGATACATGGCGGCGTCCGAGTCGCGCAGTATCGCGTCGTCCAGCAGTTTCTCTCCGCCAAAGACCCGCACGCCGATGCTGGCACCGATCGTCACCTGCTGACCCGCGACCAGCCACGGTTCGGCGAATGCGGCCAGGATCTTGCGCGCCACGGTAGCCGTCTTGTCACGGGCCTCCTGGGCGTCTATTGGCAGCTCGTGCAAGAGTACGACGAACTCGTCACCTCCCATTCGCGCGACGGTGTCGACTTGCCGGACCGATGCTGCCAGCCGCTCGGACGCGGTGACCAGGACCTGATCGCCGGCCGCGTGGCCGTGCTGGTCGTTTACCTGTTTGAAGTCGTCCAGATCGAGATAGAGCACACTACCGCGACGCTGATACCGCGCTGCCACGGCGATAGCGCTTTGCAAGCGGTGCATCAGCAGCCGCCTGTTCGGCAACCCGGTTAGCGGATCGTGTGTTGCACGGTGCTCCGCTTGCGCCTCTGCCCCGCGGATGTCCTGTGCCATGTGATTGAACGCGGCGCCGAGTCGACCCAGTTCGTCGGAGCTCTCGAGCTGAATTTCGAACTCTCCGTCGCGTCGTGCCAGTGCGTCCACTGCTTTCGCGAACTTTCGCAGTGGCCGCAAAACCACGTGCCTCACGGCCACGAACAGGGCTCCGCTCAGTGCGATCACGAGCAGGAGCGCACTCAGCAACCAAAAGCGCCGCTCCGACGCGAGCACCTCGTCCAGCTTCTGCAAACTGAGCTCTGCGGAAACCGTCCCGGCTACCCCGCCAGACAGGTGAACGGGTGAGACGAAGCGGGCGACGCGCGGTTTTGAACAGGTCGGTATCCAATGCAGAACCTTGTTGGCTCGGAACGCGGCGACGCTCAGCTTGCCCGCCGGGCCGGCGGCTCTTCCCGGTTCTGTCGAGACGTAGACCTGTAACCCGTCTCCCGCCGGCAAGGCCACTTCGATTCGTACCAGGTCGTGGTTCAGCCAGAGAAAGCGTTGCAGCTGGTTGAAGAGCTGCTCACGATTTTCCAGCAGCTGCGGCTCGGCGATAGTCGCATCGAGTAGCTGGACGAAGGCGCGGCCACGGTCACGATGCGCCGACTCCAACGCCTCGCGCTGGCGCTCTAACGTCCAGTATGCGGCTGGCGGTACGATGCAAGCGACCGTCACGACTACGACGCCGATCAGTTTTGCCCAAAGAGACATTGAAACCAACACTTCCGCAGCCGGCGACTAGTTGAGGTGGGCCTCTTTGATCTTATCCAGTTCGCCGCGCGTTTGAAGATCGCGAAGCGCCCGGTTCACTGCATCGATCAAGGTTTCGTCCTCCAGATGGCCGACGACGCCGTAGTAGGATTGTGACAACGGCTTTCCAAGCGTTCTGAGCGTCGGGTGGTTCTTGAGACTGAAATGCATGATGATCGCGTCGATCTCTTTTTCGAGTAGTGCCTTCAGCCGCACATCATTGCTCTCAAACACCGCGATCCGGTTGCGGTCCAGGTACTCAGACTTCAGCGCAAACGTTTCGCCGACGGTGCCTTTCAGCACGCCGATGCGCTTCGACGAGAGATCGTTTAGTGACGCGATCGAGGCGTCGCCTTTGCGTACCGCAATCTGGAGCGCGGCGTCGAAGTAGGGGACGCTGAAACGCATCTTCTGCTGACGTTCGGCAGTGATCGTCACCGCCGAAATGACGACATCGGCGCGACGCTCATCGATAGCATCGAACAATTCCGCGAATGGCATGACTTCGAATTTGGGCTCTACGCCCAGATGTCTGGCCACATGCCGGGCGATGTCGATGTCCACGCCCTGCAGTGAACCGTCTGCGTCGTAGAACTCCATCTTTCCGTACGGCACATCGACCGCGATGCGCAGTTCGCCGCTGGCGCGAACGCGCTCGAGCGCGGTTTCGGCCGCTGCGAGGCGTGCCGCCCCCAATCCGACAGCGCAGAAGGTCGCGAGCGAGCAAATGAACAGGGAAAGACGTGCACGCATCGACTATCTCACGAAGGCCATGTAACCGGTGCCCATGCGAAGCATTGCGAATTCTTGCGCGACACCGTCGTGAAGGGCTGGGAGGCAATGATGCAAAGGTGGGATTGCGTTGGTCAAAGGATTTGAAGTCCCAAAATCCCTGAAGGCGCGAAGCGCGCGGCTGTGGCAGGCAACCCGTGCGCCCGGCAGGCTGGTCCGGCAGGATCTGACATGACCATACCCACCCCTCAGTCGTCAATCTCGAAACTTGTTTGTAGTTTGGAGTGCAGCTACCGCTCAATCCCGGTTCCGACATTATCTTGCCGCCCCACGACGCGCCGCGAGCGTTTCATGCCGCGCGATGTAGAGTCCACTCGCGACGATGACGCAGGCGCCAACACCGGTCCACACATCCGGGAGTTCACCGAACATCAACATGCCCAACGCGGTGATGCCGATAAGCTCGGTATAACAAAACGGCGATACGACCGACGCCGGGGCCGATTCGAAGGCTTTGACCATGAACAGGTGCCGAAAACCGCCCACCAACCCAACCAGCAAAAACCCCAACCAGTAGTGCCATTCTCCCGCGGCGGGGAGTTGGTAATAGAAGGGCATGAACAGGCTCACGACCACGGCGCCCACGGCGACGGCATAGACGGCGCTCGTAGCCGCACTGTCATGTGCTGACACCTGTCTCGTGAGAACCTGATAAACCGCATAACAAAACGCTGCGACGACGATCAGCAGCATTTCCCACACCACCTGGTGGTGCCACGGGCGGAGCACGATCAGCACGCCTGCGAACCCCGCGATGATCGCGGCACCTCTGTGACGCCCGACCCGCTCCGACAGCATCGGCGCAGACAGCAGCGCCACGAACATTGGCGTTGTAAACATGATGACGCCGGCACTGGCAAGAGGGACGTCGGGAATGGCCATGAGCCAGGTTAGCGAACACACTGCGAGCAGCGTAGACCGGGCGAACTGCATACGCGGACGGTTCGAGTGGAACATGGCCAGTCCGTGGCTCCGCCAGAATACGACGATCATCCACGCGGTGTGACCGACGCACCGAACCCACAATATCTGTAGTACGGGGAAGGCGTACGAGAGGTACTTGCTCGAGGCCTGGACCAGCGGGGCGAGCAACACGGACGATATCAGCACAAATGCGATGCCACGCGAGATACGGTCGGTCCGCGCTGAGGTGCCTGGCTGTGTCGGAGTGGTCATGACTGCTTGGGTGAATCTCTCGGCAGGTACCCCGGGTCAGCTCATCTGGCTGGCGCTTTGGCGAAAGAACCGATCGCTATAAGGAGTGAGCAGAATCGAACTTGTACGCGTACCTGGGCGCTCCTAGACTGCACCAGCCGGCCGGTACTTGAGGAGAGGACTCACGGTGCACCTCCAAACACGCCCACTGCACGAGGACTTTGGCCTCGAACTCATGGGGCTGGATATTCGCGCACTCGATGACTCGACTCTAGAGGCGATCGAGCAAGCGTGGATTTCGACGCCTGTACTCCTTATCCGCGACCAGTTGCTCAATGAGGCAGAGCAAGTGGCGTTCAGCCAGCACTTTGGCGCAACGAATCTACACGTCCGTGAGGATATTCGCTCGCCAAGCCATCCTGAAGTCGTGCTGATCTCCAATCTACGGTACGAGTCGGGCGCCAACATAGGCGCGCTGGCAAGCGGCGAGGCGGCCTGGCACATGGACAGTTGCTACAAGGACAACCCCGATACTGGTTGCTTCCTCTACGCCGTCGAAGTGCCGCCCGGGCAGGGGCGAACCTCATGGTCGAACCTGCAGTTGGCTTACGAATCCCTGAGTGCCAGTACGCGGGACGCTATCGAAGGCTGCCGCGGCGAGTTCGCGTATCAGATCTACGCAGTGGATTCCGATACCGAGGCGGGGCTCTCCGGTATCCGCAAACGCACCCCCGATGTCACCCACCCGATGGTATTGACGCAGCCGGGCACGCAGCGCAAGGGGCTTTACCTGGATCCTCTGCAGACGTTTGGAATCGACGGTATGTCGCCGGAGCAAAGCGCGCCGATTCTCGATGAACTGAAGAGTGCGGCGACGAATCCAGAATATGTTTGGGAGCATACCTGGGAGCGTGGAGATCTCGTTCTCTGGGACAACGCCCGGGTGCTGCATCGGCGCGAACCATTCGACGATAGCGTGCCGCGCCTCATGAAGCGCACCACGGTGTTTCTCCCGTGTGAGAAGTACCCCACACCGCAAAGCCAGTAACGTTGCGGATCGTTGGGCGGCCGGCGGCCGCGCCGGCGCCAACTCACCCGCTGGTCACCGAACTCCACCGTTCACGTCCAACGTGACGCCCGTGATCATGTCGGCCTGATACGACGCAAGAAAGCAAATTGCGTAGGCCTGATCTTCCGGCTCCGCGAACCGGCCGAGCGGGACCGCGGCAAGCTGTTCCGCCTTGTCTGCATCGCTTTGTTTGTCGTAATGCGAACGGATTCTCCCGGATAAGGTTTTGCCGGGCGCCACCGCGTTAACCGTGATGCCGTGGGGACCAAGCTCCAGCGAGAGCTTGCGCGTCAACGCCACGATGCCGCCCTTGGCCGTAGCGTACGGGGTGGAACTCACATCGCTCAATCCGCGTCCCGCGATCGAAGAGAGGTTGACGATCTTTCCGCTGCCCTGACGTTTCATGACTGGAATGACCGCTTTTGTGAACAGAAACGTCCCGGTCAGATTGAAGTCGAGGATACTTTGCCACTCATCCAACGACATGGATTCGAGCGATGCCGATGGATTACTGACGATCGTGCTCCCGCCTACGCAGTTCACGAGAATATCGATGCGCGGGTGAGCGTCGAGAATCTCCAAGGTCACGCGCGTGACATCGTCGGCACTTACGGCATCTGCCGGCGCTGCTGCCGCCCGGCCGCTATTCGAACGGATGTCGCCCATGGCTACATTCAACGCCTCGGCGTTCTTGTCAACGCCGATAACGGTGCCACCTTCGGCGGCGATGATTCTGCAGGTAGCCCTGCCGATCCCGTCTGCCGCGCCAACTACTACTGCCGTCTTGTCTTCGAATCGCACGTCTCCTCCTGGTACCATGCGCAGCCGCATTCCAGTCGATGCAGGCAGAGATTGTAGCGACTACGGCGCGACTCTGGAGCGCTCTCGTGTTTCACTCGCCACGATTACAGGGTGGCCCTGGTACGTACTTTGTTCACACAAGTATCCGATTCAGGGTATTTGCCTCGGCCTTTCGTGCTGCCTTACTGAAGCCTGTCACACAGGAGTTCGGGCCTCGGCCGGCCGGACACCGCGCTCGTTGAGGATTTCGACATGCCTCTGCTCATTCATCAGTTTCCCTGTCGCTCGGATAACTACGGGTTCCTCGCACACGACCCCGATACGGGATTGACCGCCAGTATAGATACGCCCGAGGTCGACCCAATCAATACGGCGCTCGAGGAGCAGGGCTGGCAGCTCACGCACATCCTGAACACACATCATCACGGCGACCATACCGAAGGTAATCTGCCGCTGAAGGAACAATGGGGTTGTACCATCGTCGGCGCCGCCGCCGACGCGGCACGCATTCCGGGTATCGACGTGAAAGTCTCCGAGGGGGACGAGTACGCCTTTGGTGGAATGAAGGCCGCGGTTCTGGAGGTGCCTGGTCACACCTCCGGACACATCGCTTATTACTTTGCGTCCGAGGGGGTGTCATTTGTCGGCGACACGCTGTTTGCGCTCGGCTGTGGTCGCTTGTTCGAAGGAACGGCGGCGATGATGTGGGCCAGTCTGCAAAAACTCATGGCGCTGCCGGATGAGACGGTTGTCTACTGTGGCCACGAATACACGCAGGCCAACGCCCGGTTCGCACTGTCCGTTGAACCTGATAACGCCGACCTGCTCGCGCGCTCGAAGGAAATTGATGCGCTGCGTGCACAGGGCCGACCCACGGTGCCGACAACTATTGGTCTGGAACGGGCGACCAACCCATTCGTCCGGCCAATGAGTGAGAATCTGCAGGCGACTGTCGGCCTTAGTGGCAGCGACCCGCTGGCGGTGTTCACCGAGACCCGGAAGCGCAAAGACGAATTCTAACGGAAGTCTCGACAAGCCCTTCCATCAGCGCTTCGGGCGCAACGCACGATCGCACCTGGAGACCTGAAATCCGGCGCGGTCTGCAGGTCGTGAGCCGATGCTTGGCGCTAGCCGGCCCCGCTCAGCGGCCTGATGACCGGACGCGGACCTGGTTGCGCGTCATCATCGGGCCGCCTTTACGCGCGGCCCTGCGGCACCCGGTGTAATCGGGTGACGGCAGCCGGGTCGAGCATCAACTCGATAACGGTAGGTCCGTCGCCCGGCTTATAGGCCTCGACGATCGCGATCGCCCGGTCGAGTTCCTCGTCCGATGAGACGCGCAGCCCGCGCGCTCCCAACGACTCAGCGACGCCAGCGAGCGATGGCCAGTCGAACTGCGACATACCGGGATCCATCTGGCGGTCTTCGAACTGCACGTACTCAGCACCGTACGCAGCGTCGTTGCAGATGACGCAAACCATGTCGAGCTTTTCGCGCACTACCGATGTGAACTCGGCCAAGCCACCCATCATCAGACCGCCGTCACCGGTTACGTAGAGGATCGGCTGACCAGGGCGCGCGACTCCGGCGCCTACGGCGGTTCCCATACCGAGCCCGATAGCGCCAACGCCGATCGACAGCAGCATATTGGCCGGTTCGGATACGTCGATACGCCACCAGGCGTCTTGCAGGAACCGGCCCGCATCGGTAATGAACAGGCGGTTCGGGTCCATCGCCGTATTGATGCGCTCGAGTGCTCTCGGGTAGTCGACGGTGCCGGGCGTCTTTGACTCGGCCGGCATTGGCGGTGGTTCTTTCAAGGCTTCCGGGTCGATCAAATCGGTGGCTTGAGACGAAGGGATCTCGGCCTCATCGAGCCAGTGCAAGAAGGTGCTCGCTACCAGTGCGGGGTCAGCGGCAATGGCGACGTCCGGCTCGACCAGCTGGCCCAATGTGTCGACCATGTCGTCTACCTGAATGAGCCGCCGACCTTCTACGAAAGCACCACCAGCCTGGGTAAACCTGTTGAGCCCGGCGCCGAACACGACGATGCAATCGCTGCCGCTCAGTACGTCGATTGCGCCCGGCGTGGACAACGTGCCATGAACACCCAGGTTGTAGGGATGCCCGTTGAACAATCCCTTGGCTTTCAACGTCGTGCAAACCGGAGCGCCGATGCGATCGGCGAGGCGTACGAGTTCTGCCTTCGCGTGCACCGCGCCTCTGCCGGCGAGTACGACGGGGCGCCGGGCCGCCGCGAGGATTCCGACGGCATTGTCCACGGCTTCACCGTCCGTGGGGCGCACCGGTGCCGGACGGTGCGGCTTCTTGACCCCTTCGAAGGTCGTCATCTCCCACATCAACTCGGTCGGCATGTTCAACGCAACTGGTCGTCGTTCCACCCACGCGCGGCGAAAGGCGTTCGCCACATCGGCCACGACGGTTTGCGGGGACCGGATCCGCAGATAACCGGCGCCGGCGGCTTCGATCAGGGCCCGCTGTTGCACGGTCTGCGGATGATCAGGGTCTGACATCGGCGTATCGCCGCACAGCAACACCACACGCTGGGAGCTTTTCACTCCTTCGATCAAGGCCGTGACAGCATTGGAAACGGCTGGCCCCTGGGTGATCGTGCAGGCGCCAACCTCGCCGGTCATAGAGGCATACCCACAGGCCATCAGCACTGCATTGGCTTCGTGTGTGGCAGGCACGTACCGACCGCCCTGCTGGCGCACGTAGCTGTCGCACATGAAGAGGTTGGAATCGCCCATCAGGCCGAACAGCGTCTCTACGCCCAGCTCTTTCAATGTGCGCGCAATGGCGGCGTGCACGGTCATCGTCTCTTGTGTCATTTCTTGAACTCTTCGATAGATTCAGCGTTGCGCAGATCCTGCGTCGCATCACCTGGTTCCAAGTCGCGATTCACGCTTCGTGATTTTCGCAACGCACGATCGGATGCCGTGCGCGCCCCGCACACCGACGGACCGGCTGGCAGCACCAGACTAAGCGGATTTCAACAGATCGTTGTACCAGGAGAAGCGCGTGTCCTGTCGGGTAATGATCTCGACCACAGCAACCGTGCCGTCATCGTTGGCGCGACGCGCCTCCTCCAGCGCGGGCGCGATACCCTCCGGCTTTTCAACCTTGATGCCCCGGGCGCCGAGCGCCGTGGCGACATCTGCGTACTCACCGGTCTGATTGCCCGCGCCGTACCGCTCCATGGCGGTCGGCATGGACTTGTCGTAGCCACCCATGGTGAAGTTGTTGATGATAACGCTGGTGATCGGCACGCCCGCCCGCACCGCGGTTTCAATGTCCAATCCGGTATGACCAAAAGCGAGGTCACCCATGAAGTTCATACAGAACTTCGACGGATCCGCGATCTTCGCTCCGATCATCAGCGGTATGCCGTAGCCGAGGTGCGTCGTCTTGCCCCAGCCGATGTATCCAAGTGGTTTGGTAGCCTTGT
Organism: Pseudomonadota bacterium; assembly: GCA_039030335.1. GTDB lineage: Bacteria > Pseudomonadota > Gammaproteobacteria > HK1 > HK1 > JBCCEJ01. The sequence goes on along the minus strand of JBCCEJ010000009.1, from coordinate 44,239 downwards.
AGAACGGCATGATTTGATCGCGGGGGTTACCCGCGTCATGGGTAACAACGGCATTGTCGTGGTCGATGAATTTGTTGATCTCGTTGATGACCCGGTACGGATTGATCGGCGCTTCTTCTGCATTGAGTAGCGGTGCCCATTCGGCGAGCCAGGCGGCTTTGCCGGTTGCGATCTCCTCCACCAGAGAATGATCGGTCGGCCGGCCCGAGGCGCCGAGTTCGGCTTTCGCCTCGTCGATGAGCATATCGAGCGTGAGCCCGGCATCGCCAATGAGTCCGATATCGACGGTGTAGTCCTTGTTGATGTCTTCAGCTGACACCGTTGAGTGAATCAACGTCTTGCCGTCTGGAATGTCGATGCCGAAAGTCGTTCGCGTGAGGCCCGAGCCAATGGCCAGTACGACATCCGACTCACCGAGCCACTTGAAGACGTTCTTCGGCGCGGTCCGGTTCGCAGAGCCCAATGCGAGAGGGTGTTCATCGGGGAATGCGCTCTTGCCCTCCATCGTAGTGATGACCGGAATCTGCGTGAGGTCTGCGAATTGCATCAGCTGTTGGCAGGCGTCTGCGTACAGCACGCCCTGGCCAGCCCAGATTACCGGTCGTTTGGCGCCCAGCAAGGCCTTCAGCGCGTCTTTGACGTCACCCAGGCTTGGCGCATACGTGAACGCTTTCGTCGGCTGATAGGCTCGCGCGCTCTCCGGCACTTCCTGCATACAAACGTCGCGGTGCATTTCAACCAGCACCGGGCCGGGTCTGCCATGTTTTGCGCAGTGGAACGCACGCTGGACCTGCATTGCCACACGGTCGGGTCGGTCTATAGATAAGGCCGCCTTGGTGATGTGGGCGTAGTTCCGGGTTGCCGAGAAGTTCGGGTCGACGTCGTAGGCGTTCAGGCCGGCGCCGAGTGGGAAATAGATCATCGGCACCGCCTCGCCGTAGGCCTGAGCGATACCGCCGAAAGAATTTTCTACGCCTGGCCCCGACTGCGAGGCATAGATTCCGATCGACTTTCCGCGCATCTGCCGCGAGTATCCGTCGACGGCGTTGATCGCTCCCCGCTCTTGCCTGAACACGACTGGGCGTATACCGACCTTCGCAACAGATTCGATTAGCGGGTTGGCCGGAAAGCAGCCCATCCAGGTGACGCCCTCAGCCTTCAGGCACTGAGCGATAAGGTCGAAACCGTTCATGCTTCCTCCACTTCCGTTGCGGGACTAGACGACAAGCCGGCAGGCGCAAGGCCGCGAATATCCGAGCTGTTAAACGGTAATACTAACTCGATCCTTGCACGGTCGGTTCGGGCATAACGTGCGCGTTGTACCGGATCGATACGGAAACCAACCAGGCGCCTGAATGCGAGACGGCTGGAAGCCCCCCGATGATGGCGTGGTCGACGTTGGCCCGAACGCGCAGGCTCGATTGTCAACGCCCGCCGGCATCGTGCTCTCGGCTGGTGTGTCCCCGCCGGGTCACAGACTTGCGCGAAGCTTTCAATCGCGACCTGACCACGCAGTAAGTGCTTGCCGAACAAGAGCTTGGCTGTGTTGGAATCGGTTCGTCCTGCTGGTTGCCCGATGAATCCCTACGAGCGACCGGCGCCTAAAGCAGATCACTTCGAACTATCTTCCAACAGATTTTTGTCAGGGACTTCTTGGATCCAGCCGTGTGCCGAGGTTGCGTGCCCTGCACAAAACTGTTGTTCTTGGATGTGCGCATTCACTGCACATGAGCCTCGGCAAGAGGACGTCGCAGACTCACTAGTCAAAGCTGCACATCGAATGCAGTCACAGGAGTAAGCATGGATAAGAAGCAGATTATCAAGGCGGCGCTTGGCGGCCTGGTTGGATTGTCGCTGGTCGGCGGTTCGTCGCTGGCGTTCGCGGCCAAAGTCGTCGATGGCCCACGGGTTCACTGGGACTACGCGATCTGGGGCAAACCGCGCGCCATCACCACCTACTTGACGAACCTCGAGAAGTGGCTGCCAGAGCGCACCGGCGGTAAGTTCACGTTTCAGTTGCACTGGGGCACGCTGTCCAAGCCACGTGCCGTCCTCGACAATCTGAAGTCCGGTTCCTTCCAGGCCGGATCGTTCTGTGCCAGCTACTACCCCGGCAAGCTGTCCGCACACACCGGGCTAGATCTGCCCTTCCTGCCTGTCAAAGGGCTGAAGATGCTGCAGGCCGTCACGCACAGCTACTACGACCACCCGGTTCTCAAAAAAGAGATGAAGCGCTGGAATGCGCGTTTCTACATGTCTTCGCTGCTGCCTCTCTACGAGATTGTCGGTAAGGGCGATCTTCCGAAGTCCCTGGCCGACTTCAAAGGCATGCGTATTCGCGCGCTGGGGCAGCAGGGTAAGGCGATGGAGAAGTTGGGCGCTGTGCCAACCAGCGTGCCGGCGCCGGAAGTTTATACGTCGATGGACCGCGGCCTGCTCGACGCAGTCGGCTTTGCCTACTACGCGCACAAGTCCTACCGGACCTTCGAACTGGGCAACTGGTTCACGAGCGGCCTCGCAGTGGGCTCGATCGCCTGCGGTTCAATGTTCAACAACGACGACTGGAATGCGCTACCGAAGCAGTATCAGGACCTGCTGATCGAATTCCAGCAATCGGAAGCAGGCTACCCCGCACAGATCGCGGCGTTGAACGCGGCCGAAAAAGCCACACCTGGCGAATTCGTGAAAGCGGGCCTCACCGAATGGAAGGTCGACAAGCAGGAACGCGCCGCGTTCGAGAAAGCCGGCGGCAAACCGGTTTGGGAAGACTGGGCGAAAGCCATGGATAAGGAAGGCTATAAGGGCACGGAACTGCTCGAAACGATTTTTGCGGCTATCGAAAAGCACAAAGATCTCGCCGACTAGACGCCAGCCGTGCCGGCACCGCAATACTGCGGTGCCGGTGCCTCCGCGTCACTGTCCGGTCTCAGTAACTATCGAGTCCGGTTCAACGCTGCCCCGGCCTGCCTGGCGCCTCTGCCACGCCGATCTGTCGGTGCGACCATCATCAGTAGTGGGATGACCAACGATGGTACTACCCGTCAGCAACACCTGGTTCGCTCGCCTCGACCGTGGCTATCACGCGATCGAGAGCGGCCTGAACTACATCGCTGCCACGTTCCTGTTTTCTTTGATGCTGTTGGCGTGCGCCGAAGTATTCATGCGCAAAGTCTTCAACTCGCCGATCCACGGCCAGGCCGATCTCGTCGAGATCATGATCCCGACGATGGGATTCTTCGGTCTCGCATACTGTCAGCGGCTGTCCGGGCACGTGCGTATGGAGTTGCTCATCCACCGGCTGCGCGGCAGGGCGCTGTGGATTTTCGAGTTCATGGGCAATTTCGCGACCATCCTGATCGTGCTTGCGATGATCTGGGGCACCTGGCGAAATTTTCTGAACGCCTATGAGATCGGCGACAGCACGATGGATGCCGAGATCGCGGTTTGGCCGCCGAAGCTCATCATCACGGTTGGGTTTTGCCTCCTCTTGCTCCGGTGTCTCATAGCACTGGCAGGCTACATTCGGCTGATCCGATACCCGGACGCTGAGCCGATCGGTGTACCGATGAACCCGACGGTCGCGGACGTCGCGGAACAGGAGGCCACGGCGGCCATCGATGCCATTGATGACAGTCAGGTCGAGCAATCGCGCGAACTTCATGAAGAGGAGTCGAAGCGATGATGCTCGAACCCATCACCATTGGCATTATCGGGGTTTGCATCCTCGCGTTCCTGGTCGTTATCGGCATGCACGTGGCCTATGCCGGTGCATTCGTTGGACTCATCGGAATCGTCATCACCATCGGCGCGAGACGTGCCCGCGATGGTGACATGTGGGATATCATCCAGGCGGGGTGGATTCCCGGCTTGTCGAACGCCGGTACTATTCCGTTCTCGGAACTCGCCCACTACTCCTTATCCGTGTTGCCAATGTTCATTCTGATTGGCTACATGGCGTTCCACGCACGCCTGACGCAAGGCGCGTTCTATTGCATGCGTATGTGGTTCGGGCATTTCCCCGGCGGCCTCGCGATCGCCACCGTGTTTGCCACCGCCGCATTTGCTGCGGTGTCGGGCGCGTCGACGGCTACGGCCGCCGTCTTCAGTCGCATCGCGATTCCGGAGATGCTGCGCTACGGCTACCCGAAGGGTTTCTCCGCCGGTGTGGTGGCAGCTGGCGGGACGTTGGCCTCACTGATTCCACCGAGCGGCATCCTGGTCATCTACGCGATCATCGTCGAAGAGTCCGTGGGCAAGCTGTTGCTGGCGGGCTTCATTCCGGGGCTCGTATCGGCGGTCATTTATGCAAGCTGCATCGTGGTGCGGGTCAAGCTGAATCCAGAACTTGCCGGGCAGCCCCTTGGGGTAGTCAGCTGGGGAGACCGCTTCCAGTCGCTCAAACACATGTGGGGCATCCTGTTCGTCGTCTTCGTGATCATGGGTGGGGTTTACTCCGGCATCATGACGCCGACCGAGTCTGGTGCGATCGGCGCGTTCGTCGTATTCGGGCTTGCGCTTCGCAATGGCATGACGCGGCAGCAGTTTGTGCACGGCCTGGCTGAAAGCGCCAAAACCTCGGTCATGATCATTACGATCATCTGGGGGATCCTGATCCTGGTGCGGTTCCTCGGCTTTTCCGACCTGCCGAACGTTATTCGCGACCTGATCCTCGGTCTGGACGTCAACCGCTACTGGATCCTGCTGGTCATCCTGCTGATGTATGCCGTGCTCGGTATGTTCATGGATGCGATCGGTATGTTGCTGCTGACCCTTCCGCTGGTTCAGCCCCTCGTTGTCGCGCTCGGTTTCGACCCGATCTGGTTCGGTATCATCGTCGTGAAGATGGTCGAGATCTGCCTCATCACTCCACCTATAGGACTGAACTGTTTTGTCGTTGCGGGGGTGCGACCTGACATTCCATTAGGGTCGATCTTCAAAGGTATATGGTGGTTCTTCGTCTGTGACGTATTGACGGTGGCACTATTTGTCGCATTCCCCGATATCGTGATGTGGTTACCGAACAATATGCTCGGTCGCTGATCGCGTGCGGACGTTTGTCGGCGTGGTGCTTGCGTGCTCGATCGGGCAGGCACACGCCGCGGATGCTGAAGATTTGCGCCGGGTTCTCGCGGGGCAGGACTGTGTTAAGTGCGACCTCCGCGAAGCCGATCTGCAAGGCAAGAATCTGGCCGGCAGAAACCTGGCTGGCGCGTTCCTCGAGCGCGCCAACCTCTCTACCGCCAATCTGCGCGGCGCCAACCTCGCCGGCGCCAAGCTGGTAAAGGCGCAGTTGTCCGGGGCAAATGCTGAAGGTGCGAGCTTCGTGATTGGCAATCTCGAATCGGCCGACTTCACTGGCGCCAGACTCAAAGGTGCTGACTTCACGAGTGCCCGCCTCCCTGAAGTCAACTTCAGCGAAGTCAATGCGGCCGGAGCGAGTTTCGAGCGTAGCAAGCTGCGTGGCGCCATCTTCCTGAACGCAAAACTCACCGGGACAAGCTTCCGGAGCGCCAAGGCGCCAGCTGTGCGGTTTGAAAACGCCGACCTTTCGTCGGCTTCACTGGTCAGCGCCAATCTCGGCGGGGCCCATTTCGGCAACGCGAACCTCACCAGTGCCGACCTTACGCGAACCAATCTCTGGAAGGCACATCTGAGCACTGCCAGACTGAGGCAGACGCGTCTCGACGAGGCATCGCTGCGCATTGCCAAATTGCCCGCTTCGTTGGAGGGGGCGAGCCTGTGTAAGGCGACGCTGCCAGACGGGTCGCGCAGCACGCAAGGTTGCAATTAGCCGCCCGGTAGCGCCTTCGGGATCGGTGCAGCAGGGATTTGCGCCCGGATTCAAATCCACGCAGCGGTCGAGCCACTGTTGCCCTGCGGCATGTCGGAATTCTTTACAAGCGCTTGGGCGCCTGCTTCCTGAATTGTTTTAAGCGACTGATTTACTTGACTGATGTCTCGTGTCGGCGTGGAAATTGCATCGTCCGAACTCATGGGTATGTCCTGGTAGCGGAGTGCAATGTGAAGTCAGTTTCTGGGCCGTTGCTCCTGATAGTGTTGATGTCGAGCCTGCTTCCCGTAACCAGCAGCGCGGTAACCTTGTTTGCCGGCAGTGGCGGAAGCAGTTTCTTTTCCATTGATCCCGCCAACGGGAACCTCTCCATCGTCGATGGCAATGTCGGCGCTGGCGGCACATCCATCAGCGGCATCACCGCACTCGCTTTCGATCCGAACTCCGGCGTCCTGTACGGCGGCAGCGGAGGCCGGCAGTTCTTTTCACTCAATCCGAACACGGGCGACGTGTCCCTGATCGACGGCGATGTGAGCGCGGGCAGCGCAACGATCGGCGGCATCACCGCGCTGGCTTTTGATCCCAACTCAGGCCGGCTCTACGGTGGCAGTGGTTCGCGGGAGTTCTTCTTCATCAATCCTGCGAACGGCGATCTGACCATAGTAGACAGCAACGTGAGTGCTGGCGGGCCACCAATTTCCGGCATTGGCGCGCTGGCTTTCGATCCCAATTCGGGAACCCTCTATGGTGGCAGCGGCGGCCGCCAGTTCTTTACCATCAACCCAAACAACGGGAACCTGTCGCTCATCGACGCGGATGTGAGTGCGGGCGGTCCTTCGATAAACGGCATCGGCTCGCTGGCATTCGACCCGAACTCTGGAACGCTTTACGGCGGCAGTGGGGGCGGTGGCTTCTTTTCGCTCAACCCTGCCAACGGCAACCTCTCGATCATCGATGGCAACGTCAGTGCTGGTGGTACCTCGGTAAGCGGTATTAGTGCTTTGTCGTTCGTTGCTGGCGATGCGGACAGTGACGGGGTCAACGACCTAATCGACAACTGCCCGACGGCCAATTCACAACAGTTGGACGTCGACAACGACGGCACTGGTGATGCATGCGACACGACACCTTTTGGTGGTGCCGCGTTTCCCAGCGCGGCGCTCACCTTGACCGACCCCATATTTCTCGGCATGGATGCCATTGCTGACGGCTCCGGTTCGGCCGTGTTCGATTCGTCTGCAGAAGCACCTAATCTGTTGACTTACATGTGGTCTATCGACGGCGGTGCCGCGTTTGCTGGAGGTGATACGCAGATATTTTCCGGGTTGTCGGTTGGCGACCACGTGGTTCAGCTGACCGTGACGGATTCGTATGGCTTCAGCGCGTCTACGACTGCGCAGGTCTCGGTGGTGTTTGCCTCAGAACCTCAAAGCCTGCTGCTTTGGCTGGCTGGTGCCGGGGGCATCTTCGTTACGCGCGCCCGCGGCAGGCGGCGCCGGCGCATCGGCAAGGTTGAGCCGTCCGCAGGCGTGCTCAGACCCGGCGGCGGGTCAGCTTCGTAACCAGCGGACCAACCTAACCCGATGAGCTGACCAACAAGGGAATACGCTTACCCTGCAACAACATATGGTCACGCATCAGCCTTGCGGCATCGTGACCGTTGCCCTTTACCAGCACGTCCATTATCTCTCGATGCTCTTGTACTGACTGAGCGAGCCGTCCGCGAATCTGATACGGCATCGAGCGATATGAGTTTATGCGCACTTCTATCTGGGCCAACTGGTCGGCCAACCAATCGTTTCCGGACGCCTTGTGGATGGCGCCGTGAAAGCGAAGATTTGCGATTGCGTATCGGTTGCTGTCTTGGTTACTCGCAGCGTGTACGCAGTCTTCGAGTCCGCGGCTGATCGCCTCCACGTCGTCTTCGGTCAGGACACTGGCAGCGAGACGGCACGCAAGCCCCTCCAGTTCGGCAGCGACTTCGAACAAATCTGCCAACTCCTTCGGCGACAGGACTCGGACGAAGGCGCCTTTTCGAGCGCGGGTTTCCAGTAGCCCGCTTTCCACCAGCGAGCGTACAGCCTGGCGCACTGGCATTCGCGAAACGCCAAACCGTTTGGCCAGGGCGGCCTCTTCGAGCTGGTCGCCAGGTTTCAAAGCGCCCGAATGGATCTCACTTCTCAGTACGCTGACCAGTTCGTCCGCTGCTCTTGCCATTGATTCGTCGCTAACCCGAGCCGGCTGTGTCGCGCCCTCGTTCAGTGTGCCGGCTTGCCTCATATGAATCAATTGAAATATTATATGGATCCATATGGATGACATGAGGATTTTTTCATGACAAACCTGATGAGCCCGCCTCGACGTATTGGCCTGATCGTCCCGAGTTCGAACGTGACGATGGAAACGGAAATTCCAGCATTGCTGAAGGCACGCGAAGCCGTGTTGCCAGACAGGTTCACATTTCACTCCTCGCGCATGCGAATGAAGTCGGTAGTCAAAGAAGAACTGGAGGCGATGGATGCAGCCAGCATCAAATGCGCAGTCGAATTGTCCGACGCAGCGGTGGATGTGCAGGCCTATGCGTGTCTGGTGGCGATCATGTCGATGGGCAAGGGGTACCACCGCCAATCCGCAGCGCGACTAAGGGATGCCGCGGTCGAAAACGGGTGTCCTACCCCCGTGCTGAATTCTGCTGGTGCGCTCGTCGAGAGCCTGAAAGAAATGGGTGTCAAAAAGACCTCGATCATCTGTCCATACGTGCGCCCCCTGGCCAGACTGGTCGCGCAGTATATTGAACATGAAGGCGTCGAGGTTCAGGACGTCCTGGCCTTGGAGATCCCGGACAATCTTGCCGTAGCCGCGCGTCCTCCGACCGCACCGGCCGAGCTCTGGCGGAAACTGGATCTCAATGGAGTGGATGCGATCGTGGCGTCCGCCTGTGTCCAAATGCCCTCGCTCGCCTCGATTGAACTGATAGAGCGAGTGTCGGGGCTACCGACCCTGTCCGCCGCGGTTGCCACTACGCGCCAGATTCTACAGAGTCTCAACCTGCGCGCTTTTGCTCCTGGGGGTGGTGCGCTGCTAGGCAGCGGGGATCTTGCGGCCGCGATTTCGCCCGCTCACATCGAAGTTGCGGACCAGCAGGTTGGCTGTACTCCCGTCGCGGCCGCCGCGCGCGTTTAACCAGCCCCCTTAGCAGCCCGCTGGCAGCGTCCGCAATTTTCAGTTGCCGCCCATATGGCCGATATTCCAAAAACGAGCTGCAATTCTCTATGAGTTTGTGTGATGGACGGTCTCATACGCTGGCCACTCAACGAAGCCGCTAAGACGCAGTCACCGTTTCATTGCGGCCCTATCGGCCGCTTCACTTTGCCGATAGTGGTCGCTTTTTGCGAACGCGCCGGCAAATGGGGGCGGAGTTTCCACTACACCGCCGACACAACCAGGGATTGTCTCGCGGCGATGACGCGGATCGATGGTGCATCGCACTCTGTGATAGCGGTCAGCACGAGCCGACGGCCCTGGTCGATCGGTTCGTGTAATTTCTCAATCACTGGCGATGCCTTCTGATTTGAGCACCTCTCGAGTTTAGCGATGGAATTTGCCTGGATAGTCTTTGCCTTCGTCTGCGGCTTCTTTGTGAAGTTGGCCGGTCTGCCTCCGTTGATCGGCTTTCTCGCAGCCGGCTTTGCACTGAACGTAGTGGGCGTTCAGCCGAACGACACTCTGGAGGCGCTTGCGAATCTCGGCATCACGCTGATGCTGTTCACCATTGGGCTGAAGCTGGATGCGCGCGACCTGCTGAAACGTGAGGTATGGGCCGGCACTCTGATGCACATGGTTCTGTGGACGGCGGTCGTCACCGGCATTCTGGTCGTGCTGTCGGTGGTCGCCTTGCCATTGTTTGCGGGCGTGGACTTGCGCACAGCGGCGCTGCTCGCGTTCGCTCTCAGCTTCAGCAGTACTGTCTGCATAATCAAGATTCTCGAAGAAAACGGCGAGATCCGGTCGCGTCACGGCAGGCTTGCCGTCGGTATTCTCGTGATGCAGGACATTGTCGCCGTCCTGTTCCTCGTGGCGGCGACTGGAAAACTACCGTCTCCCTGGGCTGTGGGCTTGCTGGGCCTGGTGTTTGCGCGCCCGCTGCTATCGAAACTTCTTCATCAATCCGGCCATGGCGAGTTGTTACCGCTGACCGGCTTTCTGTTCGCCCTGGGCGGCTACGAATTATTCTCTGCGTTGGGTGTAAAGGGTGACTTGGGCGCTCTGGTACTCGGGATGCTTCTTAGCGGTGACAGAAAGGCGAGTGAACTCGCTAAGTCGCTGATGAGCTTCAAAGACCTGTTCCTGGTCGGATTTTTTCTGTCCATCGGTTTGTCGGCGCTGCCCGATTGGGAAATGGTGTTCGCCGCCGTCGCGCTTTGTGCAGTGCTGGCCGTCAAGATCGCACTGTTCTTCGTGATCAGCATCAAGTTGCGTTTGCGGGCGCGTACCAGCTTTCTCTCGAGCCTCGTGCTGAGCAACTACAGTGAATTCGGCCTCATCGTAGTGTTCGTGTGCGTCAAAGCAGGCTGGCTTACACAGGATTGGCTGGTTGTGCTTGCGCTGGCGGTATCGCTTTCTTTTGCGATAACTGCCCTGGTCTATCGTTTCGCACACCGGGTGTACACGCGATACAAGTTGCCGCTACGCGGCTGGGAGCATGCGACTCCGCTGCCAGGGGATCAGGTTTACCGTCCGTCGAGTGCGGAGATCCTGGTCATCGGTACGGGCCGGGTGGGCCTCGGGGCGTTCCGGGCGCTCCATGACTCTGTAGGAGACAGGGTCTGGGGCATGGACGCCGACCGCGAGCGCATCGCTGCCCAGGTAGCACAGGGGATGCACGTGTTCGCCGCAGACGCGGAAAGCGCTGATGTCTGGGATTCGATAGACGTCTCAGCGATGAGCCTTGTGTTGTTGGCAGTCGCATCGATCGAAGACTGCCGAAATATTGCCGAGCAGCTCAAGGCGGCAGGCTACGCCGGGCCGATCGCCGCGATCGCGCGCTACGAAGACGAGCGCGAGGCATTGCTGAACTACGGCATTGACGAAGTGTTCAACTTCTTCACCGAAGCCGGTGCGGCCTTTGCCGAAGACAGCCTGCGTCTCATCGATGCCGCCAAGGTGGTGAGAAGTGCACCTGTCGCTGGCACATCGCTCGAACGACATGACCCGCACCCGTTGAGCGAAACTGCTTGCCGAGCGTAACGGTCCGTGGCCCGTGCGTACGCCACCAAGACCATTCGGCGTGCCGGCAGTTCCGGGCTGCCGGGTCGGACGCTGCCACACTTTGTGAACTGCCGGTGGCACCCCCGATGTCCTCTGCCGGTCACCGACCTCGCGGCTACCGTCGTCTCCGATAAGGCGTTTTGAGCGCAGGCGCATGATGCCGCTCACGGTGGAGATTCCGTCCGTCTCGGTTATTGTGACGAACAGCACCACGTCGACCTGTTCCGGCTCGAACGCCGTTAACGGTGCTTCGAACCAGCTGCAGTGCTCTTCAACTGCGGCAACGAGTACGGGCTGATCGATTGCGCTGAATTGCGTCCACTCCTCTTCCGTCAAGGGAGCCGGCGCCCGGCAAATTGAGCGATTGGAGACCATGGGCGACCCGCTCGACTGTGAGTCGATCGCAACCGAGATTAGACGTACTGCAGTGGTCCTGGAGACTGAGTCGCGGCCAGGCCTCATCCATCACCACGGTCAAAGCGTTGCAGTCTTTGGCGGCAACATCGGTCTGGTATTCGGGCTGCGGCACTTACACGATCTGGCCACTTCGTCACGGTGTGTCGAGTCCCGCATCCCGTGCGTTGCTTAGCCGGGTACCTGCGACGCACTCGCTCGCGGCGGTGCCCCGCATATCGGCCCGCGGGCGGCCGAAGGGGCACACGCACGTGGCGATTCAGAGACCGCTTTCGCAAGTTTGCACGGCTGATCCGAACCCGGACATGCGGGCACGCGAGATGCACTCGGGGTGATGTACTTCGGAGGTGAAGGTGTCGGGCAGAGTCTTGAGCGGGCCTTCTTCTGGTGGTTGCGTGCCGCCGAAAACGGGCATGCCAAGGGACAGTTCCTGGTTGGCGCGGTGTACGGTGCCCAAGGCAATGACGAGGCTGCGCGATACGATCCCGCAGAAGTCTTGCGCTGGCGGCGAAAGTCAGCTGAACAAAGGTTCGCCTCTGCGCAATTCAACGTGGCGCACGCCTTCTACAAAGGCACCACTGTCCGGAAAAGCCATACGATGGCGGCGAGCTGGTATCGGCGTGCCGCGGCGCAGGGATTCGTGAGGGCTCAGATAGCTTCAGGCACCTTGTACTACCGCGGCGAGGGTGTGCAGAGAAACCGCGGCAACGCGGCTAAATGGTTCTGCCTCGCCGCGGATCAGAGCAGCGATCGAGCGCGGCGTCCGCCGCATGCCGACGGAGCCCGGCCGACGCGCGTAAGACCCGGTCGTCTCGACAGGGCGCTGCTCGGGGGGCCTCGTCCTCGTTAGCCGGAGCGCCGTTGCCGATTGAGATGGCGTCATCAGACGCCGCGCCGAGGCCTTCAGAAGTATACCGTGCCGCTCATGATGCGCCGGGCTGTTCGCCCCAGAGTTGCCCGTTCCACAACGAGCCCTGTGGCCGTATTCGTGACGCGGCTCTCCGTCTCAATAACCCCGGCCGGATGGCCAATGCGCACCTCCGCGCATGTCTCATCAGTACCGCGGCAGACTTCGTGCACGAGTGTGCCGGGAATGCGGCTCGCAACCCCGGTACATACCGTTGACGTACCGGCATAGGCTTTGTGCATCTGTTGCATGAACATCAGCCGAGCGACGAAATCGCATTGGTCCGCGCGTACCTGCTCAGGCCCGTTTCCGATCCGGTAATCGGCGGGCGGGGCCACCATCGCTATCAGCGGCGTGGCCGGGCTTTCGGAAGCGCTTGCGGCCGGGTTTCTTATCATGCCCATGCGCGCGCCCCCGAGCGCCCGAATTCGCTCCAGGCAAGCGCGCAACTCTGGATTGCCATCGATCGCCTCGACCGTTTCGGTTCCGGCGAGCCCCAGATCGGCTGCGCGTACGAACACATGGGCGTTGCCGGTATCAACCAGTGATACCTCCAGCGCGCCAATGCCCGGTACGTCCAATTCCTCGCGGGGCTTTCCGGTTGGCAACAAGGCCCCCGTCGCGGCGCCTGCCGTGTCGGCGAAATCCACCAGAATCTTCGCGCCGCTACCGGGCACACCAGGGATGACATAGTCACCTCGTTCGAGCGGTTCGCCATCGCGCACCGGAACTTCGCACGTCAGCATGCGCCGGAGATTGGTGTTGTAGATACGCACCGTAGTGACCGGCGCTACAGGTTCTACCAGCCCCTGCCACAGCGCATAGGCACCAACACCTGCCGTCAGATTGCCGCAGAGGCTCCTGAAATCTACCGATGGTGTATCGATCTCAACCTGTCCGAACGTGTACGTGAGCTCAGCGCCTCTCTCCCGGGCCTCAACCGCTGGCGGCGGCCCGATGATGCAGGTCTTGCTCGTCAGTGGATCAGCCCCGCCAAGTCCGTCGATCTGGCGTTTGTCGGGCGAGCCAAAAATCGCGAGCAATGCCTGCTGACGAGCCGTTGGCTCACTCGGCAGCGCATCTTCGTTCAGATAAACGCCTTTGCTCGTGCCGCCGCGAATGATCATGCAGCGGGCGGCATTGGGAAGCGCCTGTAGCTGGGACATCTAAATGCGAACCTGGGCAGTGCTGACCGCGGACCTTAGAACGGTCCACGCACCGAATCAAACTGTCGCACCTCGCCGGATGGGTTTGCCTCAGCGGATGCGTCTCTCGTGAGCCCTCGCCCCTCCGCAGCGTACCGCATCGCACGGGCCCGGCGAACCGTGCGACGACGGCGCGGCGCAATCGATGTGCGCCGAGGTACAGCCCGACCCACTGACGACGATGGCGATCGGCGCTCAGATCGACTGCAATAAGCCGTCCGACCGCATTGAATCCACAATGAACATGAAGCAGCTTCGATCTCGTAACCGCCGCAGTCTGCTGGCACTTGCCGCCCTCGCAACCGACCAGTTCCACAGCGCCGTCACCAGCGGTGTAGACATGGTGATGTTCGATCTCGAAGACAGTACGGTCGCCTCTCGCAAGGACGAAGCACGCCAGACCCTGATGGAGTATCTGCAGACGAGCGCACCGGCGGCGGGGGGCGCGCTCAGAGTCGTGCGGATCAACACTCCAAGATGCTTGGATGGACTGCGCGACCTGGATGCCCTTGCATCCTGTCGGATTCCGCCCGATGGGGTCGTCATTCCGAAGGTAGCGCATCCCGAGGAAGTCCGCTGGGTCGACGATCTGCTCTGCGGAAATCATCCACAGCTCGAGCTGATTCCACTGTTGGAGACGCCGGCCGGGATCGCTTCGGCGACTTGCGTTGCGCGGGCGAGTGAGCGCGTCTCGGCACTCTTCCTTGGCAGCGTGGATCTGAGTGGAGAACTGGGCTCGGATATGTCCTGGGATGCCCTGTGCAGTGCCCGCGGCGTGCTGGTGCGGGCCGCTGCCGAGGCGGGCGTCGACAGTATCGACGGACCGTTTCTGGATGTTGACGACACTGCCGGACTGGACGCGGAAGTGGCGCGCGTAGCGGCGCTCGGCTTCACCGGTAAAGCCCTGTACGACCTGGGCCAACGCGATGCTATCCACAAGGCTTTCACTCCGTCCGACGCGGCCATCGCCGCGGCCGAACGCGTCATCCAGGCTGTTCAGTCGAGCCCGGTTGGTGCCGCCCGCGTTGACGGCAAGCCGGTGAACAAAGCCAATCTCAAGGCCGCGGAACGATTGCTCACCCTGGCAGCACGCCGCGGCGTTTTGCGAGGCCGTGACGTTTAGCTGGCCTCGGGGGCGCCTTCGCCGCGGTGGTTCGAGCGCGGCATGCAAAATGCGGCGGCGTGCGGTTTCCGCTTCCGTCAGCCAGCTGGCGCCGGCGTCCTGGCAACGCCGCCCTGAAGGCACTCCGGGGTCGCCATGAGCGATGCGACTGGAAGGTCAGGAAAGTTTGCCCTGCGTGAGCTTTTGAATCTCGGCTTGCAGCGCGCTCGGGGGGAACGGTTTGCGCAATACCGAGAAGCAGTCGCCAAAACCGGCCGTAAGATTCTTGCCGGGCGCTCCGCCAGTTGCGGTCCCGACACTTTCGGCATGACGACGTCGGTGATGAGCACGTCGATACCTGGCATCGAGCGGGCCACATCGAGCGCCTCGGCACCGTCGCCCGCGCCGGAAAACTGCTGTAGCAATGCTTCGCGGCTGGGGAAGCGCAGCATTCGGACCGCCGACGGGTTGCAATCGACGAGTCTCTCTCCCTCGATCACGAGCATGACGTCAGGTGAATACTCGAAGAGCGCACGGTAGGCACGGTCGTTTGTCATAGTCTGTCTGGCCGTGATGGGCAGGTCGCCAAGCGTGTAAAGCGGCGCCATACGGTAGAATCGAGCCCGCTCAGCGTCTGACCCCGGTCTTGCGGATGGGTTGGGCCGAGCGGAAACTGTCTTCGCGCCTGGCCGGGCGCGACCGGAGACCGGCATGCCGTTGAACTGCAGTATCGAGCGCGGCGCACTGATGATTCGTGCCGTCGGTGACCAGCAAGTCGGCGATGGACTGGCCCAACTCGAGGCCGGCATCGAACTTGCCCGTGATGTGTTCGATCGCACGGGGTTGCGTCCGCACACGTTCATAGATCTGAGCGCATCGGAAGAGTCGAAGAGCACGCCGGAGCTACAACAGATCGTCGGGTATTTCGCCGCCAACACACCGCCGCTCTCGGGGCGGCTGGCGATGGTGGCGCCGCAGGACCTTCTCTTCGGGCTGGCGAGAGTCTTTTCCGGTTATGGCGAAAGTTCGGGACTCGAAGCCGCTGTATTCAGAACTCCAGAAGAAGCGTGGATCTGGCTTGAAGGTGGCCCCAAGGCCTGAGAGTACCCGTGTCTTTGCCGAGATGGTGAGACTCTCCGACCGAATCGAGACCAACCTTCACGCTATGGCCATAGCTGGATCCGTTAGCCCGCGTTCCGAACGTCGCGCCGTGCATCCACCTTTCGCACAAGGTCCTGTCGGTAACGCGCGACGGGCTGAGGCTACTGACCGGCCAGCTTTAAGTCATCGAATTCGTTGACCGGGGAACGCTCTTTCGAGTGCCGCTGCACCGGCCGACCGAGATTCCATATGTCAATCATTTGGTTTTGGGCCATCGCTTGCATAAGATCCGCCTGCTTCGATGCAGGCGGCAGTACCGAACCGAGACATGGCGGCATTGTGCGGCCCATCGAGGCTCCCTATCGAATTTTCCCGGAGAACAACCGCGACCATGAGCAATAAGCAGATCCACTGGAATGGCGGCCTGCAAACCGAATCCCTGGAGACCCTGTCCACCCCCGGTGGGGTCATCGTAAGCCCCACGAAGGTCGGCTATATCATCATGGCGACTGACGCGGCGGGACTCGAGCGCAAGTTCGACGCCAAAGAGCGTAATCGCAACAAGCCGGGGGTCGTGCTCTGCGGTTCGATGGAGCAACTGCGTCAGGTCGCTCAGCTCAATGACGAGATAGAAGCGTTCTATCAGTCACACTGGGATCAGGACATTCTGCTCGGCTGCATCCTGCCCTGGAAGCAAAGTGGCATGGAGTCGATTCCGGGCGACGGCTCCCGGGAACTCATGATGGATACCCGCAACACGAGCTGCTTCGTCATCAAGTTCGGCGTACCGTCCGAACTCGTGGCGCGGGAATTGTGGGACAAGCACGGTAAGCTCGCATTCGCGAGTTCGGCCAACCCTTCCGGCAAAGGCAATCGCGGCCTCGTCGCCGGTATCGGTGAGCGTATTGCGAGCTCGGTCGATGTGATCATCGAAGCCGACGACTACGTCGCCTCGATTCAGCCGGAAGCTGATGTCAACACGCGCTACGAGCAGGGCGTGATGGTTTCCATGGTCGACAGCGAGGGACGGTTGGTACCGCTGCAAAACGGCGATCGCGACGTCAGTCCTGCGCCGGTTCTGATCCGCAAGGGACTCGCGTGTGACGCGATCATGAGCGAGCTTGCCGACACGTTCGTAAGCTGGGATTACCGTCACGGCCACTACTACTAGACGCGCCGGTCCGGCGCGGCGCGCCTCGCAGTGCCTCGGGACCAACGGGGTTCCCGAACGGCTGTAGAGGCGCGCTCGGGTGCCGCCAGAGCAATGCCCGGGCGCTGAACGCCGCCCTCTGTCCGCGGTTACGCAGAGCTAGCCGCTGACCACGTCACCCACCTCTTTGAACTCATTGGTGCCGCTGCCGATGCGGCTGGGCTCCGTGACGTGGCAGTACTCATCGGGCGGCTGCGTCCGGGTCGCATACACCGGCGTCGCGAGCAGCCCGGGTGTGAAGATTCGGGCTACGTCGCTCTGAACGAGCCGATTCGCGGGCGCGGGAACCAAAGTCTCTACCTGTTTTCGTGTCGTTGACGGCTATCTGATGTTGCGCTTCGCGTTCGCCAACCGGGATGCGGCCGCCCGATCGGGTTAGACACGCGCGTCAATTGACTCAGGTCAAACACCCCGTCGAGAGGATGTCTTTAGATGTCCCCATGCTGCCCCATCCAGACACTGTAAGCAGAAAGACCGACAGGAGAGCAACATGAACCAGCTGACTCCCTTTAATGCGCTCAACGAGCTGCATCGCGAACTGTCGCATATGTTCGATATCCCGAAATCTGCAACCGCTGTACACGGCAACTGGTCGCCTCTCGTGGATATTTCTGAATCCGAAACAGGCTACACGGTCGTGGCTGACCTGCCGGGGGTGAAACCCGAGGATGTCGAAGTGTCGCTGCACAACAACGTTCTGACCATTCGGGGTGAACGAAACGCTAAAACGCATGACGAATCCGGCCGTGTTCGCCGGCGTGAACGAGTCAGAGGCGCATTCCTCCGACAATTCACACTCCCGGCACATGCTGATGAAGAGGGGATCCAGGCCAAAGCGACCAACGGCGTACTGGAGATCCGCATTCCGAAAGCCGCGACGGCGAAACAGGTCAGCATTGCCGTTAACGAGGAATAGCGAAATGGGCGGATTGGATAGTCTCACGCATAACCTGAAGGACACGGTCGACCAACTGGCAGAGGGGTGGCAGGAGTTCTGGCACAAAGCGCGCGCTGCTCTTACGCACTACACGCCTACCGGCGACAGAGAGTCATCTTCCGACCAGGGCAGTCGATGGGGTGTGCTTTCGGCCGACGTGCGTGAGCTTGTTGACCAGGTCGAAGTGCACGTTGAGGCGCCCGGGATGGATACCGGAGACTTCGAGATCAGTGTGGATCGCCAGTCTCTGCGCATCCGCGGCACGAAATACTACGAAAACGAACGCAAGGATGGGCGCTACGTGATCAAAGAACGTGCTTTCGGGTCGTTTGAACGCATGATCCCCCTGCCGTTTGCGGTGGACGAGAAGTCAGCCAGTGCCAGCTATCGCAAAGGTGTTCTCGAGGTAACGCTCAACAAGCACCCCTCGGCGCAGCCACGCCGGATCGTCGTGGATGCGTAGAATTCTCTGCTTTGAGGTCGCTCTGTCGGGTGTGGTTTAAGATCGCCGGGCGCTGCCGCGTGGCGGGTGATTCAGCTCGAGCCATCGGTAATTTCGAACCGGCACATGAAGGTCGTCTTCATCTGTCACGCGAGGGACGACTTCATGAGTGCCGGAACGGGTTTCGATATCGCTATAGTTGGCGCTGGAATCGGCGGCCTTGCCGCGGCGTCGGCGCTGTTGAAAGCCGGCCATAACGTGCATGTCTACGAGCAGGCACAGGCGTTCGCCCGGGTCGGGGCGGGAATTCAGCAAGGGCCTAACGCGGTCAAGGTATTGCGCAAACTAGGGCTCGAGCCACGTTTGCGTGAGCTTGCGTTTCGCCCGAATTCATCACTCAACCGGCAGTGGGATACCGGTGAGGTGACCTGGGAGCGGGAACTGGGACAGTTCGTCGAGGACGAGTACGGCGCACCGTATTTGTATATGCACCGCGGTGACCTTCACGCGGCACTGGCATCGACCGTACCGGTAGACCGCATTCACCACGGTGCCCATTTTGTGCGGTTCGAATCGGAGGAGCGGGGTGTCGCGCTGCATTTTGCGGATGGCCGGTGCGTAAAGGCGGATCTGGCGATAGGCGCAGACGGCATTCATTCCGTTGTTCGTCGGCAACTCTTCGGCGATGAGCAAGTCCGCTTCACGGGTCGAGTCGCATACCGGACGACCTTTGCCGCTGACAGGTTGGGTGGCATCGAGCTCGATAGCAGCTGTAAGTGGTGGGGTGCAGACCGTCACATCGTGATCTACTACGTGAATCCGAGGCGCTCGGAAGTCTACTTCGTGACAAGTACGCCTGAGCCTGAATTCGCGGTCGAGTCCTGGTCGGAAGTCGGAGATCTCGATGCACTGCGCTCTGCGTACGCAGATTTCCATCCGCGTGTGCAGGCGATACTGGAGGCATGTCCAGCCGCGCATAAGTGGGCACTGGTCGAACGTGCCCCCATGCCCCGCTGGCGCGGCGACCGCGTGACGCTCCTCGGCGACGCGTGTCACCCGATGACGCCCTACATGGCTCAAGGTGCAGCAACGGCGGTAGAAGACGGTGCGGTCCTGAGTCGCGCGCTGGAGGGTGTCGACCACTCGGATATCAATAGCGCGCTCGATATCTACGAAAGTGCCCGCAAACCTCGTACGGCGCGCATCCAACAGATCTCACGGCTCAATGATATGGACAAGATCCGTGCCGAGATAGAGAGCGTGTACAGCTACGACGCCTGGAATGTTCCGCTTCCTTCGGCCTGAAATCCTCCGTCCCCGAGCCCGCCTGCGCGTGGCCGCTTCCTGCACGTCGTTGATGGTCGTGTAAGCTCCGTATGATGACGGGGCTGGCCTGAATTCACGTGGCTACGCACCGTTGCGGCCGCGCGCCTGCATCCGGTCATACGCCTGACGTATCATGCGCCTGCACGACTTGAGGCCAGCTCTCGAACGCCAACGGATTCTTCCGCGTTCGTCTGGCGTGCCGCCGTTTGGGCGCGGCGCTGATGCCACGCCGCTTACGCCGAACCCTGCGTGGTCTGGCAAAACCGGAGTCACGAGCCGCGGCTCGAATCTCGCGAACTCATGAAACTGTCAGGCTAAGGATCGGGCCATCCATGCGCACTGGCTATCTGAGAGACTGGGCTGCTCGCCTGCCGTTTTACTACGGCTGGATCGTCGTGGCGTGCGCGATGGGCTCAGCGGTCGCGCGTCAGGCGGCGGCGGTGGCCACGCTGTCGATATTCCTGGTGCCGATGACTGATGAATTCGGCTGGTCGCGAACGGGCATTTCCGGCGCGGTGGCTCTGGGTGGATTTCTGGGCGCAGTTGTCGCGCCGTTCATCGGGCCCGTGTTCGATCGACACGGCTCGCGAATTTCACTGGTGACCTGTGCCGTCATCGTCTCGGCCTGCACGATGGCTCTCGCCGGGGTCGAAACGTTGATCGGGTTTTACGTCGTGTTCGGCATATCGAGAATGATGTTCTCGACGCCATTCGATCTAGGGACGTCTTCGGCGATTGCCAAATGGTTCGTGCGTCGAAGAGCACGCGCCATGGCCGCGATGAGTACCGCGAGTGGTATCGGCCTCGCTCTGATGCCGTTGCTCGCGGCCTTCGTGATCGGGGCCTACGGATGGCGCGCTGGGTGGATCGTACTTGCCGCTCTGGTGTTTGTGGTGGGCGCCGTTCCCCAGTGGTTCTTCCTGGTACGCCAACCCGAAGATCTCGGGTTGCAACCGGATGGGCGAAGTCCGGGCGCGGACACCTCCGCCGGCAAACCAGGTGAGACGCGCGAAGTTTCATTCACCCGGGCGCAGGCGCTTCGCACACCTGCGCTTTGGATGTTGATGCTCTTCGCGATACTCGTCTACCCGGTACAGGCTGGCATCAGCCTGCACCAGGCGCCCTTTCTGATCGAGCGTGGCGTGTCGCCGGGCGTCGCGGCAACGATCGTCAGCGTGTTTTCCCTGAGTGTTGCGCTTGGAAGCCTTGCATTCGGCATGAACGCGCATCGATTCGCCCCGCGGGTCGTTCTGTTTGCGGGCGCGACTTTGATGTCAGCTGCGGCGGTTTTGATGGGCGAAGTAAGCGGTCCTGCGCTTGGCTACTCTGCGGCCACTCTACTCGGTCTGGGTCTGGGTGGCGTTGGGACGATGCTGCCGGTGACTCTGGCCGACTATTTCGGCCGGGCCCACTACGGCGCAATTCGAGGGATTTTTCTGCCTGTCCAGGTATCCGGCCAGGCGGCGGGTCCGCTGTTGGCCGGCGTTCTGCACGATGCAAGCGGCAACTACGATGTCGGTTTGACCGTGTTCGCCGCGTTGTCCGCCGCGGCGGCACTCATCGCATTGACCACTCGGCCTCCGTCTTCAAATACGTAACTACGAGATACTCTGCAGAGCCTTCGATTCAGGTATCCGGAGCAATGCTGTTCCCCCGGCAGCTGATCCGCCGCGCTCGAGCCGAGCCGCTAGAACTCGCCGTGCCGGCCTTTGCCTTCCACGAACGCACTGGCGCCCGATTGGAAGGCGTCGCGGAACGCGGCGGATGCTCCGGCGACCTCGCGGCGGATCGCGTCCTCTTCCGGGTAGTCCCATTGCGAAATGGTCGATTTGCGGTCACATAGCATCGCTGCTTGCGGGAAGCCGGCCAGGGTATCGGCCAACTCGATGGCCGCCTCCCGTGCCTCACCTCGCGGGGTCCGGCGATCCGCCAGTCCCCAGGCCATGGCTTCGTCGACGTGAACAGCGCGCCCTGTCATTAACATGTCGAGCGCACGGCTCTCGCCTATGATTCGCGGCAAACGTACGGTGGCGCCGTTTGGCATCGGACCACCGAAGCGGCGGCAGAACACGCCGAATACCGCAGATTCACTGGCCACGCGCATGTCGCACCAGACTGCCAGCGCCAATCCGGCCGCGACGGCGTGACCTTCCACCGCAGCAATGAACGGCTTCGAAATACGGCGTCGCGTTGCGCCTTTATCTTCACCGGCCCAACTGAAACCGATCGACGCCCCCGCGGACAGTTCCTTCAGATCCGCACCTGCGCAGAAGTATGCCCCCTGGCCCGTCAGCACTCCCGCCAGGAACTGCGGGTCGTGGTCCACATCCTGGAAGGCATCGTAAAGGCCCTGGACGGTTTCCACGTCACAGGCATTGCGCGCATCGGGCCGGCAGATGGTTACCACTGCGACACGTGCGTCGGTGCCCGCGCAGGTCGTCACTACCTTGCCCGAGGCATAAGTGGCGTATGCATCCATGTTCGTCATGAGGCCTCCCCGCTGTTCGGATACTGGCGAAGCTATTTGCTATTCACCGTGCCCGGAAAGTTTCGCAAGTCTGACAGGCCGCTGCCAGTTGGGGGAGAACGGGCGACTGGCACCGGAGAGTGGCGATGCAGGTCGGGCCGTGGAGCAGAAAATTGCGCATCTGCCAATGCTGCGCCCGTGACTGGAGCCTGAGCGTCTCTGCGCACGGCCACGGCCACGGCCACGGCAGCGCCGGCGCTGGAAAGTTATCTGGTACCCACGATGGCGTGATCGAGTTCCGAGAGTTGGTATGGCCTCGGAAGGACCGTAGAGGCGCCGAGCAATTTCGACGTGGGTAACATCGAGCGTTCAAGATAGCTGCCAGAGATGGCGACCACGCGAATGTTGCGATGCGCATTGCGAATCTCACGCATCAACTCTTCGCCGTCAGCTCCAGGCAGGACCTGATCGCTGATGATCACGTCGATGTCGTGCCCGCTAAGCGCCCGGATGGCGTCTGGTGCGGTGCTGGCCACAAAGCTCAAATCGTGGCCGAGTGCGACTATCTGTTCGCACACCAGCCTGAGATGCTCATCGGACTCTTCTATTACAGCAATTCGCAATGTCCCGGCTCCGGCAGCGCGCACGGCTCGGTACCACAATGATTCGGCACCTTCGACAAATTCTGAAAGCGCGCGGTCGAGCGGCTGAAGATCGGGCGGCAGGAGAAAGCTGGCCGCTGCCTCTACGCGTCCAGTTCGTTCTGGCGCGTCGCCCGCTGTCCGACAAAGGATTCTATTGGCGGCATCAGATCGCGGCGTACGTCATCTGCAGACGCCGGGTTACCGTCACCCAAGGGGCGGTCGCCGCTTATCGTCACCCGCTCCATCAGACGCCGTTGCGGATAGTAGTCGTGAACGGCTGAATGCTGTACCAGCCGGTTATCCCAGAACACCAGGGTGTTCGGCTGCCATCGATGCCGGTACTGGTACTCGCTGGTCTTGGTGCGGTGGTAAAGGAAGTCGAGCAGCATGCGGCTCTCGTATGGATCCATGTCCTTGATACGGACCGTGAACAGCTCTGTGACGTAGATCAGTTTTCGTCCGGTGACCGGATGTACCCGCACGACCGGATGCGTCGACGGCGCATGCCGGCGTTCGAACTCGCGCAGTTTGTCAGCACCGTCCGGCGTGCCGGAAAAAAGACGTTTAAACGGCAGGAAATCGTGGATTGCCTCTAGCCCTTCCAGGTAACGTTGCATGCGTGGCGACAAGCCTTCGTATACCGCGCCCATATTGACGAAGCACGTGTCGCCCCCGAGTTCGGGGATGATCTTCGACACCAGCATCGTGCCCATCGGGGGTGATTCGCGAAACGTCTCATCGGTGTGCCAGACGTCCGTCGAGAGCGGTGGGTTACCTTCTTTATTGTCGTAAACAATGAGTTCAGGTGTATCCGACGCGTTAGTTGAAAACGGGTGCACTGACAGCTCGCCGAACCGCCGGCCAACGCGCATCAGATCGGCTGACGAAATCTCCTGGCCTGGAAACACCAGAACGCCGTGCGTCGCGTGTGCGATACGCACGGCCTCGACCTCGTCGGAACTGAGTGGCCGCGCAAGATCGATGCCGGTGACTTCAGCGCCTACGAACCGGCCTAACGGCTTGATATCCAATCGCCTTTCCTCAACTGCAAACCCATTCAATACGAGGCGATGCATCGTTTTGCTTTACGCTCTACGCATCTGCACGAGGCTAACGCCTGCGCCGTGCATTTCATTGCAAAGACATTCAGAAGTAAACAGAGTGCGACTGGCGTCGCGTGACGCGGACCGGCCGCCATCTCAGAGTTCATGAACCACGTATACTGAACCCGATTTTCAGGAGGACGAAGCAATGGATTTTCTACACCCGGAAACCTGGCCGCGTGCGCCCGGATTCTCATGGGGCGTATCGGCGAGTGGGCGAACCGTTTTTGTTGCCGGTCAGGTCGGGCGCGATCCGCAGGCAGGTGGTGGTCTGGCTGATGGTTTTGGCGGTCAGACGGCACAGGCATTCGCGAATATCAAGACAGTGCTGGCAAGTGGCGGCGCCCAGCCAGCGGATATTGCGCACATGACGTGGTACGTAACCGGCCTGAATGCCTACAAGGCGGCCGGCCGCGAGATCGGAGCCGCTTACAAGGAAATCTTCGGAAAGCATTTCCCGTCGATGACGATGGTGCAAGTCGTGGCGCTTCTGGACCCCGATGCAATGGTCGAGATCGAGTGCTTCGCGGTCGTAGACGGCTGATAAAACGTCCCATGGGGCACCCGGGCTTCCCTCGCCCCGGTGCCGCATACCTCCTGCACCTGACCCGCTGTCATCTATCCTCTGTCAGATCGCCAGGAGAACATCGCGTCTCGGAAGCCCGCGTGCCAGAACTTGGCAGACCCGAGCCGTTTTAGTTGACCGCCTGCACCTTCACCCGCATCTCTGGCCGCGAACGCTGGTTGGCCATGTCGAACTGGGCACCTTGTTCGTCTGCCCGTGCGAAGCGTTTGAGTGCCGGCGTCTGACGCTCGGCATGGTCTTGCCAACGAGCTTCGGCTCGGAGTGCCTCTCTGATCCGCAGATCGATGGATTCGTAAACGGCCTGTTAAGCCGCATTGATGGAGGCTGAAGGCCCAAGCGCGATGGGTTCGGCAAGGGATACGACCGAAGGGCCGATCTCTTTGGCGGTCAATGCGCGGTTCACGGCTCCGTTTGCCTGCGCAAAGTATGGTTGCGCGGGCGGCCGAACCACCGGGCCGTGGAGTCAATCCCAAGCTATCGGGAGGACTTGCCTTCGAGAATCAGGGGTTGCAATAGCGCGATTCTGGTTTGGCGAAGAGCACAGCCAGGGTGTTGCCGCACTGACCTGGCAGATGCTGTAGGGCTGCGCTTCGGTGTCTCGCGGGTTGACGACCAGGGATTTGCGCGAGGCCGATGCTTCGCGCGGTATCTCTATCTCGATGCATCGGGTGACCTCGGCATCAGCTCGACGAACTGATGATCGACTCCATCGCTTCGGTGATCATCGCGTTCTTCGCGTCGTTCAGAGCATCGGGATGCGGAGAGGCGAACTCGCCGCGGTCGTTGTCGAAATAGCGGCCGGACGCATTGGCAAATTCATCGCGCAGCGCCGCGCGTACGAGAATGTCGGCGCCAATGCCGAGGTCGTTCCCAGCCACGCCATAAGCGTCCTTGACCATTTTGCTGGCGAGAAATGAAGCTGGATTAACGGCGATGATGGCCGGCCCGCGCTGGCCCAGCCTCTTCGCCAGATCGACAGACCACATGGTGAGAGCCAGCTTGCTCTGAGCGTACGCTTCGTTGTCGTTCATCCGGGCATGCCCGTCGAGAGCCCCCTCAGTGACGGGCATCTGCGCGGCGGACGACAGATTGACGATCCGTCCCGTCGCTGAGAACAGCGGTAGCAGGCGTTTCGTCAGCAGATAGGGCGCAACCGCGTTGACGATGATGCGTTGGTCGAGACCTCCTGCAGGCTGACCGGGCAGCTTGAACACCCCTGCGTTATTGATAAGCACATCTAGCGCCGTGTGCCGGTCGGCGACTTCGCGAGCGAGATGCTCTACTTCCGAGAGACTGGAAAGGTCGGCCCGATATGTCTCAACGGTACCCGTGCCGCCGAGCGCGCTAAGGGTGGCCCTGGTATCTGCGAGTTTCTGCTCTTTACGGCCATGGATCAGAACGTTGTGACCCTCAGCCGCAAGACGCTTTGCGGTCTCAAAGCCGATGCCGTCGGTGGCGCCCGTAATCAGAATGGTTTTTGTCATTGGTTGAGACCCTGATAGTTGAATTCGGGGAGCAGGTGGTCCGCCAGCTGCTCGAGAGTGGTTTCGATGCCTGCCCGGTTGAACCGGAGGTTCAGCGCTACGTGGTTGACGCCTATCGCCTGACGGCTGGTCAGAAACTCTCGCAGAGCGTTGACGCCCAATCGCAAGCCCAGATGAATGGGCGACGGCGGGCAGTCGGGGTCGGGTGCAAGGTCTACGTACAGAGGTTCCATCACGGGTTTATCCTCGCCGGTCGAATCCTGCGCCAGGGCACGGAAGTTCTCGATGAATCGCGACTGTACCTCCGCGTGCCGGGGATAGGTCATCCACCCGTCCGCGTGTTCGGCGATCCATTCGATGGATTGCTGGCTGGAACCCGTTACCAGTAACGGCAGCCTGGCGCCGGCTGGTTTCGGCAGCATGTCCATGCCGCCGCCGACTTCGCCCAGAGTGTTCCGGACGCGCGGCTCACATTCGCCCATCCCACGGATGTAGTCATAACATTCGCGATAGAGCGCCCCGCGTTGTTCATAAGGCACGCCTATCGCCGGATACTCCTCCGGCCGATCGCCAGAGGCGATTCCCAGCAGCACTCGGCCGTCGGACAGCACATCCGCCGAAGCGGCCGCCTTCGCGACATGCGCCGGATGACGCAGCGGCAGGATGATGCTGGCGACACCAAGTGCGATACGGCTCGTCTGCATGGCGAGAGCGCCCAGGTAAACAAACGGGTCGAGGGTTTGGCCCGCATCGCCGAACGACGGCACGTTGAACGGCACGTCCCGAAGCCACAGCGCTTTGAAGCCGAGCGCTTCCGCGAGCTGCGCGCGTTCGATATGGCGTTCCATGGCCGGAACCGCGCTGGTCGCATAAGTTTCTATGGGTACTACCAACCCAAGGGTCAGCCTCCCACGCTGGAATACGGCGTCGAAACCCGCATTGATCGAGTTGAACCCGCTGTCCGGCGGCGGCTGCTTTAGCGTTGAGTTCTCAATTGTCATCGATAACTTACGAGCGTACGGCTCTCGATGCCCCTCCTCGGTGACGCCTCAAAAGTTGCCATCTGGCATGTCCAGCGCGCCATGACGAATGGCTGGCTGGCCGCGATTTCCATCGAAATGGAAGATCGCCGCCTCGGCGGGTGTCATACGCGCGAGGTAAGAGCATTCGTGATCCGGGTTGGCGGTCAGCCCGCGAACCCGTCCCTGACGGTCTGGATACGCGTGCTCGATGTTCAGCCACTCTTCGGCCTGGATGCTGGAAGGGTGCGCGAAACCCAACGGCGATGTCTCGGTAACCCGCTCCACCAGTTGCCAGACGTTGACGAAGCCGTAGTGGCCTTCCTCGAAGTTCTGCGCGCGTCATCGACCTCCAAGTAGCCCGCCTGAGGAGCGTTACGCTTTACGTGCTGGTCGACTAACCCGGTGTGCTGCACGTTCCTGCCTCCGTTACAAGGGTTCGTCGCCAGCCACTTCGGGTCTGATGGCGGTAGCTTATTTGGTATCAAATTCCGATTAAACACTGTCTTTCAGTGTTCAGTTATCGGTTTTCGTATATAAAGGGTCGCGGATTGGCGTTATGGTCCGGTCCCAGGCGTCCGTAAGCCGGCGTTGAAGTCCGAAGGCTCAATCCGCGGTTCGTCACCTGTGCGGCAGTGCCGGTCAGAGCCAGGAGCAAATCCGCATGGATACAGAAGCAATACGGCTGTTCGTGATGGCCGCAGACCGACTCAACATCAGCGCCGCCGGGCGCCAGCTGGGTCTGGCTCCCGCGGTCGCGAGCGCCCGGCTTGCGAAGCTCGAAAAGGAGCTTGCCGCCGATTTGCTGCATCGCTCTACGCGAAAAGTCACGCTCTCGCATGAGGGTGCTGAGTTCCTGCCATTTGCGGTTGAGATCCTTGCTCAGGAGGAGGCGGCCAAAGCGGCGCTCGGGCTTCGCAGCGAAACCATCAAGGGCACGTTACGATTTGCTGCGCCAAGCTCGTTCGCGCAGCTTTTTGTCGCGCCCATCCTTCCCGACTTCCTGGCGAAGTACCCGGAGGTCAATCTCGACCTGAAGCTCTCTGACATGCCGATGAATCTCATCGAGGGCGGATACGATCTGGCCCTGCGCAATTACGCAATAGAGGACAGCAGCCTTCGCGGCCGAAAACTCGCAAACGACAAGCGGATACTCTGCGCCGCCCCTGGCTATCTGCACAGATATGGAATGCCAGATTCTCCGGACGACCTCTTACGTCATCAGATCCTCGTGTTCATGGATGGGCCCGCGAGGCAGCTGACCACCCGGACCGGAGGACGTGATTGCACGTTTCCACCGCCTGACGGTCAGGCGCGCGTGACCTTCGACGACGGGGCCAGCATGCGAATTGCGACGCGGGCGGGCGTCGGTATCTCCATGAATTCCTACTGGAGCGTGCACGACGATCTCGAGAAGGGTGCATTGATCAGAGTGCTGCCAGACTACGAAATCACGGATCAGGCGGCCATCTGGCTCGTATACCCCAAGTCCAACGCGTTGACCGCCAAGGTACGGGTTTTCATCGATTTTCTGCTGGAAAAGTTGGGAAACTCTCCGGTGCTGAATGGTTAGGCGGATAAGACCAACACCCGGTGTTTTCGCTGGTTGAGACGAACCCGGTGGCACCACCATCGGTTACGCCGTCAACGTGAATGTCACTGCAAAGACGCTTGTCGAGGTAAGGAATCGCGATTGCGCAAGCGCGCAATTCGAAGCTTTTGATGGAACCGGGGCCGAGACGCCGAGTCTGAACCGCCGCACGCTACAGAAGTTGACTCGGGAGAACCGGATGGGTCCTTTGACCAGATGCGCCGTCGCTTGTTGCCTCGCCCTGTTTGCTGTCGTCACTCACGCCGCGCTGGAAGTGCGCTTTACCGAGAGTGCGCCCAAAGACCGCTTTACCGTTTCGAACGTCGGAAAGTGCGATTCCGGCCCGTTCGAACTGACGATCGATCTGTCGAAGAGCGCGGCGGGGCTCATCTTCGATACAACTGCCGAGGGCGCCGGCGTCGAGGTGTATCAGCCCTTTGCTGTCTCGACCGGACAAGTCACGCTGACGTCGGGGGCGTCTGTGCGCGACGGTGACAAGAGCCTCTCGGTGAAAGTGAGCGGGCTTGCGCCTGGCGCGCGCGTAGCGTTCACGATCGATGTTGACGATACACTTGCCGCCAGCGAACTCGGCCAGATTCGTGTGTCTGGCGCTGAGATTGCGGGCGCCATCGCCCGGATCGACGCACGTGGGCAGGAGCCTGTCTCAGGCTCATTTGATAAGACCGGGCGAACGCTCGTCGACACACTGCCCTGCGGCTGACGAGAAGCAAAGACGGACTGCACGGAATCTCAGTGGATGGTGTCGAAATAGAAGCGTGTTTGGGTCGGCTGCCGCGTCAAAACCGGAAACGCTCGCGATTTCGGCCAGGCGAACCTGATCGGGCGAGCCCGGTCATCCCAATTGCCGGACGTCACGGCTGGTTCTGGTTCTGAGCGCGAACTGCGTTGACCGAATCTGGTGAACTGCGCGCCGCCCGCAACGAACTCAGATCCCGCCTTGGGCGCCTTCGATATCATCTGCATCTACTCAATCGCATGGTCCTTGACTCAGTACTGGGACCGCGTGTGCGTCGCGCGTTGATTCAACAGGAGAGCGGCGCTTGCGCAGACAATGGTTCGCCGCGCTCCCATCACCTGCTCTTGCCAACGCGGCTTACGCCGTCCTCCCGGGCGATGCATTGGTATTCAATTCCAACCTGCATCAGCGTTGCGACAAGACTCGGCCCTGGACGCGGACAGTCAATCAGGACGCTTCCAGTTCGCTTCGCATTCTTCAAGCTGGACAAAGAGTTCTTCGACACGACCAGCGCGCCCGCGTACGCCGTAGAAGTCATTGAGGGTCCAGAGTATCTGATGGGTATGGAGCCCCTGTATCTGCCGCCACGAGAATGAACTCCCAGATCTTCCTGTAGCAGTTAATCGTTCCACCGCATCCTGGAATCCGAAGTCTACGTCAGCGGGCTTGCGTCTGAGTAGAGAATGGGCGAGTAGCAGCTCATCCTGGAGCGGCATTCGTGTGTGGTCGAAATGCTCGTAGTCGATGAGCATCGCGGAGTGCGCACCGAGCACGAAATTGTTCAGACAGAAGTCGCCGTGCTGCGCAAACCCGGCTATGGTCTGGTGGTCGCTCCACACTTCGACCATTTCATCGATTACCGTATCGAGGCTGCTGGAGCGAATGATGTCGCGCTCGCGACAGCGCCGGTACTGCGCCGCAATTTCCTTGCCGGGCGTGACGTTTCCGCACCACGTGTCGATCTGCTCTACGCCCGCCTGGAATGTCCTGAGAACTGCGTGGCACCTGTCGAACAGGTTTAGCCAATCGTCAGAATTACGCACGAGCCCAGGCAGCGCAAACCACGGATATCCGGGTGCACCAGTGGTTATTGTCCACCAGTTATCAGCGCCGGCCGGCTCCGCGACGATCGGCCTTGGTACCAGTGTCGGCATTATTTCGTGCAACGCGGTGGCGTCGTCGAACGTTCGCTTCAAGTTGGCCTGACCAAATTCGGCAACGGCGCACGGGTACTCCGACGAGGCGGTGAATATCAGGTATTTGGCCGTATTGGTCCGAAGGCATATATAACTCAGCTGCTCATCCGGCAGTAGGTGCGCATTGCGCGCACATAGACGGGCTACTGCGTGGAAGTTCACCTGCGCGAACCTACCACAATGACGCCGGCTGCAAACGGTAGGCAACCCGAGATCTTTGTCAAGACTGAAACTACAAGTCCCTTCAGGCGACTGCGACTGTTGAATACCAGATGCGTTCGCGAATAGCGCAGCGCCCGCGATTCGAGTTCCGCGATCAGATATGGCCGATCGAGATCAGGGTAGGCGAAGTAGTAGCGAAGGTGCACATACCCGACCGCCTTCAGGCGCTGCCTGATGCGATGCAGCTGGAACCGCAGCAACAGCAACCGCATCAGGCGCACTGCCACACTGCCTTCTTCCATGCTAACGAGGACTATCGCGCTGTCCGGGAGAGCGGCGGCGGGCGTGGTCTCGAGTGCGGAGACATCCGTGAAGCCCGGCTCACGGTCGTGCTTCTGACCGCGCGCGAACAGTTGTATCCAGGCCGCTTCTTCCATGTGCACTCTTGCTGGTCCTTCGGCTCTTCTATCGGTGGAAACCCCAGCCTCATCGCGCGCGCGCAATGACTATCGCGTCGGGACACAAGGTTGCGACGAATGGCAACCTGGAGAAGGGTTCTAGTTTTCGCAGGAAGGACCGTTGCATGGTATCCACTCGTAGCCTATGCATCATGACCCAGAGACCAATCCCTATGGTTCGCTCCACCTCGAAACCCTGGTCGGCGAACAGCTCTCTCAGCTTCGTATGGCTCAGATCGGTGTCCGTCGTGTCGCCCTTCAGGCGAGCGAGCCGTTCGTGGAGTGAATTCGGGTTGCGGTGATTGTTTACGATGAGATAGCCGCCCGGCTTGATGATGCGACTAAGTCCAGCAAGAACTTTGGTGCGCAGCTCGTCTTGCGCGTTACCGAAGAAGCGGAACGCAGTAATGGCATCTACGGGCTCGAGTTCGATGTCGTCCTGCGTTATGTCTCCAATGACGAACTCCGCTTTGGGACACTTGCCCCGTGCCTGGCTGATCATATTCTCTGAGACATCGAGGCCGATAGAGTAGTCAGCCATCGCGCTGACCACCTGCGTGATTCTTCCGGTGCCACAGGCAAAATCCAGATAGCGCGGAATCTTGTTTGGGAAGAGCCGCGGCACCAAAGACTTCAAGATCTGAAGCTCGCAGCTCGTCATGTAAGTGTCCATGTTGCCGCGAGACAGGTCCGCATCATAGTCCTCGCCCTTGGCCAGATGTGACTCGCGATAATCGTCAGGGATCTGATCTGCCATGGCCTGTGTTCCAGTACGAATCAGGATACTTTTCACGAAACACTCTAGCGCAAAATCGCTCGCTGCGTCCGCTGCGTCCGCTGCGTCCGCTGCGTCCGCCGTGCCGCCATACGGCGCGGCAGCTCCGACGATGTCTGGACCCTATGACAGCCTCTGTGCCCCGCCCGCGCCAAGTTCTATTTGCCGGCCTTGAAACCTTGATTGATGCGCACGAGCTCAGCGATGTGTTCGCCAGCGAGCACGGGCGCGTATTTGGGCGGGTTCCCGGGCCCGGCGCATGAAGAGATGCAGGCTACCGGCGCTCGATGATCGGGGTTGAAGAAGAACGGAATTGAGTAACGGTCGCGCGCTAGCCGGTTCACGACACGATGCGGTGTGGCGCGGTACCTGTCGTTGGTCCAGCGCGCCATCAGCTGACCCAGATTGACGACGAAGGTGCCGGGCACCTGAGGCGCGCTCGCCCACTCACCACTTGGCAGCTGAATTTCCAGTCCGCCACCGGGATCTTGAAGGAGGATCGTTATCACGCCAAAGTCGGTGTGGGCAGTGGCGCCTATCGAGTCGTCCGAACTCGCTTCTGCCTGTGGTGGGTAGTGCATCAGACGCATCAGCACTGTCGGCTGTGCGTAACAACGAACGAAGAAGTCGTCTTCCAGTTCCAGGCTGCGTGCGAACAGCACCAGCAACCGCATGCCGAGCGCACGTACGCTTTCGAAGTAGCGCGAGGTCGCTTCCTTGAATCCGGCCAGATCTGGCCATTGGTTGGGGCCGTGCAAAGGCAGCCCTTCGAGCACTAATGGATGGTCTTCAGGGAGGTCGATACCGATATCGTAACTGTCTTTCAGGTCTGGTCCACGCCCGGGCACGTGCGTCGTTCCGACCGGCAGGTAGCCGCGATGATAGCGGTCTTTGAGCGTCGCCATTCGACGTTCAAGCGGCTGATTGAAGAAGCGCCGCGAGGCGCTGACAGCGGCGTCCACCACAGCGCCTGGGATGCCGTGATTACGAACGTAAAAAAACGCAGTGGTCTCGCACGCATCTCGAAGCGAGCGCACAAGATCGGTGGTGTCGCGCCCATTGAGCAGCGCGTCGAGATCAAGCGTTGGGACTTGAGCGATGGTGGCCGGCGTCGCGTCGGTTATCGTCACTTGGGCTGAGTCGTATGTCTTCGATCCGAACTCAATCCTATTACGTTTTAGTGCGCTCTGGCGTCAATCGGTGAGTGTCAGCGTTCGCGCGAGACCGATAGCTTCGTCGGCCAGCCTCGGAATGCGTTC
This sequence comes from Pseudomonadota bacterium, assembly GCA_039030335.1. Taxonomy (GTDB): domain Bacteria; phylum Pseudomonadota; class Gammaproteobacteria; order HK1; family HK1; genus JBCCEJ01. The sequence goes on along the minus strand of JBCCEJ010000009.1, from coordinate 11,035 downwards.
GGGCTTGTCGAGCTCCGGACGGTCTGCGTCCCAGCCGATCTGGGCCAGCCGGCGAATACATCGAAACATTGGCAGGCGCTCGAGCACGGACTTACCAAGCCGACGCTGTGTACGGTAACCGGCGACCAGTGCATCGCTAATGCGCGCGAAGTCGTTGCGGTGATCATAGGGCAACAGCGGGATCGCCAAATCATAGGCGTGCCAGCCGAAGCCGGCGTCATCGAAGTCAATAATGTGCAGCTCGCGGCCATTGTCAAGCACATTTCCGGGATGCAGGTCGGCGTGAATCAGCCCGAAGACATCCGGTCCGCGGTCGAGCGTTGACAGGGCCGCGTGCATCTGCCGGCGCAGCCGCCTGAGCGTGGCCCGCCGTGCATTGCCGAGCTCAGAGGCCGCCCAAAACGGTCCCCAGAACGGCCGTTCGCCCATCAACCCGTCGGCGTCGAGGGCGTGGCGGGTGAATTCTACCGGCGCCTGCCAGCCTTCAACCTGATTGTGTAACCGGCCGAGCAGTTTCCCCACCGCGCGCATATTGTCGCAATGCGATTGCGTTGAGTCGTCGTCACCGGCGAGCGCTCTCAAGGTTTCGCCTTCGACCCACTCGCTCAAACCGACCGTGAACTTGTGCCCGCCACAGGCGAGCGTCATCTCGGCATATCCGCAGCCGTCGAGGGTCTTGCGCGGCCGCGGCGCGCTGATGCCGGCTTCATTGAGCGCGCGGGTCCACAAATGCTCTGACTCCAGTTCGGGCAAAGTGTGGTAGCCCGGCCGGTGCACACGCAGGACGAAGCACTCGCCGGTGCTTGCGACGGCTTTGAATACCGTGTTCTCCGACTGCGACAAGAACTCCAGACGAGCCTCGTGCAAACCCCACAGCGGAAGCAGTCTGCGTGCTGCTGTCTCGAGTTCAGAGACGGTCGGTTTAGTGCTCAACCGTGGCTTCCCGCAAGGTGTCACTCAGTGCGGACAGAAACAAGTCGGCATGCTCGCGTTCGAACACCAGCGGCGGGCGGATTTTGAGCACGTTGCGATGGAGGCCTGCATTGCTGATCAAGAAGCCTTTCTCGCGAAGCCGATTAACGATATGTGCTGCTCCGTCGCTATCCGGCTCTCGGGTGTTCGGATTGGTGACCCAGTCCACTCCGATGAATAGTCCATGCCCGCGAACGTCGCCGATGCGCTCGTGTTCTGCCTGTAGGATGCGCAGCCCTTCGCGCAGATACGTACCAACGGCGGCAACCCGCTCGGCCAGCCCTTCCTGCTCGATGACGTCGATGACCGCGTTGCCGACGGCTGCCTGGAGCGGGCTTGAGCCGAAGGTGTTGAAGTAGCCTGTGCTCGCGCGAAACGTGTCCACGAGGTCGGCGCGCGCAGCAACACCTGCGAGTGGTAGTCCGTTGCCCATTGGCTTGCCCATGGTGGCGATGTCGGGTTTGAAACCAACCGCCTCGTAGCCCCACCAGGTCCCCGTGCGACAAAACCCTGCCTGCACCTCATCGGAAATCACAAGACCGCCTGCGGCGCGCACGATCTCCGCAGCGCGACACATGTAGTTTTCGGGAATATCCGGCAGCCCTTCGTTGGCGAGTATCGAGCAGACCATGAAGGCGGCGAGGCCGATACCGTCGGCCTCCAGCTCGGCTATTACACGTTCCAGCTCCTCGATGTAGCGGTTGCAAAGCTCGCTCTCAGACAGCGCCTGGGCGATCGGTCGATAGGTTTCGGGAAACGGGACGGCGCGAATGTTCGGATCACCGGAGTCGCCGCGAAGCCGCAGGCGCGACAGCTTGCGAATTTCGTGGCTGTTGCCGTGGTAGGCAGCATCGGAGCAAATCACGCCCGCCCGCCCTGTTGCGGCTCGCGCGGTGAGCAGTGCTACTTCGGACGCCTCAGTGCCCGAGCACGTAACGACCAGGCAGTCGATACCTTCGGCGTGCAGCCTGGTCAAGCGCTCGGCGTAGTCGAGCACCCCCTCGTGAAGATAGCGACTGTGCACGTTCAGCATCGCCGCCTGGCGCTGCATCGCGCCGACCACATGCGGATGCGCGTGGCCGACGCACGGCACGTTGTTGTACATGTCGAGGTATCTGCGTCCGTCGGCAGCGGTCAGCCATACCCCCTCGCCGGCGACGATGTGCAACGGCTCGTCGTAGAACAGAGGGGCACCTTTGCCCAGCAGTGCGTCGCGTCTCACCTTGAGCGCATCAATGCTCATGCTCGCTCTCCTGAAAGATTGGCTCTCGAAGCGAAGTTTAGATCCAACCGGCGGCTTTCAGCGCGGTGGCGAGTGAGGCGTTTGTATCGCGTAGTGCCGATGCCCGTCAGCACGGACATTCCGGTAGCCGCCCCAACTTGTCGGTTCGACCTCGCTGGCTGCTTTATCTGGTCACTGGACGGACACGTGAAATCGAAGCAACTGTGCGTGTCCTGTTCGGTCCTGATGACCCGAGCAATGCAAGTCGCCTGGCCCGTGTTGCGTGGCCTGCTGTTGGATACTATGCCGACATCGTGGCGCCTTTGTCGGACGCTCAGTCAGGATTCCGCCGAATCAACCAAGCCGTTAGCGGCGAGAGTATCAGGGCACGGAATAGCTGAGCTCCACGGGCTACCTCTACAGACATTTTCGACGTCCGCTTCTTGGCGTGCCGGCTAGTATCGTCAGAATGCGCTCGCTGGCAGCCCGCCGCCGTCCACTGCCATCGCCTGACCAGTGGTGAAGGCGGCGTCTTCCGACGCCAGATAAGCGATCATTGCGGCGATCTCTTCAGGCCGGCCGTGCCTCCTGACCGGGATGAACTTCGCTCGCTCCGCCAGCCCCTCGTCCACATCCGCGTAACCGGCCCGCAACGTGGAACTGATCGCCCGGTCGGTACGGATGGAACCCGGGCACACGCAGTTGACCGTGATGCCTTTGTCGGCGAGGTCGAATGCCAACGAACGCGTCATTCCGATTACCGCCGCTTTGGAGGCGCAGTACGCTGCCCGTTCAGGTAATGCTTCCAGACCGGCCACGGAGGCCATGGAGACGATGCGGCCATAGCCACGTTCTTTCATGTGCGGAACTGCCGCGCGGGTCATAAGGAACACCCCGCGTACGTTGATCGCGAACACTGCCTCCCACGCTTCCAGTGGCACCGACTCGATCTGACCGCGGTCCTTGCCGTGGGGCGCGCCCGCGTTGTTCACGAGCACGTCCAGACGCCCGTACCTGTCGAGTGTGCGCTCCACCAGACTGGCCGCCCCGGCTTCCGATGAAACGTCGCCCGTGTAGCTGACGGCCGAGCCTCCAGCCTCGGTGATACGTGCCACGAGCGTATCGAGACCCTGCCAGGAGGTACCGGACCGGGCCACAGCGTTGTCATTGTCCACACCCGCGGCGGCAACGTCGGTAACCGCCACGATGAAACCATCACGGGCCAGACGTTGTGCGGTGGCGGCACCGATACCGTTTTCCTTGCCGCAGCCGGTGATCAAGGCGACGCGCTGCTCAGAGTTGTTCATTGATGACCGTTTCTCCCGGATTGGCGTGCGAATCAGCGCGACTATAGCGAAAGTGGTTGAGAATTTTGTACTTGACGGTCTGACTACAGACCGGTGCTGGCCAAGAAAATCGACAGCGCCTTGATTCGGCAATTCTCGAGTCGTCGATTTTCCAGCCATCTCCCTGTACGGGCCGAGGTCGGTTGTGCTGCCGGATTCGGTTGCCGCAAGAGAGCTGGCGAACAGGTCATCGCGGACTGCGAACATGTTCTGGATTCGATGGCGCCCGTGCAGGTGATTCACTGTTGAAACGAACCGCGCAGGCAAACGGCGTGTACAAACTGCAAGCATCGGGCCTTTAGCTGAACGGGATCTCGTTCCAAAGGGTTTGCCTGCGTTTACCGCTCTTCGATCGCTGGCGTATCTAGAGGCTGTCCTCCAACACGAACTCTGCTCCTTTCTCCGCGATCATTACGGTGGGAGCGTTGGTATTTCCGGACGTTATTGTCGGCATGATGGACGCATCGATTACCCGCAGGTTCTTTACGCCATGCACCGCCAGGCGGTCGCTCACGACCGCTTGCGGGTCCGGGCCCATCTTGCAGGTCCCCACTGGATGAAAGATGGTGGTGCCCAGATCTCCGGCGGCCCTGGCCAGATCATCTTCTGACCGGACTTCCGCCCCGGGCTTCAGCTCCGTTGGAGCGAAGCGCGCCAGGGCATCAGCGGCCATGATCCTGCGCGTGTGCTTGAGTCCGGCCACAGCGACGGCGCGGTCTTCGGGAGTTGACAGATAGTTCAAGGCGATCGCCGGGTAGACACTCGAATCTGGAGACTTGATGCGCACATGTCCGCGGCTGGTAGGGCGCAAATTGCACACCGATGGGGTGATGGCGTCGAAGGTGTGCAGAGGCTCACCGAATTTGTCGAGGGACAGTGGTTGTACGTGCCATTCCATGTTGGCCGACGCCTGGCTTTCATCGCTCTTCGCAAACGCGCCCAATTGTGAAGGGGGCATCGTCAGCGGTCCGGTTTTGAACAACGCGTACTCGATGCCCATTGCAGCTTTGCCCCAGAGCGTCCGCGCACGGCGGTTCAGCGTAACGGTGTTTTCGACCGAGTAAATAGTGCGGATCTGCAGATGGTCCTGCAGATTCTCTCCTACGCCTGGCAACTCGAGATGCACATCTATGCCGAGTTCTTTCAGCATCGTGCCTTGTCCGATGCCTGACAGCTGCAGAATCTGTGGCGACCCAATCGAGCCGGCACTCAGAATGACCTCTCGGGACGCATGGAACAGCTGCGGCGAGTCGTCAGCGAAGCGCACTTCGATACCTGTGACCGCCAGTTGTCCGTCGAGTCTTTCGAATGCAAGTCTGTTGACGTGCGCGTTGGTTTTGACCGTCAGGTTGGTTCGTTTCATGGCTGGTTCGAGAAACGCGCGCACCGCGCTCCAACGCTTGCCGGTGCGCTGGTTCATCTGGAAGTAGGCGTTGCCAGAATTGTCGCCGCGGTTGAACTCTGCGATCTTTGGGATGCCACACTCCTCGGCGGCGTCTCGCCATGCGTCGAGTATTTCCCAGTTTACGCGGCGCTCCTCCACGCGGAGTTCACCTCCGGCGCCATGAAACTCATCAGCGCCGTGCTGATAGTCCTCGGAGCGTTTGAACACCGGAAGCACGTCGTCCCATGCCCAGCCGGCATTCCCAAGCTGTCGCCAATGGTCGTAGTCGCTGGCTTGACCGCGCATGTAGATCATGGCGTTGATAGACGAGCAGCCGCCGAGCCCCTTGCCGCGCGCGTAGCCGAACGAGCGTCCGTTCAAGCCCGGGTCCGGCTCGATCTCGTAGCACCAGTCCGTGCGCGGGTTGGCGATCGTATAGAGATACCCGACTGGGATGTCGATCCAGAAGTAGTCATCGCGTTCGCCAGCCTCGAGCAGCAGCACCGAGTGCTCTCCTGAGGCACTCAGCCGATTGGCGAGCACGCAGCCGGCGGTGCCGGCGCCAACAATGATATAGTCGAAACGGTTCATCCCGATCACCTGGAACGCGGTTGCGATGACACCGGCGCATCTAAGAGATGCCCGCCACCTTCCGAGACAGTGTAGAGAAGATGGCGGAGTCTGTCGGGGCCGCTGGGCAATGGCCATGCGGCGCTATCGGCTTTAGTAGCGCGATCGTACTTTGGCCGCGGCTCCTCGGTTAGCGAGCCACGACACTCCCGACATTCGCAGTTTTTGTGGCATTGGCCACACGCCTGCAACCGTGCGCGGCGAAGGGATGGACGCGAATTGACGAGGTGGTCGCCTCGACTCGTGACATCGATGATGCTGAACATGGCGAGCTGGCACTCGCGGTTGCACACCGGCTCGTCGACCCGCATCCCGGTGCCGGGAACGACTTTCGAGGTGCTGGCGTGAGCCGTGAACCATGCGCGTCTCGCACGAGACTGTCGCGCGCGAAGTTGATGAGCGTTTCGGCCAGTTCTTGCGTGAGCAGGTGAGCCCGCATGCTGATGCGCGCGACCTGTTCCGCTATCCAGCTCACCACGCCTGGGTGCTCGCGGCCCTCGACGGCACCGGGCAGCCGCCACCGGCTCGAAGCAATGATAAAAGCGGCGACGCCGGGCAGTGAGCCCACACTCACCAGGACCCTGTTGGTCTCGCGCCTGCAGCACAGACTTCGCCTCAGACACTCCGAGGTTCTGTCGGCCGTCCGGCAAAGCACGCCATCTTCGTTTGCAGCTACGGATAGCGAGCGCTTGCGACGCCGAACTTACCGGAGATGGCGAGAGAAATTCGGGCGACCGTGTTGCCGCTCTCACGCCAAGGCGGTGAAAGCTCAGGCGGCGTCACGCTTCAAGCGGCGCTGCCCTTTTCGATGCTGGTGTTTGTGTGCCCGGGATGGTTTCTTGGTCGCGCTGCCCCGGGGCTTTGGCCTACCCGGGATTGCAGCTTGCTCCTCGCAGGGTGTCAGCCGTAGCGGGCGGTTGCACACCCGGACCTTCTGCAAGTGTCGGAAGATCTCTTTCGGCATGCCGGCCGGCAACTCGACGACTGAGAATTCCGGTTCGATCTGCACGGCACCGATGTAGCGACTGTCCAGCGAGGCTTCGTTGGCGATCGCGCCGACGATGTGTTTTGGACGCGCGCCGTGTGTGGCACCGACATCCAACCGGTAGCGTACGAAGTCTTCCACGTCAGCGCGTCGGCGCTTCGACCGCTCGGCGCCCCGTTCCGTTGCAACGTGTTTTCCGTCTCTCGGCGCAGCGGCGGCATCCGCAGCGGCGGTCGATGGTTCGTCCGGGACCTCCAGCAAGGGCCGATCGCCTTCGGCGAGCGCCGCGAGCGCCGTGGCGACTTCCAGCAGACGTTCAGGGGAACCCTGGGTCAGAGATTCGACAAACTTGCGGTGCTGGGACAAGTCTCGCTCAGCACTCACTCGCTGCAGTGCCGTCGACAGGTGCGCTTCGCGCGACAAGGCGATTTGGTGCAACGTCGGCAGCGATACTTCGTTGATGCGCTGACGTGTCGCTCGTTCGATTGCGCGCAACAAACCACGGTCGCGCCCCGAGGCGAACGCAATGGCCTTGCCGGAGCGGCCTGCGCGTCCGGTTCGCCCGATTCGATGCACGTAGCTTTCGACGTCGAACGGCATCTCAAAGTTGACGACCAGGCCAATTCGCTCGACGTCCAGCCCACGCGCGGCCACGTCGGTGGCTACAACAATGTCGAGGCGGCCGTCGCGCAGGCGCGCGACCACGGCCTCGCGTGAGATCTGATTCATGTCTCCGTTCAGTGCGGCCGCCGCGTAACCCGCGCGTTCCAGATAGGCCGCCACCTCTTCGGTTTTGACCTTGGTTCTGGTGAACACGATGGCGCCGTCGGTTCGCTCTACCTCCAGGAAGCGATCCAGCGCCTCCAGCCGCGTAGTGCCGCGGGTAAACCAGTAGGTTTGTTCGACATGCGCCGCAGACCGCGTTGTCGGCTCTACGCGAATGGTTTTCGCATTCGTCGTATGCGCATCCGCAATCGCCTGAATAGACCCTGGCATCGTCGCCGAGAACAGTGCGACCTGCTTGTCCGAACGAGTGCCTGCCAGCACGGCTTCGACGTCTTCAATGAAGCCCATGCGGAGCATTTCATCAGCTTCGTCAAGCACGACCGCACCGATCGTGGCGAGCTCGAGCGAACCTCGACGTACGTGGTCCAACATCCGCCCCGGTGTCCCGACGACGACTTGAGCCCCGCGCGCGAGCTGCCCGAGTTGAGGGCCGTATGGTTGGCCTCCGTAAATGCAGGCAACCGCAAATCCCTGTAGATGCCGTGCGTAGCGGGCAAACGCCTCGGCTACCTGTATCGCCAGCTCGCGGGTCGGCGTCAGCACCAGGAGTTGCGGCGCTCTGGAGTCGAGATTCAGACGCGCCAGCAGAGGCAGCGCGAAGGCGGCGGTTTTGCCAGTGCCCGTCTGCGCTTCGCCGATAACGTCATGACCGGCGAGCAGCGGGCCAATCGCAGCTGCCTGAATCTCGGTTGGGGTTTCGTAGCCAGCTTCCAGTACAGCGCGCTCGATCGGCTCGGGGAGCCTGGCAGCGGCAAAAGTGAGGGCAGGTTGTTCGGACAAGGAGAGCGTTCCTGAAGTCGGTCTGCAGATTGATAGCAGACAGCGCGTAGCGCCACCGGGCGGCGAACACGCTTGGTTGGAGTAGCTTGGGTCAGGACGTCCAGCGTTTGCTGTGTCAGCCTGAGACACCAGGTTTGAGCCGCCGGCGATCGGTGCGAATGCCAGGTCTGTGGTGCCAGTTCCGGCGCATGGACCGGCTTCTGCCAACCCGCAATATTACGCCGTATGCGCCGGCATTGCACTTATTGCCGGTAGTCGAGCGGATTCAGACTATCGCTCGTTTGCAAGGTCTTCGCCGCAGCGACTGGCCGGTTCCCCGTCTGGACCACGACAACCGGGTCCTCTAACGTAAGCGCAGGTACGAAGTGGCTATCGGCAGTTAACGGGCAGAGTCGTTGCGCACAACCGACCCGCGAGAAAAATCTGTAGCGATTGTAGGTGCCGGCGCGTCGGGGCTTTGCACGGCCAAGTATTTCCTACAGGCGGGTTTTCGCGACGTCACCGTATTCGAAGCCGGAAGCAAACTCGGTGGCATGTGGTGCTATGAAAACGATAACGGCCTGTCGTCTGCCTACAAAACGCTGCACATCAACACGTCGCGATCGGTTACGTGCTTTCATGACCTGGCTTTTGAGCCAGACGTGCAGACGTTTCCGGATCACTGGGATATGCACCGCTATCTCGTTCGCTACGCGGAGCATTTTGGTGTTTCGCCCAATGTTCGTTTCAACACTACAGTCAAGAAGGTACGGCCCATCGACGATGACGCCGAGGGCGCTCGATGGACCGTCGAGTTCGAGTCTGGTGAGCCCGAGCATTTCGATACCGTAGTCGTTGCGAGCGGCCACCTGTCTGTCCCGAATCACGTGCCCCAGTTTCGCGAACAGTTCTCCGGCGAGTATCTGCATTCGCACTACTATCGGGAGCCCGCCCCGTTTGTTGGTAAGCGAATCTGCATCGTGGGCGTCGGCAACAGCGCGCTCGACATCTCCGGCGATGTCTGCGCAACGGCCGACCGGTGCGTGCTCGTTGCCCGCTCAGGTGCCTTGATCATGCCCAAGTACCTGTTTGGCATTCCCGGCACAGACCTGACGATGATGATTCAGCGTCCCTGGCTTCCCGGTCGGGTGCGGCGCTGGTTGCTGCGTCTCATCGCGTACCTGGCCCATGGCGACCAGACCCGGTTGGGTTTCCGACCGATGACCCAACGCACGCATGCGACCAGCAACGGTACGATCATCAACGACGTGCTGTACCGCCGTGTAGAGGTGAAGCACGAAATCGAAGGCATCGACGGCCAACGCATTCGGTTCAGTGATGGAAGCGAAGGCGAGTTTGACGTGCTGATCGCGGCGACCGGGTATCTCATCGATCTGGACCTCGTCTCGGACGACGTCGTGAAGGTAGAACGTAACCGGCTCGATCTTTACAAGCGAATGGTCGCGCCCGGCTGGCCGGGCCTCTACTTTGTCGGCTTCTTCAATACCGATACTGCGCTCAACATGGTGTTCGAGCGGCAGGCCGCCTGGATTCGCGCGGTGGAACTCGGCGAAGCGCGACTGCCGGCTGTCGAAGCCATGCACGAAGACATCCAGGCCAAGAACGACTGGGTGCGCAAGTTCTACAAGGCTACAGACCGGCACACGATCGAAGAGGAACACGTGCCGTACCTGAAAGATCTGGCCCGTTCGCTCAAGCTGATGTCAGTCTGACGACACCTCGCGTGGGCAGTCCGGGCTGCATTGAAGGTGGGCGAACGCCTTGTCCTCAGCCACCGCGCCCGACCGTGATCACATACAGTTCAGAAGGGAGAAAAGGCATGCAGATCGGTGTTCACTTCCCGCAGGCAGAGATCGACCCCGACCCGAGCGTCATTCGCGACTTCGCGCAGACCGTCGAAGGGCTGGGCTTCAGCCACGTCAACATGCCCGACCATGTCATCCAGACGCGTACCCCGCGTGGACCGCTACCGCTCGCGAACAACTATACGACTGAGTTCCCGCATCACGAGACGATGACAACGCTGACCTTTATTGCGGCAGTAACCAGCACGCTGGGGCTCAAGTCGGCCGTGCTGATCATGCCTCAGCGTCCGGCCGTCCTGGTGGCGAAGCAAGCCGCAGAGCTCGATTTGCTAAGCGGCGGTCGTCTGCAAATGGGGCTTGGTATCGGTTGGAACGAAGCCGAATACGAAGCGCTGGACATGCAATTCTCGAATCGGGCTCGTCGCCTCGAAGAACAGATCGAGGTCATGCGCAAGCTCTGGACGGAAGAGCATGTGACGTATGCCGGCGAATGGCACACGATCAATGATGCCGGTCTTGCGCCCATGCCGTTCCAGCGTCCCATCCCGATATGGATTGGCGCCATCGCGGATGCGGCGGTGCGGCGGGCCGGGCGTCTTGCCGATGGCTGGCAGGTCATCGCCTTCGACCAGCAAAGCGACAGCACGGCTGAGAAGTTCGAGTTGTTCCGCACGGCCGCGCGTGAGGCGGGCCGCGATGCGTCGACCCTCGGTATCGAAGCCACGCTGTTTGCGGGCGAGGGTGGGCCCGACGCCTGGGCTGAAGGTGCCCGGCAGTGGATCGAAGCTGGCGCGACCCAGCTCGTGTTCAGGCCGCCAGGCAACTTCGCGGACATCATGCAGGCCATCGAGTCTTTCGGCCCACTGGTCAAGGAACTGTAGCGGCTGCCCTGGTCGTGACCGTGACCCCGGGGCTGGCCGATCCAGAAAACGCCCAGCCCTGGGTCAGCAGATCTCCAACGGCGCCAGGTGCGAGCCCGACGTCGTCGTTCGCCAGCGCCACCGCGTGCGCCGAGGGGCCGGCGCAGCAAGAGCGGACCGGGGCTACGGCCCTGGCGTTCACATCGCATCCCATCGATTCTTCGATGCCCGTAACAGGCATGGCACGTGTCGTGCACGGATTGAT